>JACRLJ010000031.1:0-40652 GCA_016215105.1 Candidatus Hydrogenedentota bacterium
GCGTGTCAGCATAGCGCGGCGCCGGCAGATGCGGACATGGTGACGAGTCTGTAGGCCCGGGAATCGCAACGTCCACAAACACAGGGGCGGCAGGGCGCCGCCGGCGCGCGATGCAGTAGGAAAGGCAGTATCCGAATGCTAAATGTTGGCCTGATAGGCTATGGCTACTGGGGACCGAACCTCGCGCGGAATTTCGACCGGCGCGCGGAGTGCCGTTTGGCCCAGATATCCGATATGCGGGAGAACCGGCGCGCGCTCGCCAAAGCAGCGTTTCCGCACACGGAAGTGGTGGACGACGAGCGCATCCTGGCGGCGCCGGATATCGACGTGATGGTTATCGCCACACCGGTGTTCACCCACTTTGACTTGGCGAAGAAAGCTCTGCTTAACGGGAAACACGTCTGGATCGAGAAACCGATGACGTCGAATTCGGAGCAGGCGCGTGAATTGGTGGAACTCGCCGAGAGCAAGGGTTTGACGCTGATGGTCGACCACACATTCCTGTTCACGGGCGCCGTGCAGAAGATGAAGGAACTGGTGGACTCCGGAGAACTCGGCGACCTCTACTACTACGATTCGGTGCGCATCAATCTGGGCCTGTTCCAACACGACATCAACGTAATCTGGGACTTGGCGCCGCACGATCTGTCCATCATGGACTATCTGCTCGGACCGTCAGTCCGGGCGGTCTCCGCGCAAGGCTCCGATCATTTCAAGACCGGCTTCGAGGATGTGGCTTACGTTAACGTCTTCTACGATAACAATCTCATGGCCCACTTCAGCTTGAACTGGCTGTCTCCGGTGAAGATCCGGCGCACCATCGTTGGCGGCGCCAAGAAGATGCTCGTATGGGACGACGTCAGCCAGGAAGAGAAGATCAAGATCTACAATAAGGGGATGGAAGTAACCACGCGCGAGGGCGTCTACCGAATCCTTGCCACGCCCCGCGTTGGCGACATGACGGCGCCCGTCATATCCAACACCGAGGCCCTCGCCACCGAGGTGGATTACTTCATCTCGTGTATTCGCGAGAAGAAGCGTCCAATCAACGATGGTCACGCGGGGCTCCGTGTCGTGTCGATTCTCGAGGCCACGGACCAGTCGCTTCGCGAAGGCGGCAAGATCATCGAACTTTCTTCGCGCCAGACGCGCTCATGACCATGGAAACCTATAACCGCATCGCCCCCGACGTAATACTGGGCAACGACGTACGGCTGGCGTGCTTCATTAACGCATACGGCTGCGCCATTGGCGACCGCACGAAGGTTGGCGCTTTTGTGGAGATACAAAAGGGTGTGACGATTGGCGCGGACTGCAAAATATCGAGCCACAGCTTTCTATGCGAGGGGGTTACGGTCGAAGACGGGGTCTTCATAGGCCACAGCGTAACGTTCATTAACGACAAGTACCCGAGGGCCACCAATACGGATGGATCGCTTCAGACCGAAGCGGATTGGCGTGTCAGCCCGACCCGTGTCGGCATCCGCGCGTCCATCGGCTCCGGAACAACAATACTGTGCGGGGTCACCATCGGCGCCGGCGCCATTATCGGCGCGGGAAGCGTGGTGACAAAGTCCGTCCCGCCGGGCGAGATCTGGGCCGGTAATCCGGCCCGTTTCTTCCGCAACGTGGAGGCGTGATGAACGTACCTTTCCTGGATCTCAAGGCGCAACATCGTCCGCTCAAAGAGGAGATTTTGGCGCTTTGGAGCGGAATACTCGATTCCGCCGGGTTCGTCGGCGGTGAGCACGTCACGGCGTTCGAGCAGGAATTCGCGGCCGCGTGCGGCGCGAAGCACGCTGTCGCCCTCGCGAGCGGCACCGACGCCCTCAGGTTTGCGCTCATCGCGCACGGGCTGAAACCCGGAGATGAGGTCATCACTGTACCCAACACGTTCATTGCGACCGTCGAGGCAATAAGCCAGGCGGGTGGAACGTCCGTATTTGTCGACATTGACCCAGCGACCTATAACCTCGACCCGGCCAAGATCGAGGCGGCCATCACCTCGCGCACGAAGGGAATTGTGCCGGTCCACTTGTACGGACAGCCGGCGGACCTGGACCCCATCGAAGCCATCGCGAGAAAACACGGACTCTGGGTCGTCGAGGACGCCGCGCAAGCGCAACTCGCCGAGTACAGAGGCCAGAAGATTGGTTCCCGAAGCAACCTGGCCGAGTTCTCGTTCTATCCCGGGAAGAACTTGGGCGCTTGCGGCGAAGCCGGGGCTGTGACAACTCAGGATGCCGATATCGCCGCCCGAATCCGGATGTTGCGCGACCACGGCCAAAGCAAGAAATATCACCACGAGATCGAAGGCTACAACGGACGTTGCGATGCCCTCCAGGCGGCGGCGTTGCGGGTCAAGCTTCGTCACCTATCCGAGTGGAACAAATTGCGGCGCGCGCACGCGCAACGCTATATCGAGAGACTCAGCGGCGCAACCGGGATTGCCTTGCCGGCCACTGCGCCCCACTGTCTGCCGATTTGGCACCTTTTCGTGATTCAGGTCGATAACCGGGACGCCGTGCAGAAGGCGCTGAAAGAAAGGGGTATTGATAGCGGACTTCACTATCCCGTTCCATTGCACCTGCAAAACGCCTACCGGAGCATGGGCCTTGGACCCGGCGCCTTTCCGGTCGCCGAGAAGTGCGCGAGCCGGCTGCTTTCTCTTCCGATGTTCCCGGAACTGACTGGCGGCCAGATCGACTACGTGTGCGCCAGTCTGGCCGAGATTGTGCGCCAGTGATGTTCCATAGTCTGTTTGCCGGCTCTTGGCTGGGTCTTGATCGACGAATACACGGGGCGTTCTTTGTCCGGGCCTCCAAGGTTTTGTTATAGTGTGAACGAGAATTCGAGATATCTGCTTCAGTTGTAGTGCGATGGCGTCACTGCGTTCCTGTTATGCTCCCAAGTAGTAGAAATAACGCCGAGGATACCGAATGTTAAATGAGACCACACTCCAATACATCAGAGCGATTTACAGGCAACGAAAGCTTGTAATAGCCGTCACGGCTCTGGCGTTTCTGGCGAGTCTGGGCAAAGAACTTCTCAAGGGCAATCAATACACTTCCGAGACCACACTCGTCGTCACTACCGTGCCGTTCAAGGAGGCAGAGCCCCGCGTTCCCGGCGCAATGAATCCCAAAGCCTATGAGTCGCTGGCCGAGTCGATGGATGTTATAGGGCAACTGCTGGCCCGTCTCGACAAGGAAAAAGCCTTTCCGGACGGGACGCCCGAGATTCGCGATTTCTTGAGGATGCTTAGGGCGACGACAATCACGGTCGATCCCACTACCCGCCCGGTCAACTACGCTCCACTGCTGGTGCTCGGCGCCACAGCTGAAAACGCCGTGTTGGCGCAGACTATCGCAAACGCGTGGGCGGACATCATGATTGATGTCGCGCATCGCGCCAACATGATGCAGATCTCCGCCGCCAAGGAAGTGCTTGGAAAACAGAAGGCCAGCCAGCAGGCGATTCTGGACACCATCTGGATCAAACAAAGTGAAGAGGAATCCCTATGGGATGTGGACCTGATGAGACTCGAACTGGAGAAGCGGCAGGAGCTTATCGTCGATCAGGAGAAACAACTGGCGTCCACCCAGGTGAGTTTGAAGGGGGCCGAGCAACAATTGGTGGCCGCCCAGGAGAAGCTCAAGACCGAGCCCGAAATCAAGGAGTTGTTCAAGTCTCCCGCGGATACCGCGTGGTGGATTGTCACCAGCGAGAACAAGGGGGACGCGGTTAAGGCGGACTTGGAGAAGAAGGGGATGGTGTCTCAGGAGTTGAACCCCAACTACGTCACGCTGACCGGCGAGATTAACAAGAATCTTCAACAGGTGGCAGGCTTCAAGGCTTCGCTTGACCAGTTGACCCTGGAGATCGAGAGACTCCGCAAACAGCAGGCTGAAGTTCAGGCCAACTTGGCCAAACACGAACTAGCCCAGACTCGTCTGGATACCGAAGAAGAGTATATGAAGTCTTCGCTCGTGGAAATCGCTCAGTTGGATCTGTCGCTGGATGCAGGGAACAACATGGCTACCATCAAGTCAGACGCCGGCATCGCTCCGGTGGGCCTGAACCGGTTGAGCGATGAGACCTATGTTCCCGAACAGCCCGGAATGCTGGGGCGCAAGGGACGGGTGCTAGCGTCAACCGTTCTTGGTTTCCTGCTTGCGGTCGGATACGCCGTTAGCGGGATAGTGATCGCGCCGGTTATGAAACTCGTCAAACAATAACGCGCTCGCTTGCCCCGCAACTAGTCCTGAGCCGCCATCGAGATTGCGGACGGCGTTTCACTTCGGCGCGTTCGGGGTTTCGGCCGTCAATTCGAACAGGTTCAGCTTTTCCAGAGCAAGGCAAATGACCCCCAGCAACACCACCGGGGCCTCCAAAGCGAAGTAGGAGACCAACGCAAAGGCCTTGGCTTGCGTATCGGGCAACCCCGGAACCAACATGCTCAACGCCACCACAATGGGTACCTGATACTGGCCGAGCAGACCCGGCGTACTCGGCACACTTATGCCCACTCCCAAAATCGCAATCTGCGCAAACGCAAAGAACCAGGGCGCTTGTATGTGAAAGGCGTATACGAGGCACTGCGTAGCAAGAAGGTAGGATGCCCACGTCACCAGGGTCATGGCCAACGCCATTGCCAACGCCCGCCCGGACTCGAAAACCATCAGGCCGCCAGCCGCCTGGGTCAGCAACCGGCAGGACCAATCAGCAAAGCGTCGGGAGATTCGCCCCACAATCGCCCGAATGACCTGTAGTGCGCGCGCCTGATTCAGATACAGCGCCGCCATGACCGGTATAGCCACTACCACCAGTCCGCCAGTGATTGCCGCGGCTGCGCGCACCTGAGCCGCCGAAAACACCACGTCCTTTGGCAAGCCCAACGTTTCGCGAGGCAATTCCAAGTCTGCGGTATTCCACATGGCAAACGCGGCGATGGCCATCACTATCGCCATCCCAAATAGGTCAGCCACGCGGTCCATAGCCGCCAGCGCGACCGCTTTCGCCACCGCGATTCCCGTCAAACGGGTCAGCGTCAGCGCCCGAACGATTTCTCCAAGACGAAACGGCAACACGAAGTTCGCGGTATATCCGATTTGAGTCGCGCTGAGCAGATGACGAAAGGAAACGGGTTGAACCGGACGGACGATATAGTCCCACCGCTGAACGCGAACCACAACGCCGAGCGCTACCGCGATCTGGCTCGCGAGCAGCCATCGGATGTCTTGCCTCCGCACCGCGTCCCAGAGTTCCGCAATAGTGGTGTTGCGGAAGAGCAGCCATAAAAGGCCCGCCGCAATGACGATACCCACACCTATCTTTGCTACTCGTCTCACACTAATCCCTTGAGCCCGTGCGGCCTCGCTGCGGCTGAGCACCCACCCTACCACAGCGGCACGAAGTGTTTCCAAGCCCGTAAACGCTCCGGACGCGCATCCAGAAAGCCAATCTGGCCGGATTCCCAAACTCTCAAAGCGTCCTGACCGGAACCCGGCGTATCAGCGGTGTGACCTCGTAGTCCGCGGCGCGTACCTTACTTGCGGAGATGACCCCAATTACTAAACTATATATAATGCGCCCGCTTACTCCGCCAGAGTCACGGTTGGAGCGCGTTTCGGATGAGGCGACTGGAGTGTCCATTGGATGGCCAAGATGTCGGTGTCCATATTCTACCCGTGCTACAACGACTGGGGCACTATTGGAAGCATGGTGTTGCTGACTATCGACACCGCCGAGCGGCTGGAGCTGGACTACGATCTGACGATCGTCGATGACGGCAGCAGAAGCAAGACGCTGGCGGTTCTGGATGAGATTGAAAAACAGTTTCCGCGGGTGCGCATTATCCGGCACGAGAAGAACCGGGGGTACGGCGGCGCGCTGCGCACGGGTTTTGCCTCCGCGACGCGAGACTGGATTTTCTACACCGACGGTGACGCCCAATACGACGTGCGCGAGTTGGAGTTGCTCGTCGAAAAGGCGGGGCCCGGCGTAGATATCGTTCAAGGCTACACACTCCAACGGCACGATCCTCTGCACCGAATCATAATCGGACGCATTTACCACTGGACCGTGAAAGTCCTCTTTGGAATTCCGGTGCGCGATACGGACTGTGATTTCCGATTAATCCGCAGGGCGGTATTCGACCAGATTGAGTTGGTTCATAACAGCGGAATCATTTGCGCCGAGATGATGACCAAAATCTCGCGCGCCGGCTTCCGATTCGTCGAGGCGCCAGTCCACCACTACGAACGCACTTACGGAAAATCGCAGTTCTTCAATTTCTCGCGCTTAGTTCGAACCGCGATTGGACTGGGTAAACTGTGGCTCACCGAGGTCGTATTCTACCGGCTGCGTGGCCGCCGCGCGCCGGACGGAAAGAGCGCGAAGCCATGATCCCATTTGGCGAAATGACCACTCAGTTCCAAACCATCGAGCCGGAAATTCGCCGCGCAATTGACGAGGTGCTTGCCAGCGGCTGGTTCATCCTGGGCAAGCAGGTGCAGGCGTTTGAGGAGGAATTCGCCGCCTACGTCGGGGCGAAACACGCCGTGGGCGTCGGGTCGGGAACGGAGGCGCTGCACCTCGCGTTACGCGCCGTTGGCGTCGGCGCCGGTGACGAGGTCGTCACGGTCGCAAACACGTGCGTGCCCACCGTGAGCGGAATTGCGTTCAGCGGCGCGACGCCCGTTCTTGTAGACTGTCATCCATCCACGCTAACGATGGACCCAAACCGTCTGCACGACGCCATTACCACCCGAACCAAAGCCATTGTCCCCGTTCATCTCTACGGCCATCCCTGCGATATGGCGCCGATTCTGGCCGTCGCCAGCCGCCGGGGAATACCCGTTATCGAGGATTGCGCGCAGGCGCACGGGGCCGAGTACCGCGGCGCGCGGTGCGGCGCCTTCGGCGCGGCGGCCGCGTTCAGCTTCTACCCCAGCAAGAACCTCGGAGCCTACGGTGACGGCGGCGCCGTCGTGACAAATGATCCGGCGTTGGCGCAGACCGTCCGCATGTTGCGCAACTATGGCGAGGAACGGCGCTACCATCACACCATCCAAGGATTCAACAGCCGGCTCGATGAAATGCAGGCGGCCATTCTGCGGGTGAAGCTCAAGCATCTAGACGCCTGGAACGAGGCGCGCTGCAATCGGGCCGCCGCCTACACGAGGCAGCTAGCGGACGTCCCGCTCGTGTTGCCTGCGGAGGCGTCATGGGCCAAGGCCATCTATCACTTGTTCGTCGTGCGCTGCGACCGGCGCGATGCGCTACAGGAGCATCTCAAGCGGCGCGAGATTGGTACCCTGATTCACTACCCAATCCCGATTCACCTGCAGAAGGCCTACGCCCACCTGGGCCGATCTACTGGCGACTATCCCGTCGCCGAAACCGCGTGCCAGCAGGTTCTGTCCTTGCCCATGTATCCCGAGCTTCCGGACGCGTCCATCACGGCAATCGCGCAGGCGATTCGGGAGTTTTTCGGATAGACGCGACAATCGGTACACGCTTCCCCCTCAGGAAAAATAGGCGTCCATGCGCGCCTCGAAGAACTCCTTTGTCTTCCGCAGTCCCGTCGAAATGTCGGTGCTGGGGGTCCATCCCAGGACGTCTCTTATCTTCGCATTGGAGACGACTGCATCGCCCACATCGAGATTGACCCAATCGGCCGGCCACGCCACGTGAGTAACACTGCCCTTCCCGACAGCGGCAACCGCCATTTCCGCAAATTCGTTGATGGAATACCCTTGGTCCGCGGAGGCGAAGAAGACCCCGCCCGGCGCCGTCTCATGAACCCCGGCCAGTATCAAGGCATCCACGCAATCGTCCACGTACAACACGTTCCTCGATTGGGTCCCCTCGCCGTAGATCGTCAGCGGCTTGTCCTGCAACGCCCGCCCGATGAAGTAGTTCAGCACGCCCGCGTCGGCGCTGGAGATCTTCGCGCGTGGTCCGAAAATATTCGCCAGGCGAATGACACTGGCCTTCACGCCATAGACGTTGTGATAGATGAGATGGTACTTTTCGGCCACACTCTTATTTGCCGAATAGATGTCGACAGGAAACTCGGGATGCAATTCGTCAATGGAATTGTGAACCATCCGGCCGCACTGCGTGCTCGTGCCGACATATACCACGCGCGCGCCGGGATTCCCGCGCCGCACCCCTTCCAGGATGTTCATGGCCCCCTTGCAATTGATGTCGATATCCAGATAGGGATCTTTAAGTGAATACGTGTGAGATGTATGGCCGGCGCAATTGAAGATGATGTCCTGCTCCGCCAGGATAGGACTAAGCAGGTTCGCGTCGCGAATATCATTGATGATAACCCGTACGCTTTGCCGGAAACCGTCGAGGTTGGCAAGATTTCCGCCTCCTCGCGACATCAGCGAATCGTATACCGTCACGCGGGCGCCGAGTTCAACGCAGCGAACGGCGAGATTGCTTCCAATGAAGCCAAGTCCGCCAAGGACCAGCACCCTTGAATCGCGATATGTACCGGCGCCGGGAATGTTCACACCGAAACTCTCTTTCAATCGTGCGGCGCAAACGCCGCGCTACGGTTTGACGGGCAAGCCGGATCGCATGGATTCATTGGCCGCGCAGGTAACGGCAAATGTCTTTTGCGCGTCCGCAAACGAGGACTTTATTTTGGTCCGCTTGCCGGTGCGAACGGCCTCGATGAACGCCCGATCCTCCTCGCCGTAGATGTTCACCTTTGGCGAGTATTCCGTTACCGTTCCGTCTTCGTGAACGGTCAACTTGCCAAAACGGATACTCACGGTGGCCTCCGGCGTGACGATCTCAAGACCGACGTCGCCGTGATGGCTCGCCACACACGACGAGGTAATCACGCCTGCCGCGCCGCTCTTCATCCGCAGGGTAACGACGCTGCTGTCGTGGACGGTGTAGTTCTCGACGTGAGTCTGGCAGCCGGTCGCCCCCGCGGCGTATACCTCGGCGACGTCGCCGCACAGGTATCGCGCGAGGTCAAAAATGTGCGTGGTCTGCTCGTTCACCTGGCCCCCGCTCTTGTCCATGCGCCGCCACCACCACACGCCCGGCATGTCGCCGTTCCACGCGCCGCGTATCAGCGATACCGCTTTGCCTCGAAGGACTTCGCGCGCCTTGGCCACCGTGTCGTAGTAGCGCCAGCAGTACCCTACGCTGGTAATGATGTCCGCTCTCTTAATCGCGGCGCCGATCCGTTTCGCGGCCGTGCAGTCCCATCCGATAGGCTTCTCGATGAACAGGTGTATGCTCCGTGCGGCCGCAGCCTCTTCCATGCCGGAATGGGCAAAGGGCGGGACGCTAATATACACCGCATGAGGCTTCACTTTGTCGTACATGGCCTCGTAGTCGATGAAGGCGTCTCCCCCATACTGATTCGCGGCGTCCTCGGCGCGCGCCCTGTCGATATCGCAATGTCCCACGAGTTTCACGTCGTGGATAGCGCTCAAGTGACGATAGTGCTCGTTCTGAATACCGCCACACCCCACTGCGGCTATCTTGATCATGACGCTCTCCCGTTCCGCGTTCAGACCCGCGCATCAAGGTCCGCGTCCCCGTGAAAACTTGGCTAACGCATTTGCTTTCGCATGAATTTCACGCACGCCGGCAGCGCCGTGGCTGCGGGCCCGCGCACGCCGCACTCGAGCGCCATGTATCCGCTGAAACCCGACTCCTTCAGCGCGCGGAATGCGCCGCGAAAATCGGTATGGCCTGTGCCGGGCTGCAGGCGCTGGCTGTCAGCCAGGTGTACGTGCCGGATAAGTTTGCCGGCGCCGCAGATCGCCGAGGAGAGGTCGTCCTCCTCGATACTCATGTGGAACAGGTCGGCCATGACCGCGAGCCCTTTGCGCTTGACCCGTTTGGCGACCGCAACAGCCTGCTCCAAGCGATTGATCATGTGCGTTTCGTAGCGATTCAGCGGCTCGAGCAAGAGCAGGCATTTCGATTTTTCCGCCGTGTCGGACAGGCGATCGAGCAGATCCGCCAGCAACTCATGCTCGAGGTCAATCGCGGTTCGATACGGAGACAAGTCGAGCAGCCGCGGGCCGCCGAACACCGGAACGAAGATCAGTCCGGTCGCGCCAATCCGTCCGCCCAATTGCAGGAGTTTCTCCATGTCGCCCACGGCTTTGTCGCGCTCGGCCTTGACGGGATCGAGCAGGCAGCCACGGTAGCCGGAACAGATAGAGGATACTTTCACCGGATGGTTCTCCAGGGCGCGTACCACCTCGTCGCCGTGTTCCAGGAGCCACCCGCCCCCCAGCTCAATTCCGTCAAATCCATACCGAGCCGCGTTATCGAGCTTCTCCGCCAGCGACCTGCCGGGCAATAGACCGTCCTGTACCGCGAGTTTCATCGGAACTCCCTCCGCGTGTGGGCCAATGAAAACAAAACAGCCGTCATTCTAGCAAACAGGCGCCCAAAAGCAAATGACCATTTCCCGCAAAGTCTTGGACTACTATTCTTGGGCGCTCCCGCACGGAGCATTCTTTTTGGTGTCACTAACAAAACCTTGGGCAATAGCGCGGTTCCGTAGCGCCGGCGTCCTCGCCGGCAAGGTAAACGCGTCCCGAAGCATTCTTCTAAGTGTCACTAACGAGTCCTTGCGCGATGGCGCGATTCCGTAGCGCCGGCGTCCTCGCCGGCAAGGTAAACGCGTCCCGAAGCCGCCGGGACGGCGGCGCTACAACATGCGTCAGGCAGTTTTGTTAGGGGCTCTCAGGAGGGATCTTCCGAAGCTCGTGTTTGAGCGTGGCCGCGTTACCTACCCGGTCCACGGCCTTGAATACAACGGTGTGCGGCCCCGGAGCGATTTCCTCGTCTCGAGCCCACTCGGCCAAGTCACGTTCCGGATCGTATTCCATCAGCAGCCATTGCCTATCACACGTCGCAGAGACCTCCGCCACGCCGCTACCCGAATCGGTGACCTTGATATTGAGCGGCGGACGCGCGGAGTCCAGGTCCGCCGGATTGACGGGCGCAACAAGCGAGATCGCGGGGGCCTGTCTGTCCTCCATGACCGCATATGTTCCGAATCGGCGCATGGAGATCGTTAACTGATCACCGGCGCGTTTCGTATCTTGGACCTCCCAGCCGTCGCTCGTGTTGCGATAGACTCGCAGCCGGTCAGCCTTCTGGGCGCCGGCAGGAGCGGGAAACGATACCTCGACGGGAGTGTCAATCGGCGAATCGTCCGGCCACAACCGATAACTCGTCCCTAGAGGAACAAGCCCGGCCGGCGCATCTGGGCGGGGCGTCGCATAGACCGTGAGAAAAAGGTTTCCGTACGGCGAATTCTTGTGGACGCGGGCCGTCACAGTATTGCGCGTCACCGAAGTATCCGCGGCGCCGCGTACGAAGACGTCGATGTGCTGCTCAACAGGCGCCATGCGAGGATGCGCGGTGCGCACCGTCACCTCGCGCGTAGCGTCACGGGGCAAAAATCCGGCGCGGAATGTGGTGGCGTTAACCCGGAAGAATGGACGCTGCTCGCTTTCCGAGGCGCCATCGATCCGAAGCGCGGGCAATTCCGGCTCGGGGGCCGAAAATTCCGCCGTGACCACCAGCCAGATTCCGAAACAGTCGACGCGCATGACACCATGTCCGCCGCCGGCGGAGTCCGGCGCGGGCGGCGTATCCGGCGCGCCCGGCTCGAGCGGCACGGTGACCACAACCTTGTTCAGTAGGAAGTCCACCGCCTCGATGCGCGCGTCGGCGTGAGTGCTGGGTACCGTGTACCAGCCATCCGACGGCGAGGGCTGGAAAATGTCGCACACGTTCCCGGGCCACCGCCACTGAAGCAGAAAGCGCCCTTTGTCCAGGACGAAAGGGTGATACGCGACCGCGCCGTTGCCGATCGTGTCGTAACTCAGCCGGTCATGGACTATCCGGAATAATTCGTTCTCGTCCATTGAGGTACGAAGAATGTGGACGCCCAGTTGGTTGGAATTCTCGTTGGCGGGATCAATCACGTCCACCCCGAATCCGACCCGGCCCTGCACGCGCACAGGTTCGGTTCGATAGACGCCGTCCACGGCACGGGCGCTGAGCGTCACGGGAAGAATGTCGCCGTTCACCCGGTCGTCCGGAGTCGCCGGAACAACCAATACTTTGTGGATAACCGGAGGCGTCGTGTCGGGCCATGTGACGCCAAGCAAACGGGGATTGAGAGGACGCTCCTGGGGATCGCGAATCTCGTAATGAAGATGTGGCGGACCTGCTCCGGTTTCCCCGGACTTCGCGACGACCTGACCGCGCTTCACGGGGAACTCGTCCGGCCCTGGGGTCAGTTCGACGGAGTAGCTGTGCGCCGCATGCTGCGCCTTGTGAACGTAGTCGCGCAACGGGGGATAGAAATCGCTCAGATGGCCGTACACGACGACGTTGCCGTCCTTCAACGTAATGTAGACGGCCTTGCCGTACCCCCAGGGCCCGCTGCGAACCCGCGAGACGAAGCCATCGTCCGCGGCATGGACTTCCTTGCCGGGGTCGCCCGTACGGAGGTCGATTCCCGCGTGGAATTTGCGCGCGCGGTACTCACCAAAGCTCGAGGTGAGCGATTGAGGCAGGTCGAGCGGCCAGGCATAACCGCCGTTGGCCCCGCCCACGCACGCCATGAGCGCCAGCCCGGCCAAGCTAAGCACGACTACTCGCCACTAAGCTTCAGTTCCGGGTGGAGCGAGAGCGTCTTGTTCAGATCCAGGTATACCTGCACGGCCTCGGGGGTCTTCGGGTTCTTCATGTAACTCTCACAGTACTCGCGGACAATCGCATCGCTCTTCTGAGCTGTCAGAATCCTCTTAATCTCCGGCGAGGCCTTCTCCAGCGTCAGATCTACGCCGGCCACGCTCTCAACCAACTTGACCACATGAAACCCGTATTCGCTCTCGATAACCCCGCTCACGTCGCCCGGCTGAAGCTTGCTCGCGGCGTCCACCAGGAACGGCGGCAACGCGCGTACCGGTCTCATCCCCAAGTCGCCCCCGTTTTCTTTCTCTTTTCCATCGGACATATTCTTGGCCACCGCCTCGAAGCTCTGTCCCGCCTTGATGCTCTTGAGAGCGGTTTCGGCCTTTTCCCTGGCTTTCTCTGGAGAAAGTCCTCCCGTGGCCCGGCCCTTATTGGCGCGAATGAAAATCTGCTTCATATGCATCTGGTCCGCGCGTCCCGCCCTGCTCTTGTTCGCCTCGAAGAATGCCGCGATCTCCTTATCGGTGACGGAGACCCCTTTTTCCTTCGCGATTTCCGCGCGCGCTTTTTCGATAAGCTGGGCCTTCTTCACCTCTTCCATGGCGGATTCCTTGCTCACGCCCGCCATCTTCAAAAGCTCGTCTTCGCTAGGGGCGGTCGTGGCGTCTTTTCCAAGCTGATTCTGTATCAGCTTGACTTCCGCCTGCCAGCCCTTGGCCACATCTTCGTCGGACACCTTGAGTTTCCGCTTGAGCGCCTCTTGGTACACGATTTCGTTCTCGACAATCATCCCCAGGCAATGGACCCCCAACTCGAGCCGCTCCCGATCCGTGAGCGGGGAGCGTTTCATCGCCTCTTGGCGTTTGAGTTCGCTCCGATACAGGTCCGTGAAGTCGGTTCGCGGAATTACAGCGCCGTTTACCTTGGCTATCGGACCATCGGGCACCGTCTTCAATACGATGTCCATCTGCTCCAGATTCGGCGCCTGGGCGCCGGCAAGGCCGGCCGCAAGCGCCAAAATAGCGGACAACACTACAACGCGATTCATTCTTGATCTCCCATGTCTTTGGAATCCGCCTGACGGATACTGCGTCCGCCTTTACGGTCTGTCTTAGACTCGCCCGGCGCGATCGCCAAAAGTATGCGCACAAATACAAACGTAACCACGTATACGGCCACGAACGTGACTGCGGTGCGGAACGCAACTTCCCAGCCGGAAAGCTGGGTGTAGAAGAAGCCTGCCGCCATCACCACGGTGGCGAATAATGCGCCAATAGCCACACCCAGCTTGTCGCTATCCATGGATATTACAGAACGTGGTTTTCTCATAAGGGCAAGTCCCATTTCGCCCGAATGCTAACACAATCCGGCGGCATTTGGAAACGAGCAACTCATCCGCTTGTCTTCGCAAGGCGCGCGAATTACCATAGCGCCCTCATAGCGCAAAGCGTACCCGGCGCTACACGTTACTACCAATCTAAACGAGGTCTTTTCATGCTTCAGGATACCAAGAGCGGCGCAGTCGTCCAGATTGACTGTCATTACGTGCATCCCGAGCGCGCTGCGGCGTATCTTCTCGCCAGCGGTGGCGCCGCGGCCTTTATCGACAACAACACTGAGTTCGCAGTTCCCCGCCTCTTGCAGGCGCTCGAACAGCAGGGACTGCGCCCCGAACAGGTCGCCTATCTGATCATTACCCATGTGCACCTTGATCATTGCGGAGGAACCACCGAACTCCTCCAGCATTGCCCCAACGCAACCGTCCTGGCGCACCCGAGCGCGGTTCGTCATCTGTATGACCCCGCGCGCTTGGTCGCGGGCACGATTGCGGTGTACGGGGAGCACGCGTTCACCGCGTTGTACCGGGCAGTCAAGCCCGTGCCGGCTGGAAAGGTCCGCGCAATAGCGGACGGGGAACGGATCGATCTGGGAGGACGAACGCTAACCTTCGTTCATACGCGCGGCCACGCCAATCATCATATGGTCATTCACGACTCTGAAACGAATGGCGTCTTCACCGGGGACACCTTTGGAATCGCGTATCCATGCCTGCAATACGGCTCCTCTCCAATGCTGGTCTCCTCGAGCACACCGACTGAATTCGACGCCAAGGAGGCCTTTATCAGCGCCGGCAAGATCATGGCGATGGCCCCCGAGCGGATCTACTTGTCGCACTACGGGATATTCACCGATCCCGCGAAGTGCGCCGCCCTATTGAGGGAGTCCATCGCTGCGTTGGAGTCCATTCTCGAGGACGGCGCCTCCGGCGGCATGGATGGCGATGCCCTGCAGACGTGGTGCGAGGATCGTGTCCGCGCCGATGTGTTCGATACCGCCCGGCGCTGCGGCTTGCGGATGACGCCCGACGAGGTCACCCTCTTGAACTACGACGTCGTGATGAACGCGCGCGGGCTGGCCTACGCGGCCAACCGGCGGCGCAGGACCGTTGGATCTGGCCTCTCTCAGTAGCCCTTGGCCTTGTCCACCACGTTGAGCAGGGGTTGTCCGTCTCGATAGCGCCGCAAGTTCTCGATAAAGAGGTCGTACACGCGCGCGGCGGTACTGGGTACATCGCCAGATTGGTGGGGGGAGATGATCACGTTCGGCATTCTCCAAAGAGGACTGTCCGGCGCTAGAGGCTCCTGGGCAAATACGTCCAGACCGGCGCCCGCGATGCTCCCTTCCTGCAACGCGTTGACCAGAGCGGGTTCAGCGACCGTAGCGCCACGGCCCACATTGATGAAGATGGCGCTCCGTTTCATCCGACTGAATTGCTCCGCGCCCATCAATCCGCGGGTCGCGGGCGTGTGCGGCAGAGTGTTCACCACGACGTCCGAAAGGGCGAGAAACTCGGAAAGGGCGCGGCCGGAGTATACGCTTTCAATGTGTATGGTCCGGTGTCCGGAGAGATTGAACCCAATCGTACGGCAGCCGAACGCCTGGCATAGCTTGGCAGTGAGGTCTCCGATGGTGCCGGTTCCCAGCAAGCCCACCGTCTTTCCTTCAAGCGTCGAGAACTGCTCGCGTGGTAACGGCGCCCACCGCGTCTCGTATTGCGCCTTCAACATCGCGGGCAAGTTACGGTATAGCGCCAGCATCATCGCCTGAATGTGTTCCGCCATGGGCCGGCTGTGAATGCCTCGACTGTTGGTCATCACGACCTGACTGGCCACCATCTCCGGAAAGCACATTGACTCCACGCCGGCAACCGAAACGTGAACGAGCTCGAGCGCGCGCCCTAGCAGAAACTGGTCGCGCGTGACCCGCCCAAAGACCATGTGCGCATCCACGATTTCCTCGCGAATGCGCTCGGCGTCTCCACCACAGATCACCAAGGTTACGCCGGGAAACTCGGCGCGAATGCGGCGTTCATATTCCTCGGGCAGCCGTCCCGCCACAACAATCTTCTTCGCCCAGTTCATCAAAGCTCCGCCTTTCTCTCGCTGCCTTCGCCACGCACATCCGAACGACTTGCGCAGGACTGCGCCATTTTGCCATGCTGGCCTCCGCCGATCACAAAACAAACTCAGGGAGGCCTATTCATGTACGAGCGTCTGACCAAATTGGGAAGTGGGAAGCCGGGGCGTTTCTCGTCGTGGGATACGACCGGACGCAACCGGGACGCGTGGTTCTTCAAGAAGGGCGAAACCCGGGTTCTGGCCGATATCAAGGGGCCGGGGCGAATCACGCACATCTGGATGACGCAGCACCAGCATTACCGTGAATGCCTGTTGCGGTTCACCTGGGATAATGCGAAGCACCCCAGCGTACTCGTCCCGTTGGGGGATTTCTTCGGACTGGGACACGGCATCGTCAATTCCTATCAGAGTTTTCTTTTCAGCGCGTCGACTCACCACAACAACAAATTCAACGACGGCTGCGCGCTCAACTGCTATGCCCAAATGCCTTTCCGCGAACGCGCGCTGATCGAGTTGATTAACGACAGCGGCGAGGAGCACGGCCAGTACTTCTACGTCGATTACGAGCGGTACGACAAGCCGCTGGCGGATGAGGAACTCTATTTCCACGCGGAGTTCCGGCGTGAAAATCCGTTCGGCGGATGGGGCCACGAAATACTCGCAAATCAACCGGAGGCCGATATCGTCAACAAAGAGAAGACGGCGTGGGACAACAACTACGTCATTCTCGATACCAAAGGCCGGGGCCACTACATCGGCTGCAACCTTAGCGTGACGAATTTCCAGGGCACGTGGTGGGGCGAAGGCGACGACATGATCTGGGTGGACGGCTATAAATGGCCGCCCGACTTGCACGGCACGGGTAGCGAGGATTACCTCAACCAGGCGTGGGGCATGCAGCCCAACGCGTTCATGCGCAACGGATCCTCGATTCACGAATCCAACACCGGCGGGTATCAAACCAGCTACGTCCACCACATCGAGAATCCCGTCCGGTTTACCAAGTCCATCAAGGCCACTATCGAGCACGGCCACGGCAATCACCTCTGCAACGAAATGAGCAGCGTCGCCTATTGGTATGCGGCCGAGCCAGGCCGCGTGGCCAAGGTTCCCCCGGTTGCGAAGCGGTTGCCGGTCATGCGCGACGCGTTCACGCACAAATGGCAAATGGACCCGAAGCGCCAAATGACTTCGCGCGCTATCACGCCAAACAAGGAAATGCTGGCCATGAAGGCCAAGTGGAAGAAGCGCAAGTAGACGGGATGAGGTCGACCGATTGTGGACCAAATAATAGCTAATCCACCAAGTCTGCCGGTGAGAATCGAAGAGGTCCTGTCGGTTATCGCTGATTAGCCAGTGCTCATTCTCGGACATCCTCGGCGCCGGAATTGTCGCAGCAGAGCGATGAGGTTATCTGGTCGTCGACGGAGTAGCGCTTTTCAAGACTCCATCTTTGCCAAACACCCGTTACAGGATTGATCCCAAACGGATGGAAACTTCACGGGGCCACTTGGACATCAAAGGCCTGGGCTCGAGTTCTGCTGCCCTGAAAGGGCGGCGCTATACCAGCCCAGGGCAGCGCCCTGGGAAATAACGTCGGAATCGTGTGAGCCTTGAAAGGGCGTACTATGGGGGGCTTCCGTGCTAGAATTCCTTGGGCGTGTAGATGGCGCTGACGAAGTGATAGCGCGCCCTTTCAGGGCTGTCCGTGGGGCGGTAACGTGTTCCCAGGGCGATGCCCTAGGCTGCCATAGCAGGGCCGTAGGACGACACTCTCGTGGTGTGGTGGCGGCAAAGAAATGTCCGAGAGAACTCGCGGGGTAACTAGAGGCGCGGCCAGAATGCCTCCGAATAGTAAAACTCCGTACGAGTCGTCGCTGCTATTTAACAACTTACAGACGCTTTCTGGCCGCGCCGCGTCATAAAGCCGACTTTCTGGCCGAATTCCTAGCTATTGCTTTCCCTTGCGCTGGTCGGGCCCCAGTTGGAAACCATCGAAGGGGCCCGCGGAAAAACTGAGGATGTCGTTGAAGTTCGGCAAGGCCGGGTTTGTGCGCACGATACGGCACACCTGAAGCGGGTCCGAGAAGGACACCCAGACTTCCCCGCCGACCGTTCGCGGAAAGTACGCCTCCACGTCCGCAAATCGTCCCGACGAGTCGGTCGTAGCGACGCCGGTGAATCGGCAATAGAGCAGGACTTCCACTTGGCCGGAGCTCTCAAAATTCTTGAAGTTCCACTGGCGGATCTGGCGTTCCATCCGGCAAGCGCCATACCGCTCGAAGAACCATTTGTAGGCGCGGACGACATACTGGAAGCGCCACCCCTGAGGATCTTCGTAGTCCGTGCTATACAAATCCAGCACGGCATCGAGGTCCTTACTCGAAAAGGCCTTGTCCCAGGCTTCGATGCGGGCCACGACGGCGGCCGCGGCTTGCTTGTACTTTTCGTCCACACCCGCATAGTTCGGCCACCACTCCTGATTCTTGGGCCGCGTGTCCGCCGGCGGCGTAACGGGCTGGCTTTTCGCCGCCTGGCTGAGCGGGCCGACGGTGACTTCCTCGGCCACACGGCTTTCGACCGCGCTGAACACGAGGTAGTCGCCAAAATTGACCGTGCCCTCCATGGGCTCCTTTTCCGTGGTCAACGCGGTTACGGTGTACGTCACGGTGTCGGTGGCGCTCACAGCGGTGTCGGGCCATTGCCGCTGATCCAGATCGTGCTTGACGACGGTGAACCGCGTCTCGGGCGCGACTCGACGATACACGTTATAGGCGACGTCGCCTTCCCGGAAAGGCCACGACAGCGCCACTGCGGCGCCTTCCCACTTCGCCTCGATGTTGCGCACGGCGGCTGGCGCGGCGTCCACGTGATACTTCTGCTCCTCGAACAAGTTCTCGTGGGACTGCATGACAAAGATCCCGCGAAGACCTTTTCCCGTATTAACGCTTGCGGTTCCCGAGGCCTTAGGGTCGTAGAAACGGTCCAGCAGCTCCTTCCAGGCTTGAGAAGAGGCCATGCTTCCCGGCTGGACAACCTTTCCGAACAACGCCAGGGTCTCTTGTGGCGCATGCGGCGACAAGACCGGGATCCAAAAGTAGCGCCCGTTGTTCGGAATTACTTCCGGAACCTGCCCGCGCCGTTCCACACCGTAGGCGGCGTGGATCAGGAAGCCGGCGTCGAACACTGCGTCAATGTCGCGTAAGTTTAGGTGAAAGTCTTGCGGCGTGCGTGAGAGCGCAAGCTGGTACGCAACGTGTATCTGGTCCTTCACCAGCAGTTCCTTGCGCGAGATGTAGCGTTTTTGCGCCAACTCCGCCAACAGCGGATAGAGCGTATTGTCCCAACTGGTGTGGACGGCGGCATACCATAGATCGCCCGGCGAATCGAACGTGTATGCCGTGGCGCCGGTCATAACCCCGTTGAAAACAAGCGCGCGATAGAACGCAGGCGGCATGGACGGCGCGGTATCCGAGCCGCCGAATTCGCCCGGTTTCGTGAAGTGCGCGCTCGCGTACCAGCGCGAGTTTGCGGCGACTCCCCACTGCGCCGCGGCCCCTTCCAGCCACAGCCCCAGCGTCGAGGAAATGCCGGGAATCGCATGCTGGCCTCCCGCTTCCGCGACGGGTATGACGTAGTTCGCGCAAGTTCGCATCTTGTCATACAGCGGTCTGCATCTCGGGTCCGACATCAGGCGCGGCCAGTTCAAATCATCCAACTGCACCGCGATAAAGCGTCCGTATTGCGCCGCCAGTTCGATCGCCCCGCCGAGCCACCGCGCAGGGGGAGGCTCTCCCGCCGGATCATCGGCGCCGAAGGCGTAATACTCGTTGAAGTTCAGACCGGTAGCCTGCAGTCCCTTGATGCAGGTAAATTCGCGCAGAAGCTCCTTGATCTGTTCCAGCGGATAGATTTGCCGCGGATCGGCGTCGGCTATCCGAATAACCACCGCAACGTCCGCCGCCTGAAGTTTGGTGAGTACGGCGCGAAGTTTGTCCCTGCGCGCCGACGGGTCCGCGCCTTTGACCGACAACTGCAACGCGCTCAGCGGACGCAGGTCCTCCGGCAATCCCGCCCATGCGGCCACGGTAGCCCCCGCATACGCTTCGGCGTCGCCCGAATCGGGTTCCGGACACGCAAAAATGAACAGGGGGTGGTCGGCGTTTATCTCTACGCACAGCGGCGTATAGGCCGCTTCCGCGGCCACAGCGGCGCGGCCCAGCGACAAAGCCGCCAAAGCCACCACAATTCTCGCAATTCTCACTAGAGGCATGATTGCGGGGATTGTAAGGCAGTTTGCGGACTGATACAAACCTGTGCTGGTAAACGCTTTCATACTCCCTTTCCACAAGGACGGCCAAGAGCCAGCCTTGGAACCGGCGGGCGCGGCTTCGCTGCCAGCGCCAATCGGGCTTGTGCGTGCATTGGCGCTGTCAAACAAGCTAACTCGTGTGTCTATTGATCCTTGACATGGCAATTCGGTTGCCTCGCCGTAGCTGCGATTGGCAATGGATTCGCCGGCTAGGGTAGGATAGGGCCTCGTGATCGCCCGGATCGTATGAATTCTCCAGGTTTGCGCGGCGCTTTTTCGCCCGTTTACGTTAGACTTCAACAGTAGGCCTGCATGTACAAGAAGCCCGAACTACAGCTTGCGACAACTACACTTTGGGACTACCCGTCGCAGCACTATGGCCGGGAAATGCAAGGCGATCAGGAGTACGCGGGCGCCACGCCGTCGTATATAATCTGGAACCTTCTTCAACGCTACACCCGGAAAAACGACCTCGTTGTGGACCCGATGTGCGGCAGCGGCACGACTCTCGACGTATGCCGCGATCTCGAGCGCCGCGCGCTGGGCTATGACATCGCACCGTACCGGCCCGATATCGTCCGCGCGGACGCCAGAAAGCTGCCGCTGGAAACGGGCGCGGCGGATTTTGTCTTTGTCGATCCGCCGTATTCCACCCATATCGACTATTCGGACGATCCCGCCTGCATCGGAAAGCTGGACGCGGGCGGCCCCGAATACTATGAGGCCATGGCGCAGGTAATCGCGGAAATGGGCCGGATTCTCAAGCACCGCCGTCACCTCGCGCTGTACGTGTGCGACTCGTTCAAGAAGAAGAAACCATTCTGTCCGATCGGGATGCGGTTGTTTGCGATGCTCGAAGAGCGCTTCACTCCAATCGATATCGTGTGCGTGGTGCGGCATAACCGGACCATGAAGCGGCGGCATTGGCACACGGAAGCCGTATCGGGCAACTACTTTCTACGCGGCTTCAATTACTTGTTCATCATGAAGAAAGGGGCGTAATCGTGCGTTCCGCGTATGTGATTCTTGCGGCTATTTGCGTACTGACCGCGGCGGGATGCTACGCGCGCGGCGGTAACGGCATCTCCGTGACAGGCCAGATAGAAGGCGTCGGGATCGATGCCGGCTCGAAGGTGGGCGGACGCGTTCGCGAGGTCTTGGTCCAGGAGGGCGCGCGCGTGCAGGCTGGCGCCGTGATTGTCAAGCTCGAAGCCGACGAGACGGATGCGTTGGTGGCGGCGGCGAAAGCCAAGCTGGCCGGCGCGGAGGCGCTGCTCGAAAAACTGAAAACCGGAGCGCGCGAGGAAGAAAAGCGCCAGGCCGAGGCCGTGGCGCGCCAGGCCGAAGAACGGTTTCGTATGGCGGTGAAAGGGGCGCGCGCACAGGAAATCCAAGCGGCGCGGGCCACCGCGAACGCCGCAAAGGCGCAGCGGGATTCAGCCGAAGCGGAGTTCAAACGCATCGAGAAGTTGCGCGCCGGAAACGCCGCCTCGCAACAGGCGTTTGATGTCGCGCTGCACACGCGCGACGCAGCGGCGTCGCAGTTTCAAGCGGCGAGCGAGAAACTCGACCTCCTGATTCAGGGCACGCGTTCCGAGGAAGTTGCGATGGCCAAAGCCGCGGCCGATCAAACTGCGGCGGCCTACGAAGAGATACGCAACGGCGCCCGCATCGAGGACGTTCAGGCGGCGCAGGCGGCGCGCGACTCCGCCGAGGCCGATGTGAAGCGGGCCGAGGCCAACGCCCGCGAAATGGTGGTCACCTCCCCGCTGGACGGCGTGATCGAATCCATGGATATCCATCCCGGCGACCTGGTGAAACCGGGCGCATTCGCGCGCATCGTGGACCCGGAAGACCTCAAGCTCGTGGTGTACGTCAGCGCGGCCATGCTGGGGCGCCTGGGCGTGGGCCAAACCGTCACCCTGACTACCGACGCCCACGGCGCGGAGACGTTTCAAGGCACAATTCAGCAGATTGCGACGCAAGGCGAATACACTCCGCGCAATCTCCAGACCAAAGAAGAACGCGTCCAGCAGGTGTTCGGAATCAAGATCAAACTGAACTCCGCGAACGGTAAGCTGCGCGCCGGTATGACGGCAGTGGCCCATTTCTCCGCCGCCGGCGCGGAGACGCCGTAGTGTCCGTCGCAATCACAGCCTCGGGGCTGACGCGCCGATTCGGCCCGGTGCGGGCCGTGAGCGATCTCAGCCTTACCATAAATGAAGGAACCATATTCGGGTTCCTGGGCCCCAACGGCTCCGGCAAGTCCACCGTCATCCGCATGCTGTGCGGCCTGCTGAAACCTTCCGGCGGAACCGCGTCCGTGCTCGGGCTTGATGTCGTCCGCGAAAGCGAACGCATCAAGGAAAGCATCGGGTACATGTCTCAGCAGTTCAGCCTGTATACGGATCTTACCGTCATGCAGAACTTGACGTTTTACGCGCGCATCTACGGCATTCCGCGGCACGAGATCGCGGCGCGCATTGATGAAGTCATTTCCATCGTCGGAATCGGGGATTATCGAAAACGCCTCGCCAAACAACTATCCGGCGGCTGGAAACAACGGCTCGCGCTGGCCTGCGCCCTGGTTCACCGGCCGCGCTTGATGTTTCTCGACGAGCCAACCGCGGGAATCGACCCCGTGGCCCGGCGCGAATTGTGGAACTTGCTGTTCGACTTGTCCGGGCAAGGCGTAACGTTCTTCGTAACCACGCACTACATGGACGAAGCCGAACGCTGTACCCACGTGGGGTACATCTACTTTTCAAGACTCATCGTGTGCGGAACTCCGGCGGAGTTGAAACAACTACCCGACATGGCGCCGGACGGGTGCGTCCGCCTCGAAGTGCGCTGTCCGAGGCTGGCTGCCGCAATGAAGCGACTCAACGCCGTGGATTACACGCGCGATGTCACCATCTTTGCCGACTCGCTCCACGTCCTCGCGGATGAAGGGTGCGAGCAACGTTTGGCGCGCGATCTCGAGGCCGCCGGGTTTGGCGCGCCCCAGATCGTCGAGATCCCCCCCACGCTCGAGGATGTGTTCGTGACCTTGACACGCAACCGCGACGCCGAGCGCAATAATGTTTAGAGGATTCACATCGATCGTCTACAAGGAATCCATTCACATCCTGCGCGATCCCCGCACGCTCTTTCTCATGCTATTCATACCCGGACTTCAACTCACGATTTTCGGCTATGCCATTGACATGGACGTCAAACACATACCCACCGTCGTATACAACCTCGACGGCCGGGCGGACAGCCGCGCGCTGATCGACACCTTCCGCAACTCGGGTACCTTCGACATCGTAGGAACGGTGAACTCCGATTACGACATGATGCATTCCGTCATTCAGGCAAAGGCCAAGGTTGCCATCAAGATCCCGCCGGACTACACCGACCGATTGTTGACCGGCGCCCATACGGAGATACAGATTCTCATTGACGGAGGCGACTCGACCGTCGCCATGAACGCGCTGAACGTGTCGAACGCGATTGCGTTGCGGAAGTCCCTCTCCGTACTCGCCAAATCCGTCGGTGTCGGACAGACTCCGCCGATCGAGGCGCGTCCGCGCATGCTGTTCAATCCCGATATGAAAACCGCGAACTTCATGGTGCCCGGGCTCGTGGGCATTGTGATGCAGGTCGTGACTATGTTCCTGACCGCGTTCGCCATTGTGCGCGAAAAGGAAAACGGGACCTTTGAACAGCTCATGGTAACGCCCGTCTCGCGCCTCGGCCTGATGATGGGTAAGTTGATGCCCTATGCTTTCGTCGGAACGATCGAGACGACGTTCATCGTAATCATTATGCGTTACCTGTTTGGCGTTCACATTGCAGGAAGCCTGGCGCTATTAGGCGGCCTGTCGCTGATCTTCCTGTTCACGGCGTTGGGCCTGGGGCTGCTCATCTCGACGCTGGCCACTACGCAAATGCAGGCCATTCAATTCTCATTTGTCATCATGCTTCCGTCAGTATTGCTCTCGGGGTTTGTCTTCCCCCAGGAGTCCATGCCATTGCCCATCTACGTGATAGGACAGCTCATCCCGGCCACCTACTTCATCCGCATCCTGCGCGGAATTATCCTGCGCGGAGCCGGAATCGAGGACCTGTGGGTCCAGGCGGTGATCCTGGCAGGGTTTGGCCTCGTAATACTGACCCTCGGAACAAATCGCCTGCGCAAGACGATGGGATAGAACTCCCAACAGAACCTTCGTTTGTCCGAACGTGAGGGCGGTTGTCCCCAACCGCCGGGTCCACGGCATACACTCTTGCCAAGCGCTCCAGGCGCCCCGTAGCTACGGATTGTTCGCACACCACTCGAACAGCGCGACCCATTCCCGGCGCTGCCGTTCGACCAATTCCTCCGGGCCGTCCTCATGCTTCGCCTCGACATCGTCAATGAACCGGTGCGCGTTGTAGTTCGTCATGACCGCCATTGCCGGATGCGCGCCAACTCGGTGGAACCAATAGTGACTATTGCCAAAGTCCCCCTCGCGCCGGTGCATGATACCGTGCCAATACGACCCCGTGGGCGTCTCGATACCCTGGCTGACCTTGTGACTCCGAGCCAAATCGTCCACGTAAAGCCACAGCGCCGCTGCCAACGGCTCGCACCCCGCCAACGCCGGCGCGCGCAAGACCGCCTCGACCAACGCGTGCAATTCCTGCGTTGGCCCCTGCGTGACCACCAGCTGCGTCATCGCCTGCTCCGGCGGCAACGTATCAAATAGCGGCTGAACCGCTTCGGCTATCGGTGTGGGTATCTTCATCGTAGACACGAGATTAGCATATTGCCGGAGCCGTCGCGAATGGCGCTAGAGGCGCGGCCAGAAGGCCTCCTCTTACCAAAGCCCGACAAGAGCAAGCGATGGTGTTAAAGAACTTACAAGTGCTTTCTGGCCGCGCCGCGTCAGTCAACCGGCTTTCTGGCCGAACTCCTAAGTTAAGTCCAGCAGAGACCTGTGACCCTGAATTCGCCGTTGGCTGGGACTGACCCCGACTTTCGCACGGCGGTTTTGTGCGAAACTCGGGGTCTGTCCCTCACCTCGACGGTGGGTATGTCATTTAACTCAGACGCTTGATCCGGAAGAAGTTCAATCGTCTTGCAACCTGCCAACTGCCGAATCTAGGGTGACGCATGAATGCATCCTTCTTCAGGGTGGCGCGATAGGAACGGCTCGGAGTCAACTATCCCGCACAGTGGCGCTCTTCTCGCTGAAGGCGAGACATATCACAGCCCTGGGTTGGCCGCCGAAGGCTTTGCGAAGGCGGCCTACCCAGGGATCGGAGCCCCAAACAGTGGATACTCTGAAAGAGTTACACAAGGAATGCCCCGCTACGAACAACTTCCAGATGTGAAGGCTCTTGGCTTTATCGTAGTGCCATTCGGGACCGCCGCAATATTCACGATGCGGTTCCAGCGGTGAAGGCGCCCTGATTGGCGTGCGAGGAAGATCGTCTATTGGCGGAGCAAGAATCGGTTACGAGGGACACTGCCGACATTGCGGCGCGAAAGTCATAGAAATGTGATTACCCTTCGCTCTGCTCAGGCATGTCCGGCTGTTTCGAGTCCCTCAGGGCCTCCAACGCTTCTGCGTCGGCTTTGCCTGGAACTCTTCCGGATGACGTCCGATTTCGGATCAGGTGAGTCACATGCCTTTGCAGTGGCGCATCAGGGTCGAAGTCTTTGGTTAGTGAGTACATTTCGACGGTTAGGGGCCACATGAGCGCGAGACGTTCCTCTGGCGTGCCGGGCACAAAGCTATCGTGTTGGCAGTCGCCAAGGCGTTTGAGGACCGTATGTGTTCTATCTAGCTTCCCGTGTTTCATGGTATAAATCTAGCGCAATTCTGGTAGTTTTCCATACGCGATTGATAGGACACAGTGGTTACCGACAACCGCCCTACCGCTTCCACGCGTATGGGTTAATGGTTTCTGCGAGATTGAGGAGCAAGCTATGGCGAGGAAGGCGCGGATTAGCGCGATTAAGTTTGGCGGGAGCCGTGAGCAGACGAATCACGTCGCGGCGAGTGTGGGGGAGGCGTGCGCGTTGATTGATCAGGCGGCGTTGGACGAGCCGGACCTGATCGCGTTGCCGGAGTGTTTCTCGTTCCTCGGGTGGGACAACCACAAGATGGTGGATTCGGCGGAGCCGCTGGATGGTCCGACGGTCACCGCAATCGCTGCGAAGGCGCGCGAGCATCACGCGTACATCGTCTGCCCAATCGTGCTGGCGAAGGACGGGAAGTTCTATAACGCGTCGATTCTGCTGGATCGCCGGGGCGAGGTCATGGGGGCGTATTACAAGATGTTTCCGACAACGTACGAGCTGGACGAAGGCATCACGCCCGGCGAAAAGGCGTGGGTGGCGCACACCGATTTCGGGAAGGTGGGCTTGGCAATTTGTTTTGATTTGAACTTCCGTCCGGTGGCGGAGTCGATCGCGGAGCAGGGGGCAGAGTTGGTGGTGTTTTCGTCGATGTACCGCGGGGGCATCTCGGCGCGGATATGGGCCTACGATTTCGGCTGGTACTTCGTCTCGTCGACGCCGTCGGAGATGAGCCATTTCTGCGACCCCTTCGGGCGGGTCCTGGGAGACCTATGGGACTATCAGCCGGTGATGACGCGGGAGATCAATCTCGATTTCCAGATCCTCCATATCGACACGAATTCGCAGCAATGGGAAGCCATCCGCCGCAAGTACGGACGAGGGGTGTCATTAGACATTGTGGGACCAGAAGGGGTATTCATGCTGACCTCGGAGTCTCCGGAGGTCTCGGCGATGGACATCGTGCGCGAGTTCGGGATGGAAACGCGGCGGGACTATTTTGCGCGCGCAACGCGGCGGAGAAACGAGGCGCTCGCTCTAGGGTCTAGGGTCTAGGATCTTGGGTCTAGGGTCTAGGGTCTAGGATCTTGGGTTACTGGTCTCAGTACATATAGACGTAGTTATATATTACAAACCCCAAACCCCAAACCCCAAACCCCAAACCCCAAACCCCAAAACCCCAAACCCCAAACCCAAAACCCAAAACCCAAAACCCAAAACCCAAACCCCAAAACCCAAACCCCAAAACCCAAACCCCAAAACCCAAACCCCAACACCCAAACCCCTGCGCCTGAATGGCCGGGTGTACAAAATAGGCAGCACAAACCGCCGAAAGACCTTGGCGACCTTTGCCGTCGTAATCGCCGCGATAGCGCTTTCTGCGTGGACCCTTATGCGCCAGGTGCGCGTTCTTGAGCCCCTGCCGCCCCCCCAAGCGCCTGCGGGGCCGCCGGCGCATACCCCAGAGAATTGTTTGGCGCTTCGGTACGCCCGTGCGGTACAGGACGGCAACTGCGAGATCGTCATTCCCCACACGCACTGGATGCGGGAACGGCTCAAGGCGATCCTTGCCGGAGCCGAAAAGGGCGCGGAAGATCGGGTTCGGGGCGAGTTGTGTGATAAAATACAGTATAGGCCCGCTGAAGGAAACCAGTTACGCAAGGAAGGCGCGGAAGATCAGTACGTATTCGCGCCGGGGGCAACCTTCGAGTGGGTAAGTGAAGACGCCGGACGAACGGACCTCGATGCCCCGGTGCGGCGGCGGACCTGGATACGAGTTGTGTTTCCGGTGCGCAGCCGCGCATTATCGGACTTGAAGGGCAGGCCGATACGTTCTATGGTCGTGGGGGTGAACGTATCCGTCGGCGAGACTGTGCTCAAGGCAAGTGTGGTAGGGAATTTGGAGATAGACTACGGGTCGTTTAGGTACGACTGGCCTTCACCGCAGGCGATAGGAGGTTGAACATGGCGTTGGCGAGTTGCCCGCGATGCAAGCAATTATTCACCAAGGTCCGGGTCGAGGTGTGTCCGAACTGCCAGGCTGACGAAGAAGCGGACTTCGAGAAGATACGCGCGTTTCTCGAGGAGAGTCCGAATAAGACGACGGATGAGGTCGCGAAAGCGACGGGAGTATCCCGCGAATGCGTCATGCGGATGGTCGAGGACGGACGGATTCAGAACGTGGCCATGGCCGACCCCGTCAAGTGCGGACGCTGCGGGGCGCCGGCTATTAGCTTGAACAAGAAGCTATGTCAGGCGTGTCTGGATCAACTGAACATGGAGGTGATGAAGGCGCAATCAAAGGTCAAGCTGCCTCCAAGGAAATCCGCAGGAACAGCGTCAGAACCCAACTCGGTTCACACGCTGATCGACGCCAAACGCCGGACGTAGGGAGTCAAGATCAGCGGCTTTCGACACCGCCGGCGCACTCTACCTGACGCGAGCAGTTATCAGCGCCAGGAGAATTGATGGAACCCGCCGCGGGATCGCGGCGATGAAGAGAGAGGCGTTCTTTACCGGCTGGCGGCTTCGCCGGCTTGCCGCTTGGCACGAGAGGGGTTGGCGTGACTACGCGTGACACGGTTGGAGCGGCAATCCTGGTCTGCCTTTTCGCGATCCTGATTGCAGTGCTGGCGTATACTACCCGCCGTCCGCCGGGAGAGTCCATCGATCCGAAAGACAGCCCGATTGTGCAACAGCGCATCCGAAATCTGCAGACGACCACGGAGAAGTGAAGATAGCATGAGATTGAGCGGCGCTGGAGCGCTATTGCGGTTTACCGGTTTGGTATGGTTTCTTGTGACTGCGCTATCCGCGGCTGCGGCTGCCGCCACATTGACCTACGAAGCCACTGTAGGCGGCGAGACACGCGAAATCACCGTGTCCAGCCTCGACGTCGATGGCGTGCAATACTTCCCGTTACGTGTCGTCGCTTCCAAGCTCGGGGGAGGGTGTCAGGTTGTAGGCGGGCGCGCCCAGGTGGACCTGGTCAGTCAAACGGCCTGGATAGGAATCAATGACACGGCCGTCGACGGTTCCGTCAGCCGGTTTGCGCTGTCGCGTCCGATAGTACGCCAAGGCGATGAAGTCCTTATGGCCGTCAAGGACCTATTCTCGTTCTTCCGTCAGGCCTTCCACATCCAGTTTACAAGCAAGGGAACGACGCCGGCGGCCCCCGCCGATCCACCCAAAGCCGCAGAGCCGATCCTCCCCGCCGGCGACACCGAGCCCGCAACCGGTTCCGCAGGCGGTGTTGTGCGCCCGATCAGTGTCGTCATCATCGATCCCGGCCACGGCGGAGCCAACACCGGAACCGAGAATGACCGCGGATATAAGGAAAAGGACTTGACGTTGGCGATCGCGAAACAACTCAAGAAAGCGCTCGAACAGTCCCAATCCTTCAAAGTCCTCCTGACGCGCGACTCCGATATAGAAGTGCCCTTGCGCGATCGAGTCAATTTCGCCACGAAGAACAAAGGTGACCTCTACCTGAGCTTGCATGCTGGCGCTAGTCTCTCCACGTCGGTAAGCGGGCTGGCTCTTTTCATTCCGGCGCGAGGCGAAGCGGCCGCCGCGGAAGGACGCGCCGCGGCAAGTTCACCGCAACTTCAGCAAGATTATTCGGGGCCGAGTTTACGCATTGCCACCGAGGCCGCGGCAAGCCTGGGCGCCGCCACCTCAGCGCCGGTACTGGGTGTGCGGCCTCTGCGCACACGCGTGATGCGGGGTTTGGCCATGCCTTCCGTTCTCATCGAGGTGGGCTGCTTGACGAACGCCGACGAGGGAGCGCAGCTCCAAACCGAGGCGTATCAAGCAAAGATCGCGGCCGGATTGGCGGAGGCGGTACTCCGGTTCGCGGCGCCGCCCGCCGGAGGCGTCTCATGAATCCTGAAAGACGGCGGGATGCCGTCCGCCGCGCGCTGACTGCGCTTTGGGCAATGGGCACCGTTGTGTTGGTGCTCGTAATCGTGTTACTCGTCTACACGATGATCGAGCAAGGCCAGAACCCGCTCGCGCTGACGGACAAAATCAAACCGCCGCCCGCTGCCGATCACAGCACGGACCCCGCGCCAAGGCAACGCACAAAGGAAATCAAGCTGTTTTTCGCCGCGCCCGATGGGCGCCAGTTGCTTCCGGAGCCGCGGTCCATCGAATTCAGCGACGGGACAGTGGACAATTGCAGACGGGCCATCGAGGCGTTGATCCAGGGGCCGTCCGCGCCGGACACGTTCTCGCCGATTCTTCCGGCGGAATCCAAAGTGCGCGCGCTGTACACGCTGGAAAATGGCGAGCTCGTGATTGATTTTTCCCAGTCGCAAATGAAACAGCAAAAGTCGCTCTCCAGCGCCGCGGCCGAGGCATTACTGGTTTACGGCATTGTCAACACCGTCACCCAGCCGGCGCTCCAGGGATCCGCCGGAACTGTGGTGAAGGCGGTGCGTTTTCTGTTCGAAGGATTCGCGCCCCCGGAATCATTCCCAGGGCATGTGGACCTCGCGGCGCCGGTAACTCCCGATCCCTCGTGGAACGAACCGGCGGGCGCGGCGGCCCCCGAAACAAACGCGAAGGGAGCCGCGCGTGGCAGCACCTGACCGTCCCGCTATTGGCATCTTCGACTCGGGCGTAGGCGGGCTTACGGTAGTGCGGCAGATCGCAGAGCGCCTGCCGGCGGAACGGATCGTCTACCTGGGCGACACCGCCCGTGTGCCCTACGGAACAAAGTCCGCGGAGACGGTAATTCGGTACGCCCGGGCATGCGCGAGCGTCTTGCTCAAACGCGGTATCAAAATGTTGGTCGTCGCCTGCAACACGGCGTCCGCCCACGCGCTGGCGGCGCTGCGTGACGAATTGGCGATCCCGGTACTCGGTGTCATTGAACCCGGGGCCCACCAGGCGGTTCAAACAACCAAGAGTGGCAGAATCGGGGTTATCGGAACGTCCGGAACCATAAGCAGCGGCGCCTACCAGAACGCTATCCACGCGCTCAACTCCGCCGCGCAGGTGTTTGTTCAGCCGTGTCCCTTGTTCGTGCCGTTAGTGGAGGAAGGATGGACGGAAGGCCCCATTCCAAAGCAAATCGCCAGCGCATATCTGGCGGGGCTTCTCGAACACAATATCGACACCTTGGTGCTGGGTTGCACGCACTACCCGTTATTGAAGAACGTTATCGGCGAAGTCGCCGGCCCGCGCGTCACATTGGTAGATAGCGCGGAATCCGTCGCAGACGTCGTTGCGGAAACGCTGCAGTGCATGGGCGCGACCGCCGAAGGTTTGTCTTCCGGCAACACCTTCCTGGTAAGTGACGCCCCCGAAAGTTTTGACCGTGTTGGCGGGCGTTTCCTCGGACGCGGCATCGACAAAGTCGAGTGGGTGGATTTCTAGTGGCGAGCGAAGACGATACGAAGACCAAACCGGGAAGCGAGCCCGACACGGCCAATGAAGGCCGGCAGGAGGACGCGGCGGCGGTTGCCTCGACGCCCCACTCCTGGTTCAGTATCGCGCTTGGATTTGGCGTTGTGCTGGCGGGCGCCCTGGTAGGCGCGGTGTTGGCCATTGACTTCTTTCAGTCGCGTACGTTGAATCTGGTCCGGGCGACTGAGGTTCTGGAGCGCGAACTGGAAGACGCGCTCGATCGCGGAAACGTACCCAGGCAATTCATCAACGCGCATCCGCCGGAGCGCCGGGAGGACGCCAAGGCGCGGTGGAACTTCTACCTGGTGGACTTCGAAGCCCCGCCCGCGCTGAGCCTGGATGGTGTCGAGAAGCTGATTCGCAGAGACATGGAACAAAAGCACGTCGCAATAAGCGGGAGTTTGACGGACCGCTCGATGGACGGCCTATCGCTGCAAATCGCAAGCCGCGAGTTTGCGTTGGTCCGCGCGACCCAGGCCGCGGCGGCCGCAAGTGAAAAAGTCTACATACCGCCCGCCACAGCTCCGGCGCCAGTCCTGGCCCCGCCGCGTCCGGAAGACCCGCCGGCGCTCGACATGATTCCCGACGAGCTTCCGCTGGACTCCGTTAACCTCGACGAGTCCGCCTTGGGCCAAGGACACGTTCCGCCGGGAGCGCCGCAGGGCGACCTCTCGCAGCCGCGCGGCGCCATCATCTTGGACGACGGCGGGTACGGCGGAGCGGCGACAGAAGAAGTTTTCAAATTGGATACGAAACTCACGCTGGCGATTCTGCCGAACACGCCCCACGCGACAGAAACCGCCGAACGCGCCGAGAAGGCGGGGTTTGAAGTAATGCTTCATATGCCCATGGAAGCGCTGAGCGCGAAAGACAATTTCCCAGGGTATATCTCCGCGGATATGCGCGCCGAACAAATGCGCGCGTTGATCGACGCCGCGCTGGGACAAATCCCGGGCGCCGCGGGAATCAACAATCACACCGGGTCCAAGTTCACGGCGAGCGAACCCGCGATGAAAGCATTCATTGAAGGCTTGAAGGACCGGCCGCTGTACTTCGTCGACAGTCACACGACCTCCGGCTCGGTGGCGTATACCGTCGCCAAGGAGTCCGGCGTGAAAGCCGCCGCGAACAATATCTTCCTCGACAACAAATCCGACGCGGCGGCGATTCGCGCGCAGTTTGAGAAATTTGTGAACTTGTGCAAGACCCAGGGACACGCCATTGCGATCGGCCATTTCCGGCCGCATACCGCCGCGGTCCTTGCCGAAGAAATACCGAAACTGGCTGCGGAGGGGATTACCCTGGTCCACGTATCGGAGTTGGCGAAGTGAGCCGCGTCCTCGGAATCGAAACTTCTTGTGACGAAACCGGAATCGCCATCGTCGAAGACGGCGTCCGCGTCGCGGTGAACGAGGTCGCGTCGCAGATCGATGTCCACGCCAAGTACGGCGGCGTGGTGCCGGAAATCGCGTCGCGTCAACACACGAAGTGCATTTCGCAATTGCTCGCGCTCGCGCTCGAAACGTCGCCTGGTCCGCTCGACGCGATTGCCGTGACGTACGCTCCCGGCTTGATGGGGTCGTTGCTGGTGGGCGTAAATTTCGCAAAAGCCCTGGCGTATTCGTGGCGGCTGCCGCTCGTCCCCGTGCATCATCTCGAAGGCCACATCTTCTCGGCCTTTCTCAGTGAGACGCCGCCCGAGTTCCCGTTTCTCGCCCTAATCGTCAGCGGAGGCCACACGAGTCTGGTGTGGTGCGATAGACCTCATCATTACGAGCCGCTGGGGTCTACGCGGGACGACGCCGTGGGCGAGTCGTTCGATAAAGTAGCGCGTCTGCTGAATCTCCCGTATCCGGGAGGGCCGTCAATTCAACGCGCGGCGGAGAACGGCAATCCCTCGGCCGTGAAGTTTCCGCGCGGGCTTGGCAAGGCCGATTCGCTGGAATTCAGCTACAGCGGACTGAAGACCGCCGTGCTCTATCAACTCCAAAAAGACGAAGGGCACTCGGTTGCGGATCTCGCGGCCAGCTTTCAATATGCCGCAGTTGACCTTCTGCTGATCAAGACGAAGCTCGCCATTCAACGGACCGGCGCGCCCCGGCTCGTCCTCGCGGGCGGCGTCGCCGCCAACCGCATGCTCCGCGACCGGCTTCAATCCGAAGCCGGAATACCGGTCCATATGCCGTCAATCGCGCTTTGCATGGACAACGGCGCAATGATCGCCGCGGCCGGCGCATCGCGTTTCCGCCACGGCCTCGTGGGTGATTTGTCGCTTACCCCGCAGCCGAGTCTGCCGCTGTAACAGCGGAGCGACTCGCGGCGTACTTGCGCGCGGCGCGGTCATTTGAAACAATCGCGTGTGGCGCCGCGCCGGGTTCTGTTCCGGGTGGTGAGGACGCAATGGAGGATTCCGCAATGATGACCATGGAAGAACTGATGCGCGGAGCGTTGGACCGTAACGCGTCCGATATTCATCTGAAGGTGGGAAATCCGCCCATCTACCGGATTGACGGTTCCCTGATTCGGTTGCCCGAGCAGCCGTTGACAGAAGAAGATCTGATGAAGCTTCTGTCCACTATCGCGCTGCCAATCGATATCGACAAGTTCAAGAAAGTCATGGAACTCGATATTTCGTACATCCTCGAAAGCATCGCCCGGTTTCGCGTCAATGTGTGTAAAGATGACGGCAACACGCGCATCGTTCTTCGACTCATCCCGCTCGAGATCAAGAAGATCGGCGATTTGTCGCTCCCTCCTGTCCTCGGAAAGATCTGCATGCAGGCCAACGGCCTGGTGCTGGTGACGGGCCCAACGGGAAGCGGTAAGTCCACAACGCTGGCCGCCATGATCGATGAGATTAACGAGAAGCGTCCGCTGCACGTGGTCACCATCGAGGACCCGTTGGAATTCGCCCACCGCGACAAGACCGCCATCATCACCCAGCGTGAGGTAGGCCACGACACCTTGTCGTTCGCCAACGCGTTGCGCGGCGCCCTGCGCCAGGATCCCGACGTGATTCTCATCGGTGAAATGCGCGACGCCGAGACGGTGCGGACGGCCCTGGCCTCGGCAGAGACCGGCCACCTCGTGTTTTCCACGCTGCACACGGTGGACGCGGTCGAGACGTTGAACCGTATCATCGACTTCTTCGAGCCGCATCAGCAGCTTCAGATTCGCAAACAGTTGGCGAGCGTGCTCCGCGCGGTTATTTCGCAACGGCTCGTTCCTCTGAAGGAAGGCACAGGGCGCTGTTGCGCGGCGGAGATTCTGATCGGTAACCGAACCGTGCGCGATCACATCGATCAAGGGAAAAACTTCAAGGAAATCTCCAAGCTGATCGAGGATGGCCACGAGCAATACGGTATGCAGAGCTTCGATCAGGCCTTGTATGACTTATTCAAGTCAGGGAGGATATCGGTCGAAGAAGCCCTGAAGAACGCGAGCAGCGCCAAAGACCTCAAGCTGCGAATTCAAGGCTTGCGCGTAAACTAGATTAGTGAATCAAAAGCGAAGCGCCTCAAATGAACACGGAGCCCAAGCGAAAAACAGGGACTGACTCGCTTTTCGGCAGTATGAAAAGCGTGTCTGTCCCTGCTTTTCGCGGCATGCGGAAAATGTACACCGAGCCCAAGCGAAAAACAGGGACTGACTCACTTTTCGGCAGTTTGAAAAGGGTGTCTGTCCCTGCTTTTCGTGTCCCTGCTTTTCGCGGCATTCGCGCAACGCACACAGAACTCAAGCGAAAACCAGGGTCCGTCTCGCTTTTCCGCAGTTTGCAGAGCGTGTCTGTCCCGAATGACGCTAAGTTAAGCGCGGGAAGCGCCAAAGTAGAAGAGGCGTCCCCGCCGCTTCCGGTGGCCTTCTCACTGCGCTTCGACAGACCCAACCTTACTCTCCTACCGATCAAATCCGTCCAATCCGTCCACTGTGTCCACTTTGTCCACTTTGTCCACAAGGCGCTTGGCCTTATCTCAGCGCAAAGCGTGTCTGTCCCTGCTTTTCGCGGCATGCGCGTCCGGGAGCAATGAGTCGGATTCTGCTTGTATTGGTCACGCTTTCGGGCGCCGCGGCAGCGGAAAACCTGCTCGCCAACCCCGGTTTCGAGGAACTCAAGGCCAGCCAACCGGCCCATTGGAGTGTGTTCGTTATGCCGCAAACCGGCTCCTGGGGCCGCCTCGACAGAGACACCGTACTTGCGGGCAAGTACTCGGTCTCCCTGCACATTGCCACCCCGTACGTTGTCGAACCCGCCAACAACTGGAGCCAGAACATCGTGGCTGACCTGCGAAAAGCGAGTCTTGTCGTGCGAGGCGCCATCAAGACCGACGAAGCCACCGAAGCCGCCATCTGGCTACAGTGCTTTCGGAAAACCCCACTCGCAACGTTGGCCGTGGTATCCACCAGCGACACAACACTCATTCATGGGACTCACGACTGGGCGGCGGTCGAGGCCAGGCTCACGGTTCCCGAGGGCACGGACTTTATCGTGTGCCGATGCGTACTGAAGGGAAGTGGAACCGCATGGTTCGACGATCTCTCCGTGGAGAAGTTGCCTGCAGACGCCAAGAGAGCGGACGCCCAAGACGCGGCTCCGATTCCGAATCCCAACCCTGTTCCCGTTCCGAAGCAAACCACGCCCGCGCCCAGCAGCGTCACTACTCCGTCGCAAACTGAAACGAAGGGAGCCGGAGGCGAAGAAACGCGCCGCGCTTTCAAAGAGTTGCTGGACGCGAACGCGGAACTGCGCAGGTCCAACAAAGACATGCAAGAGCAAATAAAACAATTGCGGGAAGAACTGCGCGATTTGCGCCGGGACATTCCGCGCGATACGCCGAAGCCGCCGCCGGCAATTCCGCCGCTACCGGAGCCTCCGGCCCCGCCTCTCGTTCCTCACGATTATTCCGCGGAGGGAAAACCCTGATGCAGTCGGGAAAGATTGTTATTATCGCGCTCATCGCCGGACTCGTGGGCGCTGGGTTCGTTTGGTTCTCATGGAGTCTTTTCGAGAACGTCCTGGCCGGGGTAAAGCGTAAGAAGCCGCCAAAGCCGGCGGACGCTCCCGGCGCCGCCGCCGAGTCGAAACCGTCAAAGCCCGATAAGAAGTAGATGAAACAGCGGCGGCCCTATATCGGAGTGCTCTTCAAGTGCTGCCACGTGTATGTGCGTGTCTGTCTCAACGCGGACGGCACGGCTTATACTGGAAACTGTCCGCGCTGCGCGGCACGGTTGGAAATTAAGACTGCCCCCGGCGGAAATCCGTCACGCTTTTGGACAACTGAATAAACTTGGACAGAAATACCAAATGGCGGCGCCGTGGCCGGGAGGGCGAATGTCCTCATTCGCCGGTCGGGGCGCGTGGACCAGTACTGTGTGGTGCGCTATCTTGGGTTCGAGACCTCGGCCAGATGACACCCGCTATAGTTTCCGAAGGAGACAATGCCATGAAAAAGAAATTCTTGTCGCGCCGCGCATTTCTCGCCCAATCCGCCGCGGCCGCTGCGGCCCCGCTGATTTTGCCCACCGGGGTATTGGCCGCGCACGGACGCCCGGGAGCGAACGATCGGGTCGTCACCGGACACATCGGAATCGGGGGCATGGGCAGCGGGCACCTTGGCGCGTTGAAGGATCAGGCCGGGGCGCTATGCGATGTCGACCAGAATCACCTGAAGCGCGCGCGTGAAATCGTCGGACGAGCCGTCGACACGTACACGGACTATCGCCGCATATTGGATCGGCAAGATATTGATGCAGTGGTCATCGCTTCTCCTGACCACTGGCACGCGGTGCAGATGGTGCATGCGTGCGAGGCCGGCAAAGACGTGTACGTCGAGAAACCGGCGTGCAACACCATTGCCGAGGGGCAAGCGATGATGCGCGCGGCAAACCGCTTTGGCCGTGTTGTTCAAGTAGGGTCTCAGGGACGCTCCACCCCGGCGGCGCACGCGGCCTGCACGTACATTCGCAACGGCCAGCTTGGCCAGGTTCAACGCGTGGACTGCTGGCACTATGAGAATCCGGTCGGCGGCCTCAAGCCGGACTGCGATCCGCCTCCTGAGTTGGATTGGGACATGTGGCTGGGGCCCGCGCGGTGGGTCCCCTACAACCCGGACCGCGTACACTTCAATTTCCGCTGGTTCCTGGATTTCGGCGGTGGCAACATCCGCGACCGGGGCGCGCACGTGTTCAGCGTCGTGCTGTGGTGTCTGAACTTGGATCACGCCGGTCCCGTGCGCGTTTCCGCAACGGGTGAACCTCCGCACGAAGGCATCTGGGATTGCCCCACGAAAATGGATGTGACCTACGAGTTCAAGAATCCGGATATCACGCTGACGTGGTCTCAGCCGGGCACGAAACCCGTTGACTCCGCGTTCGGAGCCGTATACACCGGGACGAAGGACAAGTTGATCGTCCTTGGCGGAGATGGTGGCTGCAAGACCGAGGATAAGGCGATGAACTACGCCCCCCCCGCGGACGGCCAGCGGGTCTTTAAGAGTCCTGGCCATCGCGAGAACTGGTTCGAGTGCATCAAGACGCGCCAGAAGCCGTTGATGAATATCGAAGCGGCCTACCGGGTCGCGGCGCTGTGTGTCCTGGGCAACGTGTCATACCGTCTGGGCCGCCCTCTCGAGTGGGACCCGGTAAAGGAGATTGTCGCGGGCGATGAACAGGCCAACCGCATGTTGAACAACCCCGGCCGCGGCCCGTGGCGCGTGTAATGGAGAACGTCATGAATCCCCGTCTGTATACGATACGAATAGCCGCGCTCGCTTCGCTGGTCCTGGTGGCGATGGCCACGGAAGCCCGCGCCGCCGATGCTCAGTCGTTGCTCGCCGGCGTCACCAACGCTTCTGCTGACGCGCGCGCGGAAGCGTGGAAGAGCGCGGGTCCCGTTGGGGCCGCGGCCATCGCGCCCCTGGGCAAACATCTTGCCGGCGCCGATCCGGGCGTTACGAAAGCGGCGCGCGCGGCCCTGGTCACAATCGTCGCATACGCAGGCCGGCCGGGCGCGGCGCCAACCGAAGGCGCCGCCGTGGCCGCCGAGTTGGCAAAGCTGCTCGATAAGAGTGTGCCGGACGCCGCGCGGCGTGAAGTTCTCAATCAACTATCGCTCATCGCGAAAGATGCGGAGGTACCCGCCATTGCCGCCGTGTTGGACGAGCCAACGCTCGCCGAGGACGCGCGGATGGCGCTCGAGCGGATTCCGGGAGACGCCAGCGTCAACGCGCTGATTGCGGCGCTGGACAAGGCCCCCGAGCAACTGCGCGGGCCCATCGCCGCCTCCCTCGCGCAGCGCAATGCCGCCGGAGCCATACCGAAGCTCACGGAACTGGCTCGAACGGGCGGCCATTCTGATGCGAGTTGGGAGTGCATTGACGCCCTGGCCCGGCTTGGCGTTCCCCCCATTCGAATCATCCCCCGGCAGACCGGCTTTACCCAACCGGAATCACGGCGGTACATGAACGCTCTTCTCACCGCCGCCGAGGCGCTCGCCGCGAAAGGCGAGCGCGGCGAAGCGGAGCGCTATTTCGCTTCGGTCGCGGCATTCTACGACTTGCCCGCGCAGGCCTCCGTCGCGCTCAACGGGCTCGCGAAGATGGGCTCGGACAAGGTTATCCCGCACGCAATGGGCAATTTGGATACCCCAGAACTGCGCCGCGTCGCCATTCAGGCGTTGATCGAGGCCAACGTACCCAAGATCGATGGTGTAGCCGCAAAATCCTTCGCGATCAGCAGTCCGTCGGGGCGCAGCGCCATCCTCGAGATCCTGGCGGGCAGGAAATCGGAACAATTAGCGGCCCTGCTGCCGGAGGCCGCCGCCGACAAATCCGCTGAAGTGCGCATCACCGCCGCGGCGGTGTCCGGCAAGACCCCGGCGGAGGCCGACCTGCTCGAAGTCGCCACCAAAGGCTACCCCTGGAGTTGGGAACCCGCGGCGGCTAAATACATCGAGATGGCGCAGAACAAACTCCAGGCCGGCGACAAAGAAGGGGCGCGGCAGATGTTTGAGAATGTGCTCAACGCCAAAATGCGTAGCCGCTATGCAACCGCCGCGCTGGACGCGCTTGGCCAGATCGCGAATCCCGCGTCGCGAGAACTGGTGAAGGGCCTCATGCCGGACGCGGATCTTGGTGTCGCGGCGGGCCGCGCCTTTGCCGAGATTACCGGCTCGTTGGACAACAAAGATCTGGCGAAGACCGAACTGCTCGCGCTAACGGACCAGCCTGTTCCGGTCGAAGTCGTTTCCGCGGCGGTAAACCAATTGAAGAAACTCGGCCAGGACACCACGGTCATCGCCAAGAAGAAAGGTTTCATCACAAAATGGCGCGTCGTGGGACCATTCCCGAACGACAAGGGAGCCGCGTTTGGTAAATCGTTCTTCCCCGAGGCGGCGGCCGATGGAAACAAGGCGGTGGATCTTGATGGCAAGAGCTACGCCTGGAAAGACGCCGCATCCGATCAGTACCCGGCCGCGATCGACCTGCGCGCGGCGTTTGACCCGCACGACAACGTGTGCGCCTACGGTTACGCGGAGTTGACGGCGGCCGCGGAAGTGCCCGTCTTGATCCAATTCGGCAGCGATGACGGATGCGAACTCTGGATCAACGGCGAAAAGAAATTCGAGGTCAACGGCGGACGGCCCATGATAATGGACGGCAACCGCGTTGAAGCCGTGCTGAAACCCGGAGTAAACAAGGTGCTCATCAAAGTGTTGCAGGGCGGCGGCACGTGGCAATATTGCCTTCGCGTAACAGATCGGGAAGGCAAGCCGCTGGTCATGGCGCCGTGAAGCGCCAACGGCAACCAAGTTCGGAGTTGCCCGGCGACGATCTTGGTTCCATGACTCCCATGACTCGCATAGGTCCCATGACTCGCATAGGTCCCATGACTCGCATAGGTCCCATGACTCGCGTAGGTCGCGTAGGTCGCGTAGGTCGCGTAGGTCGCGTAGGTCGCGTAGGTCGCG
>JACRLJ010000031.1:40746-41877 GCA_016215105.1 Candidatus Hydrogenedentota bacterium
GGTCGCGTAGGTCGCATAGGTCGCATAGGTCGCATAGGTCGCATAGGTCGCATAGGTCGCATAGGTCGCATAGGTCGCATAGGTCGCATAGGTCGCATAGGTCGCATAGGTCGCATAGGTCGCATAGGTCCCATAGGTCCCATAGGTCCCATAGGTCCCATAGGTCCCATAGGTCCCATGCTCCTCCAAGACTTCAGGCCCGCGCAAAACGAAAGGACCTTCGTAACATGACTCCCCTTCGCATAGGCATCGTCGGCCTCGGCGGCATATGCCGCTCGCGCCACATCCCCGGCTTGCGGCGAATCGAGGCTGTCGAGATCGCCGCCGTCGCCAACCGCACGCGCGAATCCAGTGAGCGGGCGGCGCGCGAGTTCGCCATTCCCGTCGTAAGCGATTCCTGGGAATCCCTGGTGGCCCGAGGCGATCTGGACGCTGTGCTCATCGGCGCGTGGCCGTATCTGCATCATCCAGTTTCCATCGCCGCACTCGAATCCGGCAAGCACGTGTTCTGCCAGGCGCGCATGGCCTTGAACTACTCCGAAGCGAAAGAAATGCGCGCGTGCGCGCAGCGGACGGGCCGCGTAGCGATGCTGTGTCCCGTGCCCATCGGACTGAGCGTCGACGCCACGATTGCGCGGATGCTGCGCGACGGCGCGCTTGGCGCGATCCGCCTCGTGCGCGCGCAGAGTTTCTCGAACGCGTACGCCAGTCCCGGCGCGCCGATGAACTGGCGCAAAGATCACCGCCTGTCCGGTCTGAATATGCACACGATGGGCATGTTCATCGAAGTGGTCCACCGCTGGTTCGGATGGACACGAACCGTCTCGGCGCAAACCCAAATCGTCATTCCCGAGCGCACGGACTCCGAAGGGCAACGCGTGCGAGTTCAAATTCCCGACCAGGTACTGATCAACTCCGAGCTCGAGTGTGGCGCCCTTGCCCAGTACGTGTTCAGCGCGATTGTTCACCAAGGTCAGGATCGCATCGAGGTCTTCGGCGAGAAGGCGTCGCTACGCTACGACGTGTCCGCGGATACGCTCGAAATCGCCCGCCCGGAACGAAGCTGGGAGCGCGTTTCCGTTCTGCCGGAAGACGCATACGACCTCGAGAATTGGCGCGTCGAGCAGGATT
>JACRLJ010000031.1:41985-49668 GCA_016215105.1 Candidatus Hydrogenedentota bacterium
GATTCGAGCGGGCGCGCCCTGCCATCCCAACTTCGATGACGGGGCCCGCTACATGCAGGTCATCCAGGCGGCATACGAATCAGCCGGGGCGGGGGCGCGGAAGATCGTATGCGGAGAATCCGGATAGGCCCGGACCTGTAACCCTCAAAAGACGTTGCTTTATTTACCTCGCGGTGATAGAGTCTTGCTGCGGTAGATCGGCAACGTACCTACACCATATCACCAGAACAGTAGCGGCCGCCGGTGAGGCGTATTTTCGAGGCCGGCGCGCCGGGAAAGGAGGGCCAGGCAGGAGTCGGCATCTTTGGAGATGCCGCTGGACGCGGCAAATAACATGACTTGATGGTGAGCAAGGCGTCGTTTTTGTCAATGAACAGCAAGAGCAAAAAAAGACCTATGGAGGTGCGTCAACATGAAGAAGCGTGGGTTTACACTCATTGAATTGCTTGTGGTGATCGCAATCATCGGTATTCTCGCGGCAATTCTGCTGCCGGCGCTTGCGCGCGCGCGCGAAGCCGCCCGCCGCGCAAGTTGCCAAAATAATCTCAAGCAAATGGGCATTGTCATTAAAATGTTTTCCGGTGAATCCAAGGGCGGCGTCTTTCCGGTAGGCAAGTACAGCGACGAGGCAAATGACACCGATGGTGTGGCCGATTGTGTCTCCCCTACTTTCGACTGGATGCCCGCGGGGCCGCTCGTCTATCCGGAGTACCTGAACGATCTGAAGTTGCTGGTGTGCCCATCCGATTCCGATGGACAGAATCGCTACGATGGCGGGCGCTGGAATGTAGACGGCAAGCCGGCGCTTCCCGTCAACCCCTGTCGTATCGATACCTTGTCTTATTTCTACGTCGGATGGCTGATTGACATGAAGCAGCACGTTGCGTTGCCCGGCGTAGACATTAACGCCGCCGCCATGCCGGTCGACGCCAGCGCAGTCGGAACGTATATCGATCCGTTTACCCTGGATATTTTCAGCAATATCTTTAGTTCCGGCAAGAGCATCCCCGAAAGAATCGCTGCCGCGGTCGCGGCGGGAATGGGGGCGGGCGCGACTCCGGAGCGAATCGTGGAAGACTACGTGCGGCCGGTGATTGACCGGGATATCCCCTTCAAGGACTACTCCGCGGCGCCATCGAGCGATTCGCGCGTACTGATGCGTCTCAAGGACGGTATCGAGCGCTTCCTCATCACCGACATCAATAATCCCGCCGGAAGCGCCCAGGCGCAGAGCGCTATTCAGGTTATGTCAGACGAAGTGAATACCGACTCGCAGCACTTCAGCCACGTTCCGGGCGGCGCGAACGTCCTGTATATGGATGGTCACGTCTCGTGGATAAAGTACCCGGGCGATGGCTTTGTATCCAAGCTCTGGGCGGTTATATTGGGCCTGTAACGAAGTCTATTGCGCGGAAGGCGAAGCGGCTTGCCGCTTCGCCTTCTGTCGTAACCACAATCCGCACGTAAGGTCCCGCGTATCTGGCGCGCCCCGTGGCTTGCGCGTCCCCGCCCAAGAACCTTGCGTAAGGCTCCGCGTATCTGGTGCGCGCCCCGTGGCTTGGGCGTCCTCGCCCAAGAACCTTGGCCCGGAAGGCCGAGCCACGTGACTGCGGGACCCCCGCTTCGCTTAGGAATTTGATCGAAATTACTTTGCCAAGTTAGTTTGCGAATGTAGCGTGCAATTGTGGTCGCCGATTTCGACTTCATACGTTTATTTCGGCGCCAAGTCATCGGGGTCGGTATGGCTAACGAGTAGTCCGGCTTTTCCAAAGCCGGATGGGGACGCGTGTAGCGAACTTTTCGGAGCATGAAAGCTGAAGGGGGCTGTTGTTCGGGACGTTCCGGTTTTGGAAAAACCGGACTACTCGTGGCGCACGCCGGTCCATCCGCCGATCTCGACTTGATACGTTTGTTTTGGCGCAAAGCCTTACGCGAGGATTGTGGTCGCAACGGATTCACTGGAATATCTGCGCTCGGCGGGGCGGCCAGCTTACAATTATCCACTTCTGACATCGGATCTGCCGGCCCGGCGTAAGACAACGGGCTTTCTGGCCGGAGTCCTCGTACTGCAACGCCAGATTCGCTGGCCGATGTCCAGGATCTCGAATTCGGTTCCCCGGTAGCGGCGATTTCCCAAACGGTGAATAGGACACGAGATCTCAAGAGCCAAGTCCCGAAGGGACGCCAGGAGAGTAGCCGGGGGTGACCGGTAGGGAACCCCCGGATCAAAGCGCAACCCGTCGGTCAGCCCCAACGGGGCGTAGCATACCCCCATGCTCCGCACTGGTGTTTCATCCTGAATAGCGCTGCGCTCTCGTGGAAGACATCCAAATGAGCCAGCTGCGCAAAGGCCGCCTAGAGAAAATAGCCCTGTAATGCTAGAGGGGTGGTCAAAAAGCCGGCTCTCCGGCGGGATACCTAGGCCTCCGGCTCCGACCGTCGAAGCCAGCGGGCCACACCGTACGCCGCCACCGCCTTGAGAGCGTCACCGGCAATGAACGGGACCACGCCAACGGCAATGGCCTTACTCAGCGGGAGATGGCCCCAAGACATCAGCCACGAGATTCCACAGACGTAAATGATTGCTGTTGCTGCAATTATGGATACTAATGGCTTCCGAGTCCCGTTCACGACGAACGGCGCCAGCGCAAAACCCGCAATGTAGCCGAACGTCGGTCCAAACGCGACTCCGGCGAAGAGGGGCGCCCCGGCCAGCCCCAGCGCGGCATACAGCAATATACCTGCTGTCGCGCGGCGGCGCGATAAAGCGAGGGCCGCCACCAAGACCGCAAAAGTCTGCAGGGTGAATGGAACCGGCGAAAAAGGCAGATAGATCTTCACCCAGGAGCCAAGCGCAATAGCCCCCGCCACGGCCACGATTTCCACGCTACCGGGGCAATTCTCCCGGTCCAGGCGGACTCGAGTAAACGACTGTTCTGTTTCCATGGACGGAAGTATACCTGAATTGGCCGGACGCCTTCAAAAAATCGGCCGCCGGTCGCGTTCCCACGGAACCTCGGGGAAAGTTTTGTGTTAAAACCCATTGCAATACAAGTCCTTTGGTGGTATAGTCAGTTTGCAGTGATTGTGAACAAACGGGTCTGGATTCGTTGCTGGAAACGGGTGGCGTGTAACTCGGGGTTGATGCGCCAGGAAAGGAGGAAACGGCAGGTAATGGATTGTGGAGGGGTGCTTCAGGGTGATTCGTGAGTTTCATATTGCCTTAACGGTCAGTAGGATTTCTAGGTCCTCCACTTTATGACTGATGAATCTTGGGTATAACTTAAGGAGTTGCACCAACATGAAAAAGCGTGGGTTTACACTCATCGAATTGCTGGTGGTGATCGCAATTATCGGTATTCTCGCCGCCATTCTGTTGCCGGCCCTTGCGCGTGCGCGCGAAGCCGCCCGCAGAGCTAGCTGTCAAAACAACCTCAAACAAATGGGCATCGTGTTCAAGATGTACTCGGGTGAATCGAAGGACATGTTCCCCCGCGTGATGCAAGTTCGGCTTCTTCCCGGCGTAAACTGCGAAGTCCAGCCGGGCGTTGCGAATGCCCTGTTGCCGGCCGGCGGCAATGCCCGTCCGGCGTGGTCGTTCAATACGCCGTCGATTTTCCCCGAATACTTGTCCGATGCGAACGTTCTGACCTGTCCCTCCGATCCGGATCCGGGCTTGATGGCCAATCCCACTTCGCATGAGCCGTGGATCACGATACCGTGCAACTCGTATAGCTTGGATCCGTACGGCGGCGCCGCGGGCGGTATGGCTGCGGCGGACGAGAGCTATTTCTATCTCGGCTTCGTGTTCGATAAGGCCGACTCGAAAGACATCGACCTTACCGCAGCGGGCGCTCCCGGCCAGTTCGCGCCGGCGCAGGTCCTTGGCATGATGGCGCTGTGCGATGGAACTATCATGGGTATGCTGGGAAAGACTACGATCGCGCTGCAGGACGGCTGGTTGAACAGCGACTTCAACCTCGGCGGTAACGCTACGGCGTTGAATGCGGCTCTGGGCGGTATGGGCCTGCCGACGTATGGCGCTTGGGGAACTGCCGGTAATGCGAATGGCGGAACCCTGTATCGTCTACGGGACGGCATCGAGCGCTTCATGATCACCGATATCAACAATGCGGCTGGTTCCTCCAGGGCGCAGAGCGTGATCGTTATCATGAGCGACATCATTGGCGGATACCCGAGCATTGACTACTTCAGCCACATTCCCGGCGGTATCAACCAGCTCTACATGGACGGCCACGTCGAGTTCACCAAGTACCCCGGTACCGGCTTCGCGTCCACCGGGTTCGCGACGGCCGTTGGTATTCTGGGTTAATTACACGCCGGCTTGGTTGACGATCAAGTCAATCGTCTGGCGGCATGAATCTATGACAACTCCCCGGACCCGCTTGGGTCCGGGGAGTTTGTTATTGAGCGGCTATCTTCCCCAATGCGGTAGTTGGACAAGACAGACATGGTTGGCGCGGAGTCATGGTCTAGATGTCTTGGAAGAATCCGCGTCCGTCAAATGTAGCGCCGGCATCTTGCCGGCATCGCGGCAACCGAACTCTGCCGGCAAGATGCCCGCGCTACACCAGATTTCGTGAACCAGGAACTGCGCGCACGCATCCGAGTGGCATTCCGCTGGCCTTTCCCCAAGCCGTTGATTCAGCGCCGCTCTCTCTCGGCCTCGTGCAAGGCGGTCACCGCGAGCGTATAGAACACATTGTGGATTAGCCACGGCTCGTTGGTCCGGTACGATGGATATTGCCGTCCGGTCCTCGACAGGTCGAATCCCGGCCTATCGTTGCCCGCCACGTCGCGCACAAATCCGTTGGGAATCGCGCCGGGAACCGCGCCGCGCTCGTGCCCCGGAATCGTGATATAGCGATGGTGATAGCGCGGCGGATTGAATGACCCTTTACCCTCGAACATGCAAAGATTGTACGTGTTCCGGCCGAGGATGAAATCGATCTGGTTCGTGGCGTACTCCCTCGCCCGCCGGTCGTGCAACACGCGGTACATCATCATCGCCGCCCATGCGCGGCTGCCCAGTTCCCAGTTGTGGCCCAGCGAGGACGTCGGCTCAAAGAAATAGCCGTCCTTTCCCGGCTGCTGACGGCTCAGCCCAAGCGGATTGTCCGGCTCGGCCAAGAACGTTTCGAGATGCCGCGCCAGACACTCGCGGATGCGCGGCGCCAACGCGTCCTTCGGCATTTTCAACGCAAAATACGCCAGCGCCGCCGCGGGAATGTCGCCCGAATTCGCGTATCCACCGGGAAGCGCGCCATCCTTGGCCGTACCCAAAAGCGCCTCGACGGATCGCCGCGCAAACGCAAGATACCGGTCTTCGCGGGTTACGGAATACAGGTCCACCGCGCTGATGAGCATCAAGGGCGCGCCTTCCGCTCCGCCGGCCGAGGTTACGTGGTCCCACGCTTTCACCGCGCGCGCCAGGTAGTCGTTCTCAATGCCGCAAGCCACGAGCAACACGCTCAGCCGCGCCCAGCCACCAATGGCCAGCGGCGAGTTTCCCTCACCGCCCGCCTGCACGATCGGATCGTCGGCGGTTTCGGGAATTCCGTCGGTCTGCTTCTCCGGCGGCACGAAGGCCATCCATGTCTTCCTGTCAGGGCCTTGCTGAATGTCCTTGTAGAATCCGCCTGTCTCCGGAATTTGCAGCTTGGCCAAATACTTCGCGCCCCACCATGCCTCGTCCAGCGCGTCGCACAACCCCGCGCCAGTGCGCTTGTGCGCCTCAAAGGCGCTGGGCGCGGCCTCATAGGCGTTCACCAGCGCATACATCACGCCGCCATCGCCGTACTCGTAGCTGATCTTGTTGTAATCGCCCGCGCTGTGCCATCCGCCGGTGAGATCGCGATGCGTCCCGTCGGGCAGCTTGGCGTCGTCCATGTGACACGCCGCATGCCACCCCGGCACGTCGAAGCCGCAGCGTTGTACGTAGAAAAAGTCCACGTTCGCGTCCGCGGTCTCCGCAAAGAGACGGTCGGGCGCAATGACAAAGGAAAAGGATTCTGACGCCGTCTTCGCAATCGACGCGGAGACCTTCCAGGTTCCGGCCTTCTTGAAGCGCGAAAAATCGGCCCGCCAGAAATACCAGCCCCAGTCCGCGTCCTTCTGGCCAACCATCCTGCCGCCGCAGATCAGTGGCCCGCGGAATACGGTGCCTCCGGCTGTATCCAGGACCGAGAACGCCGCGTTGGCCGAGTCTTCCGGAAAGAAGTTCGTCATCACCATGGCCGCTTTTGGCCCCCGGCCGCTGTAGCCCACTTGGTTGACCATCACATGCGCTCCAGGGGCTCCGGAAACGCATGACACTAACTCCGCCGCGTCGAAATGCGCGCTGGGAGACACAGATCCTGTCTGCGGCGGTTTCAGCGCGAGCAGGACGACGCGCACGCCGCTGGCGCCTTCCGGCGGCGTCAGCGTATCGGTCCGCATCATACGCCACGCGTCGCCGCCGTAGACCGGGCCGTGATCGACCCGAATCACGTGCTGCGCGTAGTCATCAGCCCATAGCGCGGCGAGCTGGGCGCGAGCGCCGCCGCTGCACCGCGCCATCGTCTCGATGCGAATCCCGTCCGCCCAAGACGGCACGGAGTAGTTGAGCGATGACACCGCCCCCCAGTCACCCGTAGGCGTCAGGCAGACGCTGCTATTGCCTTCGAAAGGGTTTTGCGGGTCCAGGGAGATACCCGCCGCCCGCACGCCGGGTAATATGGACGATTCCTTTTCCTCGTCCCACATCGGAACGCGATTCTTCTTATCCAAGGGCAGTTCAAAACCGGAATTGGCTACAAGTGGCGGAGACTGCGGCGTAACGCGCGCATCGTCCAGAACAGCGGCGCCGTGTACCCAGAACTCGACCCGCAGAAAACTTTTTGACGGAGCGGCCCCCGCGTCCACACACGGCGTTTCCGCAGCCGCATAGGTCCACCCTTTCGACGCGCGGACGCGCGAAGACGTGGACTCCGCCAGCGTGTTCCCCTGTTCGTCAACGAGTACGGCGTGCAGCCAAGCGGCGCCACGCCGCACGTGAAACCATCCCTCGACAATGTAGACGCGCGATGCCGTGACCTCGACTGGGCTGCTTTCCCATACTTTGGCCGCGCGACGCGATTGCCCCCCCAGCGAACGAGCGCCATGGCGCGCATCGCCCATCCTCCAGTCGGCTCGAACACTGCTCTCTCGATCGGACGATGAACGCCACCCGTCCGGCGAAACGGTTCCCGCCTCGAAAGAGCCATTCGGGAAGGGTCCAGGTTCCGCCCAGGCGCGAGCGGCGCCCGCACAGCACACCGCCACCACGATGAGGCCAAGTGTTCGTGCAGCGCGCATGGCGTCTCCTCTCCGCGGGCCCGTTTCACGGGCCCCGCCAGTACCCTAGTGTAGTGGTTCAAAATTGAAGCAACCTAACTGAACGCCGCAGTCGAGCGAAAAGCGGGGACTGACTCGCTTTTCGGCAGTTTGAAAAGCGTGTCTGTCCCCGCTTTTCGCGGCCTTCCGCGTCAACGTATATGTTCCGGATAGCATGAGTCTATACACTAGAGGCGCGGCCAGAAAGCCTCCGTTTACCAATACCCTACAAAAGCGATCACTGGTGTTAAACAACTTACAGATGCTTTCTGGCCGCGCCGCGTCAAAAAACCGACTTTCTGGCCGAAC
>JACRLJ010000116.1 GCA_016215105.1 Candidatus Hydrogenedentota bacterium
TCGCCGTTTCCGTCAACTGAGCACCCCTCGTTTGACGATTCGACACCCCTTCCCCAGCCTGCCAGGCCCCGCTCCCACCAACCCAGACCTCAGCCCGTCTGTGGAGTGAGTCAACCATTTCCCCCTCGTCCCGCGCCCGCGCACTCCCCGCCAGAGCCTCTGAATTCCGTCACATTCCCGCAATTTCCTCGACTTTCCTGCCGCCACACCCGAAACACCTGACCCTTATATACAGGGGCATATCGCGGCCCGCTGACCTAAGGCGGTCCGGCCGCAACGGCGGAGTTATTGGTATGACTTCCTTGTCCGCAACATCTACGCGAACAACGTTGAAGTTGCGGACAAAGAAGCTATCGCTTGCCGATCGCGGCGGCGACGACTCGGTTGACGAGACCGCCGGGTTTCGTGGTGTCGCTGAGATCTTTTCCTTCCAGCGCCGCCGGCATGGACCAGAGCATCATGTCCTGGTAGTAGTCGTTGCCGAAGGTGCGCTCGCCGGTGTCGCGGTCGCCGCGCATGATGTTGGGCATGTCCCAGGTGTAGCCTTGCTGGCACACGAGGTTATGCCAGACGCGGCGGGCGAGCTCGAGGCCGAACGCCGGCTTTCCGTTGTACATGTAGGTCATGGCGAGCATGAGGGCCTCGGGCGGGAAGTAGCTGTACTGGCCGTAGTCCCACGTTCCGGCTTTGGCGGGCCGGATCGGTGTCGCGTCCGGGTTCGCGTAGTTCACCGCGCCATACTTGGTCAACGCGACGTTGCAGCGGGTGATGGTGTCGAGAACGGTTCCTACGCGCTCCTTCGGCAGCGTTCCGGGCAAGCCGTGATGATCGGTGATCCATTCGCCGTCGAGTTGGTAGCCGAACACGAACTCGGACTTGATGTTGGTTTCCGGTTCGAAGAAGTTGAGGTAGTAGGACCCGGTCCACAGGCGCTTTTCCATGGCCTCCTGCGCGGCCGCGGTCCAATCCTCGCACTGTTTCACAAACTCGGTGTCACCCATCTCACGCGCCATGCGCCGGGTGATGCGGAGTTGGGCGATGTGGAGTCCGCCCACGTGCGCGGCCATGCCCGACCACCCGGGCTCAGCGGCCTCGAACCATTCGGAGCCTTTGTTGCCGTCCGGCATCGAGATGAGTCGTTCGCCGACGGTGTACTCGGGCGTGGTGCGCAAGTTTGCGGTCCAGATCATGCAGCGCTTGATCATGGGATAGAACTCGCGGAGCAACGCCTTGTCCGCGGTGTCGTTGCACAGGACGAATTCGTTGACCAAGGCCGCCAGCGAGATGCCGTTGGTGGCGAATTGGTACCCCTTAGTCGGTGACGACAGATCGGTGCGGGCGCCAAAGACCCAGGTCGGCGTGCCGTCCTCGAACTGATAGCCCTTGTATCCGCGCAGGGTGGACAGCTCGAGTTGGGGAAAGAAATACGACATGGGCAGGCTGCCGTAGAAGCTGCACGGGATACACTCGATTTGCGGACAACCGCGCGGGCACTCGATCAGCCCGTAGAGTCCGTCTTCGGGTCGAACCCAATCCGGCAGAGGCGCTTTTGCCTGCGCCCACAAGCCGTCCTCGGTGATCATGTAGAGCACGTTCACCAGAGAGTCTCGGAGCCAGATGGGAAGCTTGTTGTCGGTGTAGATGACCTGTTGCCACGCAAGAATACGCTTCAGCAGGCTGGCATGGTTCTTGGCCAACATTTGGGCCGTCGTTTCTGGCGACGGATAGTGCTTGGCGTACATGTGGGTAAAGGTACGAACACTTGCGGCGTCGCCCTGGCCCATAGTTTCTTTGCCGGGTAGGCCGAGGTTATTCCATTCCGGCGAGCACCACGTGAGGAAATAGCGGACTACCTTGGTCTTGCGCGCGCCAAGGGAGAAGTCTACGGCGACGGAAGCGCTCGGATCGGAGGAAGACTGAGGTGGCAGCGTCGTGTTGACCGCGGCCCACGCGGCCGAATTCGCCCCGAGACCGCCACCGACCCGGGTCTTACCGCGTCCAAGCACTCCTACACAGTAAGATGACAAGGGGCTTGATACCTGTATGCCAGAGCACGCTTCACGGATCGCTGTACGGGTGAATCGGTTGCTGCCCGCTTCCGCGGCTGTCGGCCCTGGGAAGGTAAACACCAGGGCGCCGTTCTGCGTGGTGTCTGTCGTGTTGCGAAGGTGTACCTCGAAGATGATCCCTGGGATCATGGAATTCGGTACGTCGCCTGGGAGGAAGGGCGTCCACGCCCGCACGCCCACACTGACAGGTGCGTCCGTGTCGAATTCGATATCGGCCACGGGATAGTGTCCCCAATAGTGGATTTCGCGGGGCACGCGCACGCCGTCGAGTTTCAGATCGGCCCAAACGGGAGGCAGTACGGTGCTTCCGACCTTGGTCTGGAATTCGCCCCAGCCTTGTTTCATTTGGCTGGGATCGCAGAGCACCCACGTCTGACCGCCGACGCTCATTCCAAGGAACGGAAGGTTGATGGGACCGCGCCGAGGCACGTGCGAATTGAAGATCGTTGAATAGCCCCACAGGCCGCTGGTTTCGAGGTCAATGCACCCTGTATCTATTCCGCCGAGCGCGAGACCGTTGGTGACCGTATCTGCCTTGCGGTAGATTACGCCGCAGGCGGGTTCGCTGAAGCCGTCCGCGCGGAAATGGACCCAGTCTCTCGGTGGCAGGTCCGTCGGGAAGAGGGTCGCATAACTCGCGCCGTGAGGCGCTGCGAGAAGGGCGAAGTACGCTGACGACAGGAGAAGGGTCATGGTCGTATTCTCCAAAGATCGGTTGATGGACTGTTGTGAGTTTTCCCGTTTCCATTATTGCGAAATGAGATCGCCCCGCTCAAACAAATCGTGGCGAAGTAGATCGGGCAATCCTCCATGTCGCTATCGCAATTATGGCCGCAGCAAGTGCTGCCGCAACCGCTGCGACGATCAATCCAGTAGTGAGAGCGTGACACGAATACTCAAAGCGGACGAGGTGGGGTCCGGGGGACAGTTCGACAGCCTGAAATGCGTCGTTTGCGAGAAGGATGGGCGCTACGCGGCCATCGACGGTTGCTTTCCAGCCAGGATAGGCGGCCTCAGCGAAGGTGAGTATCTCGGGTCTAGGCAGCGGGCCCACCGTGAGTTCTACGGTGTTGGCGGTAGCGCCATGTTCGAGATCGAGACGTCACCGGAAGGCTTATCGAGCGTTACTGCAAAGACGGTCTCTACCTGCGAAAGATCGGGCAAGGGGTACTCGAGTGTGACGGGCGCGCTGGTTTCGCGCAGAACGTAGTCTTTTCCGAACGCGACCTGTCCCGACTCGGTGTCGCGGAAGGTGATCCGGGCGGTCCCGCTGCACGAACTGGTGTAGGTCAAACACAAGGCGCTGTGGTGGCGTCCGATCTGAAACACCGGTAACTTCGCGCTGGCTTTCGATTGCGTTTCGCTGGTCTGGCTAGCGTGAAGTTCAATTCGACCGTCGGGAAGCGCGATGGGTGTCTCAGTCGCCATTTCCGAAACGCTCCGCTTGGGCAGCGTGGCTGAATCCACTCGTGGCACACTCAGATCACTCGCGTTCGACAGAAAGACCGTGGTTGCCGACGGAAACAGCGATTCCTTGTCCGGCCAGGGCGCATCGGCGTACTGCCGGGCGAGCCAAAACCGGCGTTTAAGAAACAGGTTACCGCGTTGGTTCTTGTGAGCGATATCGCGCGAGATCAATTCACGAGTGTAGCGGCCCTCGAAACCTGGCGGGCACGCCGCGTCACGTACGCTTGCGATGTAAAGAGGATCGTATCCTCCCATGGATGAGCTTAGCGTCAGCATACCCAGGTTTTCGCACAACCACGCGTTGTCGAGTCCATCCAACGTCGCGGGCCGCGTATTGGCTGGGGACAGTTGATGCTCTTCCTGGAGCGCTGCAACATCTCCGGGAAACGGGTAAATGTTGATGAGATAGGGCAGGTAACGCGTGTTCCAGGCGAGTGTTTCAGCGAAAATAAGAACAGGAAAAACCCAACTCACCGCGCGGCCCGTACGAAACCACGCGCACACAAAGATGAGCGACAGCGTCACGGCGGGAATTGCCCACGTTATGCGAGACACCGTCAAATTGGGGTTCGTATTGGCCCAGTCCCATAGCAGCGCCATGACTAGGAGACCGGGCACTGTCACCCAGAGCAAACGAAGTAAATGATGAAGGCGACTTTGTAGGTGGTTACGCAATGCGTCTACACCGAAACCGGCCAGCATCGCCAGCATGAAACAATCAAAGAGCGAGGCCCGAGCGGGCACAACCACTTTGAACGGCGCGAGCCATGCTATGACGTGGCCTATGGGGTAGTCCTCGCCCAATGAACAGTCCAGAACTATGAGGAAGAGGATTATGAACGTGACGGCGTCGCGACGCCGTGGATGAAATAGGGCCGCCGCCGCGAGCAGAAATGCTCCTGTCCCGGCCATGCGGATGCCGCAGCTCCCAGGGTAGGTTACTCCAGGATACGTCACTAGTCCCCGAAGCAAGTACAGTGGAGACAGACTGTAGGTGTCAGCATCAAACATCTCGCCAATGCCCTTTGCACGAGGCGCCAAGCTGGAGTACTCGATAGTCGGGAGGAGCATGGGAGCCGCTACAAGCAGGCCCAGGGAAAATATCCATGCGAGAGCCGCAGCGCGGCGGTACAGAAGGCTGCGCTCGTTCGGACGCCGCCAGAGTCGAGGGCTTGGCGCGCTCTGCAATACAACGTAGCAGAGCATGATAACCGTCACATAGAGGGTCAGTTGGGGAAATCCGACAAGGATGCTGATTCCAAATAGTAGACCACACAAGGTGGCGAATCGCCATGCGCGCCAAGCGTAATCCGCGTGAAGGGTTCTCTGAAGCAGTAACAGCAAGAGCGGCAGCCATGCGGCCATGCTGACAAAGGACGCGAGGTCGGGCACGCGGCGCGTCATCGCTGCGCCGAAGGTGTAGGCGATGGCGACGGTCAAAGAAGCGGCAAGACTGAGCCGATGTGCCCTTGCGCAGAAGAACGCGGCCACCGACGCGAAAATGAGGTGCGCCGCCGTGAGGCACGCGAGCCCCGTGAGTGCGTTGAGAGGAGTTGGCGCGGGTGTAAGCAGGCTTCGGAGCAGGTTGGGCGGATAGAACGCGGATACCTGGGGATTGGCAGCGAACGGCGCCCCGCAGAATGTAAGCGGATTCCAAAGTGGGAACTCGCCATGATGCAGACAATAGTCCAGAAAGCAGGTCATGGGCATGAAGTAGGCCCAGCGATCATAATACCCCGCGAGCGTGCGGGGATTGCCTGCGAGGATGAATGGAGCATACGTAAGGGCCGCGCACGAGAGTGTGACACCCAGGATGATACTCCAGGAATACCAGAGAGGCCTTTCGGAATGTCGCATGGCCTCGCGCTGTTCGCGGCTCACGACAGGCCCCTCCGTGCGGCTGAATTATCGATCACGCGCGGGTCCCTGGGCTGCGTGGCGAGAAACAAGTTGGACCACGTCCCGGGATCGGCGTGTCATTTCTTTGCGCCCGCATAGCGAACCAGCATGCTGGCGCCTTTGTCCGGAATACGCCATTCCATCTCCGTCATGAGTTCGCGTCCCAGCATGGTCTTAGCCGTTGGCGCGTGGTTGGCGTCGATAAGTGTGACGGCGTAGCTTCGCTCGGGCACAAGCGCATGTAAGCCGGCGCTGACACCCGTGTACCTGGATTCTTTGCGTCGGAAGACCAGCACGAAGCCCTCATCTAGATCGGCGCGATGAAACTGATAGGCCGACCACAAGCCGGAGTCGGGACCCGCGGAGACGAGGGGATAGAGGTCCCCGTACCAATACTTCTGGTTTTCCTTCACTTCGGCGAGGCTGGCCTTTCCTGTATCGTGTGGAAAGTCCGCGTCGAGATAGGACCACTGACAAATGAGACCCGCCGTAGCCGCGCTGCGGACGTCGTAGGAATCGGGCGTCCACGCGCACGCCATGTGCAAGGGGACGTATTGGCTGATTCCGAGAGTGTGCGCCTGATTCCATCCGGCGTGACCGGGGCTGCAATTGGTGTCGCTCCGCCAGAATGGGATCGAGCGCATGCACATTTCAAGATCGATGCGGCGGCCTCCGCTCGCGCAATTGTCGATCATTAGACCGGGGTGTTTGGCGAGGAACTCGTCCCACATCGCGTATAGGCCTTCAATGTAGCGTATCTCCGTCATGCCTTGGCGATCGGGTGCGTCATTCTTGCGCCAGAATTCCAGCGGGTCGATGTTGAAATCGTTGCGGTAGACATCGAGTCCGTAGTCGCCGATATCCTTGGACAGGATATCGGTGAGCCAGCGTTGCGCGGCGGGATCGTTGAGTTTGAATAGTCCGCCTTCAGCTCCGCCATAGATAAACTCGGGGTGCTCTCGGGCGATTTGCGTGTCCTTGGCGACGCGCTCGGGCTCGAACCACAGGACGAATTTCATGCCGTTGGCGTGGCAGGCGTCGGTGACTGGCTTGAGGCCGTTGGGGAACTCCTTGGGCTTGCAGTACCAGTTTCCGACGCCGTTGGGAAAACCGCCGACGAACCATGCCGCGTCGAGCCAGTGCGCGTCGAACCCAACATCATGAGCAAACTTCGCGGCGGATATCTGACCGGCTTCCGTGGCCCAGTCGGGACGCGTCCAGGAATAGCGATCAAAACACTGAGATACGATGGGAAGACGGACTGGACGCCCGTCGCGTTTCGGGACGTACTCGAAGAGCATCAGTCGCCGGAAACGGTTATGCGCGAGTTGGGTGTCTCCGTTGCTGTGCAGGAGAAGCACGCGAGGAGTGCGCATGCGTTCGCCGGGGTGAAGAAGCAGATGGGTCAATTCCATGCCGGCTTGCAGGCGCGTAGGGCCGGTTGGTTCGCGATCCAGCGTGGCCGCCCATTGCCCCGTCCAGCCGATGGCCGTAATCAGGTTGTCCGAGCCGTACTGCACGTTGAAGAACGGAAACGCGCCGTTGGACGAACGGCCGGCTTGTGGCGCCATGCGAAATTTCTTGCCGCTTTCGAGAGTCGTATCGAGCGGCATGAAGCTGCGTTCACTGCATACGTCGCCTTGGTTGTGGCGTATTGTAGCGGGCTTGCTCGAGTGTCCTGTACGGAGCTTCACGTCCATAGCCTGGATGTTCTCGATGATGGGGGTATCAGACGCGCCGCGGTTTTCGAAAGACAGTACCCAATCCACGGCAGGGTACTTCTTGTACGCTTTGACCGTAGCCGTTACGACAAGCTTGGTTTTCGGATCGGACCAGGTGACGGTTGTCTCCGTATACGCGTCGTGATCTTTGGTGTCGATGGTGCGCTCCCATATCTTGAGGAATTCGGAGGAGGGTTTCCCGTCATACTGAAATGAAAATGGCTCGGCTCCCTGTGAAAGCAACAGGTTGGGTTGGCGGTCATCGAGAAAGCGAATACCGCCATCGCTCAAGACCAATTGGGCGTCGGCCCAATCGGCCTGATCGTGACCTGGACCGTCCGGTGTGGTCCCAACTTTGAGGAGGAGTTGTTTGGCGTCCGGCGGAATGGCTACGGAAATTGGAAACGGCGCATCACCGCCGTGCAAAGTTGGTGTGCGCATCGCTTCTTTTCCGTCAATCTCGACGATGAATTCGACGCTGCCGTCTTTGCCTTGAGTGTCTTTATTGTTGTCTATGCCCACGAACGCTTTGAACTGCGTGGCGCCTTTCGGTAGCGTCACCACGAGTTCGCTATTGGCGTGTGTGCCCAAGCCATGGGCATATTCCTGCGCGCCAATTTTGATAGGGGTTTCCATGCAGGACTGTGCAAACCGCAGGACGTTAAAGTCTTGCCGGCGGACTTCGATGGAAATAGGCGCATCGTTTCCGCCGGGCGTCACGCCCGCAAATGCGTGGCTGGCCCAATCCGCCACGTGCCGTATTTCGTCCTGACTTGCCATCACCGCGTCGTTCGGGGCGCTCGCGGGTATGTCAGTGTCAATCATCGCCCATCCTCCTGTAGCCTTTCCAAGGATTAACACGCCCAGCGCGAGCGTCAGGTACATTTGTCTCATAGGTGTTCCCCAGTCTTTTCCGTGGTTACGCTTTCGTTGTGAGTCGAACAGAATCACTTTCCGCGGTCCTTATTTCCGAGTGTCCTCCAGAGTCCGCATGACCAAAACAGGACGGATGATCTATGGTTTTCGCGATATGGCGTTCTTTACCCCCAGCGCGGCGTTGATTACCATTTGGACATCCACCGCGTTTACCGCGGCGTCTTTGTTGATGTCGCAATCATATCCGGTCTGAATCGCGAGGGCTTGGTTTATCACCAATTGCACATCGACCGCATTGACTGTCTGGTCTCCGTTTATGTCTCCTTGGATGTGGGCAGGCTGCGGGGCAAGCGAAAAATCAGTGGTAGCCGGTTCCGGGCCGGACACATCCACGAACTGCGAGTCCCCGGAGTAGCCTGGGGCACTCGCTTGAACTGTATAGACATCCTGAGGCAATGCCGAGAATTGATATACCCCGGATGGGTCGGTTGTTGTTGTAAGGCCGCCACTACTCACGATGGTCACTTCCGCGCCGGAGATTGGAGCGCTGGTCAGAGCGCTTATTACGGTTCCGGTCAACGCCCCGGGAAAGACGCCAGACTTGACCATGGGCATGTCTACTTGTGCGCTTCCGCTTGACGGAACGGTAACCTCCGCGCTTTGAGGCGCGTAGTTGGCCGCGGCGAATTGGAGCGTGACGATAGCATCCTTGGAGTTCTTGGCGGCCAAATGCGCCAGTTCGTAGCGGCCGTCCGCGCAGGTGATAGTAGTTACGCCGGGACTGCCCAGAACGCCCACTTTGACTCCGGCCAATGGCTTGCCGGACGCGGCGTCGGTAACTTGGCCGTGGACACTGCCGTTAGAAGAGGTGGCGCTAAGGGGTAAATTCTGATAGTAGACTGCCGGGGTCGTGATGGTTACGTTCTGCGAGAACGTGGCATAGCCCGGCGCAAACGTCTCCAGGGTATAGGAACCATTGGCCAAGTCGTCGAGGCGGTAAGCGCCGTTCTTGTCCGCGAAAGCGAGCCGGTCCACGCTGCCCCCGTAGACCCGGACGGCGGCGCATTCCAACTGCGCGGTCGTAACGGCGTCGATGACCGAGCCGCGCAGCGAGGCCGTGCCCGAGTACCATACTTCGGTTCCGGGAAGGGCGGGCGGATTCCCGAATCCACCGATGACCCACATCTTGTTTGCATAGACAAGGGCGCTATGAACGAATCGGCCAGCCCAATCAGCCGAGCTAGTGACCTGAGTCCAGTCGGCTCCGTTGGTCGAGCTCCAGACGTCATTGGTATACAGGTTATCTCCGACCTTGCCGCCTAGAATCCACATCTTACCGTTGTAGACCACGCCCGAATGGAAGTTCCGTGGAGACCATGCGGCGGTCGTTGTCACCGGAGCCCAGTTAACGCCGTCGCTTGAGTTCCAGACGTCGTTCTGAAAAATGGAGAGGTTTCCGTTGCCGCCTGCAATCCAGATCTTCCCGCCGTGTACGAAAGGGACGGCCCGAGACCGAAATCCCCATGGCGTCGCGTCCGTGGCGAGCGTCCAGGTGGCGCCGTCGGTCGAGTTCCAAATATCCGTCGTTACCCCGCTCGATACGAGTCCTCCAATGACCCACATCTTCCCGCCGAATACGACTGACATGTGGTAGCCGCGCGCAGTCCATTGCGCTGCGGTCGTTTCGGGAGTCCAGGTGATTCCATCAGTAGACGACCAGACGTCGTTGTAGTACACCCCTGCGTCGAATTCGCCGCCGATGACCCACATCTTGCTGTTGAAGACGAGCGCCGTATGAAACTGGCGGATTCCCCAAGCGGCCGCCGGCGTCACTTGGCTCCACGTAATCCCGTCCGGAGATGACCACACGTCATTGCCGCGGGTACCCCCAGCGGGGCCGAATCCGCCGAAGACCCACATCTTGCCATTGTAGGCGATACTGGTGTGACCGTTGCGTCCGCCCCATGGAATACTGCTGTTGGCCTCGATCCAGGTTGCGCCGGCCTGAGCAAATGCTATAGCAGGCGTCAAAAGGGTCAGCAGGGCAAGGAGGCCGAAGAAGGTTTGGAGTGGCTTGCGCTTCGAAGTGCGTACGCGTGGATACTGAACTGGTAGAGAAGTCACAATTGGCCTCGTTTGCGAAAGGTGATGTAGTTATGGGTTTCCTGTTACTCTTCCTCTTACAGTAATTCTTGGCACGGTAGAATGCGTTCGTTGCAGTATACCATCCGGGCCCAGACAAGAAAACGCGTCTCAACCGCTAACGCGCAAACACCCTCCGTGCTTTTTGGGAATGGAGTTAGAAGTCCAACACGACACCTTCCGGATCGGGTGTGTTGCGTGCGCGGACCATGGTCACGAAGACGGCGGTAGCGATGCAAGGGATGATAGACGCCGCGATGATGATGGGCTGGAAGGAGTACTGATCGGAGATGCGGCCAATGAGCCAGGTCGAGAACAGGACGCCGATTCCAGCCCCGGTGCCGCCGAGCCCCATGACAGATCCGACAGCGCGCGAGTGGAACACGTCGGTCGGCAAGGTGAGAAACATGGTGGAGCAGGCGGCGTAAGCGAAACTGGCGTAGGCGAAGAGGAACAGCAGGACGTAGTAGTTGTCGTTGAACGCGGCGGGGATCAGCAGGAGCATGCTGGGTCCGAAAATGGTGAGTACCGCGCGGCGGGCCTTTCCTACAGGCCAGCCGCGCTTGATCCAGTAGCTAGAAAGTCCGCCACCAAAGAAGTTGCCGAGGTCGGCGCCGAGAAATGGAGCCCAGAATCCAAGCATGCTTTGTTCGAGACTGAATCCCTTGCTGTTCAGGTAAATGCCGTACCATTCGGCGATCAGAAACCAGTACGGGTCGAGCAACGACCGCCCCAGGACAATACCCCACGTTTGGCGGTACGTGAGGAGCTTGAACCACTCGGACCACCGGAGCTTGGCGTGAACGTCACCGTCCGAGGTCGGAGTGGTTTGCCCCGCCTGGATGTACGCCAACTCCTGGGGAGATAGGCGGGGATGCCGGTGAGGAAGCCGGTACAGCAGCAACCACGCGAGGAGCCAGAAGAAGCCCAGTGTGGAGGTGATCAGAAACACCGGCCGCCAGCTGTCGAACCATTCATATATGAACAGCACGATGAACGGAGCGACTGCGCCACCGATGGATGAGCCGCTGTCAAATAGCGCTACAGCCCACGCGCGCTCTTTGGCGGGAAACCACTCGGAGACCACTTTCGAGCCGCCGGGATTATTGGCGGATTCTCCCGTCGCAAGAAGCGCGCGGAATACGCTGAAGCTGAACAACCCTTGTGCGAGAGACGTAAGACCGGCGATCACCGAGTAGAAGGCGACACTAATGGCCATTCCGCGTCGTGTGCCGATGGCGTCAAGAATACGGCCAAAGACAGTTTGCATGACCGTGTAGGCGACACGGAAGGAGATGAGGATGATTGCGAATCTCTCGTTACTCCATGTGTACTCTTTCTTGAGAATCGGCGCCAACACGCTCAAAGTCTGGCGATCAATGTAGTTGATGATTGTGACTGCAAAAAGAAGGCCACCAATCCACCAACGTAGGTGGGGGATGAATGGGGACGTATTCGCGGGGGTGAATCGAGGGAAATCGTCGTCTGTCGAGTGCGTGCTCATGCGGGCGTCACTCCAGTGTTGGCGCGCGCCAGTATAGTGCGGACGGTGGAGGAAGTCTATTTCCGGCTCGATGAAATGGAATTCTTGAACGAGGTGGCGCTTCCCGTGATACTAGGCGTCTGGACGTTTTGAGCATGGCCCGGCCATGCGGGGTATTCTGGAGAGATGGCGTCTTCTTAGGAGGAAACATGAATAGAGCGAGCGCTTGCCGCGTGCTGGGAATTGGGTTGCTTGGGCTCGTCAGTGGACTTCATGTGACGTGGGCGCAAACTGCGCCGATCCCTGTACCCGAGAAACAGCTTGTACCGGGACTGACCTACGGTAAGTCCGATGAGTTGACCATGCCTAAGTGCATTCTCTTCTCCTGTTCGCCCGAGGAGATTCTCGCCGACGGGGAGCAATGGTCAAAATTGGGAATCAGCGCGTTCTTCCTGGAATCGGGAGCGCGGGAGTGGTCGAGCGATATCTGGGGCGTAGATAAGAAGCCGTGGACGATTGGGGCGTCGGACGAGACCTTCCAGAAGACTCTCAAAGCGAACGAACTCTGTAAACGCATTGGGTCGGAGACCTTCTTGAAGATCTCGTTCGATCACATGTTCGAGTGGTTCAACGATGCGGAATGGCGTCAGATCGAGAATAACTTCCATCAGTTCGCAATCTTTGCGCGCGACTCGGGTTGCACGGGTATGGCCGTTGATATCGAATATGTCGGGGACCAGTACCGCTTCGAGTGGGAAGAGTATAAGTATGACGGGTACACGCGTCAGGACTTGATCAAGAAGGTGCATGACAGGATGACCCGGGTCATGCAAGCGATGTATGACGAGTTTCCCAATATGATCTTTCTAACCTTTCCGGAATCCAGTCTGAATCTGTCAGGCGTGATTCATACCGCGTGGATAGAGGAAGCGGCCCGGCGCAATGCGCCGGGAGGTGTTCACCTGTGTACGGAAGGCTCCTACCGGTCTCCGAACATCAACTATATGTTCGGCCGTGCGTGGGTTGTCAATGATGTGTTTCATCGGCTACTGAGCAACAAGGCGAAGAAGTATTGGGAGGCGAAGTGCTCGATTGCCGAAGGGATTTGGCCGTTTGGCTTTGACTACCAACAAGTCCACGATCCCGGCATGACCTACGACGAATACCGCCAGGGTTTTGCGGGCGCGTTGATGGCGTCGTCCCGGTACATGTGGGTGTATAGTCACAATTCTCGTGAGCAGTTGATCGGCCGCGGCAAAGCCGAGCACATGAACGATGAGGATCTGGCGAAATACCGAAACGTGATGACCGTTCGGGAAATGGTGACCACGCCGAAATACGTGGCCGTGGCGAAGGATTTGCGGAAGCTGCGCATGCGTGATTATTCGCCAGAATTGGGTGTTACGCCCGCCGTTCGTACCATGGGACCGAATGACACCCCGTCGATCGGGTTGGCCCCAGCCGACAGCGCGGTGACGAAGGAGAGGGAGAGATGGTGGAAGTTCGCGCTTGATTACTACGAGGGCAAACCGGTGGACATGCGGGGACTCTTCGAGACACAGACTCACTGGATGCTTATTGGTCCTTTCCCGAGCGATGACAGATTCAGTGGCCACTTCGCGGTGTATCCGCCGGAACAGAAGCTGGATCTCGCGGGCGAGTACGATGGCGTAAATGGAAAAGTTCGTTGGACTGAGTTTCGACAGGAAGTTCCGGGCGCTTTTGTCAATCTCGCCAAGGTATTTACGCCTACCGAACATGTGACGGCGTACGCGCTGTGCTACGTGACGTCGCCAAGAGAGCAAAAGGTCCAAGTCCGCGTTGGGACCAACGACGCCGGGAAGGTGTGGTTCGGCGGTAAGCTGATCTTCGAGCATCCCGGGGAGTCGTCCGCCTATCTCGACGACCGCATTATTCCGGCCACGCTGCCGAATGGCACGACACCCATACTGATCAAGGTGAGCAATAGGTTGGCGAAATGGTGCTTCGTGTTCCGGCTCACGGATATGGACGGGAACCCTCTCAAAGATGTAACGTATTCCGTCTCTCCGCGCTAGACCGCAAATCTGCGCGTTGGCGGCGGAGACAAAGGGTATAGCTTCCTATGAAGAGGAATCTGCGATGCTGTTGGCCACTATGATTTGGACTATTGCGGCGTTTGCTGCGTCGAATGGAGAAGGCGCTATGACTCCCGAGCACTTGCGAACCGAGTACCTTCAGAATCCCGTCGGCATCGACTCCGCCAAGCCGCGTGTAAGTTGGACGCTTCAGTCCGAGCGGCGCGGAGACCGGCAATCCGCGTACCAGGTACTTGTAGCAAGCGCGCCCGATTTGGTGGATAAAGACCAAGGAGACCTGTGGGATTCCGGCAAGGTCGATTCCGATCAATCCACCCACATTGACTATGCGGGCAAACTGCTTGCCCCAAACACGCCGTGTTGGTGGAAGGTTCGCGTCTGGAATGGCGACGGGGCGGCGTCCGCGTGGAGCAAGACCGCTACGTGGTCCATGGGTCTTCTCCAGAACTCGGATTGGCGCGCGAAGTGGGTGGAAGCGCCCGTGCCCGAGGTCAAGGACCGGCAACCGGCGATAGCGTTTCGCAAAGAAGTTAAGATTAACGCGCCAATCAAGCGGGCCATAGCCTATGTCACCGCCTTGGGCGTATACGAGCTTCGCATCAATGGACAGGCAGTGGGCGATCACATTCTCGCTCCGGAATGGACGGATTATCACGCCCGTGCGCAATATCAAGCATATGATGTTACTGCGGCGCTGAAAGCCGGGGACAACGCGGTAGCGGCGTTAGTCGGTGACGGCTGGTACGCGGGCAGAATTGGGCTCGCCTCGTTAATCGTACCGAACGGTCCAAGCTGGGGCCTCTATGGCAAGAATCCAGAGCTGCTAATCCAAATCGAGATTGAGTGCGCCGACGGTTCGCGGCAACAGGTGATAACGGACGGCTCGTGGAAGTGTACCCAGGACGGGCCAGTACGCCGCAACGATGTTCTGGATGGCGAAGACCACGACGCCCGCAAGGACATGCCCAGTTGGGACGCTCCCGGGTTCAGCGACACCGCATGGAAGGCCGTGACGCCCACGGATTTGGCGCCGCAGCCCCGCTTGGTGGCGCAGCCCAACGAACCGATTCGCGTCATCGAGGAAATCACTCCGGTCGCGCTGACCGAGCCCCAGCCAGGCGTTTTCATCTACGACCTCGGTCAAAACATGGTTGGACGCTGCCGCTTTACGGGAGAGGCGCCGGCCGGAACACCCGCAACGTTGCGATATGGCGAGGCGCTCAACCCTGATGGCACACTCTACACCGCCAATCTTCGTGGCGCGCCACAAACGGACCACTACATTTTTCGCGGGGGCGCGAAGGAGACGTTCGAGCCGCATTTCACCTACCACGGTTTTCGTTACGTCGAGATTACCGGATTGACCGGGAAGCCCGCGCCTGACGCGCTTCGCGGCCGTGTGTTCAATTCCTCGTGCCCGGACGCCGGGGCTTTCGAATGTTCGAGTGACATGCTGAATAAGTTGTCCCATAACATCCTTTGGACTCAGCGCGCCAATTTGATGAGTACGCCGACCGACTGCCCGCAGCGGGACGAGCGGCTTGGCTGGATGGGCGATATTCAGGTCTTTTCGCAGACCGCCATCTTCAATATGGATATGGCGGCGTTCTTCACCAAGTGGCTTCGCGACGTTCGCGATGACCAAGCTACCGACGGGCGATTCCCGGACTTCGCGCCGCACCCGTTGGATTTCAACGCGCGGTTCTCCGGGGTCCCTGCGTGGGGCGACGCGGGCGTGGTCGTGCCGTGGCGCGTGTATGAGAACTATGGTGACAAGCGACTTCTGGAAGAGCACTTCGACGCGGCCAAACGCTGGGTCGAATATGTTCACGTCAACAACCCCGACCTGATCTGGAATAAGGGCCGCAACAACGACTACAACGACTGGCTCAACGCGGACACCCTAAAACTCGACAACTGGCCGAAGACCGGCGGCGAGGTCCCGAAAGACGTCTTGGCGACCGCCTTTTTCGCCAACTCCGCGGAACTGGTCGGCCGGATGGCCGCCGCGATCGAGAAGAAAGAAGACGCCGCGACCTATGCGAAGATGGCCGTGGACATACGCGCGGCGTTCTGCAAGGCATTTGTGACGCCTGACGGCCGGATCAAGGGTGATACGCAGGCCGGGTACGCGCTGGCGTTGAACTTTGACCTCCTGCCGGAGAACCTTCGCGAGAAGGCGGTCACCCACATGCTCGCGGGATTGGTCAAGTACAACGGTCACATCTCGACGGGCATTCAGACCACGTCCCGAATGATGCTCGAGCTCACCCGCTGGGACCACAACGACGTTGCCTACAAGCTCATCAACAACCGCACGATGCCGTCGTGGGGATACTCTATTGACCAGGGCGCGACGACCATTTGGGAACGCTGGGACGGCTACGTCGCCGGGCGCGGCTTCCAGGATCCCGGTATGAATTCATTGAACCACTGGGCCATCGGCTCCGTGGGGGAGTGGCTGTACAAGGTGATTCTCGGATTCAATCCTGACACTCCGGGATGGAAGCACTTTATCGTTCGTCCGCTTCCTGGCGGAGGTGTCACGTGGGCCAAGGGCCACTACGACTCGATACAGGGCCGGATCGGCGTGGACTGGCGAATCGACGGCGATGCATTCACGCTTAACCTAATCGTGCCGGCCAATACGAGCGCAACCGTGTATGTCCCGATGGCTTCACCGGAGTCCATAAAGGAAGGCGGTAAACCTTGCGCGCAAGCCGACGGCGTGAAAGTGATCGGCGTGGAACACAACGCGGTGAAGCTCGAAGTGGGTTCTGGGTCGTACGCGTTTGCGTCGAAATAGAGTGCTAGTGTAGTCGCAGACAAACATACTGCATTCACGGCGCCAGCGGAGGATGCATAGCGCTCTCACGTTGGCGGTAGATTCTTCGCTTCGCTCCTAAGAAACAAACTTTGTAAGTCGTTGATAATAAACGATCGAGACCTTTGGCAAAATGGACAAGATAACGGGCCGACGCAGCCATGTTTCTTGTCATAAACAGCTCCGTCCCGGGGTTCTTCGCTCAGAATGACCAGATTCCTCTTATCGGAGTCGAACGGAGCGTCGCGGAGGGTGCGATCAGAATTGGTGACGACGTCGTTTAGGCGCCATTGGACCAAGCCGACGTCGCGAGGCGCGCCGCCGGTGGGCGCAGACTGAATGCGGTAACCTGTGCCGAAGGCCGTGAGGATGGTGCCGTCGGTAAACAGCACGGTCGAGGTGGCTTGGCTGCTGGCCGTCCAGGCGTCGGGGCCTTTATGATTGCCCGGCCAGGTATGCAGGATGTAGCGGTGATCCAGGTCCCAGTTGGCGCCGTTGTCGTGACTGACAATTGCCTCGATGCCAAACTGAACCATTCCATCTGCGGTATCCACGTAACCTTTCCGCACCACGTAGGTCATCACGATGTCACCATTGGGCGCGACGACCATAGAGGGATGGTGGCGTCCCCAGTCATAGATTCGGTTCAACTCAGACCAGGTATGGCCATCGTCTTTGGAGATTGAGGCGCCGAGACCTTCGAGATGATCGATGGTTTCTCCTTTGAAGTGGGCCGGGATGTCGGTCCGGCAAGCGGCGACCAGATCGCCGTTCTTCGCGCGAACCAGGGTAACTTCGTTGACGTCTTTCCATTGGGGTGGGGCGACGGTATCCTTCCAGGTCCGTCCACCGTCCGCACTGTAGCGGAGGTAAGCCGTCGAAAAGCCGGGACCAGGACCCTTGGCGGTGTCCACGGTGTAGCCGGTATGAATGAGACGTTGCGTTTTCGTGGCGGTGGTTTCGACGAATTTCGGGTCCCAAAGGTTCCACGTCTTGCCGTCCGGCGCCGGTGGCACGGCGAACGGTTCGGTTTGCGCGTCGGGCCCGCCCCACGTCACGCCGTAGTCGGAAGAAAAGTAAAACCGGTCAGCCGCGAGAATCAGCCTACCACCGCTAAGATACGTGAGGGCGGTTCCCAGTCCCGGGATTACCTTCCCGTCCTTGTCGAGTGCGACCGGTTTGGGTTCGGTCCAGGTCGCGCCACGGTCGTCGCTTGTGAGTATCATGGGATGATGTGGATAGTCGCAACTCATAAGCATCAACAGCCGGTTCTTCTCGGGCATGTAGACGATGTACGGGACGGCCGTGACGCGGTTCCAACTTTCGGTGACGATTTGAAGTTGCGCGGGAAGCTGGAAAGGTTTCTCGCGCCCATTGCACTGGCGCACGGTGTGGGCCTTCCAAGAGGAGCTGACGGGCGCGTGTTTAGGCTCCTCTGCTGCCCGCGCGCAAATTACACCGAGCGCGCAACACACGATTAGAAGGC
>JACRLJ010000124.1 GCA_016215105.1 Candidatus Hydrogenedentota bacterium
AATGCGCCGTACGGAACTAGTTTGTAACTAGTTATGCGTAAATAGTTTATGCTACTAGATGCGCATGGAATAGGCATTGCGTATGTATCCTGCGACGGAGAATGCGCCGCAGGAAAGGAGGTTAAGTTGACGCCGTTTTCGGGTGTGGACACCACGCGGTTGTTGGTCGAGGGGATGAAGGTCGCTGAGTTCAATCAGCGCATCATCGCGAACAACATCGCGAACGCGGACACACCACATTATAATGCGGCATCGGTGGATTTTCAGGCTACACTACACAAGGCGTTGGAGGGGCGGGACCGCGTATCACTCCGCAGAACGCAGGCCGCGCACCTCGAGCGCACACGGTATAGCCCGAAATTCGAGAGTCTTGCATTTTTATCCAAGAATGACTACAATAAGGTTGATTTGGACCTGGAAATGACTAAGCTCTCGGAGAATACCGGTCGATACGTAACGTACGCCAGTCTGTTGACGAAGCGTTTTCAGCAAATCAAGAGTATGTTGAATAACATCCGGTAAGGATTATGACGATGCGTGGTGACGTACTTTCGGCAAGGGAAATCGCGGTCAGTGGCATTCGCGCGCAGCGGGCCAATATGAACGTGATTGCCAACAACATTGCCAATGCGTTTACCACACGGACCCCGGAAGGGGGGGCGTTTCGCCGCCAACTGGCCATTTTTCGTGGCGAGCAGTTGGGGCGCGGCGCCGACTCGACCAAGTTTGGGGTACGTGTGAAGAAGCTGGTTTCCGACCCATCGCCACTGGAAACCGTGTTCGACCCCGGTCACCCGGACGCGGACAAGAATGGGTATGTCAGTTACCCAAACGTGAATTTGTCCGTGGAAATGGTGAACTTGGTGTCGGCGCAACGCGCATATGAAGCCAACGTGTCCGTAATTGTCTCAGGAAAGCGCATGGCCCAGAAAGCCTTGGAGATTATCCAGGCCTAATTGGGACCACGTAACTAGGTAGTTGAACTGATGGCTGAACCAACTCGAATCGCCCCGATTAGCCCGCAGCGGGTGGACATCGATCCACGCACGCCGCGGGCCGCTGTGCCTACCAACGCCCCGGCCAAGCCCTTCAAAGAGGTGTTGGCGGAAAGCATCGGCGAGGTGCAACGTCTGCAAACCGAGGCGGATACAAACATCAAGAAGTTGGTGTCGGGTCAGCTCACGGACCCTTCTGAGGTGATGGTCGCGGTCGAGAAGGCTGACGTTGCGTTTCAGACCATGATGACCGTTCGTAATCACATTGTCGCCGCGTACGAAGAGGTCATGCGGATGCAAGTGTAACCGCGGGGCGATCGTAGCCTCGTGAATGCCGGGATGGCGCCTGTGAGTATTCTCCGTCGGATAGGGACAGGCGGCGCGGGTTGGTGGAGAGCGATTGCCCTCGATACCCGTTGCCGTGCGGTAGTGGTGGCGCTGACGGCGCCGGTTGCGGCGTTCTTCATGCTGGACGCGGCCCAGGGGCCGCAAAGCTTGACGGTGCTGTACGACGGACTCAGCGACCACGAAGCGGTCGCAGTACGGCAAGCGCTGGAAACGCGGCGCGTACCATTCGAGTTGGATAACGGCGGGCGGACTATATTGGCGCCAGCCAGTCAATGCGCGGAGCTGAGAGTTGAATTTGATACACGGGTCCTTCCATGGATCCGTCTTGACGTCTGGAAGACGGACGTTACTAGCGGGGACATCAAGGCACTGCGGGGTGTCTCGTCCTCGGGGCTGCATGACCACTTTACAACGGCGCAAGAGTACGGTAAGCAAGGGGCTGCTGGTTAGAGCGTATTGGAACACGTGTGCCACGGCGCGGAGCCGTGTGCGCGTTAGAGCGCCAGAAAGTGAGGTAGACCCGTGGAATTCCTGCGCCAGTTGGTACGAGGCATCGCCCAGGCCTGGCAGTCGCTGACCACCAGCGCCCGCGTCCAAGTTATCCTTGCGGCCGTCGCCACGGCGGTTGTCATCACCGGAGTTGTCCTGTACGGGGGAAGTCCTCAGTACATTGACCTCTACCGGGGGTTGTCGCGAGAAGACTCGTCGGCCATCATCTCCTTTCTCAACGACCGCGGCATCAAGTACAAAGTGGAAGACGACGGCGCGACCATCTTGGTGCCCGTTGGCAACCAGCAACAAGCCCGTCTCGATCTGGCCGCAAAAGAGCTCCCGAAGAGCCACGGCGGTTCCGCCGGATTCGAACTGCTCGATCGTCAGAACATCATGACCAATCAGTGGTTGCAGGATGTGAACTACCGCCGCGCGATCGAAGGGGAACTGACGCGATTCCTGCTCGATTTTGATTTCATCCGGAAAGCCGTCGTGCATATTAGCGAAGCCAAGGACGAATTGTTTACCAATGAGCAAAAACCGTCCAAAGCCGCCGTATCCATTGACGTGACGCGGACACCTACGCCCGCGGAACGCAAAGCGCTGTTATCCATCATTGCCAGCTTCGGCGGCGCAAACCTCGACCAGCGGCACATCACATTGACCACGTTTGACGGCACACCACTCTACCTTCCCCCGACGGACGAGTTCGCCGCCATCGCGAATTCGCAACTCGAGACCATTCACGCATTCGAGTCCGAGCGCGAGAAGAAGGCGCAAGACGCGTTGGCCCAGATGGGTATCACCGCGGTAGTGAGGGTCAGCGCCGAAATGGACTTCTCGTCCACAAACGAAAAGACGGAACAAACGTTCGAGGGGACGCCGCTGAGCGAAAGCTCGACGACTACGACGACCACGACCAGCGAATCGTTGCCCGAAGGGCCTGTAGGCGCCACCCAAAATGTCCCTGAGGGGTCCGTAAAGCCCGGTGGAACTAAGACCGAGGAGAATATTGAAGACACCATAACGAACTATCAGCCTTCCACGAAGACGATCGAAAAAACGACCCCGGCGGGCACGGTGAAAAAATACGTTGTAGCGGCGGCGATCGAGGGAACCTACGGAAAGGCTGACGCAAGTGGCGTGGCGGCCTATACGCCGCCGACCGAAGAGGTGAAGGCGACCTGCAAGAATATCATTCTAGCGTCGGTGGGTGCGGGAGTTCGCCCGGAAGATATCACCGTGAGCGATATGTCATTCCGCAATCCAAGTATTACGAAGAGGAAATCGTGATCGATCCCGCGGAACAGCACCGGCGTACGATCCACGAAAACGTAGACCGGTTGTCCACCGAACGCCCCGACGCTGCCGCCGCCCTCTTGCGGACGTGGCTGCAAGAAAGTAAGGATTAGCGAAACGCTTTGAGTACGGAATCAACAACAGACCTTGACGGCCAGAAGAAAGCGGCGATTCTCGTTGCCTGCCTTGGACCCAAAGCGGCCGGCAAACTCTTGGGCGCCCTGTCCGACGAGGAAGTCGAGCAGATTACCCTCGACGTGTCCAGCCTCGGAAGTATCGATTCGGCCACGCGAGCGGCGGTGCTCGAAGAGTTCCACGCCATGATGCTGGCGAACAACTACGTCACCCAGGGCGGTATCGAGTACGCAAGGAATCTTCTGGAGACGGCCTTTGGCCCGGAGAAGGCGGTCGAGATTCTGGCGCGGCTTCAAAGCAGCCTGCAAGAGGTCCCCTTCGATTTTCTGCGCAAGGCGGATGCCGGCCAGATCGTCAGCTTTATACAGGATGAGCATCCTCAGACCATTGCGCTGATCCTCGCGCACCTCGAATCAAACGTGTCTGCGATTGTGCTCACGGCGTTACCGCCGGACAAACAGGCGGACGTCGTCATGCGCATTGCCACGATGGATCGCACCCCGCCCGAAATCGTTCGCGAAGTGGAGCGAGTCCTCGAACGCAAGATGGCTTCCGTGTTCAGCCAGGGATTTACGTTTGCCGGCGGTGTGAAAGAGGTCGCCGAGATTATGAACCGGGTCGAGCGCAGCACCGAGAAATCGATCATGTCGAATCTCGAAGAGCGTGATCCGGAGCTCGCCGACGAAATCGCCCGCCTGATGTTCACATTCGACGACATTATGTATGTGGATGACGCAGGTATTCAGAAGGCCCTTCGCGAAATCGAGCAGAAGGATCTCGCGCTGGCGCTTAAGTCCGCCAATGAGTCGGTCACCGAAAAGATATTGAAGAACCTGTCCGAACGCGCCCGGGATATGATTCGAGAGGAAATCGAGTTCCTTGGCCCAACGCGCCTGAAGAACATCGAAGAAGCCCAACAGAAAATGGTTGCGGTGATTCGCCGTCTCGAGGACGCTGGCGAATTGTTCATCCAGGGCCGGGGCGGCGGAGCCGAAGAGCAAATTGTTGTTTAGGACGCGGCTAGGACTTCGGCCAGGAAGTGTCACTGCGTTGTTTGACAGCGCTGCTGGCGCGTGCGGAGGTCCGCTATGCGGAGACTTTCCGGCCGCGCCTCTAGCGGGGATTGGTTTGACGGAATGCTACCGGCTCCCGTTGGATGCGAATCGGCGGGGGAGAGAGGTCTGGCCGATGCGGCCGCGCCATGAGTAAGCTTATCAAATCAGACGAGGGCGAACGGGGGCGCGTGACGCCTTTCGAGAGGCAGACCCTCGAGGGAAACGTTTTCGGGCAGGAATGGCTCACCGAAGCCGAAACCCCCTCTCCCGAAGCCCTTCTCGAAGAGGCCCGGATTCAGGCGCAGCAGATACTTCAGGACGCCTACGACGAGGGGTTCCGCAAGGGCCGCGACGAGGGACAGGAAAGTTTCCAAAACGAGGTGTCATCGAGCGTCAATGCCCTGGCCCAAGTCTCCGAAGCCATTCGCGCCGCCCATATCGCGTTCATCGAGTCACTGGAACCGCAGGTGGTGTCGCTTGTAAAGGCGATCGTGCAACGCGCGCTGTACCGCGAAATGCGCCTCGACCCGGACCTCGTCTTGACGACCGTCCAGCAGGCGCTTGAGAATCTGACCGAGCGCGCGCGCGTCGTTGTGCGGCTCAATCCCGCCGACCTGGCGGTGGTCCGAAATCACAAACTCACGTTTCTCGAAGACTTTGACGGAATTCGCCAGTTGGAATTGGCGGGGGATGATACCGTGGCTCTCGGGGGCTGTGTCGCGGATTCGGAACTGATGCAGGTGGATGCGCAGTTGGATGCGCGCCTGGAACGAATTTTCGAGGCCATGCTGGAATGATTCCATGAGCCACTTGGATCTCACTCCCTATCTCGAACGCGTCGAGAAGACAAACCCGCTTCCCGTGTACGGGAAAGTGGTGGATGTTGTCGGCCTTACGATTGAAGCCACGGGGCCACCGCTGCGCGTAGGCGACTTGTGCTATGTCCGTTCAAACCGCTACACCGATCTGGTCCCCGTGGAAGTCGTAGGGTTTCGCGGACCACGTATTTTGCTCATGCCGCTTGGCGATATGCAGGGAGTGGGACCGAATAGCACGCTGGTTCCGACCTACCGGCCTCAATCCGTTCGAGTTGGACTGGACTTGCTGGGCCGTGTGATCGGCAGCATGGGGCAATCCCTGGACGGTAAACCAACCCCCAAAGGCACGGCGGTCATGCCGCTACTGGCGGCGGCGCCCAAACCGATGGACCGCCGGCGGATCGTCGAGCCCATCGCGACCGGGGTACGGTCCATCGATTCATGCATCACCTGTGGCAAAGGCCAGCGCGTTGGAATCATGTCCGGGTCCGGCGTCGGCAAAAGCAAAATGATAGGCATGATCGCGCGCAGGACTACCGCCGACGTCAATGTCATTGCGCTCATCGGCGAACGAGGCCGCGAAGTGAAAGACTTCATCGAGACGGACCTCGGTCCCCATGGACTTGCGAGGTCGGTCGTCGTCGCGGTCACTTCCGACGAACCCGCGTTATTGCGTATCAAAGGCGCCTACGTGGCCACCGCCATCGCCGAGTGGTTCCGCGAGCAAGGCGCTGACGTAATGCTCATGATGGATTCCGTGACCCGCTTTGCGATGGCCCAACGCGAAGTAGGGCTCGCCATTGGAGAGCCGCCGACAACCAAAGGCTATCCGCCATCCGTTTTCGGATTACTGCCGAAGCTCCTCGAGCGGGCCGGCTCTACCGCCAACGGAAGCATCACCGGACTCTACACCGTGCTTGTGGAGGCCGACGACCTGAACGATCCCATTGGCGACGCGGTACGCAGTATTCTGGACGGGCACATTGTCCTGTCGCGCAGCTTGGCGTCACGAGGCCACTATCCCGCGATCGACGTCCTGGAGAGTGTCAGCCGGGTCATGATCGATGTGACGCCGCGAGAGCACCAGGATTTGGCCCGGCGATTCCGCCGTGTCTTGGCGACGTATCGCGACGCGGAGGATCTCGTGAATATCGGCGCCTACGTCGAGGGAACCAATTCGGAAATAGACCAAGCGTTGCGCCTGATGCCGCGCGCTCGGACCTTTCTTCAGCAAGAGATGGAAGAAAGCACGGAATTCGCCGAGATCGAGCCCTTGCTTCGGCGGGTGCTGAGCGGATAATCGGCCATGCTAAGAAGCAGCAAATCTCGATTCGATACACTCGTGCGGGTGCGCCGCCTTCAGGAGAACCTGCGCGCCCAAGCCCTGGCCTCGGTTCGCCGGGATATCCGGCTGGCGACGAACGAACGAGATGAGTTGGAGACGCAGCAGCGCAGTATGCTGGAGGAAGCCGGAAGGAAGTCCGAGCACACGTTTACCGCCGGCGAGGTGCGCCGTTTCTACCAATACGAACGGCATCTTGCCCGGCTTGCGGTCGAGAAGGACGCAGCCATCGCGCAGCTTCGGAGGAACGAGAACGTCAAACTTGGCGAGCTAAACGAGGCTACGATACGTAAACGCACGGTGGAACGCCTGTCGGAACGCGCCGCCGAGGTATACGCGGCGTGGGTTAGAAAAGAAGCCCAAGCAGTGACCGATGAGACCGCTACAAACAAGGCCGCCGTCGCGCGCCAGGCCGAGAGGGAGTGATGAAGTTCATACTGTTGATACTGATCGCGGTCTTGACGTTTGCGCTGGCGCTGGTTGCTTCGTTGGCCGCCACGGGCAACCTCTCGAAAGAGGCCATCGATAAACTGCTGAGCGGCAAGAAAGAAGAGGCGCCGGTCGAGGCCAAAGCCGAGCCACTGGATGACGTGGACCCTATCGCGCGCGCGTTGAAGGAGCGGGACGACCAACTCAAACAACGCGAGGCCAAGGTCACCGAGGATGAACAGCGTCTGAAGATCGAACAACAGGACATCGAGGGGCTTCGAAACGAGTTGCAGCAGGCGCTACAGCAGATAGCCGAGCGAGTCAACGCCACGGAGCAGGGAGACGAAGAAGCGTTGACCAAGCTGTCGAAGACCTTGTCGGCGATGAGGCCGAAAAACGCCGCGGACGCGATCACGGGGCTTTCGCCTGAGAAAGCGGCCAGAGTCCTGCGGCTGATGAAGGAAAAAGATAGCGGCAAGATTCTCGACAGCATGTCTATCGAGCAGCGCGCGCTTGTGATGCGCTCGCTGACTCAACCAGCGCCACCGGCAGCGTCGGGGGAATCGGCGTCTCCTTCCGCATCGGCCGCGGCGCCACCAGCGGCGGCGAGCACCGCCGCGCCGTCTCCAGCGCCAAGCGCGCCCGCAGTCCCCAGCGCCAGGTAGCTTCGTTGGCGCCGCTCTTGGCGCGGAAAACCTGGACTGCGTCTGCCAAGGTTTATCCCCTCACGTCGGGAATCACTCCGGCCTCCTATCGCGCCGGTAGTCTCGGCGCGATCTTCGTCGCCTTACCCCTGCAATCCAAGGTTCAACGCGAATCCTCCCTTTCGGGAGCGTTCGCTTTTGAATGCGGCCACCGGTTTCCCATCTTGGGCTATCGTGCCGCATTTCCTCATGAAAGGAGGTGATTTGGAAATGAATGTTTCTGTAATACCAAGTGTGGCGAGTGACACCGATGCGCCGGAAATTCCGGCGCGCCGATCATCCGCCAAGCCCCGAACTGACGACGCCAGTCCTTTTGCAAGTCTGTTCACACAGGCTCAATCGACGTCCGCGCGCCAAAAAGCAAGTACGCGAGCGGACGCCAAATCCGATGTGGAAGGTGTGCAAGAGGTGACCAGCAAGAAAGAGCTGGCGCCTGCTGCCGCTTCGGCCCGCCGGAATGATGGCGCCGAGAAGACGGAGGCGTCACCTGTCGATGAGCAGAAGGGAAGTCTTGAGCAAACCAGCGCCGCCGGATCTGCAAGAGACGTAAACGCGCGTTCTGAAGTCGCTAAGACGGCTTCTGGACAGGCTGCGGCAGTTACGGATTCTGACGATGCGGCAAGCGCCACGGGTGATCTCGCGAAGGCTGCCCCAATGCGAACTGAACTGGGAGCGCAGCAGAGCGCTTTGAAGATCGACACTGCAGTTACGCCCGAAGTGAGCGTAGCTGCTGCGGAGGTAGTCCGGGCGGCAGGCGCCGATTCTGAACTTGATGCCGCAATGCCGGCGAAGTTGGCTGCGGTGTTGGATTCGGTGAAAGAAGCTCTGTCCGCTACTCCAGACAAGGCTGCAACGTTGGAGTCCGAGTTACTCAGTGGCCTTCGTGCAAAGGAGGTCTCGGTGAACTCGCAGACGGCCTCCGTGGCGAACACGCAGCCTGTGAAGGAAGCGAAGGGCGCTCCGGTAGTTGTGGTTGAAGCGCAAGTGGCTGCTGAAGGCTCTTCGAGTCCCCAAAACAGTACGGCGTTGTACGTCAGCTCTCCCGAGCTCTCCGAAGTGACGGCGAAGGCGGATCCCGCCTCGAGCGAGTCCACCGTCGCGGCGCCGCCTGCAAAGGTCTCCGTGTCCAGCACGGCGAAGTACGTTTCTGACGCGAAGGATTCCGCTGAAGTTGTTGACCTGCCAACCGACGAAGTGGTCGGAGAGACGGCAAAAACGGCGGCTTCTGGCGCCAAGGATCAAGTTCAGGATGTCGGCGCCTCATCGGACAAAGCGGTGAAGTTTGGCGAGATTATCATCACCCCCTTGTCGAAACCGGAATCGGCTCCAGAGCCGAAGGCGGATAGTGCCAAATCTCCGGAAGCTCGACCGAGCGCTTCTCCGCTGGCCTCTATAGGCGCGGAAAAGGCCATTACGGCCAAAGCCGCTTCTCATGCGTCGTTGATTGCCGCCGAACGCCCCACGCTGGAGACAATTCGTGATTTCACTGTTAAGAGCGTGCGGTACATGGTAGCGAACGGCGAGAAGACGATTTCGGTGCGGCTCGTGCCGGAATCGCTTGGCGAACTTCGGTTGGAGGTTACGTCCAATGACAATTCCGTCACCGTGCGCATGGCGTCTGCAAATCCCGCAGTACGTGAGGCCCTCCAGGGCCAAATTCACGGATTGCGCGAGGCGCTTTCCCGCGACGGAATAACTGTCGCGCAAGCGACGGTGTCAGCGCAGATGTCCTCGGACCATGCGTCCAAGGGATTTGCCGGACGTCAGACGCCGTACTTCAGTCAGGGTGTCACGCCCCCATGGCGTTCGGGAGACCTTCCTGGCGCCGGTACGGAGCGGTGGATTTCGGAACAACCCAAAGTCCGGGCCCACGCCGGAGTGCTAAACCTGTTTGTCTGATGTTCTGCACTCGAACACTGGCAAACGCAACGCAAAACACTTTCGTCCGCAGTCTAGGGGTCAACCCTGAGAAAACTCGCGTACGGAGGAAAAAAGGAAAGGAACTACCATGAACGCACTCGTTGGGATACGTGCGAACAGTGCGGGTTTCTTGAGCGCGACTCGCGCAAAACGCCAGGACGCAGCTCGGGAAATCCAATCCAACGCACAGGCGGCCCAACAAAGCATGTTGCTCAAGATGTTCGGGCCGAAGGCGGCGAGCGCAAGTTCGAGCGGAAGCTCAGGCGCCGTACTCCCAAACCAAGCCCTGGATAAGGATTCATTCCTCCGATTGCTGGTACAACAAATGCAATCCCAGGACCCATTGAATCCCGCCGATAGTACTCAGATGGTCTCGCAATTGGCGCAGTTCTCGTCGCTGGAGCAGATGAACAATCTGAATGCCAGTTTTACTACGCTAAGCGGAAATATCGACCAACTGAACTTCATCAGCGCCAGTTCCATGGTGGGCCGTCACGTTACGGGACTCGATGTGGACAAGAAGCCCGTGGACGGAACGGTCACCAACATTCGAATGAGTGGAAGCCTGGTGTACTTGACGGTTGGCGAGCAGACCATGTCCATGGCCGGCGTCGCCACGATAGGGTGATCGCCATGATTAACCCAATCGACAGACTTCAGGCGCTGCGCGGTCCGCTGACGCCCGAAATTTCAGCTTCGAGAAGCGCCACGACCGGCGCCGCATTTGGCCAGGTTTTTGCAAATGAATTGCGGGAGCGGGGACAAGTGCGGTTTTCCGCGCACGCGGCGCAGCGATTGCAGGACCGCAATCTCCAACTTACCGCGAGTGACCAGGCGCGCATTGCCGGCGCTGTGGATACGGCCGCGTCGAAGGGGTCCCGGGAGACCCTGCTTCTCACGGACCGGATGGCGCTCGTAGTGAGTGTGCCGAACCGTACCGTAATCACGGTGGTGCCCACGAATGATCTGAAGAACACCGTGTTTACAAACATTGATAGCGCCATTGTCGTGCCCGGAGACGCGCAAGCGCCGCGAGCGGCCAATGGGTAGGTAACGTTCCGCAGGACGAGTTTCCCGCGGATCCACGTAAACCGAAGCAAAGGCTGGACCCCTTTCGGGGAGGCCTGAGCGCCGTCAAACGATCGAGGCGGCGCGTTACACAGGAGAAGAAACAATGGGTACTGCAATATTCACGGGCGTCACGGGATTGAAGGCGCACCAGCGCCGGATTGACGTGATTGCCGGAAACATTGCCAACGTAAATACGACCGCGTACCGGGGGTCGCGCGTGTTGTTCGAGGATTTGTTTTCGCAGACCCTGGAAGGCGCCCGCGCAGCCGTCGGTGGGTTCGGCGGCAGCAATCCCTCGCAAGTCGGGCTGGGTGTCAAACTGGGCGCCATCGACATTAACCAGAACCAGGGATCACTCTTGACGACCGGCGTGGCGTCCGATCTGGCCATCCAAGGAGCTGGATTCTTCATCTTGAGCGACGGATCGGCGCAGTTGTACTCGCGCGATGGGTCGTTCCAGTTGAACGCGAACGGTGTACTGATAGACCCCGCGACTGGTCTCAAGGTCCAGGGCCTGAGCGCCGATGGCGCTGGCAATATTGATACGAACGCCCCGCTGACAGACCTGGTGATTCCCGTTGGAGGGACCGCGATCGTCCGCGCTACCACCAGCGTGAACCTGGTCGGAAACCTGGATTCAAATGCTGCCGTCGGAACCACGGTTACGCGGTCGATGCAGGTCTACGATTCACTGGGCCAGGCGCGTACCATCGATGTTACCTATACGAAATCGGCCCAAGTGACTGTCAGCGGAACACCGTATAATGCATGGACATGGCAAGCGACTTACACGAATGACGCCAGCGTAACAACGGTCGTGAACAACGGCGTCGCGCCGGCGACGATTCTGTTCGACAGCAACGGACAGCTCTTTGCTGAAGGCACCGTTACGGGCGGCGTATTTACCGCCCGACCCGCGACCGATCCGGAGATTTCAGTGACCGCCGCGGCCCTCGGCTCGCCTGCGTCCTTTCCGGCCACGCCGTTCAACTTCAACGTGGACTTTGCCAAAGTCACGGAATTGTCCGCCACAAGCGATATATCCGTGTCGAACCAGGACGGCTATCCCCGTGGCACGCTGCAAAGTTTCAATATCGGTAACGGCGGTGTCGTCAACGGGGTGTTCTCGAACGGCTTGACCAGGGTCATCGGTCAGGTGGCCTTGGCCAATTTCTCCAATCCCGGCGGCCTGTCGCGTGACGGGAACAACATGTTCCGCGATACCCCGGCGTCAGGCACCGCCCAAATAGGCATTCCGCAGACTGGCGGACGCGGGCAAGTCTCCGGAGGTGTCCTCGAAGGATCGAATGTGGACCTTGGCGACGAATTCAGCAACCTCATCGTCACCGAACGCGGTTTCCAGGCAAATGCCCGTACCATTACCACGGCGGACACGCTCTTGCAGGAAACCGTCAATCTGATCCGGTAGAATAGCCTGAACACCGAGCGAGTTGGATAGCCGGGGAGCCCGCGCGGGCTCCCCGGCCACCCCTTAAGTCCGGCCTGAAAGCCTGGCATTTGACGCGGCGCGGCCAGAAAGCGTCCGTCCGTCGTCTAGCGCCAGTGCCGGCCGTCGCGCAGGTCCACGTTTCGGAGGCTTTTCTAGGAGCAGGCTATGATTCAGGTAACCCGGCTGAACGGGAAACAGTATGTTGTCAACGCCGAATTGATCCGGGAGATCGAGGCTACGCCAGACACCATTATCACGCTGGTTTCGGGCGAGAAACTGCTCGTGCTTGAACCGGTCGCCGACATCATAAAAGCGGTAATTGATTACAAGCGCGCAATCCATAATAATCTTCCTACCGCCGCGACCGATAAATCAGATACGTAGAGCGTACCGGCCGCAGCGGTGCAGTCAATGGTATGACTACGTTGTCAGCAAAACCTTTGCGAATTACACAGAAGTTGCTGACGAAGAAGCTAGTGCGTCCCGAGCGGACAGCGCCGGAGAATGACAGCCTGATATGGACATCGCAACGCTTCTTGGTTTGGGTGGTGGCGCCGCGATCATTCTCGTGGTCATTCTGCTCGGCGGAAATCCCGCGATCTTCCTGAATCCACAGGCCGCCGTCATCGTGCTTGGCGGGACCATGGCCACAACCTTGATCCATTTCCCACTGCGTGATGTTCTGGGCGTATTCGGGACCATTAAGCATTGCTTTCTGGAGCCGGAGACGGAACCGGAAGAGACCATCGAGCGCCTGGTGTCATTCGCCGTCATAGCGCGGCGGGAAGGGATCCTGTCGCTCGAGGCCCACGTCGGCGAGACTGGCGATGTCTTCATGCAGCGCAGCCTCCAGTTGGCCATCGACGGCGCCTCACCTGAACTCATAAAGGATATCCTGACGACCGAACTCGCGTTCACCGAATCGCGTCACGCGGTCGGGCAGTCTATCCTGGCGTGCATGGCGGCATTTGCGCCGGCATACGGGTTGATTGGCACCTTGGTAGGCTTGGTCCTCATGCTGATTACGCTGAAGGACCCCGCAATGATTGGCCGTGGCATGGCCGTAGCGCTGCTCACGACTCTCTACGGCGTGGTTGTGGCGAACCTGATCTTCCTTCCGTTGAATGGCAAACTGAAGATCCGGTCGAGCCGCGAGCTCTTGATCAAGGAAATCATTGTCGAGGGAATTCTGTCGATTCAGTCCGGAGACAATCCCCGTGTGGTGGAACAAAAACTGATCGCGTTCGTGCCGCCGGCCGTGCGGGAGCGAATTGCGTTCCGCCGGTAATCGTAGTTTCGGCCTGCTCCCGCGCCACGGAATCGCCAGGTCGAGCGACGGTGCGCGGCCAGCGTTTTGAACGGTCCTCGGTTCGAGGAGATTGCGCGATACCATGGCCAGAAGAGAGAAGAAACCGCAAGCTCCACCCCCCGGCGCGCCGCTGTGGGTGTTGACCTACAGCGACTTGGTCACCTTGTTGATGGGATTCTTTGTGCTTATGCTGGCCTATTCGCAAACCGACGCAAAGAAAGCGTCCGAGGCCATCAACTCCATCCGTGGCGCATTGGGCCTGTCCGCGGGTCAACTCAGCGCGGCGGCGGTCGTTCCGGCGCGGCTGTTGTCTACGCCGCCGACGCGGCGCATCGAACGGATCGCCCGCGAGCTACAAGGCCGCCTGCAAGTGCGAGGCCAGGAAAAGGACGTCAAGATCGAATTTGATGCGCGCGGCGCCGCCAAGATTACCATGCCGAGCCAGGTCCTGTTCGATACGGCGCAGGCTGAACTCAAACCGGAGGCTGCGCCCATACTGACCGACATCGCGCAGCTCCTGAGCGGCGTGCATGGCCTTGCGATCGAGGTGCGCGGCTACACGGACAGCCGTCCCTTGATCAACACCACGGTATATAAGGACAACTATGATCTGAGCTATGCCCGAGCCAAGACGGTGACGATGCACCTGAACGCCACGGGGAGTGTGTCTCTCGATGAATTTGAAGTCATCGCCCAGGGACCAAGCCACCCCGCGGCAACCAACGACACCGAGGATGGCCGTCAGGCCAACCGGCGTGTCGAACTGTATGTGCGTGATGAGAATGCAAGGGATGATACAATGAAAGCGCTCACCGAGCGGGTGAATACGGCGGAGCCACCGGCGTTGGCGCCGGGCGCTCCCACCGTGACTCCGGCGCCGGCGGCGCAATAGAGGAATAGTCTGAATGGCGGATGACAAGAAAGCCCCGGCCAAGAAGGGTGACGCTCCGGCGAAGGACGCCAAGGAGGGCAAAGGCTCGTTTCTCGGGAAGATAGGGCTGTACGCGGGCGTGGCCATCGTGGCGGCGGTCCTCGCGGTCGCGGTATTCCTATTTGTGATCAAGCCCAAACTGACCGCCGAACCGGGCGCGGAAGGCGCCGTTGAGGAAAAAGGGGGAAAGGGGAAGGAGGCCGAAGTTATCACCCCTGTTCAGTTTGATCCCGCCATGACCACCATCCTGATGAACGATCCCAATGTGCCCGCTTCGATCTTGATGTTCCAGGTTTCGATGGAGTGCGCCAACGCGGAAACGGCGGAATTGGTCAAACAACACAAGTCGAAATTCGCGGCAATGCTGTCGGAACTGCACAGCTACCGGCACAGGGAAGAACTCAACGATCCTGCCACCAAGAAATCTATCGAAAAGGTGGCCCTGCAAAAAGCGAACGACATTCTGCAACAGTACCTGGTTAAGCCCGATCCGAAAATTAAAATAGTCGATGTGTTCCATGAGAGTTGGGTTGTTGAGGATAAGTGATGCCCAGTGATAAACCATCCAGTGTTCATGGACCCGATTTCGCTGAAATGGGGAGTAGTTCGACTGTTCCAGCGCAACACCTGGATATGGCGGACATCCGAGACGTGCGCCTGGGGCTCTCCGCGGATCTCGGGACCTGCACGATGCCCGTTAGGGACGTGCTCGCGCTGAAACGAGGGTCCGTCGTTGCGCTGAATAAGACCGCTGGCGAAATGACGGAGATCTATGTCAATGGACGGCTCCTGGCGCGAGGGGAAGTCGTCGTAATCAACGATAACCTGCACGTGCGCATCGCCGAAGTGTTTGGGGTTACCGAGACAACCGATGAGTAGACGCGTGGACGGAGAATTGCCGATTACCAAGGCGCAAGAAGCGTCCGTGCTTGTTATGCGCGGTATGCCGGCGCGTACGGACATCGTGACGCCAACTCCTCACGGCTTGGACGCGAATAATGGTCTCGCTTTGGGACTACTGCGATTGCTTCTCGCGGCTATCGGGGTCATGTGGGCAACGGCGGCTCTGGCGGCCGACGCCAAGACCGCAGACGCAAAGACGGAGAAACCGGGCTTCGCGGAGACCGTTCCGCCCAGCCTGGAGCTGGGAGTGGGCGGACGGGACGCATCGGATGTCTCCGAGCCCGAAGCGGGCGCCGAGCCGGGACAGGTCAAACCACCCCAAACTGGAGCTGCGCCTTCTGCGAACACGGCCGACCCGGACATCGATATTGCCGAGGTGGGGCGGCTGATGAACGCGCAAAGCGGGGGAGGGGATGCGCAAACGCCCGGGACGCCGCTCGCGTCCTCGCGGACGCAAGACGTTGGCCCGCTCGCGCATGCGTTGCAGGGGCTGGTCGCCCTCTGTGTTGTCCTCATGCTCATCGTCCTCGTGGCGTATGTGCTGCGCAAGTTTGGCCGGCGAACGCCTCTCTTGACCGCCCTTGCCGGGTCGAGTCTGGCCACCGTATTGGGGAAGGTCCACCTCGCGCGCGGCGTGAGCCTGCATTTCATTCAAACTGGCGGA
>JACRLJ010000032.1 GCA_016215105.1 Candidatus Hydrogenedentota bacterium
CTGGTCACCACGACTTCCTTCGTCTCCTTCCTCCGCCGCGTGTGGTTCATTTCCGCGGTACGGAACTCGGCGGTCAACTCGTCGACCAAGCCAATCGGAATCTGCATAAAGTAGTCCACGCGCATCCGCGCGAACACCGGGCCGGATTCTTCGAGTACGATGCGGCACGGGAACCCGTGCGAGGTGATGGTCTCGTTTACGTCCGGCTCGATATGCGTCCAGGTATGACCGGTCTCGCCGGTATCCTCCAGGAAGTGAAGGCCGGTAAAGGTATGTTTGGCCGCCTTGTGCGTCATATCCAGCGTGCCGTCCGAATTGAACTTCACGCGCAGATGCTCGTTTTCGATAACGTTGACCTCGGGAGCGAGAGTCCCGGGAACATAGGCGAACTTGCTCGTCCGCCCGATGTGATACGTCTTGTAGCCAAAGGCGGGAATATCATCCACCTCGACGTGGCACAGCACCCGTTCACTGTTCAACTCGATCGAGATATCCTGCAAGTTGCGGACCAGCGTATTGCCCGGGAAGTGCTGCTGGCGCTGAACGCGCTGCGACTTCTTGCCGTCCGGCGTGTGGATCTCGAACGCCTCGTACCCCATCTTGTCCGGCATATCGATATAGCACGAGACCACCCCGCTTCTCGGAAACGGGCCCTGCATGCCGCGCCGCGCCAACCCTTCGCTGATGATATTGATCTGGTCGAAGCGGAATAGGGAGTCCTTCTCCATCTGGTCTATGCCGGCGCCCGTGATGGTATCGTGCGGATGATTCTGCAGCAGCATCTTCCACGCCCGGTCCAACGCAGTCTTCACGTACTCGCCGCCCACCATCGAGCCGATGGCGCTCCAGGGCTCGGCCAGACGTTGCAGGTTCACCTCTGCCGTGTGATTGGCGCGTCGCAGACGCGTGCGCGCGCTAATCACGTCGCCGAAGAGATGCGTCCACTTGCCCGTCGAACCGGGGTCACGGCTCTCACCCGTCAGGATAGTCGGATTCTTCACCTCCTTGCGCATCGCCTTCATGTAATCTTCGAGATTCGAGAACTTAATCGTGTGTTCCGGCATCAGTTTCTGACACAGCTTCATAATCTCGGACTCTTTGGGATCGGGATCGGATGTGTCGAAACCCTGCATGCAGCAGATCTGGCTTGTGGTGAAGTGCTCGGATTCGTCCTTCACCAGCTTGAGCAACTGATCGCGGATTGGCGCGTCGTTCCAATGCTTCTTGTTCTTGTCGAGCACATAATAGTGGCCGCGCGGGTTGCGATCCGTCGCCAGGCGGAACGGCGCCGCGCCGCGATCCCAGTCATAGCGGGCAAATACATCGTCCGATCCATAGCGCAGCACGCGATAAACATACACGTAGTAACTGAACCGGCTCATGCACCCGAAGCGCATGCCGAGCACGCGGCTTCCGTCAGGTCCCTCGAGCACGAATTCGCTGTGGGGAACGTTGATGCCGCGATAGAAGATGATCGTGTCTATGTCAAAGCCGTTGTAGATCTGCGGCATCTGCGAAGTCTGCCCATAGCCGAACGGCGTGTACCCGACCTTGCTCACCTTTCCCAGCGATTCCGCGACACGGTGGCCTACGACCAGATTGCGCACCAGCGACTCGCTGCTCACCAAGTACTCTTCGGGAAGCGAATACCACGGACCAACTATCAAGCGGCCGGACTTCACGTGTTTTTCGATCGTGGCGCGTTTCTCGGGCCGCAGTTCGAGGTAGTCCTCGACGCACAGCGTCTGCGAATCCATCGTAAACGACTGGAGTTCGGGATCCCTGTCAAGAAGATCGAGCAAATTATCCATGAAATCGAGAAGCAGCAAACGCGTTTCCTCAAACGGATACCCCCACTCCCGGTCCCAGTGCGAATTGGATACAACGTGTATGGTCTTGCGCTTATCGGTCATGACTTCCTCCCGCAGGTTCCCCGCAGTGTTTATGTTTACGAAAAACGAATGTCAAAGTCCTGCTCTATTCCAACAACTCTCCGTATCGTGTCATTCTGAGCCCAGCGAAGAATCTGCTTCCAGCGTGCAAGCGACCCGCAACTACCGCAGGCGCATCAGCCACAACAGGGAACGCTATGGTACCGGGCAATGGCGGTATCACGCAACTGAATGCCTCGAGCAATAGAACTCAGCCATCTGCGCGCACGTCCCCACCCAAGCGCGCCCTTCCCGATGAAACTCACCCAGTAGATCAATCACCGGCAACAAGAATTCATCCACCGGGTCTCCCCAGCGCTCACTCATCACGGCCAAGTTAATGGGATGACAAAGCAGCGTGAACATCGCCTCGCTTTCAATGGCGTCCAACATGCGCTGACGCCAGATGCGAACAGCGCCGCGCGGTGTCCGCTCGAACGAGACGTTGCGTAGCGCGCAGTAACGCCGAACGCTGTCCACGAAGGAGGGGTTCGTGACGTCATCCGCCATCCAGATGCTCCAGTCATACGTTTGGCTATCGAGAGGAACTTCGACTATCGGATACCGTTTGCCGCCAAGCTGCATTTGAAACGGAGCAGCGCCGTAACCATTTCCGGGAACGAGAAAGTCATCAATACTGACGTTACTCGCCCACTTCAACCCCAAGTCTGCAAAAGCGTCGTAGCTGTATTCATTGAAATGGCCGTAGGGCAGACGAAACCCTTTCGCCGCCCCCGGACGGATCGCGTTGATGGCGTTAACCCCATCGCGGACCAGCGCAAGGTTCTCATTGGGTCCGTAGTGCCCCGCATATACGTCATCGCCGCCGTAACGTTTATTCAAGTCGTGAACGTAGCCGTGGGGCGCCACCTCACAGCCGGCATCCCACATCCAATTCAGGAACTGAGGACCGTGCTCCTCGGCCATCTTGCCGACCACATTGAATGTGGCAGGAACGCCATTGCGCCCCAACCGCTCGCAGATGCGCTCGTAGTTCGCAATCTCCCGGCGCGTATCCCCCGTGCCGTTGCCGTACGTGCCTTCGACATCAAACGTGAGCAGAAGAGCCGCAGCAGCCCCGTTCGGAAATCGTGTCCCCCGCGGAAGTGGATTCAGCGCCGTTACGCCGTCAGGTTTCTGACCGCCAAAACAGAAGCCGCCGTATCGTCCTTTCCGGTGTTTCATGCCCTCGACCAGAGATCGCTGTGAGCCGTCGGTGTCCATCGCCTGCTTCTATCCTTTCATTCCAGAAAGGGCAATACCGCCGATAATGTGCTTTTGTGCGATCACCGTGAGACAGATGAGCGGGAGGCTGGCGAGCACGGACGCGGCAAATACATTGCTCCAGAGGATCACGGACTCGTCGCGGAAACTCGCGATACCCACGGTAATCGGGTACAGATCCCAATCAGTCAGGACGACCAGGGGCCACAGAAAATCCGACCACACACCGATGAAGATAAACAGGCCAAGTGTGACCAGCGCAGGCCGGGCCAGCGGAAGAATGATGCGCCTGTAAATCCCAAGCGAGGAACACCCGTCAATTCGCGCAGCGTCTTCGAGGTCGTTGGGAATATTGAGAAAGAACTGACGGAGCATGAATATCCCAAATGCGCCCGCAAAGCCCGGAAGCATCACCCCCAGACGAGTGTCCGCAACGCCGAGCTTCACAATCATCAGATATACCGGAATCAGCGTAACGGCGCCCGGCAGCATCATGGTGGCCAGCAGCAGACCGAACAGCAGGTTCTTGCCCCGAAACTCCATCCGCGCGAAAGCGAACGCCGCAAGCGAATCGAACAGGAGTTGCACTGAAGTGGCGACGACAGCGTAGAAGAAGCTGTTGCCAAGATAGAGTCCCACGCGTCCGATGGTCCATGCGCGGGCATAGGCGCCAAAATCAACAGGGCTTGGCCACCAGGAATAAGGATTGCTCGTGAAATCCCCCAGAGTCTTCATCGAATTAGCGACCATCCACGCGTAAGGCGCGATCATCGTCACTGCCCCCGCCGCAACAATGAGCAGCATAAGAGCGCGCGCTAGTATTGGGAAAGCCCTAGTCATACAACTTCCGCGACCGCATGAACTTCATCTGCAACGCAATGAACGCCGCGATAACGGCAAACATGACCCACGCCATCGCCGCCGCATATCCCATCTTTCCGACGAATTGAAACGCGTTGCGGAAGACTTGAGCCTGCATCACCTCCGTCGAGTTCTCCGGCCCGCCGTTGGTCATAATGTAGACCTGTGTGAACACCTGATACGAGCCTATGATAAGCATGGCGGTAACAAACACCAGGGTGTTGCGAAGCAGCGGAATGGTAATGTGCCAGAACTTGCTGATGGGGCCCGCGCCGTCAATTGTCGCCGCTTCATAGTACATCTTGGGAATGTCGCTAAGGCCGGCCATGAAGATGACCATATAGTAACCCACCACCTGCCAGGTGGTCGTGACCACGATAGCGGGCATTGCCGTACGGCTGTTTTGCAGCCAGTTCGGACCGTGAATGCCAACCATTGCCAGCAGTTGATTCAATGCCCCATCGCCGCGCCACAACCAAATGCCCAGCAAAGACACCACCACCGTCGGCGTCATCGAAGGTATGAAGTAGATCACTTTCACGAGCGGAGCGCCGCGTCCTGCTTTATCGGCAAGCAGCGCCAATGCTATTGCCCCACACAAGATCGCTGGCACGCTCATCAACACGTAATATGAGGTATTCAACAGTGAAAGCCGGAATACCTCGTCCGAAAACACCGCGCGATAATTATCCAGGCCCACGAACGGGTTGTGCAACGCGAGAACGTCATACCGGTGAAGGCTGATCCAGAACGAGTAGGCGATCGCCACCAATGAGAACGCCAAGATTAGGATGCAGGCCGGCGCCACAAACAAGTACGCTGGATACTGTGGAGTGCGTTTCACCGGTACGACTCCTCGAGTTGCTGATAGTATTGCGCAAGGATGTCGTCGATTTTGGCCTGTGCCTTACTCAGCGCGTCCGCCGGCTTGAGAGTATTAAGCATGACGCCCTGGCACAACGGTTGAAAGACGGAGTCGATCTCCGTAAACCGCACTACGGGGTATAGCCCCCCCACCTCGCTGATCGCAGGCACATTCTCCAGCGAGGGGTGATCTCGAACGGCGTCCCTCCACTGGGGCGTATCGTAAGATGCAACCAGCGGGGAATTGCGATCAACAGCGGTAAGCTTCCACATGGCATTCTGCATCCCGCAGTAGTACACAATGAACTTCCAGGCCAATTCCGGATTCTTCGCTCCTTTCGGAATACACATCATGTTGGTCCACGTCATACCGCCCCGACCCGTTCCGTGCGGCCCTCGTGGAAATGACGTCATGCGAAAGCGTAGCCCCGGCGCGTTTTCTTCAATCATATGTCCCGTCCAGGTTCCGCCGACAAACATCGCAACTTTGCCCTGCATGAATAACTGCATATCCTGACGATCACTGGTGATAGGAAACGAAACCTTATCCTTGTTCTGAAGATCCTGCATGAACTGCATGGCCTCCAGCATCGGAGTGTCGTTGAAGGCAGTCCGCCGTAAATCGGGCATATAGAACTTCCCCCCATTGGCGTACATCCAAGGGAGATTCCCGGAGAGATCGACCGCGGACACCATGAACCCGGCCTGGACGACCTGCCCCGCTGCGTCGTAACGCGTGAGCTTGATGGCCGCCTGCCGGAGGTCTTCCCATGTGGACAATGCGTCCGGATCAGTGGGGATACCGGCCTTCTCGAACATATCGAGGTTATAGACAATCGTCGACGCGTCGTGTTCGAACGGAATGCCGTAGATGTACTTTCCGTCACGCCCATACCGCAGAGCCGCCGGCAGCCACACAGAGTCGGCCATTTCGGGCGTGCGCTCCAAAAAGGGGCGCAAATCCATCAACACCCCGCGTTCATACAGGTCATTCGCCCAGATAATGGACGCGTGCAAGCAGTCCGGCGGACGTTTCGCGGCCATGCTGGCCATAATCTTCTGAATGTACTGGGGCCCGAAGGGTATGTGCTGAAAGCGAATATCCACATCCGGATTCGCGGCCGTGTACGTTTCGTGTACGCCACGGAAGTACGCGGTCATCTTCTCGCCTTCGGCGGGACTCCACCAGTCCCAAACCCGAAGCGTCGTAGCGGGCAACGCGTACGCGCTGCACACGCACAGTAAGAACATAACGAGTGTTGAACGGATCATGCGCGGCAGTATAGCACCGGAATGCGCGCCAGTTTCCATTCAGTTTGACGGAACGGCGAGGGTCGCGTGACAGCGGGGACACTGCACCTGACTTTGAGTGAAGTTGGGCGGAATCTTCATACGCACTCCGCAGGAGCACGTCACAAAGGTAAAATGATTCGCTGCGCGCAACATATCGCCGACTTGGCGAGTTTGTTGGCGCACGTCCTGCGCCGCGACGGCATCGGGATGAGCGCCCCGAATGGGAACAGTCTTGTCACCCACAAGCGCCGCCACCGGCAGCGCCCCGCTTTCGCCGACCGACTGCGCGGCCCGCTGATACTCGGCAAACGTGGCGTTACCGCCCATGTTCCGCAGAATGTGAATGCGTTCCTCGGTCGGCGGGTGCGTGCTGAACAAACCCGCCACGGACATTCCCTTCAGCGGATTCGTAATGTACATTGGCGCGGTAACACGATTCACGGATGACAACTCGACTGGATCGCGGGAAATAACTTCAAGCGCCGAGGCCAACCCTTCCGGATAGCGGGTAAAGACCGCCGCTTGTGCATCAGCCAGGTATTCACGCCGCCGCGACGCGACAAGGAAAATAATCTGAGCCAGTATCGGCGCGAGAATGGCCAGCACGACCGCAATCACCATCATGATTGCCTGCCCTTGCCCGCCCCCGCCCTCGGAACTCGAACGCCCCGACCGGCGCCGCCCCCCCGAATACCACAGACTCCGGGTGAAGGTGTCAGCAATGATTACGATACTTCCCGCCATGACGCCCAGCATTTGCATAAACAGAATGTCGCGATTGTAAATGTGCCCCACTTCGTGCGCGATCACCCCCTGCAGTTGGTCGCGGTTGAGTTTGCCAAGCAATCCCGCGGTTACGGTCACGGCGGCATGACGCGGGTCGCGCCCGGTGGCGAACGCGTTGACCGCCATGTCGTCCATGACATAGACATCGGGCATCTTGGGCAGGCCTGCCGCGATTGACATCTCCTCGACAACGTTGAACAGTTGGGGGTGGTCTTCCTTTTGAATTTGCCGCGCTCCGCTGGCGGCCAGAAGAATGTTGGCCCCGGCAAAGTAGGATATCAGGGTCATGAAGAACCAAACCGCCATCGCAATGGTCAGCCCGAGGAACCCGCCCGTAAAATCCATCTGCGGCGTGCGCGGACCGTGGCCGGGATACTCCGCATAGACGGGATGCGACGGCGCCGTAAAGAACGCCATCCCAATAAAGAAGCCGAGCGCGCCCAGAAGCAAGGCCATCGCCAAAACGACGACCACGGACTTCCGCTGATTAGCCCGAATTTGTTCCCACATGGACACTCATCCCAAATTTGTCGTTCTGAGCCAGGCCGCCGTGATCGGAGGGGCGAATACCCTCATTCGCCGCTCGACGTCACGCCAACGCGCAGTACGCTTTCGCTTGGACCTCGGCGCAGGCGCCTACGTGAAACTCACCTTGGGGACTTCGCGTTCTTCGGGCGCTGCTATTTCGAAAAACTTCTCCTGCTGAAAGTTGAACATGCCCGCAACGATATTGCTGGGAAACATCTGGATTTTGTTGTTCAGTTGCATGACCTGGTCGTTGTAGCTCTGGCGTGAAAACCCGACCTTATTCTCGGTCGACGTAAGTTCTTCTTGCAGCGACAGAAAGTTCTGGTTGGCCTTCAAGTCCGGATAGGCCTCGACAGCCACGCGAAGTTGCCCGAGCGCCTGCGACAGCAACCCTTCCGCCTGCCCGCGCGCCTCGACACCCGTCGCGCTCATCGCCATGCTGCGCGCCTTGGTGATGTTCTCAAGCGTTCCCCGCTCGTGCGTCATATAACCTTTGACGGTCTCGATAAGGTTCGGAATAAGGTCATGGCGCCGCTTGAGCTGTACGTCAATTTGCGACCACGCGTTCTTCACTTCGTTTCGCAGGCGCACCAATCCGTTGTAAATCCCTATGAGCCAGCCCACGACAATGACCAGCAGCACAACGACAACAAGCAACCCTACAAGTCCACCCATGGCGCTTAACCTCCTGAGTTAGCTTGATTGCGGCCTTGAAAGACCTCAGCCAAGAACGAAGTAACGGTTTCGCCACCCGTCATCACACGACCATGACGCAGCAGCGTGTCGAGTTCACCTTGATCAAACCAAAGACCCTCGCCGCGCGGACACCGATCGAACGTAACTGGCGTATCCGTACCCGCGACAAGCTTGTCCATCTTCTTCCGGCATGCCGGACAGCGGCGAACTTTTTCCTGCGTAGCCGTGCTGCGGCGGCCACTGCTTATCAAACGATCCCAAGCGGCATGGTCTCCGAACAGCAACTCGATTTCACCAGCGTCCAGCCAAACGCCCGAGCAGACCACACAGCAGTCCACCTCGATACGGTCATACTCGACCACGATCATCAGCTCGTTGCATGCCGGACACTTCACGCTAGGGACACCTCACGTTTGCGATGTCAATTCCTAATTCTCAATTGACAATTGTACTCCAATCCCAGCCACACTGTCACCGGCCCAAGACCCGATCCAATTCCCGCACATCCAAGTATTCCTCGTCAGGGTTGGCGTAGACCGCGTCCAACACCACCGGCGCGCCGGGATTCAGCGCCAACAGCGGAGCCAGAGAAGCCGCAGCGGCTTGGCCCGCAATCGGTAGATTCCCGGTCCACACCGATCCGGCGATGTCACGCGCAGACGCACTGACCAGCCACAGGCCAATCCTTCCCTCGAGCAGTTTCGCGGCGGCGTCCGGCGCCACGTTCTGGTCCAGAAGCAGGGCCGTACTCGGAGCCAGCGTCACATTGGGCGCGGCGACCCGATCGAGAAGCGCCCGGACCTGATCCAGTCGTTCTCCACCCTTCGGACTCGTGCGCAGATACAGCGCGACCTTCCGCGAGGCGGCACGTTTCGCAAACTCTCGTAAGCACGCCTCAAACGATGCTTCAGACTGTTCGTGCGTGAAGTTGGTTTCCGGCTCCCGGTGCAGACTTAGGATCAAGTCCTTGACGCCAAGCGCATCCATCTTAGTCATGACACCATCAATGGCGGCTACACTAGCGGCGTAGTCTCCGTCACTATTGTTGAGCAGCCGCAGGTCAGGATACAGGTTCAACCCCGAAGTCAGGTCCACATAGATCCGAAGGCCTTGGCGCTTCAACCAGCCGGCTTCCTTGCGCAGGGCCTCCGCGTCCCTATTGTGGAGATAGCGCCAATCCACTGTAACGCTGTCGAAATGCTCGAAGAACGTGGGACGCGCCAGGATTTCTTCCTGGATCGTGCGGTGGCCACGCAACGGCAACACGCGGCCCGACACGCGTTTGGCTGGAACCGCCCGCGAAATCTCTTCGATCCTTTCTTCCTTCACTCGCACGGCGAAGACTCGCACGTCGCCACCAGCGATCGTCGTATCCGAACTTACGCCAACACTCGAAGGTTCTGTCCCCTCGGGTAAGTAGCCTGGCGCGCCCTTCTCAGACTGGTCGAGCGGCAATTCCTTCGCGGACTCGATCTCGCCGCAATGCGATGCTATTTTGAACGGCCTCGGCTGAAGGGCGTTGTTGCAGATACACAAGGTGTATACGCCGGGCGCCTTGCGGCACGTAATCACGCTCAACCCCTCGCCGGCTTCGAACAGAACCTGTTCCCGCAGTGCCCCATCTAGTATCGCCCTGACGTGTTTCAACAAAGGAAACGGTTTGTCGAGCGGCTTATCCTCTCCACCGCCTATCTTCTCTTTTGTCGATGTAACGCCGACGCCAAACGCACTGGCCAACGCCACGACGCTCCCCTTGCCGGTCCGCGCCTCCACCGCGACCGGTGTGTCGCCGCATCGAGCGAGTACCTTTGAATCGGGCGAAGCTGCCAAAGGGGTGAGTGTAAATCCTACACCTTCGGTAATAGTTTCGCCGCCCAACTGCACAGGCTGTGTGGCGTTAGCGGGGACACTAGTGCCGGCCGCCGTAATCCCTCCCAATCCTCCCGGTAGCTTCGCCAAGCTGCCTGCGGTGATGATCACTCGCCCGCCAGCCTCCACGTATGCAGCCAGCTTGTCTCGAATCTCAGCGCCACCCTGAAGTTCACCCGCGACTATCAGCAGCGGATACCGCGCCAGGAGCCACCCCGGCGCGTCGCTCAGCACGCAGTCCGTACCATCGCCGTACGGAGTCGGCGCGATAAACCCAGACTCGTCATGATAGTACGACGCGTCTTGATATCCCGGATAGATCATGTCGAGCACGCCGTCGGTCAGGTAGTCTCCGGGTTGATAGGGAAGATTTCCCCACACACGATAAATGCGGTCCGTGTACAGGTGACGCGGGAAGGTCCAGCCCGCGTTGAAATCCAGCATCAGAGCCACGGGCGCCATCATCACACCGGGCTGGCCGTTGGCGCGCACCCACTGCTGGGCAGCCTGCTGAATTCTTCCGATGGGACTGAGCTTGTCGCCCTCAAACCAACTCGACTCGAATCCAACGAACATGCTGTTGTACAGGATGTGGTTGTACATCAGTCGTTTGAGCAGGTTGAGGCTGGTCCCCTTGGTTGGTCCATGAGGCGGCGGTGGGTCAGCGCCCGCGCTTTCGTAGGTCTTCCACCCCCACCGGTTCCAGACCGACGCGTTGCCGAACCACGGAACGCCGTATTGCTTGCCGGCCCCACGGATAAACGAGTAATAGACCTGACCATTGGGAAGGGCCTGCGCAGTCTCCGCCCCCATCGTCGCATAGATGCCCTCTTTGAGGAAGTAATGGCCGTAGTTCAGCGATACCAGCGCCGACATCTTATTGCCCAGTTCATCGCACATGCGCTCAAAATGCCGGTGAAAATTCAGAAACTGTTCGAATCGATTATCGGATATGGGATACATCTGCGAGGCATAGCCGCCGATGTAGCGTCCGTCTTGCTCGCCGTTGTCCATGCCGAGCCAATGGTCGCCCAACTTCGACTCCAGCATATCAAACACCCCCGCCGGCGCCTTGAACTGCTGCCAGTACCCGCCGATTCCCGATCCCGGAACGTATCCCCAGATGTCAAAGAGAAACAGACCCCGCCGTTTCACCTCGTCGGCCAATTCGCCCAAGTTGTCTGCAAAGATACAGTCGTACGATGGCCAAATCACGTTTCCAAGGTCGTAGGTCTTGGTGTACTTATCAATTTCGGAAACAATGTTCGTCATCTTCCCTTTATCTACGCCGAACCCGCGTAACGCGACGAACTGGGTCTGATTGCCAAAGGTTTCCCACGTGGGCGGCTTGACTGCGTGCCGCTCATAGTCGGGATTCTCTCTAGGATCCATCAGATGGGAATAGACCCGATGGGGTGTCGCCGTGTTTGCGCCGGCGGGCGCGGTTTGGCCAAACGCGCGCGAACTCGCCATCAGAACCGCAACGACACAAACCGAAACTGAAAGAATGGATGCGGCGTGATTCACTTGGATGCTCCTTTCAGCGCCAGGCACTGCTGGACAATCGCAGCGCGGGTCTGTTCGAGTGTTTCGCTAACCTTCTCATAGAGCGGAACACTGTCAGGGGTCAGCGGAAGACGGCGTCCGGCATTCAGAAGCTCCTTCTCCATAGCCTTCGGAGCCTCTTCCAGTGTCTTCTTGGCGGCCACCACGACGGGTGAAGTATCGCCGCGCCGTTCGTGTTCCTCAATCTCCTTCCGCAACAGATAGAGCAGTTCGTAGTCCTGTATACCTTCGCGGGCGACTTCCCACCGCTTGCTGGACACTGGGCCGCGCGGACCGTCGTACACTGTGGCAAAGAAATCTCCCGTCGGATTGGGCCCGTCCCATCGGCTGGCCTCGCCGTGAGCGGCGTAGACCCACCAGCCGGCGCCGGTGAAGCCTTGGTTCCATGCGTACCAGAAACGCCAGCGATACAGTCCCAGGCACGACAGCGTCTTTGCTTCACCCGAAGCGTCGTAGAACCACACTTCCTTCCCTGCCTTTTTCGCAACCGGAACCAATTCGGGGCCCAACCGTTCCAGCAATTCCGCCGAGGGACACCAAATGTCGATCAGGCCCTTGAACATCTCCACCGTTTCCATGGTTGTGCCGCTCGTGGGATCGGCGTAGATAAGAATCTTCGGATCGGCCTCTCGGATGACTTTAGCCACTTCAACCAGGTTCAAGGTGGTTTCGTTGTACGGGCTGGAAGGCTCATCGTATGGATAGAGCGCCCATTGGCTGTAGTCCATGCCAAGCTTCATCATATGCTCCACCCACGCGCGAAGGTATTCGATAAACGCCTTCTTCCATGGCGCCGACAAGAAGGGTTGGCCCGTCACCATACCTTGAGGGCTCATAAAGAGCAGCATACCGTGAGGCGCCAGCCGGCGCACCGACTCGTCGTGTTTCGCGAAATCGAGCGGAGCCGACAAGGCGCCGTTCGCGTCGCACGCGGCCTTTGGCGCCGTTCCAAAGAAGACGGTAGTCCCGTGCTCCACAAGGTCCTTCAACACCTCAGGTTTGTCCGTGCCCAGGTCGCCGCCATCCGTAGCCCACAAGCAGAAGCGGAGCGGATGCGGTCGCGGAAGCTCGAGCGCGTTGACTTTGATCCGTAAAGGCAGAACCACCTCGGTGGGATCCGGTTCAATGCTCCGCAACGTAATCTTGCCGGTATACTCGCCCGGTTTCAGACCCGTCGCATTGATGGTAATCCAGAGTTGTTCCGATTCGGATGTGGCAACGTGAATTAGTCCCCCATCATCGAGCTTGGGTAGCGCATCCGCGACTCGTTCCCGGCGCGTGTTGGACACGGACACGGCGCGGCGGAACTCGACGTGCTGGGCCGCAAGCGCCGGCTCAGGTCCGGTCCAGTCGCTCGCAATCGCGCGTATCTCCAGCCCACGTCCAATCACATTCGTAATGTTCAGCGCCAGCGACTTGTATTCTCCAATGCAGACCGTTGGGTCGAGTTGCTCGGTTCGGTTTGCGGGCGCCGGAAGCGTCTCACGCCGTTCGAAGTAGGCCCACGGGTTAAATTGCCATGCAAAAAAGCTCCCCTTCGGCGCCAAGGAACTTCCCGCCTCGGTCAAAGCGCGCATCCGCTCCGAGGCGCGCCGCAACTCGGCCACCTGGGCCGTATCGGGCTTGCCGCCGCGCAGTTCGGTAAGCATTCCCTTGAGCGCGGTCAACTGCGCCTGCGCGGACGCCGCGGCCTCCGGGTTGGTCTGCTTCCAACCGTTAATCGAGCCCGCGACCTTGTCAACTACTTCGCGAGTTAGGTACTCAGCGTCACTGTCGAGACCGTTAAACGACAACGTCTTTTCCGCAGCATTGAGGACACCTGAGATATCTGCATCGACAATGCGCTGGCGCACAGCGTAAGCGCCCGAAGAATGAACATCAAATGAAACGACTGCCCGCTCTTTCGCGCTGCGAATGTGACGAATGTAACGGCGTTGCGACCCATCGGGCGCAGTCAACTCCGTTAGAAGCGCGGCCCGAATCTGCCGCGGGTTCGTCACGTCGAATCGCCATGTGTTGGGACCTGATAACAACGCCGGTTCGCCAACCGGCGCTGCTGAAACATCGTTCGGTGTCGTGGCGGCGGGCGGCGTTGCCATTTTCAGCGGCGCGTAGTTCTTGGCGCCCACGGCACGGCCGGTATGTGCCCGGTCCTGGCCAAACATGATGCGGTTCTGGGCGTTGTCATGGTACGGAATATTCGTCCTTAGACACGCCATAGTCGCGTTACCGTCCATCCCGCTAGGCGAAGACACCACCATTTCCAAGACGCCCGTCCCGTGCAGGTCGCCCACAAGCGGGGCCGCCGACGGCGACGCGGGCATTTTCGCCGTGAACAATTCGGAACCATCGGCGTTCAGCGCGTACACGTTGCCCGGCTTGGCATGTATTAGAATTTTCGGCGCCGGTTCCGTGCCCAGATTGACTATGCTGGGCGCCGCCAATACCGATGCGCTCGGCAAGTCGCGCTTCCAACGCAAGCCGTCCTTGCCGTAGCTCCGCACTGCGCCGCCCTTGGTGCAGAATACGATTTCGTCCTTTCCGTCCCCATCAAGGTCCGCCGCCTGAATGGCGCCATTGATATGCATGTACACGTTTTCTTCAAGCGTGATTCGATGTGTGGCCAGATCGATGCGATAGAAATGATTGAGTCCGCCACCGACGTACAATTCCGGAATACCATCGCCATCTACGTCCGCCAGGACCGGAGTACTGTTCGGGAAAAGATCATCGAAACAATACAGGTCCCACAGCCATTCTCCGCGGGCGCTTAACGCGTAGATGTGGCGATCATGCGACGTAACGATGATTTCCTTTCCTGGAAGATCGTAGATGTCAGCTACGAGCGCCGGCCCCATCTGCGTACCTTCTCCGGAAAACTGCCAGAGCAGTTTACCGGCGTGATCGAAGCACGACAATATACCGGCGGCGTCCCCCACGAGGACTTCCACCTTCCCATCCCCAAAGAGGTCGGCAATCGCCGGCGCTGAATCCGCACGTACCGCCCCGGGCAATCGCGCCGTCCAGATCGGCTTATGCTCGCTGTTAAGCGCGGTCAGGTTACCCTTTGCGTCCGCCGCTACGATCTCTTCGGTCCCGTCTCCATCCAGATCGCCCACAGCGGGAACGGCTGTCACCGGAGACGCCATGGGATATTCCCAAAGCCGCTTTCCGTCGAGATCGAAACTCACTACCCCAATGTCTCCTTCACCTATGACCAACGCGGTTGGCTTGCCGATGGCACGATCAACGAGCATGTTTGGCGCGGTGAACCCGCCCCGGCCAGTAACCTGCCAGGCGACCTCGGCCGCAGTGTCCGCAAGACTGTTCGCCGTGACGACGCACCAGATCCCTAGAAGTCCAAGCGCTGCCCTGATTGACATGAATTATCTCCCGACTAAATTATGGGTCGAATTGCGCCATCCACAATAGCCACATGCTATCTCGCCAGACTGTCACCCTTGGCGGCATTCCCGTCTCCGGGCTTCGCCACCGCACTCTCGGCGGCCTTGGTGGAGCGGTAACTTTCCAGAGCCTTGGTCAGAAATGCCTCCAACGGCTCCTTTACACCCTCCTTGTTGATCACGTAGTAGATATCGCCAGCCATTGTCGACCGCGCGATATTGGCGATGAATTGCTCTCCGTTAACAATCTCTGACTGCTTCAGTTGATAAACACCGAACAATTTCACGTGAACCCAGGAAGCGCCCCGTTGCTTTCCCCCGTATTCGTAGCGCAGACCGGAATCACCTATCGTTTGCAGCAGGAACGCAATCTCGTCAGTCAGTCTTGGGAGAACACCGCCCTGTTCGAGTGGCTGAACCGCGTCCTCGCCGTGCATCAATTCGCGAGCGAGAACTTCGATTTCCTTGTAACTCGGCGCCTTACTGAGCATGGTTTCCAGGTGCTGGGTCCGCGCGAGCAGACCATCAATTTGCTCAGCGGCCTTTCCCGCCGTAGCCGCAACATGCTCAACTTCGCTGGAAATCACAGCAACGGAATGCTCGATTTGGGCGACCGCAGCGGCAACACGCCACACCAGGTAGCACAACAGACAGAGGAGCGTGATAAGAAGAAGCTGGATAACGTTTCTAAGCGTCGAAGACGGCGGCTGCGGCGACAGCGTAGTCATGAGTCCTCCTTCAAGATTCGACCCCGGTAGAAGCACGCTTCAATTCACCAGCAAGGCGCCTCTACTCGTGGGCGCTCCAGAAAGTTCGTCATTACTAGAACACTCGATACTCTGCGCTTGGGTTAGAATCGCAACTCTCGAATCTTATCCAAATAGTAGCGATAATTGTCTAACGGCGTGCCCGGTGTCATCAGATGGTCAGGCAACGGGATAAACCCGCCTTCGGCCATCAGCGGTTTGCGCCGTTCGATTTCGTCGTCAATGGCCTTGTGATCCCGTTCCAGCACGAGCTTGTTGATTCCGCCAATAACGCGGAGTTCCTTGCCATACTTCTTGCGAAACGCCATTGGATCGGCGTTCCACGTTCCAATCTCAATCGGGAACATCACGTTCACTCCGCCTTCGAGCCACAGCGGAGCCAGTTCGTCGATCTTACCGTCCGAATCGATCACGTGCAGATCGCAACCGTACTTGCGGAGCGTATCCGATATCTTTCGATATCCGGGCACCGCCGCCTGTTTGAACACGCTCGGCGGAACAAGTGGTCCCGTCTTGAAGCAGATATCCTCCCAGCCCCAGCCTTGCGCCACTCGCATCTTAGGCAGGACCTGCTCCAGAATCCAGCAAACCAGAGTCGCAATCGTATCGGAGACCTCCGCGATGAACTCCGGGTCTTCGCAACAGGCCACGCAGAAGTTGTTCACCCCCATCCAATTTCGGAGGAACCCCACCATGCTGGCCGTGCCGATGGTGATCGGGCGGTTGCTCGCGATGGCTTTGGCGATACGGTCGTCAAGGTCAGCGGGAATTCTTGCGGGATCGGGCTGGAGGCGTTTCTTGTATTCCGGCCACCCGGAGCTGTCCTTCAGGATGAAGTCTATGTAATGGGGAAGCGCCGATTGACCGCGATAATGTTGCGCGATAACACCGTCAGACTGTCGGAAGATGCGGTACTCGGGCGTCTCTTCAATGGTTTCCTCCTCGAACCGGGGAAATAACTCGTTATCGAGAGAAAACCCGTGTCCGTTAAGTGGTTCCGAACCGAAGAATTCGTGCTGGTCACCGTCGCGCGGAAGGCCTTCCCGGTACCAGCGTTCCATCGTCTCCGGCCAACCAGTCCAATGCAGCACCGGCATGCGATCAAAATTCCTGTAGTGCATTATGTTGTCGTAGAGCTCACGTGGTGTCATCGTTCTCCCCGATCTCCTATCGCGCTCGTTCCCATCACTCCGGCAGGTCGGTCATGGGTTCGCCGCAGGCTCAAGTCGGTACGTGTGTCCGCTCTCCGTTTCGAAATGCAGTGTGTTTCCATCGGCCTTCACACCGGCGTCTCTTCCCGTCTGTTCATCGTGGACCCGCACAGCGCCCTTCGGCCACGGGTTGGCCATCACACATGGATTCCCCGCGAGAGAGGACACAACGACGGAGGCCACCCCGGAGGATTGGCATTTCCCTGAGACAACAAATGCGCCCTGGGCACCAAGGTTCTCAAAGCCACCTTCAAACCCTTCCGGCACGACTGGAAACACGTGGATTACGCCGGTATGCGACTGGAGGAGATTCTCCAAGCCCAAGCCATCTGCCGGATCGTAGATCCCCAGCCGTACCCTCACTCCCTTCAGATAGCCCCGGTGTGGCTCCCAGACGTTGATCAATCGAAGCGTCCTCTTGGCCAGTTCCAGTTGGTCCGGCGGTGAATCGAGTCCAATGTCGTCTCCCCAGAACACCGCGGAAAGCGGCACGGGAATGTTGTACTCCATAGGCTTCGCGCCGGCCACGTCAATGAAGATTGGCCCTTCCGGCGTATCTACCAAAGGATAGGCCGGCATATGCTCCGCGATTTCCCGCCATTTCGCCGCTTCGTCCGCGTCCGCCTTGAGCAACTCCGCTGCTCTAGCCGCCGCGCGCAGATGGTAGCTAATCAGGGTGATTCCGGACTGACTGTCTTTGTTGAACTCCAAGTTCTTGGTGATACCGCGGTGCTCGGGCGACACGGTCGGAAACACGTGATACAAGCCGTCCGCCTCGCGTTTGAGGTAATCCGCATAGAACCGCGCGCCTTCGCGCAGCACGGGATAGGCCATATCGCGCAGAAAGTCCATATCCCAAGTGTATTGAAAGCGTTGCCAGAAGGGACGCGACAACAGCGCGGTAATCTCCATGCTCTGTTCCCAGGTGTAATGCGTGTGAATCACGGATTCCGATTTGAGCGGGTAATGGACCAGCGGGAACATGGCGCCGGAACAATTGTAGACCTCGCGTGCGTTGGCCTGCGCCATGGGAAGCAGCGTCAGCATCATTCGGAAGTAGGAGTCCAGCGTATCGAACTGGCGCTGCATGCACAATCCGGTCGCATTCAATTCATTGAAGTGAAAATCCGCGTGCCACATCGACGAGTCCTGATAGCAATACTTGGTGCTGTCCACCGAGCACACCGGCACATCGCCGTAGTAACCCGAGGGACGCGGACGATACGGCATACCGCCCCAAACGCTGTCAAGTTTGAGCTTGCCGTCGGCGGTCCAGGCCTGGGCATGTGGGCGGGCGTCGTATGCGTCGAGTTGTTTCGTGTGCTCCTGCCAAAGTGTGGCCCCACCGGCCTGCGCGGCGCCGTCAAGTACGTTCTGCGCATACGTCAAGGGATCGGAATTGTCCTGCGATGTCGTCACGGTTGCGTACACGGTGAATTTGCCATTGATGCTTCCCAATGTCGCGGTCGCCGCCGCTCCCGGCGACTCGTTGATGGGCGCAAATCGTTTGGTGAGCCCGTGGCTGAGTCGCCCCTCTTTTTCGGTGAGCATAGGCGTGCCCAGTCCCGGTTGCGCTTCCGCGACCGTGGCCGATACGGCGGCGCCGATGGCGCGAGCCGCCAGCACGCTAGTGAAGCCCGAAGGAAAGGTAAGATCGGCGCCAAAGTCCTGGGCGACCCAGACAACGCCTTCGGCGTCACCGGCCTTGGGCATGGGTAGTTGCTCAAAATCATGCTTGGAATGCGAGTTATCGCCGAGCGTGGGATGCAATTCGCCACCGGGCACGATGGTATCCCGATGACGATGCACCCGGATCGCCACGTCACCATCCGCGAGTCCTTTACCTTCGCCGTCGAGCACGATGAGGTTGCGGACAGCGCTCACAAACACCGTGATGTCCAGCCGCTTGGCGCCGTTCACAGCCGACAGTTTGATGCAGCGCGGTTGGGCGTCAACGGCGAGCGTACCGCCGGACTTGATAAAGTTGAGTTGGAGAACTAACTGTCCCACGGGCTTGGGGCAGGGAAAATCGTGCAAATTGTACGAGGTGTAGTAGGCGGCGCCGTCGAGAATGGACTTGTCCCCCGCGTTAGCCAACTCGATGATCTTGGCCATGGTCAGCACCGGCTCGGGCGGCCTGGGATTCCGGCGGTCCCACACGTCGCTCTTGCCAACGCTCAACGTCGGCGCCGAGTCCGGCCCCCACAAAATCACACCGATGTCGTCATTGCATAGGCGCCGCGTTCCCGGCTCCATACCCAAGACTGAAGCGGGAACGTCCGCGGCAGCCGCGCCAAGCGCGCAGCCTAGGAACGTCATCACTGACACAAATAAGCTCGCCTTACTTCGCACCGTCGTCTCCCCGAAGTTCCGCAACCCATGAGGTCGAGCGGCGTGGTCCGTGGCGCCACGCCGCCGCAGATAATACCACGTAGCGCAGCCCGCGCACATGCGGAAAGTTGATGAAGCTACTCATGACGGATATAGTACGGACCGCGCATCAACGTCGGACTTGAACGCCACGGGGATATATCACTATGACATCACGCGAACGCCTTCTGCAAACCCTTCACCGTCAACCGGTGGATCGGGTACCCATCTCCTCCTATGAGTTGAACCCCTATAATCCGGACAACTTCGAGAATAAGGCGCCGTCCTACAAACGCCTGATGGAGAAGATTAAGTCCGACGCCGACTGCATATACATGTGGGGGTGGTCGCCGTTCGCGGACAGCGGGCTTTGGGACCAGCGCAGCGAAACCGCCAGCGACGGCTCCACGACCACCTATTTCCGCCTGCGCACGCCCAAGGGCGATCTCACCAAGACCCGTAAGCACATTCCCGGACGTCACCCCACCTGGACCACGGAGCACCGCCTAAAAGGGCCGGAGGACATTGATCGTTATCTCAGCGTCATCCCGGAGTTTTTCCATATTGACGAATCCAAAGAGAAGCTGGCGCGCGCCGAGTATGCAGCCCTGGACGAGCGCTTGGGCGACAACGGCGTCATTATGAACCAGGAAGGCGACCCGTCGTCGTACATTCCGGATCTGTTCGAGTTTGGCCTGTTTACCATGATGTGCTTCCAGTACAAGGACAAGATTCTCGAACTGATCGACGCCCACACGAAACCGATTCTCGACAAGTTCCGGATGGACGCCGCGAATCGCTTCGGCGCGTTGCACCGGCTATGCGGGCCGGAATACTTCACCCCACCGTATCTCCCCGAGGAGTACTTCCGCGACATGGTCCTTCCGGGCTGTACGGAATGCGGACGCATCCTCGCGGAAGCCGGTATCTTCCTGCGCCTGCATTGTCACGGGCGCATCCGCGAAGTCCTTCCGATGATTGTCGAGATGGGCGCGAAGGGGACGGACCCCATCGAGCCTCCCCCAGACGGCAACATCACACTCAAGGAAGTGAAAGACCAATACGGCGACAAGTTGGTGCTGTTTGGCAATATGGAATTGAAAGTACTAGAGCAAGGAACCACCGCCGAGGTCCGCGAGGTCGTGAAGAAGCAGATGGAGGACGCCAAAGGGGACGGTGGATTCATCATGCTGCCGACCGCCGCGCCCATCAACGAGCCGCTCTCGCCGCAAACCGAGCGCAATTACATAGCCTACATTGACGCAGGACTGGAGTTCGGCGTGTACTAGCGTGAATGGTCAGTCACGGGAGTCTAGTGCCCCTCGGCGATGAGCGCGTCGAGGCGCGTCCGGTACGCGCAATATGCTTCGAACGACACATACTCGCGCACCCGGTCGTCAAGATGAGGCACGTATCCTCCCTGCTCAAGCAAAGGACGCGCCTCGCTGTCCAGGAACGACTCGACTGCGCGCGGCCCGTCCATGACCGTACGCCAATCAATCCCTCCGAAGAAGCGAATCGACGCGCCAAACTCCCGGCGCAATGCGCGATACGAAATCCCCGCCGCGCCGGCTTGCGTAATCATGAAACCGTTAATGCCAGCCTCCAACCACACCGGAACCAAGGGCCGGACTTGGCCGGCGGTCCAGATGAAGAAATGGCGCACGCCATACCGGGCAAGCCGGTCCACTATGCGCCGCAAGGCGGACTGAACGAAGTGCGCGTACATGGCAGGAGAAATCACGGGCGCGGAATTCGATGCGATGGGCTCGTAGAACACCGCATAGTCAATCGCTATCTTTGAAAAGACCTCGTCAATGAGGGTTTCCAAGAAGGTAGCGTAATGCTCCATCTGCGCCTCTGCCAGACAAGGTTTTTCGCAGGCCATAGTGAGAGCTTGGCTGAACGACTCTGCGTCGCGGATTCCGAGAACCTGAAAGAAGCCCTCGTCCCACGGCGAATCCCAAAGGATACTCGTATGATCCTGAAAGACGGCAACTAGTTCCGGCCAGTCGACGGACAACCGCCTGCGGTCAGAGGGATCGTACGCACGGCGGAACGGAGCCAAGTCATCCTCGTCCATAACCACACGCGTGCCGTCGTGGAGTTTCCCCCACTCCACCGGCAATGTCTCGCGCGAGTCCAGGCCAAGAAACTCCTCAGGCGACTCACCGCGAAGATGACCCTGCTGCGTCCACATCTTCACCAACTCATCCGAGAACTCGGCCTCAAAACGTGGTGGTGGACAGCCCCGCCTGAACGACAGCGTATCCAAAAGCCTCTGGCGTGAATTCATGTCGTTGGCGCCTCCCCGCGCGCCGATCGCATCACTCCGAGATGATTATCTCCGGCGCTGCGAGCATCCCATAGTCGCGGAAACGCTTTGGTTGGCCTAAAGCGCCAACATAGTGAGCGCCTCCATAACCGGTATGAATTTCCTCGTCTGGATCAAAGTGCGGACCCAGCAGATTGCGCAAGGTGCCTGCGACCTCGACCTCGACGGTGTTTGGTCCGGGCTTAACGGCTTCCGTCAGGTCACACGCATACGGTGGCCAAAGCACGTGGTCCACCACTCGTCCGTTGACGCGTACCTCGGCCGACCCGGATAACCCTGGCATATCAAGCACGACACGCTCGCCGTGCGCAAGCCTGTCCAGATCAAATGAAGCCGCGTATGTGACGGTACCGGCGAAAAACGGCAGCCCTTGCGCCGGCCAAGCGCCGATGCCCAGAGCGGTCTTCTCCGCTTCAACTGCGAATGTGGCGTCGTCGTCCGAATGCGGCCGGAAATCACCCAACAGCCATGGACTCTGGAAATCCGTGGCGTCGCGATACGTGCCGCGCACTTCGATCACGTTGTTGCCGTGCGACAACCCAGGCAGCGGAATGCGTCGAATAGCGGGATCCAGAAGCCACTCCGTTTCATGTAGCGGCAAGGGCTGTCTGTGGTACAACACTTCGGGATCGTCGCCCAATTCGATCGCCAGTTCGTACCCGGTGGAGCGAGCCGCTTTGTCCCCTGCAAAAAAGACAAACTGCGTCGTCAGCGTAACAGGCTCCGCCGCTTCCTCAAGACGCATCCGTAGTTCCGCTTGGACTTGGGATACGGAGAGCAGCTCTCTACTTTCTTTCCGGCCGACAAATCGGCACCTGTCCAATACCAGAATATTGGGGCCATTTCGGGTAGTGCGCCAAGTCGGACGTATGCGACGAATATCCGAACGCGCGTCTAACACCGATTCGAGCGCTTCTCCCGGTACCACGACAAAGATCCGCGCCTGACGCGCGGCCCATTCCAAATCAAGCGACACCGGCCGGTCCGCCGAACACGGCGCCAGTGTGCGCGTCTTCCCCGACGCCGCGTCCCACTCCTCGAGGTTTCCCGTCACACCCGGATTGAAGGCAACCCGCGCCGTCACACTCTCGCGCGACACATTGGCGACAAAGAACACCTCACGGTCACCCCACGTCCTCCGTTGCGCCTTGAGCGCCGGAATATCCGTTCCGTCCGGCGACTTTGCAGTTAGGGTGCGCACGCCACACTCGGTCAACGCGCAAACCACAGGCTGATAGTCGAAGAAGTCCACGCCATCGACGATCCGTTTCGCATGCGCGTTCAAGAACACGGCGGCGTCCTCACAGGGCCGCCCATCCACAAGACGTGGCGCTGAGCCAACCGTGATGAGAATGCCCTGCTTGGCGGCAAACTCCCGCAGCAGCGTCAGCGTCGTGCTCCGAATATTCACCAACGGCGGAAGCACGACCACCGCGTATACTTGAGCCCCGACGCGCAACGACGCGCCCTCGACCGCCGCGTGACGCTCAAGAATAATTTCGTCACCGTAGTCATGGTCGATCTGCGCATCGAGCAACGCGACCGACAACAGCGTAAAGTGCTTGTCGAGCATCTCGAACGGCAGGTCGGCGTCCAAGAGGTAGTTCTCGGCCTTGTACTCCTCCTTCACGCGATAGTGACGATACGTGGCCTGCATACTAGTCGCGGGATGAAGCAGCAGCACGTCGCACGCGGACCGGCCCTGCGACAACAGCCAGCCGCTTCGGCTCGTCGTGTCCATGTGCTTGCGCACGAAGGGCCAGTACGGCTCCTGCCAGCCGATTACCGGCGGACAATCCAGCTTGCGGTCACCGCGCAGACTGTAGAACGCCGCGTGTTGCGCGATGTGCGTCACGCCGAGCGCCATCTGAAAATTCGTCGCAGTCTGCATTTCCTGCGGCCCCATGGAATGACCGCCGACGCCGTAGCTCTCGCTCATCACTGCGCCGTCCCTGAGTTGGCGGCTGACGGAGGCGGCCTGCTTGATGGTAACGACGTAATACCCGTATGCCTCGCGCTCAAAACGGTGACTGTAGAAGTCATTGCCCAGAATATCGATTCCGATCAGGCCCTGGTATTCATAGAGCGGCATCACCGAACCCAATTGCCGCGTCGCTTCCTTGAGCGTCGCCTCGAACACATAGTGGCCGGTGTACGCAACACCGTGTTTCGAGCACCATTCGTGCATGGGTATCGCAAAGTTCTCGCGGAAGAGATCCGCTACGAGACCCCAGTAATGGTAGCGAACCGTTTCGCAGCCGGGAACGTCAAAAAACAGCGCAGGCAACTTTGGCGTCAGCGCGTACCCGCAGCGGGCGTGGAACTGTTCCGCAAACTTCGAGTCCCACGGCAGCCACGACGCCTGCGGATTCATTCCCGCTTCGTCCATGAAGATGTGACGTATGGTTTCTCCAAAATGACCGCCAAATCGACGAAAGTATTCCGCGTGCGTCGATTCCAAGAAGGCTTCGGTCGCTCGCCGGTCGAGATAGTTCACCGCGCCGTCGAGAGGAACCTTACGGAAGACGAGGACACGCCTGCCCACCCACTCGTCGGGGCGAAACGGCCCGTCTATGGGCGCGTACTCGATGCGGTCCGGCAGCAACGTCACGCTGCCATCGTGGCGGCGTTGACGACCGTTACCGAGATCGGAATGCGTCACGTGGAACGCGGCGACATGATCGCCCGGAAGCGTCTCCACATCCGACGGGGCGCCAAGCGTCATGTCGTACATGCGCAAGTGAAGCATCCGGAATTCCGGGTGCTCGCGCGGAATCCTTCCTCCGGCAGTGCCCGACGGCCACCCGAGTTCGTCGTAGAGCCACGTATAGGCGCCGCGCTGACGCGCGTGTTCAACGACCGCGCCGACGGCTTTGAACCAGCGTTCGTCGAGGTATTCGTCCACATCAAGACCGTGGCGCGCGTGCAACACCGCTCCGCCCGCGCCCGCGGCGAGCAACCGGTCGAGTTGCCATTTCAGGCGCTCGGGGTCAAGCCGGTCATTCCAAAACCAAAACGGCGTTGGCCGCGCCTCGGTGGGTGGCGCGGCAAAAAGCGATCTTGCGTCGTCGAGATTCATGGCGCCATTATACGCACCGTCACAACCGATTGGGAGAGCAAAGTGAACTCCGTCACGCCTATCGAGCATATCGCGGACTGGGAACAGCGCCTGGCGCGGCAGGACGCGTTCTGGTCCCGCGAAATACTGGATCGGCCCGTGGTCCAGATTACCCTGCCACGACCGAATCCGGCGTTCCCCTTTCCCAAGGAGAAACAGTACGCCTCCCTGCGCGACCGCTGGCTGGACGCGCAGTACGTTGCTGAGCGCGCCGTGGCCGGGGTGATGAACACCGAGTATCTCGGCGACGCCTTGCCTTGCGCGTGGCCCAATCTCGGGCCGGAAGTGTTCAGCGCGTTCTTTGGCCAGGAGATGGAATATGGTCCCGACACCTCGTGGTCCATACCCAATCTAGACGATTGGGCGCAGGCCGATACGTTGCTGTTCTCCGAAGACAACTTCTACTGGCGCAAGTTGATCGAGATGACCGACGCGCTACTCGAAGCCGGGCGCGGCAAGTTCTATACCGGCCTGACCGATCTCCATCCCGGCGCAGACGCAGTCGCGGCGTTTCGTGATCCGCAACGACTGAACCTCGACTTGCTCGAGTACCCGGATGACGTCAAGCGCTTGCTCGACCGTGTCGAGCGCGAATACTTCCGTGTGTTTGACTACTTCTACGACAAACTCTCCGGCGCGGGCCAAGCCATCGCGACATGGGCCGGCATTGTGTCCAGCAAGAAATGGTACGTGCCGTCGAACGACTTCTCGTGCATGGTATCCGAGGCCATGTTCGAGGAGTTCTTCATCTCCGGTATAGAAGCCGAGATTCGTCACATGGAGGCCAGCATCTATCACCTCGACGGTCCGCAGGCGCTGCGCCATCTCGACCGGCTTCTCGCCATCCCCGAGCTCAACGCCATCCAATGGGTGTACGGCGCCGGGAACGGCCGCGCGACGGACTGGATTCCCATCTATAGACGTTGCCAGAACGCCGGCAAAGGTATCCAATTGTTTGGCGTTACCCAGGAGGATCTGGACATCCTCATGGCGAACCTGCGGCCCGAAGGCATATGGATGTCCGCGGACGGCATTCGCGATCGGGCCACAGCCGAGGAGTTCCTCAAACGTGTCAGCCGATGGCGCTAGGTAGTGACGGCCCCGGCCTTTTCCAGGAGGGTCACGTCTACCCGATGGGTATTGGCGGAGTCGCCCGGAGTCCATTGGGGTAGCGTCACGACACTCCGGAATCCGGCGCGCCGAAACAGTTCACACTTCATTGCGCATTCGGGGTCCGTGTAGGCGACGTATCGGGCGGCCTGCGGCAGTTCAAGCGCCGCGAGCAGTTCATCGGCGCGACTCCAATGATCTGGATGACAATAGACGTCCACCAGGCACGCGTCTCGCCAAAGCGGGTCCCAATCCCACACCGCCATACCAAGCACGGCCGTCGTTTCCCGGCTTCGAAGCGCTACAGCGCGCGCCGGTTTGCCGTCTGCGAGTTCACGAAGCAGCGGCAGCAACCGGCCCTCGGTCGAACGCCGGCCGATGAGCTTCATGGGCGCGGAGCGAACGACGCCCGGAAATGCGCCCAGGAAGAGCGCGGGAGAGGCCGGCCAATGCTTCCAGGAAAGCGGCTCGAGCTCAGCAGGCCCCGGAGCGAAATACCACCCTTCAAAAATGCTCTTTGACGACGCGTAATAGTCCATGGAGCCGCTGTGATCTTCGATGCCCCGGAAACCGAATCGCTCATAGATATGGTACGGCGGACTGTCGAAGCCGGTGCCGAGGAAGAGCGCCTTGCCGCCGCGTTCGCGGAAATGCGCCATCTGGCGTTCCATGAGAAGCGTGGTGGCGTTCTTCCGGCGATCCTCGGGGTCGGTCCAGACGTGGCCGAGAATCCCAACGCCGTTTACTTCGACAGTCATGATGTTGGAGAAGGGAACGCCGTCACGGTGGAGTATGTAGAAGTACGCTTCTATACCGACATCGTTGCGCAGGATTTCCGAGTTTTGGGCGCGCCACACGTCGCCCTTGTGGCCGAGCAGCTTTTCGATCCGCTCCGCCCAGGCCAGTTCCGGTCCCTGGACACATCCCACTTCAACGGTCTCACCCGATTTGAGGGTGACCGATCCAAAGTCGTGAATCATGGATTATGCTCTCGCTTCCTTCGTGAAGGGCCAATCATACTCGCTCGATCGCAACTCGTTCTACCGGGCGGTCACATGCATTGCGCGTGTGCTGCGCGAACCTACGTTGCGGAGTTTCCCGTGAGACGGTTTCGCTCGCATTCGGTTCAGCCGGCACGCCCGGGGTAGGCGTCTCGATGTGCCTGGCTACCCGCGCCCCGGTGACGCGGCGAGACGGCGCGTCTACTTTGGGGACCCGCGCTGGGCGCTAGAGTAGACGCGGCGGCTCGCCGCGTCAGCGTGAGCGCCAGGATCTTCTCTACACGGCAAAGCTACCCAGAAGACAAATTCACTCGCAGGTGTTTCAGTTATCGCGCCCACGATAAGCGTCTCGACGCGCGAGGCTACCAGCGCCCCGACGGCGCGGCGAGACGGCGCGCCTACTTTTCGCCCCGCGCTCGGCGCTAGAGTAGACGCGCCGCCGCGTGCTCGGCGAGCGCGGGGGTACTGGAGCGCGAACTCACCCTGGCGGGGTGAGGAAGGTCTCGCGGCGCGGGGTGTCGGTGGCCAGGGTAAGTTTGGGGATGGGCAGGTAGAAGCCCGTGAGCTGGCGGTGCAGCAGTTCAACTGCCGCT
>JACRLJ010000127.1 GCA_016215105.1 Candidatus Hydrogenedentota bacterium
AGCGACCCGCCGACAAATAAATCGTCCTGATGGCGTTCTCGTCGAGTCTGCATCGGGCTCTTTCCTCCTAAGCCCTTAGCTAAACTACATCCGCGGATCTGTCAAGAAAAAATCCTGCACGGGGTTTTTCAACGGCTCCTCAGTCCCCGGTATTCGCTCGACTGTGGTGTTCAGTTACGTTGCTTTAATTTTGAACCGCGACACTAGCTGGGGCCGCGGGGGTATCAGCGGGACGGCGGTCCGTCGCGGGTATTGGGGCTTGTGCGGGGCCTGAACTGCTTTTCATTCAAAGTGTTCTCGGCGGGAGCGTACTTTGTGCTATGATCCGGCTTCCGCGCCGGGAGACCCACCGTTCGAGTTCCCTGTGGTTAGGCGGCTGAGCAGGCTTGGTAATGGAGGCTGAGTAGTATGCGACGTGTTTCGTTTCGCTCGATGGCGCTTGGCGTGGCGCTGTCATTTGTTGCCGCCTGCATTCCGAGCGGGCCGAACGCCAAGTCCGGGAACGAAGCTCAGCCGGCCGGGCCGGGCGCGTCCGCGCCGCAAGGGGAGATTCAGGCGGCGGATGCGCAGCCCGCGAAAAGCGCGCCTGAGTTGTTGCAGGAATGGAATACGCTCGCGGAGGCGGGCGAAACTCACTTGTCCAACCCGCGTCCGCGTGAGATTGGCATGGAGTTGAAGAAGCTTGGTCCGGAGCACTTGACGCCGATACTTGATGTGCTTGGCGATCCGAACTCGAAGCCCGGCGCGAAAGCGTTGGCGATGATTTCGTTGCGGGCAGTGGCGACTCCGGATATGGCGGAGCGGCTGAAGGCGATGTGCAAGCCGGATCAGGACGGGACGATGCGGGCGTGCGCGGCGGATCTGCTGTCGCATATTCCGAATGCGGACACGATGGCGTTCCTGAAGACGCTGACGAATGATCCGGAGAAACGGGTGCGCGTCGCATCGCTGATTGGGCTAGTAGGCAATGGCGACGCCGATTCGCGCAAGGGTCTGATCGAGTTGTATCGTGAGGCGGACACGAATCCGCGGCAGAAGGCGGCGATCATTCTTACCGTGACGGATACTGCGTCGGTGGCGGACCTTCCAGCGTTGTCCGAGGCCGTGGCGGACGCAGCTCTGGACGTGGACACCCGGAAACGGGTGGCGCTGGTGTTGGGCCGCATTGGGGATGAGTCGGTAGTGGAAGCATTGACGAAATGCACGGACGCGCCGGCGCCTGAGGCGCTACGCGGTGTCGCCACGGATGCGGTGACGGTCATTCGGAGCCGTGCGAAAGATACCGAAGCGAAGTAGCAGGAACGGTGACTGAGGCCGCCGCCGGCTGACGCCGGGGTGGTTTTTTCGGGGCGGGATATTCGCGGGTTTCGCGCGGATGACAACCGCGACGGAACCGATTCGCGGCGCGGGGGACGCGGCGTGGTATACTATACGTAGCGTTCCGGTGTGAACGCGGTTTCGAGTATTGTGTTGAATGTAAGGAGACTGGACCTTGTTATTCCGCAAGCGCCACGTACGTGGTGGCGCGTATCATCCGAGGGCCTCTGAGGCGGGTGATGCGCTTGAGGACGTAGAGCTGATCCGCATTGATTTCGAGATGATGAAGAAGGGAACCGTTCTTCACCGCCGGGGAAAGCCAATTCGCCAGTGCGGCGTGACGGTTTCCGGCTCCACACGCTTGGTCACCAGCGGGGACAGCGTGGATCGCAAGACCTATGAGGCTTTGGTCGCCGCTGGAGTCATCGCTCCCCTGCCTGCGTACGGGGGGGCTCCGCCGAAGAAAGCCGTGTCGTTATCGGATGAGGAGGTGTCGGGCGCAGGGCACGTCACCGGGGACTAGAGGTGGCGTCATCGATTTCCGTAGCGATGATCGTGAAGGACGAGGCCGATCACATTGAAGAGTGCCTCAAGTCCCTGAATGGTCTCGCCAATGAGTACTGCATCGTGGACACGGGATCGCGCGACCTGACGGTGGAGATTGCGCGCCGGTACCACGCGAAGATTAGTGTTTTTTTGTGGTGCGACGATTTTTCCGCGGCGCGAAACGAATCCTTGCGCATCTGCACGAGCGACTGGATTTTCGTGATCGACGCGGATGAGCGGGTCGATGCGGCGGACTTGGCTGCGTTGCGCGCGTTGGCGGACGGTCCTACCGATCGCTGTTACCGCTTCGTGACCCGCAATTACACCAACACGACGAATATGAGTGATTTCACGCCGTGCGCCGCAAACGACCCGCATGCGCGGGGATTCGCGGGGTGGTTTCCCAGTTCCAAAGTTCGTTTTTTTCCGAACCGGCGCGGGGCGCAGTTCGAGGGCAAGGTCCACGAGCTGGTCCACCAGTCGCTTGAGCGGACCGGGATTCGCGCGCATCCGTGCGAGGTCCCCATCCATCACTATCCGCTGTTGAAATCTGAAGAACGGTTGCGCGAGAAGCGTGAGCTTTATCTGCAATTGGGCCGGGCCAAGGTTGAAGACGATCCTACGGACACCAAGGCCTACGTGGAACTGGGCAACCAGTACATGGAGGCGGGTGACTACGGGCGCGCGATTGTCTCGTTTCGGGAATGCCTGCGAATCGATCCGCAAAATGCGCGGGTGCTGAAGGACTTGGGCAGCGCCTTGCACCTGGCTCATCGCAGCGAAGAGGCGCTGAAGGCGGTGAGCCTGGCGGTGAAGCTCGATCCGAATCTGGGCGAAGGCTGGCGGAATTTGGGGGTGATCCACGGGGCCAAGCGGGAGTGGCACGAGGCGTGCGAGTGTTTTGCGCAGGCGATGTCGGTTGACCCATCCTGGACGGACGGCCACCGCTATCTGAGCGTCGCGCTTGAGGAATCCGGACGCTTGGAAGACGCGGCGGCGGAGTCACGGAAGGGGCTCGAGGCGGAACCGGCGTCGCAGCCAGCGCTTCAACTTTTCATACACCAGATGTTGCGGCTTGAACGGCGCGCGGAGGCCCGCGATGTTCTTCGCGGGATTCTGCACCATGGCGCCGAGGTGCCCGAATTGCACAACGCGGTCGGGGAATTGTATTTCTACGATAACTTGTACGATGAGGCCAAGTCGCACTTTCGCCGGGCGGGCCGAATGGGGCTCGCGGGGGCGTACAACAATCTGGGTGTCGTGTGTTTCCGGACGCGGGAGTTCGAGAACGCCAAGGAAGCGTTTGAGCAGTGTCTTGCGGTAGACCCGGGCCATCATGGCGCGCACGAGGCGTTGCAGAAGACGTTGAGGCACTTGGCTGCGAAGTAAGGCGTGGGCTTGGGTCGGACGGATCGGATGGAGCGGATGGGTGAGGGGAAGGCGTTTGTGACAGGGCTGGCGCTTAGGAACGCCGCGAATATTCGCTGTTACTCGGCAAGGCCTAGGGCATTTTTCAGCATGCGGTAGGCGCGGATGCGGGCCTGATTCGGAAACCGGTGATCCCCTTTGAAGATCCAGCGGGTGAATTGTTCCTGGGCGCCGTAAAGCTGGTAGATGTTACGAACGCAATGGGACACCTCTTTCAGTATTTCCGTGTTGGGGAAGATGGCGTCGCTTAGCGCGGCGGAAAGCATGAGCGGGCGCGGCGCGACGAGCGCGAGCAGGTGATGGAAATCGAGCGGCGCGTCGTTGATATGGCCCTCGTAGTAGCCGAGCCTCGGCATGAGCGCGGTCATCCGCCACCAACGCTGCGGGGTGGGGTCGTGGCGCAGGACGGTGACACCGCAACTGATGACACCGGCCTTGATGCGGTCGTCGGCGATCATGGCGAATAGCGTACCGTAGCCGCCGTGGGAGTGGCCAATGCAGCCGATGTGTTTGGCGTTCACTTCCGGAAGTCGATCGAGGAGATCGACGGCGCGCGAGGTATCGAAGGCCATCTTGCCCATGGCGGAACCTTCCGGGTGCCGTCCGAAGAATTCGCCGCCCGAGTGGTAGAACGCGGTAGGGAGATCTTTGGCGCGCTCACCGAATCCAATGGCGTCCGGCGCGAGCACGACGAATCCCTCGTTTGCGAGATCACGCGCGTAGGCCAGACTGTCGCTGCCTTCAATGCCGACGGGTTCGTCCTTGCCTTGTTGGACGGTCTGGTGCAGGGCGATTACCGCTGGACGTTTACGCTTGCCAGGGGGTGTCAACAACCACGCGTAGCCCCATTCGGAGTCGGTGAGGGTGTAGCGCACGCGCTGCAACCGGTAGGTGTCGTGGCGCCGTTGCTCGAGCACGTCGAACTTGAATTTGCGCGGTGGTCTGTCGGTGAGCGTTCCTAGGATGGCGCCGGTGGTTGCGAGGATCTCTTCGCGGCGCTTCTTCCAGTCGCGCAGGCCGCCGCCCCGAGGAATCAGCGGTTCGAGATCGCGGGTCCCTGACTGGGTAGTGGTGATGGGCTTCCACGGGTGACGCTTCTTCCATTTGTCAAAATCCCAGCCACCGGCCGGCCAGTACCATAGGTATGACATTGGGTCAATTCTCCTCCTGCGACAGCGTAGAGAAACGCTGGGCCGGAGTCAATTTGGTTGAGGATTTGGGAAGAAACCAGGTGAGGCGTTTTGAATGCTATACTATTTGTTTGGGGGATGAGCGCGGTGATTTCGTGGTCTGTGTCCATATCCGGCGCCTCGTTCGGAGAGAGAAACTTGTTGTGGTGATGACGAGCCGGTGTCGTTCGTCACCGGGTTGGTTCCCTGCGTAGAAGGCTGTGAGGCGGCGGAACTCGGATTGATGAGAGCCGCATGAAGGCTGGAACAGCACTCTGCGGCATAGGTATACGGGAAAGGCAGCAGTATGAAGTACCTTCGATATCAAGTTCAGGTGGGATTGGTGGCCGTCGCGATGCTGGCGGGCATGACCCTTTTCGAGGCCGCCAAACAGGCGGCGAACCCCGACATTTCCGTTTGGGAATCGCACGCTATCACGATTCTCGCAAGTACCGTGTTTGCGACGGTATCGGCGTACTTTTTGCTGCGCAGGCAATTTGTTTTGAATCAGAATCTTGGTTTGGAGGTCGCGGAGCGCGTCAAGGCGCAAGCGCAACTTGAGCAGTCTATTCGCGAACTTCAAGAGACGCTCTCCACGGTAAAGACGCTGAGCGGACTTCTGCCGATCTGCGCGTCGTGCAAGAAAATTCGGGACGATAAAGGGTACTGGAATCATCTGGAAAGCTACCTTCGGGAGCATTCTGACGCGGTGTTTAGTCACGGCGTCTGTCCGTCCTGCGCCAAGAAGCTGTACCCTGATTTTCTGGACGGAGTGGAGTAATGTAACGTCACCGTCGCCACAGCGGCAAGGGACCGAGATTGCCGAGGGGCAGCCGTTTCTAAACGCAGAGGCGCAGAGGCGTGGAGGACGCGGAGAGATTACGAATTATGAATTACGAATTACGAAGTCGAACCGGGGGACGTTAGTACTGGGGAGAAACTATGCGCGTTTTTGTTGCGGGGTTTTTCGCGGTAATGGTTTGTTCGCTGGCGGCTTCCGCTGCTGGGGCTTTGGACACGGTCGAGCAGATGGGATTGTCGTGCGCGCCGGAATGGCTGGAAGCGTATGACAAGAGCCCGTTGGCGGCACAGTCCAAGGACTACGTGTCGCGATTCAGCCGTGACAGTGGCGTCGTGGCGGGGGCAAATGAAACGCTTATCGAGGGGACGTGGCGCGTCGTTGCGCCGTCTGACGCGGACCCGCTTGTCGAGCTGATGGCGCGCGAGTTGATTGCGTTTCTGAAGGGCGGGATGAATGTTGGGTTGGCGCTGGAGCGCAGTCCGCGTTCGGAGATTACGCCAGGGACTCAGAAGGCCATCGTATTGTTGGATTCCGCCGTCGGGCCTCCGTCCGAAGCCGAGAACTTCACAATTCGAACTGATCCGTCCGCTATTTGGATCTTGGCGCAGAGTCCGCGCGGCGTTCGGGATGGCGTGGTCAAGCTCATGGAGCGGATCGGTTTGCGGCGCGCTCCACTTCTCGCGGTCGGCGAGGTGGAGTATCGCCTTCGTATCAAGGTGAGGCTGGGACGGGTTCCGCTCCTGGGGACGTATCGCGACGTGGCTCTGATGGGAAACAACGCGGTCGTGATGGGCTATGAGAACTTGTACGCGATCTCATCGGCGAAGGCCATTCCGGAGTTGACGGGCCTGCAGAATCCCGAGTTGCTCGGGCGGGTGACCGAGAACGTCAAGGAATCTCACCGCTACGGACTCAAGGCTTATCTGCACGTGCGGACAACGCTGGCGCCGGGCGATGCGCCGGTATTTCTCGCGCACCCTGAAACCAAGGGGGCGAACTTGGATTTTGGAAAACCCGGCGAGTACACGCTGTGTTCGGAAGATCCGCTGGTTCAGCGTTACCTGTCGGAGACTGTCGAGACCCTGTTCCGGCGGTCGGGTTTGGACGGCATCATGGCGATAGTTGGCGGCGAGGAGTTCTACCACTGTTTTATGCGCGCTGCTGGCGCGGCGAAGGGTCACACGAACTGCCAACGTTGTGAAGCCATTGGCGCGGAGACAGCCGTCGCGCATCTCCTCAATATCATGGGAGAGGCCGCTCGCCGGGCCAAGCCGGATGGCGAGGTTGTCGCGTGGCCGTACTCGGCGGGGTGGTGCTGGTCGGCGGATTCGGCTCAATTGGGAATGATTGAACGGATGAAGCCCGGCACGGCGCTGCTCACCGAACCGGAAAAGGACGAAACGATTCGGAAGCCCGAGGGGATCGCGAAAGTTCTTTGGGATTACAGCATTGACATGACGGGGGTTGGCGCGCGCGCCAAGTCGCAGGTGGCGGCGTGTAAGGCGTCCTGGATTCCCGTCTATCTGACGAGTGACCATGAGCATGCGTATGAGGCGCCGCGCATGCCTTCCATTCCGTGCATGGACCTGTGGTGGGATCGCGCGCGGGCGTTGGCCACGTCTGGCACCGACGGGGCGTGGATATTTTCGTATGCGTACCGGCCGTGTTATGCGTCGAGCAGTACTGACGTTGGCGCGCTTCACTGGTGGGACCCGGCGCTGGAGAAGGAAGAGGCGCTTGGTCAACTCGCGGCGCGCGTGGCGGGGGGCGCGGCCGGTCCGCACTTGCGGGAGGCTTGGCGGCGCGCGTCGGCGGCAGTAGCGTTCTCGCCGGAACTGCCCAAACGCTATTTCATGGGACCAATGTGTTTAGGACCGGTGCATCCGATGTGCGCCGACCCGAAGGCCACTCTGCCGGACATGTTCTATCTCGGGAGCGGGGAAGCGCGCACGCCTCTGTTCGACAGTTCGCCCAGCGGCGACGCGGTGGTACTTGGCGGGTATTACCGCCGCATGGAAGCCGAGCTCAAGCGCGCGGTGGAGGAGATGAGCGCTGCCCGGCCCTTGGTTCCCGAAACACGCCGGACGACCTTCGACGCCGAAGACTATGCGGTGCGCTATCTCTACGCCACCGCACGGACGACCGCCAACTTCTACGAGGCGTGCCCGCTGCGGGATAGGGTATTGGCGTGCGCCGAGCAGGGCGGCGCGGGGAGTCAAGACTTGGAAGGGACGCGGGCCGCGTACGCCCGCTGGCGCGCGGTGTTGCTCGACGAGCGAAGCAACGCCACAGAGGCGGCGCCGATCGCGCAGGCGGATGTCCGGCTCGACGCGTGTTTGAACTACGCCAGCACGTATGAACTGATTCGGGCCAAGCTCGCGATTCTCGATCAAGAGATTCGGGAGTACCTTCCTCGGATTGGGAAGAAATGCGGCGTGACGCCCGCGGAGTAGGCGCATTTGCGGCGCTGGCGCATGTAATAGGAGCGAACCCGGTCGGCGAGGACGCCGACCCTCCCGGGCGCCTAGTTATTGGTTTTTTCATTCTTGGGCGACAAGCGAGGGCGCGCGTGACGCGTGGCCGGAGCGAATTAGGTCGGCGAGGACGCCGACCCTCCCGGGCGCCTAGTTATTGGTTTCTTTTTGGGCGACAAGCGAGGACGCCGACCCTCCGGCGCCTAGCTATTGGTTTCTTTTTGGGCGACTACTATCAGGTGATCGCCGCTATCCACCAGTCCCGGCTGTTCGCAGAGCGCGGATTCCCATTGGGTGAGGCGCTCGACGGCGCGTGGGTTGGCTGACAGTTTCTCGAGCGGCATACCGAGCGCGGTGATGGGATTGGAGGCGGCGGTCCGGAGCACGTCACACCCCAACGAGCGCAGGGCGGTGACAATGTAGTCGCGAGTGAATAGGGCCATGGGTTGATGAAACTCGTTCGAGCCGGGCCGGGTGAGGACGTAGCCGGGATGGTTGGGGAAGTCGTCCCAGATGAGGTGGTCTTCCATGTGCTCGACAAAGGAATCCGCGTCGCACGGTCCGGCGAGGCGCATCACGCCGTAGAGCGACATTACGCTCAGCAGCAACGGGGCGCCGGGCGCAGCAACCCGGACCAACTCGGCGAGCGCATCGCGATGGCGGTCAAACGCGTATGACACCGCTCCTCCGTAGCATACCACCAGGTCGAAAGCGGCGTCTGGGAAGAGGAGTTCACACACATCGGTCTCGACGAGGGCAAAAACGTTGTTGAGCAGACCGGCGCCGGCCAGTTTTTTCCGGGCGAGCGCCAATTGTCCAGGCGAGATATCCGCCAGGGTCACTTTCGCCCCGGCCTGGACGAGGTCTATCGCGAAGCGGCCGGGGCCGCATCCGATATCTAGAACGCGCATGCCTGGTCTGACGCACCGAGCAAGGAAGTGGCGGTGAATCCGATACTTGATTCGCCCGCATAGGGTAGCGTCCAGACGGTTCCACTCTTCGCCGGTATGGGTGTCGAAATACGCCCGAAGACTCGCTGTGTCGTACATTACTTGAAGACCCTCCCCAGACTCCCTGTCTTCCCGGCCGCTATGCGCAGTCCAAGAAGGAAAGGCGTCCGGAATTCGTGCCTTGTCAGTGACCCGCAGGCGGCGCTTTCAAGTAACGCACTTCGTAGGCGTGGCGAGCAGTTTGCCCCTTCTCCAGCGAACGAACTTTGGAATGCAATTCAAGGTTGACCTGCATGCGCGAGGGGCTCCAGAAGAGATCCATCGAGCTGTAGTCCTGGGAGTCGAAGCGTTGTTCGACGCCGAAGCCGGCTTTGCGGTTGTAGTAGGCGAAAGCGCCTCCACTCGCCGCGCTCTTGATGACTGCGGTCTGCGCCTCGGTGGGCACGGCCTCCTTCCATCCCTGGTTGGCTTGGAGCCATTCGGGCGACTTGACGTAAACGCCCACGACACGGGGATCGCTCGACAAGGTAGCGGCGTCGTACTCGGGATGGACGTGGACGTCAAAGACCCTGGGACCGCTGGCAGTCATCGTGGTATCGAAACGGATGGTGTCACCGGCCAGTGCGATGTTCCGCTCGATGCGCGTACCGTCCTTCGTAGTGAGGGTCAGCAGGACTCGATCGGGTTGCGCTTTGGCGTCGTACGCGACGATGCCCTGGGGTCCGGGGCCTTGTCCCTGCCGCACCCATTCTTCGTATCGGAACCGGTTGAGGGCGCGCGCGGGCTGGACGACGTTGCGGCCGGTGGGCTTGTAGGTCATTTCGACGATTCGCGCGTTGCTTTCGGGCAAAAGGGTCAGGCGCCACATATCGTTTTCGATGCGCACGGCTTTAAGTCCCGCCTGGAGTTCGCGCAGACTGTCTATGTACGTTGCGACTTGGGTGTTTTCATCTTCACGGGTGACACCGAAGCGCTGACACAGGGCAACAAAGCGATCGAAGATGTCCGGTTCGAGCCCGGCGAGATCGGGCCGGCAGACGCCGTTGTGGTAGACCAGCCGCATGCTGGCCGCGCTGAGGGCGGCGCGGTAGGCACAGAGGGAGGCTTTCTCGACGCGGGCGCGCACTTCTTCGGACTTCGCGAGGGATAGCGCCTGCTGGAAGTACGCCAGTATGCGGCGCGCGGACTCGGGATTCAGGCATAGCGCCGACTCGGTAGGGAAACAGGTCGGGTGGACGCCGGCGGCTCCGACCAAGTCGTGGTAGTAGGTGAGGTAACCGATGATGGGCTGCGCGGCCTCGCCGTAGTGCAAGCGGCAGAATTCCTCGGCCTCCTTCCAACTGTCGCGTCCGGGTTTCCAGAGGCAGCGGGACATGACGTAGTTGCGCAGATCGCTGATTTCGGCGGATTCGGCGTTTCCCGCCGCCTGCATGAACACGCCGCGGCCGTGGTTGTTTTCGAAATACTTCACGCTCTTGCCGATGCTGCGCAGGTTGGGGAACGGCAGCAGATAGCCTTTGAAATTGGTGTTGTAGTGCCAGACAAAGATAGTATCGGCCTTCTTTTTCCAGCCCGCCATGTCGTCGCAGAAGGACCTGTTCAATGCGCAGGAACGATCGTTGATGGCGTGAAAATCGCAGCACTCGATACTGCACAACTGGATCAGCACATTGTGGCGCGCGCGGATGGTCTTGGGCGGTTTGCGTGTGTACTGGTACGCATAGCAACTAATCAGTACGCCGGGATGCGACTTTTCGACGCGCTCGGCCACAGCGTTGACGAGCGCGAGGTGGGCGCCGGCGTGGGAGCCTTCGCGCGCATCGATGGCGGCGCAGTTCTCGCACGCGCAAAAGCCGCCGTTATCCATCTGGGCGACGCTGACGCATTTTACCGATGGGTCCTTCTCGATCTTTTTGATCACCGCCTGGGTGATCAATTCGATCACCTCGGGATTGCTCACACACAATTGCGGGCCGCCCCCATCCATTTCCAGTTTGCGCTGGCCATCAACCAGCGCGTAATACTCCGGATGATCCTTGCCGTACGTCGCAGGCGGGAGGAGGTAGGCAACGCTGTGATGCACGTGCTGGAGTCCGGTTCGCCCGCCAAGTTTGGGGTCGTCGCTCACGGTGTTGGCGCGCAGACGCGCCGCGAACACGGGGAATTTCGAGGTCTCGCCGTAGTAGGACCAGCGAAACGCAAAGGCAGGGTTGTACCGGTGGACACCCAGCGGGATTCGCATCGCCGCGGCGGCGCCGGGATAGTAGGTGTGGTCATGGGTAAGAAAGCGCACGCCGCAGAGCTCCTCGAAGAACTCGTAGACGCCGTAGAGCGTACCTCGGGGGCGGCCCCCGTCAATATGCACTGAGTGCTTGCCGACGCGAATTCGCAAACCTTCCTCGCCCAGATCTTCCTCGCGCGCTCGTTCGCGAGATTGCGCTACGGCGCCGGGGCCGACAAACACGGCCCCACGTCCGTCCTCCGCTTTCGTCACGATAGGCAATTCCGTCCCGGTCAACCCCTTGAAGAGCGTCTGGAATTCGGTGGCGGCGTAGCATTCAGACTCGGATGCGGCTGGGCCGGATACAATTTGCCAGGAGGTCATTTCGGCCGGCGTAATCGCTCTCTCGGCTGCCGCGCTTCCTACCGCACAAAACGTCACAAGCACCGAACAGGCGATTCGCATAGTCCATCTCCCGGTCTGACGAAGCGCCGCCAGACATTGCGATTGAGACGCGTTCCTCCAATTCGTTTCGAGATAATGACCCGCCGTCCGGTTGGGCCACAGAGGAAACGGTCGCGGGACAGGATAGCGCAGACGCTTTGAAAGATCGAGCGGTGATTGCGCGCCCCAATCCGCGCGTAGGCGAAGCGAGAGTCCCACAATCACGCGGCTTGGCCTTCCAGGCCAAGGTTCTTGGGCGAGGACGCCCAAGCCACGTGGCGCGCATTCGTCAACGCCGCGCCTCTAGCGCGGACGCCGCGGGTGTGGTATTTTGTTTCGGCATGCAGGGCGAAAGTGACGGCGTAGCCAAGGAGCAGATACGATGACCCAGGACTCAGTTCCAGCCTATTCCGTTGTTCCGTATATGCGCAAGCGGTTTGACCGGCTGGGGCGGAAGCTCCGGTTTGGGGGAACGACGCCGGCGGAGGCGCAGGCGTGGCGCAGGGCCGCGCGGAAGAAGCTTCGCGAGTTGATTGGCCTGGACACGATGACGGCGTGTCCGTTGAAGCCGCGCGTGACGGAGCGGGTGGATTGCGGGGATTACGTTCGCGAGCGGATCGAGATCCAGGTCGAGCCGCTGGTGGTGATGCCGCTGTACATGCTCATTCCGAAGACGGGCAAGAAATCCTATGCGACGATTCTTTGTCCGCACGGGCACGGGTTTGGGGCGAAGGCGGGTATCTCCGGCGCGGGTGGACATCCGGATATCGAGGCGGCGTTCAAGTTGTATAACGCGGACTACGGGCGCGTGTTTTGCCGGGCGGGATTCGTGACGTTGTGTCCGGATGCGCGAGGATTTGGGGAAAGACAAGAACGGGCCGCGGCAGGCGACGTGTTGAACAGTTCGTGCAATTACTTGAATCACATGGCGATTCCGTTGGGGCAAACGGTGACGGGGATGTGGGTTCATGACCTGCAACGGTTGATTGATTACGCGGCGACGCGGCCGGAGTGCGATATGTCGCGGCTGGGATGCGCGGGACTGAGCGGGGGCGGTCTGCAGACCTTGTGGCTGACCGCGTTGGACGAGCGGATTAAGGCCGCGATAGACAGCGGCTATTTCTATGGAGTGAAGGAGTCGTTGCTGGACCTGTACGAGAATTGTTCGTGCAATTACGTGCCGCACTTGTGGGAGTACGTGGTCCATGGCGATTTGGGGGCGCTGATCGCGCCGAGGCCGCTTATGGTTCAGACCGGTGACGAGGATCCGCTCAACGGCGCGAGTAAGCTCAAGAACGTGACGCCGCAGTTGGGCATTGCGCGCAAGACGTACAAGGTCCTGGGCGCGGCGAAGCATTTGCAGCACGACGTTTTCCATGGGCAGCACCGGTGGGATAATGCGCATACCGTGCCGTTCATGGTGAAGTATTTGAAGCCGTGAGCGGTTTCAGCGACTTGCCATCGCAGCCACCTCCACCGGCCCCGTGAAATGTTCCTGGGGGAATGATGTGTATTGGGTGGCTTGGGTTGCGGGATCGAATGTGAATCCGGGGTCGTCCAGAAGGGTGATACGTGCTCCGTCCTTGCCCGTAACCGAATAGATGGCGGAACGGCCTCCGGGGAAGGTTAGCCGGACGCGGAATTGGGATGGACCGACTGAATCTGGGATTGGGGTGTCTAGCAGGAAGTTGAATTTCCCTTCGCTGCGTTCGACGCCTTTGAGACGGCCACAGGGTACGGATTCGAGCGCGTAGGCTGCGCCGCCGGTGGTCACGTGGACGGAATCGTCATTCCACGCTATTTGGTCTGAGACGTTGTCGTGACGGACCGTTACCTGACCGTCTTCGAAGGTGACCGACTCGATCCAGGGTTTACCGGTGAATGGTTCGTGGACTGCCGCAAATACGGAGTCGCCGCCATCACGGCGTATCATCACGCCATTGCGCAGATAGTCGTGAAGCTTGGTGTCTTCATGTCCCGCGAGCCGAATGGCGGGCGAGGTGAATCGGTAGGCGCGGTCCCCTGACGCGGCGCGGAAATGCGAGCGCATACCCGCGTCCCCGTAGCGCCATGTGGCCGACCAGTCGGCGGAGATGGGGCCGGACGCGATATCCCAGAGGAATCCGTAGGGATGATACTTTTCGCCGGACATTTCGAGCGCCTGTTCATTTGCAGGCTCTTCAAACTTTCCCCACGACGGCACGAGCGAGGCGATCGGCTCGGTGAGCGGCGCGCTGGTTTCAAGGGTTCCTTGTTCGTCCGCGGAACCGTGCAGGAAGTAGTCGTGCTGCTTTCCGCCTTTGACGGCGAAGATGTCCACGACGTAGTCGCGGCCTTCGCCGACATGCACGGAGATCAGGGTACGCCGGTACAATTGCAGCGTGGGGTAGGCGGGCTGGGCGTCAACCGAGACGACTTGAATGCGATCGTTGCCTGCGTCAAACAACCGCGCATTTCCAGTGGTGTTCTGTTTCACTCCGCCGATTACCTGCGACCGGCCATCGACGACCACGAGATTGTGGGACGCGGAATTGATTGTCCACTGGCGGTACCGGGTGTGGGTGTAGCCTATATCTGAAGAGAGCTCCTTGCCGAACGCGTAGAGAATCATCGACGCGTTGTCCGCGTGCGAATGACCGAAGCCGCCGCTCCAGTTCAGATCGACTTGGAACGCTGTGGCCCCGGCGCCGGAGTTGAGCATGGCGTGACCCAGCGCCGGCCACATCGCGGATGGATTTGGCGCCGGCGGCGTGCGCTTATCGAACCACCAGGTGTCGTTGATGGGAAGCGCGCGCCCGTTGGGAAGGCAGGCCGCGGCGTTCACGGCGAATGCCTTTGTGAGCGTCGGGGCGAGGGCCAGGAGGTCGAGATTGTCGAAGCGGTCCTGCGTCCAGCCCGGCGGATCGGAATAGCCTTTGGCGGAACGAACGGTTTCCTCCAAGTGTCCGATAGTCTGCTGATGGTAGCTGGGTGTACCTTCACGCCACCATCCGTCAAAGAAGAAGTTTCGCCGCACCAGTTCGCTGAAACGCGTTACGGCATCGTGCACAATTTCCGGAGCGCCGATGATGCGGCCGACGACAATCATGTCGCTGTACATGCCGGGCGACATGTTCGAGTAGGTCTCGGGATTGGCGGCGGTAAAGTCGTAGCCGAGGCGGAGCAGGTCGCGTTCGACGCGATCGCGAATATCGGCGCCGAGCAGCGATTTCATGCGTTCGAAGCTGTCTCCGGCCGCGATTAGATCGTAGCTCTTTGCGACCGTCGCGGGGATGTCGCCGTAGCCCCACCAGTACCATTTCGCGCCGCGATAGGTTTCGATGTCCGGGTCGTACGGGAACTTGCGATCACCCGGCCAAAAGCGTTTTGGGCGGAAGGGATAGTCGAAGCGGATGGCATAGTCGGGGAATGCCTGGGCAAAGCGTCCGACGATAACGGCGGCGCGATCACCGTACTGCGGGTCCTTCGTGAGGGCGTACAGATTCGCCAGGCGCAACGCGGAATTCTGCATCCATTGCCACCGCAAGTACCAGGCTTTCGCTTGAAAACAGTATTGAACGCCCTTGGCGTCCTCGTAATAGCGATAGACTTGTTTGCGGCCACTTGGGGCCTGGACGACGTGCTCCTTAGTGTCGGGATAGGTATCGTTCGGAAAAACGCCGCCACAGTACTTGCATTTGACCTTGTCCCCCAACGCAGGCTCCCACTGCATGGCGCCTTCTTCGTCGCCATTGGCGCATTTTGGGCAGCCACAAAAGCAAATCCCCGAATCGATCGGCACGGCGGCAAGCAACTGTTCCGGCGTCATGGCAATCACGTCGCCCGCTTCGCGCTTCCAGGTGTCCACGTTTCCCGTTGCGGGATAGACCGGGTGGGTCGTATTTGCGCTGATGCACAGTCCTACAAGAACGCCACAAATGATCGTCATCTTCGTCTCCTGAGGCGGCCAATCCGCACGCGGTGGAGCCATTGTATTATGAATTTGACTGGTACGTCACCGGATCGATTGCTTTCGGCGGAACCGCGGAAAAGCCAACGCGCCCAGACGCGGGTCGCTAGACACGTCAGGCCCTTTGGCGCTCAGGCTGACGCGGCGGGACGGCGCGTCTACTTTGGGCGAATGGCTCCGCAGGTGGCTCATGCTGATAGGGCGAGATCATGGCGCGCGGACGGATGCGGCGAGCCGCCGCATCTACTATGGGGCCTTACCCGCTTATCTTGACGCCATTCGGGACTGGCACGCTTTTCAAACAGCCGAGAGCCGCGATTGTGATGCGGGAGCTTAGTAGCCAATTGCGCAGCCGTCCTTGCGGGGGTCGGAGCCGCCGAAGTAGCGGCGCGGATTTTCTTCACGCCAGATGCCCTGGTAGCCGCCGAAGGCGTCTATGCCGGGGCGGATTTCGTGGCCCATGGCGGCAAGCGCTAGCTTCACGGTGTCGGGAATGCGGTCTTCGAAGGCGACGTATCCCCCACTCTTGATCTTTCCACCGCGAGGTGTGGAACTGCCGCCGTGCTCGACGCGGGGCTGGTCGCCGGCTTGTTGCGGGGCCATGTTGAAGTCGACGAGGTTCATCAAGACTTGCGAATGCCCTTGGGGCTGGAAGTCACCGCCCATGACGCCGTAGGAGAAGACGGGTTTGCCCGCCTTGGTGACGAACGCGGGAATGATGGTGTGGAAGGGCCGTTTGTGACCTTCGAGCTTGTTTCGGTGCGCGGGGTCGAGTGAAAAACTTTCGCCACGGTTTTGGATGCAGAATCCGACGTGACCGGGAACGATCTTTGATCCCCATCCGCCGTAGTTGCTTTGGATGAGGGAGATCATGTTGCCGAATCTGTCGGCGGCGGTGAGGTAAATGGTGTCGGACTTGTGGGGCTGTCCCATGACGACATTTTGGTTGGCGCGCTTGGGATCGATCAGTTTGGCGCGCTCTTTTCCGTACTCTTTCGAGATCAGCCACGCGATTGGGACCTCGGCGAATTCCGGGTCGGCGTAATAGTTGGCGCGGTCTTCGTAGGCCAGTTTCTTGGCTTCGATGAATAGGTGGAGGTGCTCGGCGGAATTGGGCGCGAGGGCGGCGATGTCGAACTGTTCGAGCATGTTGAGGATTTGGAGCGCGGCGATGCCTTGTCCGTTGGGAGGGATCTCCCAGACGTCGTAGCCGCGGTAATTGGCGCTCACCGGGTCAACCCATTTCACGGTGTGATCGGCCAAATCGCGCAACGCCATCTTGGCTCCTTGGACCTGCGCTTCCTTGACGATCTGCTGCGCGATGTTTCCTTTGTAGTAGGCATCGGCGCCGTCCTTCGCGATGGCCTCGAACGATGCGGCAAGATCGGAGTTCCGAAAGATATCGCCAAAACGCGGCGCCTGGCCTCCGGGCAGGAAGGTTTCGGCGAGGGAGGGATACTTCGCCGCGTCAAAGGGCCAATCGTTGGCGATGATCTCGGACACGGGGAATCCGTCCCGCGCATAGGCTATAGCGGGGTCGAGCACCTGCGCGAACTTACGGCTGCCGAAACGCTCGAGCAGCGCGGCCCACCCGCTGACGCATCCGGGGACGTTCCACGCGAGCGGGCTGTTGGAGGGGATGCTCTTGAGATCGAGCTTCTGCGCCGCTTCCAAGTTCCAATCGTAAGGGGCGCGGCCGCTGGCGTTGAGTCCGTAGAGTTTCTGAACTTTCTCGATCCACAGGATCGCGAAGAGATCGCCGCCGGGTCCGCAGTTCATGGGCTCGACGAGACTGAGCACCGCGTTGGCGCAGACCGCGGCGTCGATGGCGTTGCCACCGGCCTTAAGTTGATCGATACCGGCCAGCGTTGCCAGGGGCTGGCTGGTACACACGATTCCGTTCTGACAGGTCACGGTCGAGCGATTCTGATTGCGGTTGGCGACGGACTTCGTGTCGATTCTCATTGCGGTGGATTCTCCTTGCGAGACCGATGCGGCTGCGGCGCTGGATTGATTGGAGTGAAGTCCCAGATAGACTGACAGCGACGCGGCGCTGACCTTGCCAAGGAACGTTCGCCGGTCGAGTTCCAAGTGCGTTCCCAAGTACAACTTGGGAACGAGGGCTACTCCCAGATAGACGGAAAGGGAGGCGGCGCCGGCCGCTCCCAGAAATGATCGCCGGTCGAGTTTCATCTTCTGCCGCCGCTCCTCGAGTTTGACGCGAAGTTCACTTTCGGGAAACGTCATGGTATACTTCCGGGCTTCTGTGAAGCGCGGATGGAACCCCGGTAGTGTACACCCGTGGCGGCTTAGCCGCTACTGGGCAGTCAATGGTATGACTTCTTTGCCGTCAATGCGCATGCGAAGGCTGTGGATGGCGACGTCATAGAAGCCAGGACAAAGGAGCAAGGAATGGCGGAGACGATCAAGAGCACCAATATTACGTGGCACCATGCCGACATAACGAAAGATGATCGGGAGCGGCTCAACGGGCACAAGGCGGTTGTACTGTGGTTTACGGGGCTTTCGGGTTCCGGGAAATCGACGTTGGCTCATGCGGTTGAGAACGCCCTATTTGAGCGCGGCTGCCGCACGTACGTGTTGGCCGGCGACAACATCCGCCATGGTTTGAACAAGAATGCGGGTGAGATTAAAGAGTTTACGGGTATTTCGGCGCCGTATGAAGAGCCGCTGAATGCGGAAGTTGTGGTGGATACGGGCAAGCTATCGCTGGAGCAGTGCACGGAAGCGGTGTTGAAGGCGTTGAGCGAGCGCGGGGTGATTTCGGCGTAGCGTGAAATGGCGGGCGCCCAGAGAAGACCATCGTTACCGATAGGGTACTTGGCGCCCGGGCGACGCGGCTGGACGGCGCGTCTACTCTAGCGTATTGATTCATGCTGATGGCATCTTATCTTTGGACGCGAGAGCCGCGAAAAGCGGGGACAGACACGCTTTTCAAACTGCCGAAAAGCGAGTCAGTCCCCGGTTTTCGCTGAATCGCTAGACAGGCTCTATTGGCGGGGACAGGGGGCTGTGCGTGGGTTGTCGCGATCGGGGTAGGCTATCGGACGCGGCGGGACGGCGCGTCTACGATAAGGGACTCGCATCCGTAATTTGTTGCGAAGGTAAAGCGGGACGGGGTGGGGCTTAGGCTTTACGTTATTGGGTTCAGAGCACGTATCTAACTGAGTATCAGTGGGTTAAGGCATCTTTTCCCGGTCACGATTGGAGGCCGGGGTACTGTGCGGGAATGCCGTTGGCGCCCCAACATTTGCCGCTATAATGGGGAAAGACAGGGCGCCTACCACAAGATATTGCGTTTTTCGCATCCTTATGCTAGACTGGGCGCCTTAAGCGGCTTTGCCGCGACCACGAGGTCATTGGCGCCACTTCTTTGTCAGCACCATCTACGCGAACAACATGGAAGTTGCGGACAACGTGGAAGTTGTGGACAAAGAAGCTACTAGAGGTGGCTGATATGCGATTTGGAAAGCACACTATCAATCCACTGGCTTTAGGGCGAAGGCGGAAGGCGGAAGTGCAGCAGGATCCGGTCTTCACTCCGGTGGCGTGCGAAGAGCGCGATGCGTTGCTGTCCTCACCACTTAACACGCCTCAGGAGGTTTCGGTCATGTCTGACGATACCGGCGCCGGTGGCGGCGATCCCACTCAACGGTTGTTGACCGCACTCGGCCGATTTCAGCGTCATGTTGCGCGTGCGGAGGCCGGGGCTCCGCAGGAGACGTGGTCCGATGAGTGCATGAACCAGTTGATCGCCGCCTTCGAGATCGCCAAGAACGAGAATTGGAATGACGTGGTCGAGGCGCTGACCGAGACGGCCCGCGTTCTGCAGACCTACGAAGATTCCGGGTGCGCGCATGACTGCGTGCCGTTCCTTGCGGACAGCTATGAGATTCTGTGCCTGATGGTGGGCGACCTGATCGTGGGCAGCGTGCGATCGGGTGTCATGGAGAAGTGGCGGCGCCGCTACGAGCGCGCTGTCAGCGATATTGGCGCGGCCGGATTAAAGCTGGTGGAGGACCACGGCAATGGATCTTCCGCGGCGCCGGAATTGAATCGTAACGGAGGCGCCCGAGAGATTGAGAGTCCGTCTCCGTTTGAGTTGCCCCCGCTCGAGCCGTTGCCCGGAGCGTCCGACGCCGGCGTGGCCGACGACGAGTTGCCTTCACTGGATGATCTTCCTCCGTTGTCTCCGGCGCCGCGCGCCGAGGCGGACCCGATATCCGCGCGTGGGCTTGAGCCCGAGGACGCATCGAGCGCCGATACGGGGGAATCTGACGAGCAGCCGATGACCACGATGCTGTTCGACACCGCGCTGGAAGAAGACGCCGATGAGATGGATGACGCGGGGTCTCCGTCCACGGAAGAGCCCGCTCCGGCGAACCTTTCCGACAAGAACGGCACGTCACCGCAGGTGGTCGAGGTCCTGGACAAGCTTTGTGAGTGCTTGTCGCGGCTGGAAAACTATCCCGGCGGTGACCGTCACGAGACGGGCGTCGCGATGGAGTACAGCCTGACGTTCCTGGAGCGGCACGCGCGGGATTACGGGCGCACGGGCGCGGTGGAATTGTGCCGGGAGATGGAGAAGATGAGCCGCGTCGGTCTCGCGAAGACGGGACCGCTGGAGGACCGGTTCTTCGAGTTGTCCTATGCGTTTTGCGGGGCGTACGTGGATGCGAACAGCGGTTCGCAGGATCCGATTGTCACGAATTGGATAGAGGAGTGCGAGATTCTCGTGGAGCAATGGCAGGCCGCACGGACAGATGAACAGCCGGCTGCCGCGCCGCTCGACAAGTCGGCGATGGAAGACGGATCGCCGGAGCATTTGCTGGAGACGGCGCAGCGGGCCGTCGAGCGCGGGAATAGCACGGACGCGAAGGTATTGGCGCTTCAAGCGGCAGTGAATATCGCGCGCGCGGAAGCCGAAGAGACGGAGACGCGCGTGCGCACGGCGGAATCGCGCCTGAATGAGGGCGCGCGCGCCATTGAGACGGCCCAAGGCGCCGTCCGCACGGCGGAGCAATCGGTAAGTGAGACGGAGTCAAGTGTGAGCGCGGCCGAGTCGGAAGTCGCCGGCCGCCGCTCGACGGTCGCGGCCATTCAGCGCCGTCTGGCGGAATCGGACGATCGCATATCCCAGCTTGAGGAGCAGTTGCGCGCGATACAAGCGCAGCTTGAGTCCGAGGTCCAGTGCAAGGGCGAAACGCTGTCCGAACTGGCCGGGGCGCGTACCTCGGAGGCGGACGCGCAGTCGCACTTGGAGCAGGTATTGTCCGACGAGGATACCGCGCGAGTTAATTTGGAGCACGCGCGTCAGCACGTCAAGCATTTGCAGCAGAAGCGCGCGGAGATCGAAGCGGCGCTAGAGCGGATGCGCGACGTCCTGACCCGGCGCCGGTCGTCGCTCGCGGACATAGAACAGACGATGAACCTGATTCGCGGCGCGACGGAAACCGATTTGCCATCGGATCAAGACCTTTTGTTCTGATGCGCGCAGCGTTACGTTTCCGTTCTCTGCCGTGTGGGCATATGCGAACGGAATTGCCTGCGGTGTCCAGGTCCGAGGACGGCGCGGACGCCGTCCCTCCCGTTTGGGCTAGATGGCACACGGACGGCGGGGACGCCGTCCCTCCCGACATTCTGCGCGGAAAACACTGACAAGAACGCTGTGGGAACTCGGCCCCTCGAGGGGCATAACGGAAAGACTTACAAACGCCATCTGGCCACGCAGAGTCCACGACACGTATGGGCGGCCGGATTCATAGGAGCCAGGAGTGCGCATAAAGGGAGAAGTGGTTGGCGCCGTTGACTTCGGGTCGCGCGATATACGAGTGCTGATCGCCCGAAAGGAAGAGGACGGAACGATTCAGGTGGTGGGGCACGGGGTGGCTCCGGGACGCGGGTGCATTTCTCAGGGGGTCATTCAGGATCTGAACGCCGCGCAAGTCACGCTGAAGCGGGCGTTGGCGGCGGCAGAGAAAGAGGCGCGGGTACGCGTCAATTCGTTGTTCTGCGGGGTCAATGGGAAGAACGTCGAGACGTTTATTCGCGAGGGGATAGTGAAGGTCGAGCGCGGGGTCGTGGAACAATCCCACATGGGGGAAGCGCTGGACATTGCGTCGCGGGACATCCTAGCGGCGGGCAAGCGCATCCTGGCTTCGGTAACGGCGCAAGAGTGGTACGTAGATGACCTGCGCGTGTTGGACCCGGTGGGCATCCGGGGGCAAGTGTTGAAGATGCGGGTGCATTTCGCACGGCTTCCGTCGGTGATCGAAGACAACGTGATCGCGTGTGTGGAGTCGCAGAAGCGCGAACTCGAGGACATTATTTTCATGCCGCTGGCGTCGTCGTTGGGGTGCCTGACGCCCGAGGACATCGAGTTGGGAGCGGCGGTGCTTGATATTGGCCGGAGCACGACCGGTCTGGCGGTGTACCGGGATTACCGCATCCTGGGCACGCAGTGCTTCGAATGGGGCGGGTATCACCTGACCCGGGACGTTGCGGCGGGGTTGCAGGTGTCGTTTGAAGAGGCCGACGAGTTGATATTGGAGTACGGCATCTCGGACGAATTCGTTCGGAACAGCGAGGAAGATGACGATGCGGAAGCTGCGGCAGAAGCCACACCCGAGTCGAACGAAGGGCGGTCCGCGCGAATCAAGCTGAAGACGTCGGTTCATGGCGCGCCTTCGATAGTGGATCGCAAGAAGTTGGACCTCATCATCTATGAACGCGCCAAGGAACTCATGACCAAGGTCCGCCAGCACCTCAACGCGCGCGGACTGAGCAAGCACCTGGTTCGGGGTGTCGTATTGACGGGCGGGGCCGGCGCGATCAAGAACCATGCGGCGCTGGCCGAAGCGATATTCCAGGTGCCCTGCCGCGTTGGCATTCCAGATTCGGTTGAGATACTTCCCCACGCGGTCAATTCACCGGAATTCTCCGCAGCAGTCGGAATTGTACGGCACGCGTTCGAGCACCGCGCCGCGGCCAAGCGTGGACGCATTGAACCGCGCGGTCCGGTGGTGAGCAGCCTGCGGCGGGTGGGGAAGTTCCTGCGAAAGTACTTCATCTAAGCGTCCGGCCAGAAGGCCGGCATATTGACGCGGCGCGTCCGTTGGCGCTGCGGAATTGATCACTTCCCGCGTTGGCAATCGAAGCGCGAAAGGTTTAGAGTGATTCCGGTTGCCGGGCCGATTCGGGCGCGGGCAACGGAAATGTGGCCGGACGCTGCGCGGTGTGTTTGCTGGGCTGGTTTCGCTCACAGAGGCCTTGGATCGCGCGTTCAGCGGAAGTCGTTAGGGGCGGTTTTTTGAGGAGGTCGCCGGAATGTCACGGGTTAGCAAGTACACGGTAATACCAAAACTTCCCCCGAAGCTGGAGCGCCTGCGTGAGTTGGCTAACAACCAGTATTGGTGTTGGGAGCCTGAGGCGATCGAGCTTTTCTTCCGGATGGATCGCGATCTTTGGAGTGGCGCGGATCAAAACCCGGCGCGAATATTGGGCCAGATCAGCCAGACGCGTCTCGATGAGTTGGTCAACGACGATAGTTTTCTGGCGCATCTGGAGCGTGTCGCGGAGCGCCTTGACACGTACGTACACTCCGGCAATTGGGTTGAGAAGAATCCTGACGCGCCCGAGGGCTTTAATATCGCGTATCTCTCGGCGGAATTCGGTATTCACGAATCCATTTCGATCTATTCGGGTGGTTTAGGTTTGCTGGCGGGCGATCATCTCAAGGCCGCTAGCGACCTGGGTTTGCCGTTTGTGGGACTCGGGTTGCTGTACCGCGAAGGTTATTTCAGGCAGTACTTGAACGCGGACGGGTGGCAGCAGGAACGCTACCCACGAAATGATTTCTACAACATGCCCATCGGGATCGAGCGCGATGCGCAGGGTAAACCGATTGTCGTCTCGGTTGACTATCCGAACCGGATTGTCTATGCGCGGGTTTGGCGCTGCCAGGTCGGCCGCGTCCCGCTGTACTTGCTGGACTGCGATTTCGAGGCGAACGAGCAGGACGACCGGGAAATCACGGCGCGGTTGTACGGCGGGGATCGCGAGATGCGTATTCGGCAAGAGATTATGCTGGGTATGGGCGGAGTCAAGGCCCTGCACGCCGTTGGAATCTTCCCGACTATCTTTCACATGAACGAGGGGCACGCGTCGTTCATGGTGCTCGAACGCATCAAGGATTTGGTGAAGAACGAGGCGCTTTCGCTTGACGAGGCGATTGAAGCGGTGAAGGCGGCGAGCGTATTCACGACGCACACTCCGGTGCCGGCGGGAAATGATATGTTTGCGCCGGAGCTGGTCGAACGTTATTTCTCGAAATACGCGCGCGATATTGGGATGACGATGCCTCAGTTCCTTTCGCTGGGCCGGCAGGACCCGCAGGACAGCCGCGAGCCGTACTGTATGACGGTTCTGGCGCTGAAAGTATCGGCGATGGCGAACGGCGTCAGCGAGCTTCACGGCCAGGTTGCGCGCGGGATGTGGGCTCGCACGTGGGCGGGTGTTCCGGAAGACGAAGTG
>JACRLJ010000128.1 GCA_016215105.1 Candidatus Hydrogenedentota bacterium
TATGAAGTCGAAAGGATGGTTTGGGGCCGTAGCGATTGCGGTCGTGGTGGTGGGCGTGAGCTGTTTGTTTTTCGCGCAGGAGTTTACAGGCTCCAGACGCGAAGCTGCCGTGGCTCGCATTCACGAGCTGGCGGACACGCATCACATTGCTCCGGCGCGTACGAGTTTGTTCCCGGCTGCCGACGCTGAGACGCTTGTTCCAAACGCGGGCGGAAACGCCGATGCGCGCGCGCTATTCATTCGGCTGGCCGGAATGGAGAAGGCGCTGCGAGAATCCAATCGCAAAGGCTTTGAAGCATGGCGACATGTGGCGATGTCGGGCCAGGCGGCTACAGCCGAAGAACTTTCCAATAACGAATCGTATCTATCCCAAGCAGACGAACTAATTCGCGAGACTCGGCGCTTATCGGAAATGGCCGGTCCATACTTCGATCTGGATTATTCCAAGAATCTGGCCATGGATAGATCGGCGCTGTTCACGCTACAGAGCTTGATAGTGCTTCTCGATGGTGATGCTCGCGTAAAATCGCGGAAAGCTGTCATATTGGAGCCGTTCGAGGATCTTGCGGCGCTCATGCGCCTGACCAATGGGATCCCACGGGATCCCTACGCGATTACGGACGGGTTCCGCCGCGGCAACTACCGATTGGTTCTTGGAGTGGCGCAAGAAGTGGTTACGGCCACCTCCGTTTCGGCGGATCAACTGAAGTTGCTGGAGGCGCTGGTACCTCGTGACCCGGAGCGCGAACTGTTCACGCGGGCGCTAATCGGGCAGGCCTCGCTGACCGTGCGCTTCTTCGATGACATTCGCGAGAACGGGTTTCCCGAGACCGGAAACCCCAGGAATACTGGCGAAATTGCGGGGCGAGCTGCTTTCTGGCTGTACTTCAGTCCGCTTGCGGCGTCCCTGTCAAACCAGGATGAGGAATACTATGCGGGGACCATGGCGCGCATAATCGAAGCTGCAACACTGCCCTATTACGAAGCCAAACTACAGCTTGAGGCGCTTGATCGCGAACACGCTAGCGCGCCGCGCTGGAGGGTGATCAGTCGCCCTGAGATAGGTATGCCAAGTGAAACGCTGGCGGAGCAGGCAAATTACGAAGCGTGTCTGGATATCCTTCGGATGGGTCTCTGTCTGCAAGGATACCACCAACAGCATGGGGAGTATCCCGAGTCGGTGGACGCGATTGCCGTAAACATGGGTGGGCACGTGCCTGTGGACTCCTTCTCCGGTCAGAGCTACATTTACGTGCGTTCCGGCGATTCATTCCTCCTCTACAGTGTCGGAAAGAACGGCGTCGATAACGGCGGGAAGGCCGGTGGTCCGAAGGATGATGATGTAGTGTGGCGCGGCAAGGCGTAAGGCGGTGTGGGTAGGCCATCGGACGCGCCGAGACGGACGCGTCTACTATAACGGCGCTCTCGAAAGGTGAGGCGCTATGCGGAATGCCGGGCGAGGAATTCCGTGACCGTTTGCACCAGTTCCGCGCGGGGGACGGTGACTTGGGTGGCGGTACCGGCTTTGCGGTAGGCGTCGTGGTCTTGGATGGCTTCACGGGCTTGTTTGCCGGCGCGGAGGTCTTTGATGGAGACGACGCCCTTGGCGATTTCGTCTTCGCCGATGATGACCGCCACTGGAATCTCGTAGTGGTCGGCGTGGGATAGCTGGGACTTCATGTTCATCTTTTTGCCGAAATAGGTTTCGGTGCGGATGCCCGCGGCGCGGAGTTCGGCGGCGACTTTGAGGGTCTCGCCTTTGGGCACGGCGCCCATGGTGACTACCAGCGCCTGCACAACGGTCTTGGCGGGCGCAGCGCCGGCGCCGAGATGACGTAACGCGGCCAGCAACCGATCGAGTCCGACAGACATGCCGGTGCAGGGGATGTTGCGGTCCATAAAGCGTTCGACGAGTTGGTCGTAGCGTCCGCCGCCCATGACAGAGCCGAATTCGGGCGCGTTGGGCAGTATCGTCTCGAAGACAGGCCCGGTGTAGTAGTCGAGTCCGCGCGCGAGGCTGGGGTCGAATTTCGCGTGCGCTTCGGAAACGTTGAGCGCCGCGAGGCCCTCGGCTAGGTCACGCATCTCGGCGAGCGCTTCGCGAGACGGCTCGATATCGGGCAGCGCCTTCTCCAAGCTCGCGACGACCTCTGCGCGGGTCGCGCCGTTCACACCGATGAAGCTAATCACGCGTTCAATAGTGGCGTCATCGAGATTCACGCCCGGTATGGGATCGCCGGAATCGTCGACGCGGCCGCGGCCAAGTTCGGCGCGGATGTTTTCGATGCCGACTTTCTGGAGCTTGTCGATCACGCGCAGGACGTGCTTCTGCCGCGCGGGCTCGGTGATGCCGCAGCCATCGAGCAGGGCGTCAATGACCTTGCGGTTGTTGACGAGCACGGTGAAGTCGGTCACGCCAAGCGCGAGCATCACGTCGCACATGACCGCGATGACTTCCGCGTCCACGGCGACGGACTCCGCGCCGGCGACGTCAATGTCGAATTGCGTGAACTGACGGAACCGTCCCGGACCGGGTTTGTCGGCGCGCCACACGGGGCCGATGGCGTAACGGCGGACCGGCGGTTTGAGACGCTCGGGATACTGCGCAAGCAGACGCGCGAAAGGCACGGTCAGATCGAAGCGAAGCGCGATGTCTTCCTCTTCGGGGCTCTGGAGCCGGAACAGGGCCTTGTTGGTTTCCTCGCCACCGGCGCCGACGAGCGTGTCGAGGTATTCGAGCGCGGGCGTTTCGAGCGGCGAGAATCCGTAGCGCTGGAACACGGCCTCGATGGATCGGATGACGGTCTGGCGCGGGAGCAGGTCCTCCGCGAGGAGGTCTTGGAACCCTTTGAGGGTGCGCGGTTCGACGCGGGGAGTGGTGTCAGACATACGTGTCCCGTTCCTCTAAGGCCTGATTCCGATGGCGCGGCGACGAACGGCGGGTTTGGAGAACCCGCCCTACCCTGCGCGGCTATCCGTACAAGAATGGTACCGAGGAAGGGGTTCGAACCCTTGACCTCTGGATCCACAATCCAGCGCTCTAACCAAACTGAGCTACCCCGGCCCGCAACGAACGAAGAAGCGCGTCTCCACGTGCGCGAGGCCCAATAGCCCCAAGCGCAATGCATACCGCGCAAATGTGGTCTCGTATGATAGCGGAATAACGGGCGCTGAATCAACCAGTTCAGCGCCCGCGACGCCGGGGGGCCGCTACTTACCCGTATTTGACCCGCATTTGACCCCTTGACAGGCTGATATCTTCATGATATCATTCTGATAGGTACCCAAGAATCCGCTTTTGTGAAGCGGGGGAGGTTCGGCGGTGTCGAAGAGTTGGCTATACACCTTGTTTGGAATGGGCAGGGTTCCTCGGGGCGAGCGGGCGGCGTTGGAAGCCGAGGGGGTGGTCTTGCTTGAAGAGGGCTTGACGGTGTCGGCGCTCTTGCGCAACTACCGGGCGCCGAAAGTGTATGCCTGGTGGCACTGGAACTGGGGCGCGGGGTCGCTGGTAGTGACGAAGCAGCGCCTCGTGGCGTACGCGCTTGGCCGGAGAATGGCGGATATTCCGTTGCCATTGACGACAGGCGGGCGAACGCGGGTTTGGATTGAGAAGCACCGTCGTTTGTGCGTGGAGTTTCACGCTGCGGACTTGTTCCCGGATCGCTCGGGAAAGGTGACACTGCGCTACCGGACGTTCGACGCGGACCATATCGAGGCGACGATCCTTCGTCCGCCCCCGCAGAGGCGGGTGACTAGATGAGCAACAAGACTCAGAAAATGATTTCCATTGGGGTTACGCCAGTTTACGCACGTAAGGAGATATTTGTATGAAGACGAAAGAGGTGCGCGTTCAAGTTGTGAACGGGTTGCCCGTGGTGGGGCTGCAGATACTGATAGGAATTGGGCTCGGCTACTGGTTCTTTCAAGCAGTTTCGCACACCCAGATCATGCAGTGTGCCGCTGCCATAATTCTCGCGGTGTTTTGGTTCGTCGCGTGGCTTGGGCTGTTCACGCTGCAGCCGAACGAGGCGGCGGTGCTGATGCTGTTCGGCAAGTATAAGGGAACGGCTACGGAGAGCGGGTTGCGCTGGGCAAATCCGTTTTACACCAAGACGAAGGTGTCGCAGCGGGCGCGGAACATCAACGGGACGCCGATCAAAGTAAACGACCTGCGGGGCAACCCGATTGAGATTGCGGCGGTGGTGGTGTGGCACGTGGAGGACACCGCGCAGGCCGTGTTCGACGTGGACCGGTACGAACAGTACGTGACCATACAGACGGAGTCGGCGCTTCGTCATCTGGCGATGGCGTATCCGTACGACGTGTTCGAAGGCGACACGTTATCGCTGCGCGGGAGCACGGACGAAGTGTCGGCGTCGTTGAAGACCGAGATTCAAGACCGGGTGTCCAAGGCCGGGGTAGTCATTGACGAAGCGCGTCTGAGTCACCTGGCGTATGCGCAGGAGATCGCGGCGGTGATGTTGCAGCGGCAACAGGCCGAGGCGGTCGTGGCGGCGCGGACGCGGATCGTGGACGGCGCGGTGGGCATGGTCGAGATGGCGCTCGAACGTCTGGCGCAGCGGAAGACCATCGAATTGGACGAGGAACGCAAGGCGGCAATGGTCAGCAATCTGTTGGTGGTGCTGTGTGGCCACGAGCCGGCGCGTCCGGTGATCAATACTGGGACCTTGTATACGTGATGGGGCGTGGCGCTGGATCGGACGGATCAGACCGATCGGACCGATCGGACGGAGTAGTTGATGTAGAGCTTGCGTCGTTTGAGAGGGTTTGGGCGTTCCGGTTGCCGCGCTCGGCGAGCGCGGCAGTACTCGGGGGCGCCGTTGGAGGACATACCGATGACACGGTGGGAATACTGGACCGTTACATTAAAGCCGACGGGTTTCTGGACCGCAAAGCTGGAAGATTCGGAAGTTACGGCCATCCTGAATAACGCAGGCCGCGAGGGCTGGGAATTGGCCGCGGCGCCCGCGCTCACGATGAGTTATGGCCAGACCGGTGGTGTATTGCTCCTGTTCAAGCGACCAAGCCATTAACCCGGCGCCTGAAGAAACATGATTGGCGTAGTACGCACATGAGAGAGATGAGCGAATTAGAGCGCAGCAGACGAGCCGCCCCGGCGAGAATCCCGCTGGACGGGTTTGGGACTAGTGAATTGGAATGAATCGTGGCTGAACGGAAAACATTTCTATTGCGGTTGCCGCCGGACTTGTACGACGACCTGAATCGTTGGGCCGCGGATGAATTGCGGAGTCTCAACGCGCAGATCGAGTATGTACTGCGGGAGGCTGCGCGCAAACGGAAAGGGGAACGGGAGGCGGATGCGCCGCCTGCGGGGACGGGGGATGGGGACACATGAAAGGAGCATTGCCGTGGATGGGACGTATTTTGAATGCAGGTTGGACTCGAAGACGCGCGTGATATCAATCCTCATTTTGCTAAGCGTGATCGCGGGGACGGTCGCTACGGTCGTGGTGTTGATTCTTGTGGCCATGAGCCTAAGTACCGATCAGCGCTTGGCGCGACTCGTGTTGTTTGCCGCTGCCGGATTCGCGGTAATCGAGTTTTTGGGTTTGGCCGCGGTAGCGACGTTCGCTCCGAAAGGGTACTGGGTGGGGCCGGATGGTATCACGGTTGTTCGACGCAATGGACGGAAACTCGTCTTGGCGAAGGGGGAACTCGCATCTGCCGAGGAAGCCGAGCCGGAAGTACTGAAGCGGAGTACGCGATCCTGTGGCGGCAGTTTCTTTGGCCACTGGGGGCGGTTCAAGTGTTCCGCGCTCGGCAGCTTTCGTGGATACTGGGGAAATCGAGAGTCGTTGGTGTTGGTTCGCGACACCAGCGGGCGGCCCATCGTGTTGTCTCCAGAGTCCCGCGGGTATGTTGTCGAGTGCGTAAACGAGTTGCTGGGCAAAGGGCGGCGGCGTTGAGTGGCGTGACACGAGAAGCGTATGCGATTGGGGATGGTGTGCGCGCTCGGGCGGTCTGCGCTCGTCGAGCGTAGACGTACTAAGGCGGACGTGGCGGAGATGTGGTCTCCTGCGTCCCTTTGGGACTGACCGGCAGGTGATCGGTGATCCGGGGGTTCTCTTCGGTCACCCCCGGCTACTCTCCTGGCGTCCCTTCGGGACTTTGACAGGTTGCAGGCGCCGTGGGATGCGGTTGGTATGCAGTTGGGAAGGAGTATGGAGAAGGTTTCAGAAGACAGGGGAATTGTTGAAGGATGAGTTGCAGGCATTTAACCCGTAGTTGAAGGTGCGCGGTATGTTTCAACGGACGTGGGAAGCATTGAAAGATGAGTCGAAGGTCGTCCTGTTGGTCGGGGCGGGATTTGCCGTGTCGCTTCTGGTTGGGATGGTGACGGCTCGATGGGGTCCTCGTCTCGAAACGAGCACATTGAGATGGTATTCGGCCGGTTCCGAGACGGGGTACGCGAGGGACAGCTTGGGGCCTTGGCGAGCGCAGCGCTTGTTCTCTTTGCTATAAACCTATTCGCACTGATCGCGTGGACCGTGGCCTGTGCGTTCATCGTTCCTCTAGCGTCCTTGTTCTTCGGCGCCTGGGCCGTTGGAATTGACCTTCCCGGCTTGCACGGGTCATCGTTCCTCTCCGTGTTCCTACTTCTGATTGTGGTTGGCGTTGAGTGGGTTACGATTGTCCTCAGCGCGGCAGCCGGAACGAGTATCGGTCTTGCGACGATTTGTCCCGCGCGCGTCGGCTGCTCGTCGCGATGGCCTGCCTTCAAGCGCGCGTCTACGCAGGCCATGAATTTGTATGTGGTGATCCTGGCCATTCTGGCGATTCAGACGGTGGTGGAAATCCTCTATGTGAGGCAGGTCCTGTTGATGGGCGGCACGGGCGTGCCCTTGGCGCCGTATTGAACGGCCAAGGGCGTCGTATAGTGTGGAGGTCTCCTGCGTCCCCTCGGGACTGACAGGTGGGTGGCTGGCGATCCGGGGGTTCCCTTCGGTCACCTCCGGCTACTCTTCTGGCGTCCCTTCGGGACTTGAATGGACGAGACGGATCAGGGATGACTCGCCAGTAGAGAACGGGAGCTTAGTGCTCCCCAGTTTCAGGTCGGCAGTGCCGCCAATGCGCTAAAGGCAAGTTCCAGGGGGCATCTGGCGATCTGCAGGAAGTAATTGCCGATACGAGCCAGATAGATGACGCGTTCCTCTCGTGTGTTTGCCTTCATGAGCCGGGCGATGTCGAGGGTTTCGGCCGCGGCTCCGAAGGCGCATAGGAATACATAGGCCAGCGCCAGGATATAGAAGTGCCGGTCGTGTCGCTGAGGCTGGGATAGACGCACATGATCCATTCCAAGTCCCCAGTTGCGGTTCTTGGGGTCTCGGAACATGGCTTCGGTCCACATGCGACGCTTATAGACGCGTACCACCTCTGCCGGGGGCTCAACGTCAAGATTGGTAACCAGATACCACGCTTCGTCGGCCTCGCGATCAAAGGTGGTCACCACTCGAATGGGGCCCATTGTTGCTCATCCATCGTACCCCAGCCCCAGTCCCTGGGTGTCCATCCGCGGCGTATCCCCAGTTCTTTGAGGCTACCCATGTGCTTTTCGACCGCGACCTGATGAATATGGGATAAACGCTGGACAAAGTACCATCCCCGGTTTGCGATATCGCTTAACCACCGCACGTTGCCGAAGCCCCGATCCGACACGATAACCGGGGTAACTCCGACAGGGCACATCTCTGCGAGCATCTCCAGCGCTCGGTGCTCGCCGGCAATCATGGCGCCTTCCTGATCCCCCTGGTGTTCACTCTTGCGGATAGTCACACATAAGAAGGGAAGAGCGCGGCCATCGCGGGGCAGAGAAAACACCAACTGTTGAAACGGGGCCATATCCGTCCAATCCGCCAAAACAATCGTGTGTCCAGTCGTTGGCCGAAAGAACGAAAACAACGCTGCGCTTATGGCTGAGGTCTCAAATTGGTCATTGCGCAACAACCGCCAAACTCGCTTGATACAGTGTTTGGCTGCGACTGCGCCAGCCATAGCACGTCCTAACGCCAGAACGCCAACCCCCCTCATCTGAAGCGCCGCGCTCACCACATCGGCCAAGGTTTTGCGCCGCGACTGCCGCATGGACTGGACATGCGTTTCCAACCACGTCAAAATGTTGCTCGGGTCGTACATGGATTTCTCCTCCTTGGATGGCTGCTAGTGGCAACTTCAGCCTATTTTAGACGAGAACCGCCGTCTACGACCCACTGCTATACAGACTTAGGGAGACTGGGGATCACTGAGATGCAGAGCAGGCGAGGTTTACGCGTTCCGGGAGGCCGTGCTACCATCTTGCCGGTTATGGGGCGTGCGACTAGATTGCGGGGTGCTTTCATGAGGGCGATAATCGCTAAAAGGGTGAAAGGCAATTCGTGGGGGAGAACTGTAGGCGACAGCCCCGAAGGACTTCTGCGGAACAGCAACATAGGGGTTCCTGCGCCCCCTATGCAGCTTGAGAAAGGGAGTCTCTGTCCAGTTTCGCCGGCTTTATTCCGCGGTTTTACATTGCAGCGTCGCCGTCTGATGCGCTAACTTCGATGGAACCCAACTGGCGAATAATCGAACAAGAGAATCGGGGGTTATCGATTCAGTCCGCCTGTGCTCTCGGAGAAGGGTGGAACTCTCGCGCTTACCTGGTAAACAACGCGCTGGTCTTCAGGTTCCCTAAACGGCCCGATCAATGGGGGGAACTTCGGCGCGAGATCGACTTTCTGGATTTTGCGGCAGATTTGCTTCCGCTAAGCGTCCCTCGGTATGTCGGGGTGAATCCGGAATCGCTTGCCGCAGCATGTGGCTACGCTATGTACCGGTACTTGGCCGGGGATTTGTTGGATCTTCGTGTTATGTCGCAGACTGAGCGCGGTAAGGCGTCTGATTGTATTGCTACGTTCTTACGGGCCTTACACAGATTGGAACCGAGTCCTGAAATTGGGGACGCTTTACCGAGGGAAGATGCGCGAAAGGTCGCAGAGTACTACCTGGAGCGTACCGAACGCGAGATCGCGCCAAAGCTGCAAATGCGGGACGCTAAGGCCTTGGTCGCGCAATTTGAGGCGTATCTCAGCAGATCCGAAAACTTTCTGTTCCGGCCCGTGGTTCTCCACGCCGATCTCGGCCGAACGCATCTCTTGATGGAAGACAGCGCAGTCGTTGCAGTTCTTGATTTTGGCGACATCAACTGGGGTGACCCCGACTACGATTTCGTCTATCTGTTCAATGATTTTGGTCCCGTGTTCGTCGAGGCAGTGGCGCTCAGCTATGGGCATCCCGACCTTGAAAGCCTTCGAAGCAAGCTCCGGTACTATGCAGTAGTGGACCAAGTGGACACTATTCTGCACGGTGGCGGTCGTGCCCTTGATGGCCAAGAAACGGAGGCGTGGCGTCGTCTCAGACAGTTCGTCCGGCGAAAGAATTGCGAGTAACGTTATGCTCAAACAGGCCAGTACCGAGAACTCATTCTTTGCGCGGTTCAACCGTAGCGTAGTATCGACAGAGGGAGGCTAACGGATGCTACATATTCTCGCGCTTCTTCTTCCGTGTATCGCGCTATCTGCTCATCCCTGGAATGCGCCGTATGCTCGTATCGATTACGGCTTCTATTTCCTCAACTATCTCGATCAACTTTACGGCTTCCCTCTGTGTATCTGCTTTCTCACGCTCACGGCCTATCGATCCCGAAGGGACCTTCGCTATTGGGCCATAGGACTACCACTGCTGCCAATCGCCGTCGTCACCTTTCCCTTACGTATAGCGCTACCAGGCGTCGTTTCCGGTCTGATGGGCATTGGCGAAGATGAGCTACAGCGGTTGCTCGTTATATATGCCATGAGCGAAGTGTTTGTATTCCTGACCTTAGACCGCCTCGCCAATTTCAGGCCGCTTCAATCTGGAATTCTGCTGGTACTCGTCATGCTCATCGCCGGTCTAGTTGGATTGATCGGATATCAATATCCGCTTTACGGCGCCGCTGAACACTTGACGTTCGTCTTGGTAACGACGGCCGCGGTCTATTGTGCGGGGCTAAGTTGCTCGTACCCCTTTCGTTTCCGAAGATTTGCCGTTTGGCTCTTCTTTTGGGATGTTCTCGTGATGTTGGTTGCCTGGCCCCTGGTGTGGCTGGTTCTTATGCTTCTGGTGTTTCGTGAATCAGATACCGACATCGCGGCTTATCTGCCACTGCACCTGCTAATTGGTTTGGTTGATGGTGTCGGCCTGTTCTTCATCTTGCACGCGCCATTCCTTGTCTTGGTTCGGTACAGCAGGCTCTATGGCGAGCGTTTTCGTAAATTACTCCGAAGGGACGACAAGGGCGATAGCGAGAATAAGACGCTACTGCTCCAGACACAGGACGGGGCGGACCAAGGTGGACGACAAGTCCAATGAAACTTCAATACCGTGATCTCGACGCGCGTCCTGAGAAACATGCAGGAATCCAATAGTGCGATCGCGAACTATGCACGCCATGCACAAAACCGCGCACAACCGACCCATTTGGGCATAAGCCAGAGACCTGCGATTCTTCGCACGTCCCTGATCGTGTTAAGAGTGGCGGGGCACGATTTGAACCCGCGACCTTTGGGTTATGACCGAAATAGGGGGATCGCTAGCCCAGTGAAATCATTGTAGTCTACCCGGCGCCCGCCGCCGCGCCTGGGGCGCCGCGGGTGTCCAGCAGCACGAGATTCGGCAGAGCGGTCCTCAGCCGAGATGCCGCTCCGGCGGTCAGCGGGGTCTTGGATTTCACCCACACGTGGCGCAGTGATTTGAGGTTCTCCAGTTGACGGAGGCCCGCGTCGGTGAAATTGCCTTCAACCCTCAATCGGTCCAAAGACGGACTGGCGGCCAAGTATGCCAGCCCCCGATCCGTTACCAAGTCCCCACCGATCGTCAATAAATCGAGATGCTTTAGACTGGCGAGGTGCGCCATACCCGGATCGCCGAACGAGCTCCCGCCAGTAGATTGCAGGCCACGCAGATTCGGCGCGCTGGCTACCCATGCAAGATCTTCGTCGCGCAACGCCGGGACACGTTTTCCCTGCGGTCCCGATTGGACTATGAAGACCACATTATCGAGTTTTGTCAAGCCAGAGAGGTCGAGCGCCGCATCGTCTCGAATGAGGGTGTCCATACTTAGGCGGCGCAGATTCGTTAGCCGGTTGAGATAGTTTGCGCCGGTAACGGTCAAGCCACCAGTGTTGTACCCTCCAATTTCAAGCCACTCAAGTGAGGTGATGGACGCAAGGGAGCGCATTCCCTGGTTCGTCATATTGCACGCACACAGATTTAGCGTCTTCAAGTTCCGCAGCTTGGTAAGTTTCTCGATGCCTGCGTCCGTGAAACCCGCGTCCGATCCGATCACCAACGTTTCGAGATTTGGAAGCGTGGATACGGATTCGAGACCCGCGTCCGTAAATGGTCCCGGCTCCGTCCGCGATCCGGTGATTGCCCCGCCGCCGCACCAAAGTGTCTTCAGATTCTTCAGTTGAGCTATGGCCGCCAAACCGCGGTCGGAGTTTTGCATTGGCAAACGCAGGTTCTCGAGTGAGGTCAGCGCCGCGAGCTGCGCTATACCGTTGTCGGTGACGTTCTTAAAGTGGTGCACTGAAAGGGTCTTTAGTTTAGATAACGGCTTAAGGTAGGCGACCCCGGCGTCCGTGATAGAATCAACCCACACAAAGTTGAGTTCCTCGATATTAGGTAACTGGCCGATATACTGCATACCGGCGTCGGTGACGCCAAGCTTTGCGCCAAACAGGGTCAATATCTTGAGTGATTTGATCTTCTTGAGCTGCGCCAACCCAGAGTCGCCGAGCCCGACACCCTCCAGCACGAGAAACTCAAGTTTGGGCAGGTCGGCAAGCTTGGCGAGCCCTGAGTCCCCGAGACGGTTGCACATCACGGACAACTCGCGAAGATTGGACAGCGAGGCCAACTGGCTCAGCCCTTGGCCGGTTGGCAGGCCATCGAAGACCAGGGATTGCAGCGAATGCAGGCGCGCGATGTGCGAGAGCGATGCGTCGCCCAGAGCATCCGTTTTCAGGAAGAGGACTTCAAGATTCTCCAGCCGCGAGAGGTGACGGATTCCCTTATCCGAAAGGCCCGGCCCGCGGTGAAACAGGGCGTACACTACGAGTTCTTTGAGGCCCGTCAGCCCCGACAGATGTGGTAGTACGGCCTCATCCACATCCAATTTGGCGTTTTCGGGTATTTCCAGGACCAGGGCGTACAGGTCGTCCGGGCGGAGCCGATCGAGCGGCGACAAGTCCTGGAGCGCGCTGTGGCCGACCTCCAGTTTCACGGGCAGGCCTTCAGGAACGCTTACCGCGCCGCGAGCATCGGCAAGAAAGTGCCAGGCTAGCGTCCAGGGAGGCGTCGGAGAATTGTGGAAGGTGTTATCCCCTGCTCCGTCCGGTAAGGATTCCGGAAGCCTCACGAAGAGAGTTCCAAGTGAACGATCGGACGGAAACATGATGGTGCGGGCCTTCGACCTCGCTACAGGCGCGGGGACCGGCGTCTCCGTGGATGTGACCTTCGCCTCGCGAGCGGGAGGCTGGTTCTGGGGCGCGGTGTCCTGGGCCTGGGCGATGGCCGCGCCGTGGGGCGTGAATGAGAAGCCTGGCACACACAGTAACCCGAGTCCCAGCAAGAGGGCCAAGGCGCCGGTCGAAAGCTTCGGTCTGGGTTCCAAGGCGGAGGCAATGCTGGCCACGCGCACTTTGAGGTCGCTGAACGACTCCGAGGCAATCGCCGCGAACGCGGTGGTGTCGTTCTTTGTGCCGCATAATTCCGCCGCGGCCACGAGCGCTCTTGCGTATACGCTGGGCCGCTCGTTGCTAGCGGCTAGAACTAACGAGTCGCAGGCTTGTTCACGTTCAAGTAAGACGCGTCGCCGCACGAAATGCACTACGGGGTGAAAGAAGTAGGTTGTCTCGCAGATGGCGAGCAGCATGCCCAGGCTAGAATCTCCCCGGCGCACATGAGTGAATTCGTGGGCCAGCACGGCCAGGAGACTTCCCTGCGTGGCCGTGGCAACCAGATGCGCCGGCATGACCACGGCGGGCCGACGGGTCCCCAATGCAAATGGCGAGACACGTTCATTCGTGATGACCAGTCGAGGCAGGCGCCGCAAACCGACCATATCGGCGGCTTGGCGCGCGAGGGCCAGCAGCGGACCGTCCGTGACCGGCGTCCCACGCGCGATGATGCGTCGCGCGCGGCGCCACGCGCGCGTCAGGCGCAGCGCCCAGAATGCCATGCCCGCAAACCAAGCGAGCATAAGAATAGCCGCCGCGTTCACTCCGCGCGGCGGGGCAAAGTCGTCTACCTTCGACGGCGTGGCCGGCGCCGATGCTATTGGGGTGGCGGCTTCCGACGCGACAGAATACGCAGCAAACTCATCGGAACCGCCGAAGGCGTGCTGGGACACAAAGCTTGCCGTTTGGAGCGCTGGGGGCGCCGCGGTCTCGGGCGCGCCAGGAGCTGGCAACACGGGAACTGGAATGGTCAGGATGGGCATAACGAGCAGCCTCAGGGGCACGAGCATCCACAGCCACAAGCGAAAGTTGGGCGTGGTTTTTCGCAGTCTAGTCGAGAGGAGCAGAAGAACCAGAGTGAGGGCCGTGCTCTGCCACACCGCCGCCCACATTCCCGCGGCCCATCGGGTCGCAAAGTCATTCAGAGCCGCTGTTTCCCAAATCATGGCCTTTACCCTCCTCTTGGCGCTCCAGGTTCCGTACCAGGTCGCGCAATTGGCGCGCCTGCTCATCGGTCAACGCTTTGGTGTTCGCCAGATACGCCAGAAACGGGGCCGGCGACCCGTCGAGCACCGTTTCCACGAAATCGCGGATCAGTCCCTTCAAGACCTTGCCACGTGTTTGTGTGGGCCAGAAACGATAGACCCCTTTGACCTTGCGGCGCTTGAGACAGTCTTTCACGTGCAGACGCTGCATGACCGTGAGCACCGTCGTACGCGCCAGGCCGCGTCGTTCAGCGAATTCCTCGGCCACTTCCTGGACCGTGCGCCCGGGCGCTTCCCAGACGGCCTTGAGCACTTCGAGTTCCAGTTCACCCAATCCCTGCGGTTTCGCCGCCATAGCCTAGGTCTCCTCAAATGCGCGGGGTGTTTTTCAGACTACTTCAGTAGTCACTGTTCAAATATACTACGAGCGTAGTCATTTGTCAAGTGGTCTTGAGCGTAGTCCCGTGCGGGCGGTACTGAGACGTGGTATTAGAGACCTACAGATCGGAGGGGTATCCCGCGCCTCATTGCGGATTCGAGTTGCTCGTTGGCAAGGCCGCGTCGTCGCGGGTGAATGCGTACAAGGCCGCGCGCAGTCGCCCTGTTGGGTATGAAAGAAAGGACCTGCGATTTCTCGCAAGTCCCAGATAGTGTCAATGGTAGCGGGGGCAGGATTTGAATCTGCGGCCTCGTGGATTTCAGCGACGACAACAACCTACAGCCTGATGTCTTTGAGTTTCCAACCCTTGCGGAAGGCCGGTTTGATGAACTCGTTGGCTTTCTCGTTGTTGGTGAAACGCAGGTTCTTGGCGTCCCACAGGAGTTCCTCGTTCGGGAACCGCCAACTGAGGGCGCCCAGCAGAACCCATTCCGTGTACGGACCCGCGATGCCGAAGGGCGAACACGTCTCGCCATCGCCTTTGCACGCCCGGATCCAGTTTTCGAAATGTCCCGGCGATCGCTTCAAAACCAGCGCAGGCAGGACATAATCCTTCATCTTGGCTCTCGGAAGCAGGGTCACAGACTCGCCACGGCCTCCCGTTCCCATATACCCCTTCGTGCCTACAAATATCTCGTTGATGTCCTTCAGATCAGCTCCCGCGATTTCCGCAGGCGGCGTATATTTTGCCGCCATGTTCCCTTCATACCAGTGGACCGTGACCGGCCCCATCCGGCCCCCGGGAACATACGGATTTGGACGGTCTGCGAATTTCATCTTGCACGCATAGTGCGGATAGGTGACCGGATTAACCCCCTCGACCGTGATGCACTGCACGCTCACTGGGCTGCCGAGTTGCAGACCCCAATTCGCCGGTCCGAGCATATGGATACCCCAATCGCCGATCATCTGGGAACCGTACTCCAGAAACCCGCGCCAGTTCGACGGATGAATCTTTGAACTGAAAGGATGCTGCGCTACACGGCCGGACCATAGATCCCAATCCAACGTAGAGGGCACGGGCTCGGCTGCGGGCCATGCGGTTATGTCGCGCGCAAAGCCGCCGCCGCACGTCGTGTGGACCTCTGTAATGTCCCCGAGGGCGCCGCTCCACATGATCTCGCACGCCACCCGCGTGGCTTCCGAAGAGTACCCTTGGTTGCCCATTTGCGTCACCACGTTGTATTTCTTCGCGGCCTTCGTCAAGAGACGCGCTTCCCACACGCTCTGCGTGAGGGGTTTCTGGCAGTACACGTTCACCCCCAGTTTCATGGCGCGCAGCGCGACCGAGGCATGCATGTGGTCGGGTATGGTGATCGTGATCCCATCGAGATTCTTGTGCTCTTTGTCGAGCATCTTGCGAAAATCCCGGTACAACTTGGCCTTGGGAAACGCCTCCGCCGCCTTACGCAAGAACGCCTCGTCCACGTCGCAAAGGGCATAGATGTTCTCGCCACGCACGCTGCGGACATCGTTTAGTCCCTGCATTCCGCCCACACCGACGCAACCGATGTTCATCTTGTCGCTCGGCGCCTTCCGGCCCGAGGCCGCCACAACATGGCGCGGCACAATGGAAAAAGCCGCCGCTGCCACCGTTGAAGCCAGGAATTCCCGCCGTGTAAACCCTTTGTTGCGCATGAATCTGCTCCTGTACATTTGGCCTCATGCCCGATTCGGCGCGATTGTCGATCGCTTCGGGCTGAATGCGGCGCCTTCTCCTATCGTTACATCCCCCGAAAGTGTAGAACCGCTCAACTCCACGATTGCACGAGCGTCATGGTATCAGTTTCGCCGCCCAGTTGAAACCTCCAAGTGTGACCGCCCAGGTAACTCCATTCGCCGATTGCACCCGCGGAATCTCAGCCTGTTCTTCAGCGAACGGTCAATCGCGTCGGAACGCATTTCACCTTGAAAGGCCCCAGATCCACAACGGTGAGTACGACATTTACCACGGCCACTTGATCGGGAAGAAGTTCGATTGTCCTGCAACGCGCCAACTGCCGAGTTTAGGATGAATCGTTGCGGTCCAGCCCATACCCCGTTATAATCGTTCCACCCAACGAAAAGAGACGAATCTTGAAGCCGAGCGATGTTCCCCTGGCAGCGATCTGCGCCGATATTGAGCGATCGTGCTCACTTTCTATTCGTAATGTCGAACATATTTCCCTGACCGCTCGCAGCGCGGTTTATCTTGCGGAAACGCCCAATGAACGAATGGTCCTGAAGCTATCCGCAAATTCCTCGCCGACTCTCACGTCAGCCCAGGAATTTCAGGCGCTTCAGGCAGTGCGTATCCAAGGGCAGGTTCGCGCTCCAGTTGCCGTGGCGCACGGTAAACACCTCGGAGTCAGTTGGCTTCTTCAGGAATTTCTTGGAGGAGAATCGCTTTCAAGCTTCTTCATAAGCGAGACTCAGTGCGCGGATGATCACCTTGAAGACATTTTCCAAGCGGGGCAGCTTCTAGCCAAGCTTCACGCAGACGCCAAGACCGGCCACTCTGCGCAACGTTCACTCGATCACGCGTTGGAAGTGGCTGCGTACAATCTCGAGAATTCCCTCTATGACCCGGACGAATTCTTGGGTATCGCGCCACCCGGCGAGATCTATGAGTATCTACGCACGCAGCGTCCAGATTCTCTGCGGGAATGTCTGCTCCATGGGGACTTTCGTCCAAAGAATATCCTCGTACAGAAGAACGGTCAACTTGCCCTGATTGACTGGGAACACAGTTTCCCTGGCGATCCCTATTATGACCTCGCTGTCTTTGCTTACTACTGTAGTCAGGACAGCGTCTTGACCAGATTTCTCGACGGCTATCGGTTGACCGCTATTGATCGCGAGAGACTTCGCTATTTCGATCTGCTCAGTAAGCTTCTGAATGTCTAGCGAAAAGCGTCGCATTCCGGAAATCATCTGTTCGAATCTTTCGCTAGACGGGGCAACTCTAGTGCCTGCAATAAGAAAGCCCTTCGACGTACTCACCGAAGGGCCGACTTGTAAGAATGACTGAACGTCTGCGGAAAGGGGGGCACTACCACTCGCGCAGCCGCGCGGCAGGATTCTGGTCTAGGGCGAAGGCAGGCACTATAATCAGCAGGGTCTGCGGGTGTGAACTGTTCTTGCGAGAATCCACTCATGATGACTTCTGTGATATGTACTGCCATCGTCGCGGCGCTGGGGGCCGAATGTGAGGGCGCCTCTATCCATATCGGATTCGACGCATTTCGAGAGGTCTTTGCCCCGGAGTCTGTGGGCGCGATCGATAGTCCCCAAGCGAAGCGGTATGTGGCGGAGTTCGATTGTGAGCTGGAGGATCTGATAAAGGGATTCGATTTCGAGAAAGGACTGCTGGACCTGCACGGGGAAATGCCGCCGCCGCAAATAGCCGAGCTTGATCGCTTGTCTCGCAAGGTATACGCCGAGCGCAAGGAATACCGGTGGCTGTATCAACAGAGCCGGCAGTCGGCGTCTGTGATTGGAAATATGGCTTTGGCCTGGGCGCTGCCGATTTCCGAGCATTCTGGGGACGAGCGGTTTCGGCAAGGAGTGATCCGCGGTATACAAGCCTACCTGGAACATCAGGCCCCTTCCGGCGAGTTTCAGTTCTGTTCCATACGCTTTAGCAGTGTGTACGGCACACACGAAATGGCTTGGCGCCTCGAGCCGTTGCTGGCAGCCTACCTGTGTATCCGCCATACGCTGCCGCCGGAGCAGGATCACCGATTTTATGAAGGGCTGCTTCGCGCGGCCCAATATCTGTACGACACGCCGTGTTCGTCGGAGACGAACCGCGGGTGTGTTTGGTGCGGGGTGATGGCGGGTGCCGCCAAGGTGTTTTCCAGGCCGGAGTACGCGGAGCGCGCGCGCCAAATTTGGGCGGGAGTAGGTCCGCGCGTGTTTGACCCGTCCGGACAGGTTGTCGAGGGGTTGGGGCCGGATATGGGGTACTCGTTCATTTCGCTTCTCTATACCTTTCGTCACCGAACGGCATCGAAAAACGCGGAACTTGACGCTCCCCTGATGCGCGCCTTGGATTGGTTCTCCACCGTCCACGATTCCAATGGCTTGCCGATGCAGTTCATTTCGTCCCGTACAGAACAATTCGCGCCGGACAGGCTTGCGTATCTCTTAAGCGCGCTTGAGTATTACGCGCGCGAGCGGCCCTACTATGCGACACTCGCGCATGAGTATTTCGATATCCTCGGGCGAAGTCATGGCCACTACGCGTGCGACCACGGTGGAATCCCGTGGATAACGGCAGCCTTATACCACAACCCCGCGATACTTCCCGCCCCGTTGCCCGATTCGTTGCTGCGATTCACCACGGAATACTCGGGGGAGGTAACCGGCTACTTGAATGTCCGACGCGACTACAGCGCAGTCGTGGTGTTTGGAGGAGTAAAGGACTTGTGCGGTTTGCAGCACTGGACGTTGGCCGGAGAACGTCCACTCATATGCGAGTCGCCGAAGAGCCGGTCGAGCGTAAAGGCGTGGGGCCTCGATACGTCGCGTAGTCGAGTGCTTACGAGTCATCGCCGGGATTCGAGCGATCTGGAGACGGCGTCAATTGATTGGGGAGGAATCCGCACGTGTTACGTCTTTGGGGACGGCGTCACCTGGGTTTTCGATGTTGCTCCGAACCTGAAGCGTGAGGTGAGCTGGGCCATTAACAAGAACGTGTGCGCAGAGCCGAGGCTCGAGGATGGCGCTATCCGGACAGAGAAGCAGAAATCGCGTATCAACGCGGGTCCCGTTGCTCCGTGTCTTGACGAAGTAGAGACTGGCTGGCACGTGCGTGTCGTCGTGCCCGACAACCAGCCTGTCGACTGGACCATCTTTCACGACGGCTCGGCCGGTCCGGTAACGGCGGGGTTTAAGGACGGAATCCTCACGGCCAACCTGACAAGTGAGAACGCAACCTATGATCTAGTGTACAATGCGGGAGAGAGGGCGTTCACGGTTGATGAGGCAGAATTGAAGCCGCGTCAGGTCCGAGTCCGGCGTGCGCGCTAATCCAGTTATTCATGGTTGATGCCGTCATTATTCAGGGCCGCGTGTGCGCAACCGGCTTTTGCGAGGATGCCGGTGGCGAGAGCGAATATCGCGCGAAGTCTTTCGTGCCTAGACCAGATCGCCGTACCGTTTCACGGCTGCGCGCCTCTGGTCCGTTCAGGTGAGGCGCCTCACTCTACCCCTTGCGATTGAGTTTCGGTGTGGGCGTTGCGGGAGGCTAGTTCCACCAACGAGAAAGCCCTTCGACGGAAACGGCGAAGGGCTGATTCTTGGAGATAGTCGGGGCGACTGGGCGAGGACAGAACTATTCTGGATCGGGATTGTCGAGCTTCCTCCAATTGTCCCTTAGGATCCGGCCGTAACGCACACGTAAATAGTCGTCTTCGAGACAAGCGCGCTCGGCCCATTCGCGGCCCGCGTGGCCCACGCTTCCTGGTCGCGAGAACAAAGATTAGCACCGTTCACTTTGCCTCGAACCGCCAAGGCCCATCCCGGCTAACAAAGACATCCGGATTTGTCGGAGGCGAGAGCAGGCCGCCCGCGCCGTAGTCCAGCTCGAATTTCAGTTGTTCAATCTTCTGACGGCCTTCTCGGCCGACCTCAACCATAAACTGTACGTAGCCAATGAACGGGAGCTGTTTGTTGAAGAAATCGGGTTGTTGCTCGACCATCCATTTTACCGCCGCCTCTTCGTCACTCTTCCAGGGCACATCCTGCCCGTTGTACGACGCCAACATATCTTTGTACTGAGCGCGCTCCGACTCTGGCACACGAAGTGTCCCGTGGTAGCTTTGCTTGGGGTGGGCAGGGTCAACGGGCGGCTGATCACACGAAAGAGCTTGCCAAGTGGACCAATGCTTGCGGTCGGGACTGTACCGGGCGAAGAACTGTCCCGGAGGCAGGGCAGTGGAATTGTTTTGAATCTTATACTCTCCCGGCGGCACAACCTCGGCGCGCATTCTCACCGCGTACACCGTCCTCCAGGACCAGCCCACCGCCACAGGTTCGGTTTGAAGTGTCTGCGGATCGGTCCATGACGCCTTTTTCGCAGCCTCCGTGGGTTTAGTAAAATCGATGATCAGAGAATTGTTCCCCTGGATCACGGATTCCGCACGACAAGCGAACAGAATCGGACTCAGGATCGCGAGGAACGCCAACGGCTTGTTCATTTGATTGCCCCTTCTACCCGTGGGTATCCAAAAACAAAAACACTTGGGGTTGCACCCTATTCCGGTTTGAACCGAAGTAAGGCTCGCCCCTTCTTGAGATTGTGAGTTTAGTTCTGAATTGGACTCGCACCTTGGCTCTTCCTTTGACGAAGGATTTCCGCCCACGCCGGGATATACGGATACGCTCCCGAGCGGTGAAACTCTACGTGGCCGTCCATGTACAGCACGTTTCCACCATCTGGCGTGTGGTTGAAGCTAATCTCGGTTGAGGAAGATTCGAACGTATCAAACGCAACCACGGTGCGAACCCGCGCCCAGGCATCCCACCCGCCAGGCGGATCGGGCCCGTTAATATCGGTCAACATGAATCGTTCGAGGCCATTTCGGAGGCGGAGCACAGTTTCGGGTTTGGTGTAACTTTTGGGGCCTCCCACGAGGACAAACCGGCCAATACCGTTGTGCCCTCCCTCTAGCTTCACCTCTCGCAGTTTTCCGCTGTGCAGCGCGTCGAGGATGCCCGCAACGGTTTTATCGGCTGAATAGTATTTCGGGTCGGTGAACCAGGCCTCTCTAATCATGAGCCCAAGGTAAATATACGACGAATCATCAAATCGGCACGGGTCGGACACTCCGTCCGCACCGACCCAGTCTCTTGCGCTTACGCGCTTCGCGTTGGTCGGGCACACCAGGATACTGGGATCTGTCAAATACGTTGGGTAAAGCGATGAGCCGTTCACCATGAATACGCTTGTATTTACGTTACTGCAGCCAGGGCCAATATGGTCCTGAATTGGCGGATAGTATCCGTTGTTTTCATCGGCGTAGAGCCGGCACGCAACGCTGAATTGCTTGAGCCGCATCTGACAGGCCGCCTTCGGATGAAAGATGTCGGCGTTATAGATGCGCGGCGCAAGTAATACCAGCAGAAAGAGAAGACCTAGCAACCCTATGATGACAACGAATTCACGTGTTGAAACACGGCGCCGGTGCGATTCATTTGCGGGCTGCTGGTCCATACCGTTCCCCTCCGGTCAGCAAACGTAACACTGGGTGCTGAGCGCATTATATCAGAGGGCTTTGTCGGAAAGGAGGTAGACCGGGGACTTCGGGGTTGATTCGCTGCGTGAGAGACGGAGATTTTCGCACAGTCACGGGAAGACGTAAACAAACGAGAAATGAAGATTCGTCGAGTAAGTTTCCTCACAACGGACGGTTTAGCGCTGCCCTCAAAACAAAAACCCTCCGACGTGCTCGCCAAAGGGCTGATTTCTAAAGATGGTCGGGGCGACTGGATTTGAACCAGCGGCTCCGGACTCCCAAGACCATTAGGAAGTATTGCCTTTGCGGCGAAATGCCAATCCTAACGGATCGACACTACAGGTCTTAGTTTGGCGGCGTCCACCACGCCATCGAATCCGACCCGTTGCCGGTCTGGAACTTGCCCGTGACCGTCAACGAATCCAGATCAATGACGTGGACGCCGTCCGTCTCTTCACACCCTGCGAACGCGTGCTTGCCGTCGGGAGACAACTCGAGTCCAATGGCCCTGCTCCCCACCGGCAAACATTTGATCTCCGTCAGTGTCGCAACATCTAGAACGACGACTTCACCCTTCTCCGTCCAACTGGACACCAGCGCTCGCCGGCCATCGAGCGTGAAGCGTATCCGGACAGGTTTTCCAGGACACGGAATCGTCTTGACGGGGGTATGCGTCGCCAGATCGATGATCGTGATGCTGTCGCCTTCCTGATTGAGAGCCCACAACTGCTTCCGATCGGGCGTGAAGGCCATTCCTTCGCACCCCTTCCCGCAAGGGATCTGCGTGATCAGCGCGCCCGATTCCCGGTCGATCACGGAGACGTTCTGCGTGTCGATGTTTGCGGTGTACAGCCGCTTGTTGTCGTGCGAGACCAGGACCATGTGCGAAATCTTGCCGTGGGTAGGTATACCGCGCGTGACCTTGTTGGTCTGAGTGTCGATTTCCACGACAAAGCCCGTCTGGCCCGCCGTAAAGTAGGCGTGTTTTCCATCGGGCGCCATCGCGGCTCCGTGGATACGCGAGTACTCGCCCGTGGAAATCTGCGCGACGTGTTTGCGCTCCACCAGATCGATCACCGACACCGTATTTCCCGGCGGCGCGTAGTTCGAGAGATAGGCAAAGCGGCTGTCCTTTGAAAGCACGATTTCATGGGGGTTCGGCCCGGTGGGAATCTTCGCGATCGGCTCCAGGGTCCGGGGGTTGACGAAAGAGATGGTGTCCTCGTGCTTGTTTAAAACTAGCAGAACGTCCTGATCGGGCGGAAGCTTGCGTGGATCGCCGAGTTCGTTCAGCAACTCAAATGGCGGCTCTTTGCCGCCTTCGCGCGTAGTAAAGAAATTGTAGACCATGAGACCATCGGCGCCATCCTCCCAGAGCCACCGCGCGATCCGGCGATAGGTGTCTTTTGAAGGCTCGACTTCAATGGAGGCGTAGATCGGCAGGCCGGCGGGAAACACGCGGCGGTACTCGCGAACGGGTAAGGGAAAGTCGTTCCGGAGGTAGTGCGACACGGTCACGAAATCCACGATCCCCTCCTTCGCCCAGGCGATGGGATCGATACCGATGGCCCGATTCTGTTCCGGCAGGGCCATGATGCGGACGGACAACCGCACGGGACGCCCGCGTTCTTGACCTATCTCCCGCGTCATGCGCCGCACATCGCGCATCCAGCCGGTCATGACCGCTACGTTTTCCGATTCCTTGCCGGGCGAAAAGTACATGGGAAACCGCTGGAAGTCCAGGTCGAGGCCGTCGATCGGATAGCGCTCGCAACACTCGCGCAGCTCCGCGAGCCGCTGCTGCCGCACTTCGGGAACGGCGTAGTTGAGACCGCCAGGCAGCCAACTCCCCACGACCGGGTGCGTCCGGGGACCGAGGATTTGGACGTACACACTGGACAACGCATCGCCCGGTTTTCCGATGCGCCAATCGGGATGCTCCTTCCAGAATCGCGACAACAGTATGCTGTCGGATTCGTCAACCGCGTGGACTTCGTTCAGCCGAAACGTGAGGAAGGTTTCCAGGCCCTTTTCTTTCGCGCGGGCTACGATAAGACCTAGAGGGTCATGGCCGGCGTCAACCAATGCCCTCAGATTCACTGCCGTCCGTTCAAGAGAGCCCGGCTTCGTTGCTGCCGGGTCCTTGATAGTCTCGGCTACGGCTGGACTCAGGCGCGCGCCCAACATTTCCGACGCCTTCCCGGGAAAGTTGACGTTCATTCCGACGTTGGGGCTGATGAAAAGCGACGTGGCGCCAGCCCTTCCAATCTCGTCGACGTAACCCAGGACGTCGGCGGGCTGCATCGGGTACGCTTTGTATAGGAACATGTTGTCGCCATCGCTATTGTAGATGAGACGGCGGCGCGCGTCGCTCCCGCCGGTGTGTTTCTCGTCTACAGGACCAGTGTCTGCTTGTGCGACCATGATTTCCGCTCCTACGGACGAATTCTGAATGCGGCCTCTCTCGCTGCCCCAGCGAGTGTTGTCAATGCCGAACTGGTGAGAATCATCTGGACAAGGAACGATCAGAACGCCAAACGCGACTGCGGCCACGATCCCCAACACACTTGACATGTATGAACCTCCCGCGTGCCCGAGCGACAAAGACCTTCCAGCAAAACCCCGTGCAACAGAGTGACCTCGTAGCGCCGGCGTCCTCGCCGGCTCGGTACTGACGCTCTGAAGCCGCCGGGACGGCGGCGCTACGTTGATTGAGCGACGGTTCTTTAGAAGTTCAAAGTCACTGTATGGAAGCCTCAGACACAAATCAAACCGGTGAATAGCCCTGTGGTCCCCAGTTCTGCAATCGTTACTTGCGAAGCGGGTTGCGATGGTCACAGTTCTTCGGCTAGGAATCCGGCCAGAAAGCCGGCTTCTTGACCGCGCCTCCGGGCAGGCTGTACGAGAGGATGGCACTCAGTGGGAGAGTTTATACGGATGCGCTTTGCTCAGGAATACCGTCGTCTTCGCGGTCGTTTCCCTAATCAAAGCATAGGAGGGTGTCCTGTGTCGCGACGACTGCGCCCCATGGCATGGACATTACCGGGAGGTCTCATTGTGGAGCGCTCTGCGCGCGCACGGCTGATCGTTGGCTCTGTCTTCCTGGTCGCATTGTTCGTTTTGTGTCCTGCGGCCCCGGCGCAACTCTGTGTGGACGCACGAAACCTTACCGGTACGCCGGACGGTACCGCAGCGAAGCCGTTTCGAACAGTTCAATCGGCGGTCGACGCGGCCGCTTCCGGGCAGTCCGTACTCGTCGCCACGGGCGCCTTTGGGGAAGACGTGCGCGTCGAGAACAAGACCGTCACGCTGCTGGGAGGTCATACGGGCGGCACGCCCGGCCAATATGGCCTGGGGACGGCGGGGGATTTCACCAGGAGTCGGTGGTAACCCTGATTGAAGCAGGCCCCAGTGTCGTGGACGGATTCCGCATTACCGGCGGCGGTGGCAGCACGACCGATCTGCCGTACTCGTCGAATGGTGGCGGGATATTTGTGCGGGGCGGGGCGCCAGTTATAAGGAACAACGTGATCGCGAACAACGACCCACGCCGGCCCGGAGATGTCTCGACTTTCGGTGGCGGTATCTATTCAAACAGCGCTGACATTGCGATCGAAAACAACACCATCTCGGAGAACATCGCCATGCGCGGCGCTGGAATCGCTGCGGTTGGCGGGACGGTGGTCATTAGCGGGAATACGGTCCGGGCGAACGTGGGATACGGCGACCACGGCGGGGGCATGTATGTCGGAGCGCCAAACGCCACTATTACGCACAACCGCATCTACGAAAATGAGATCGGCCGTGACCTCGGATACGGATGGGGCGGCGGCATCATTATTTTCAATCAGGGAAACCACGCGGACCTTTCGTACAACGAAGTGTTCAGCAATTACGCGCCGGGTCACGGGGCGGGCATCTTTGTGGACGAAGGCGCCACGGCGGTGCTGCGAAACGAGATTGTGCATCACAATATGGTGGACGCCGGCGAGACAGGCGGGGGGGCTGTATACGTGGACGGCGGCGAGTTCAACGGTGTCCCGATCGGTTCCGTGGTGAGCATCATCAATTGCACAATCGCTGAAAACCCCGTAACGGATGCGTATCTGGGCGGGAACGCGCTTTTTGTGGAGGGGAACTCCACCGTTACTGTACGCAACAGCATCCTGTGGGGGAACGGACTGGAGGTCTGGTTCGACAACACGTCCACTGTCCAGATCACCTATAGCAATATTGCGGAGAGTATCGCAGGCGCCGGCAACATATCCCAGAATCCTCTCTTCGCCAATGCGGCTGCGGGCGATTTCCACCTGAAATCTGAAGCGGGCCGCTGGGACCCCGCCGCGAACTCGGGGGCAGGGAGCTTTGTCCTGGACGCTGCCACAAGTCCGTGCATCGACTCAGGCGACCCTGTAGATAGCTTTGCGTCCGAACCGGCGCCCAACGGCGGGCGGATCAACATGGGCGCTTACGGGAACACGCCGGAAGCCAGCCTATCCACCCACGGCGGGGGTAATCCGCCCACAGATCTGAATGACGACGCCGCGGTCAACGCGGTCGATGTACAACTGGTCATCAACGGCGCGCTTGGGGTGGGCGGCGCCGCCGACGTGAATACCGACGGATTCACGGACGCCGTGGACGTGCAATTAGTGATCAATGCGGCATTGGCGGCATAAGAAATCACGCTGACGGCGCGCGTGGCGCCGTTCGATGACTTCGGATGAATGGGGGCCCTGATTCGTTCGTTCCCATCCCATAGATCGTCACTCCGAATGGGTATGGGCAGAACGGAACCAAGAACGTCGCCGATTCCATATCTCCGACCGGAACTCACCGCAAGAAAGCCAGTGACTCGCTGCTGCAAGCCAATGACCTGAAAAAGACTTATATGGTCGGGGCGACAAGACACCGTTAGAACTCCTTCTGGCTGGCGACTGGGATTGAGAAGCGCACCTGCAGCAATTGACCGGCACTTTGGCCGATGGGAGATGTGGCCCCGACGTCGCCAGAGAGGTCGTCCGAGCCATTCAACCAAATGGTTGACATCTGCGGAATTCCGATGTATGATTCAACCATATGGTTGAATCACTCCAGAGCTCAATGCCATGCCGGCTCGATAGAGTCTTCCACGCCCTGTCTGATCCTACGCGGCGGTCGATCCTGCGGGACATCGCTAAACAGGAAAAGACGGTGGGGGAGATCGCGCGCCCCTACCGCTCCTCGCTGGCGGCAATCTCTAAACACATTCAGGTGCTGGAGAGTTCGGGGCTGGTGACCCGCCGAAGGCAGGGCAGTTTTCGGTACGTAAGGATCACACCAATGCCGTTGAAGGAAGCCCAGCAGTGGCTGTCCTTCTACGAGTCATTCTGGAATGAGCGACTTGACGCTCTAGCAGACCTGTTCACAAAACCCGAGAAAAAGGATAAGCCATGAACCCTGCAGCAGTTACCCGAAACGTTGTCCGTATTTCGCGAACTATCCCGGCGACTCCGCATCAGGTCTACCGGGCTTGGCTGGACCCGGACCTAATCAGACGCTGGATGGCGCCTGGCGCTTTCGAAGCTACGCGCGTCGAGGTGGATGAGCGAATTGGTGGCCGATACCGGATCTGGCACGCGGACGCCGGCGCTTCCGTCGGCGGGTTCGAATGCGAAATACTTGAACTGGACCCCGACCGGCGCATCGCTTGGCGGTGGGGTTTCGCCGGTCCCGACCGTGCGGAGGGACCGATCTACGACTCCCGGCTCCACATCACACTGCACGAAACTCCCGATGGCAGCACCGTGATTGACCTAGTTCACGAGCACCTCGATGACGTTGCGGCGGCGCTGCCCAACGTCATAGAGAAGGTCGCAGACGGGTGGGAGAACGTTCTATCGAAATTGAGCGTTGCACTGTCCGCTGCCCCTCGCTCTTCCAGTGCATCACGTGAACCAAGCGAAATGCGCAAGCCTGTGTTTACCGAGACGATGCAGATCGGCATCGTGGTGCGCGACCTCGACGCGGCCGTGCGAAGCTACACCGACGACTACGGTATCGGACCGTGGGAGTTCTACCAATTCAAGCCCGAAGACGCCAAAGTTTGGCTTGAGCATGGCCAGCCGGCCAAACCGTCTACGCGTATCGCGATGGCGATGGTTGGCAAGGTGCAGTGGGAGCTGATCGAACCGCTCGACGACAGGAGCATTTTTGCGCAGTTCCTCGCCGCGACGGGCGGGGGCGTGCACCACATCGCCGTCGCATCGACGAACTTCGACGAGATCCTGGCGGCAGAGGCAAAACGAGGGAACGATTTAGTCCTTAGTTGCGAGTTGGACGGCGCGTTCAGCGGCATCAAGGTCGCGTACCTCGGCGCCCAGCGCAATCTTGGAGTGATCCTTGAGGTATTCAGCGGTCTGCCCCCTGCTAAGGCCGAATCACCCGATGCGCCTGACCGCGGCGGCAAGTAGGCTTTTGCAGAGTCAGGGCTCCCTGAGCCGCCGCGGCGGGCGAGCCTATCGTTCGGCTTGGAGAGGAGCGACGGCTTGAAAGCGATGCAAGCAATTCAGATCGCGCTGAAGTTCAGCGACGGCGGCATGAAGCGGCTGGAGGAGATGACGGCTGATCCGCTCGTGCGGCCGGGTCCGTGGGGCGGTAGCCGCGCAATGTGGATCGGCGGGCATTTGGCCGTCATCGAGGGCCGCCTGCACAAGATGTTTCCCGGCACGCCAAGTGGTGTTCAAAGGTTTGGTGCTTTCGGTAGGGGCTTTGTTCTACCCCTTGCGTTTGAATTTCGGTGGGCGTGTTGCGCGAGGCTAGTTCCAACAATGAGAAAGCCCTTCGACCTGGTTGCCGAAGGGCTGAATCTTAAAGATGGTCGGGGCGACTGGATTTGAACCAGCGGCCCCCTGCTCCCAAAGCAGGTGCGCTACCGGGCTGCGCCACGCCCCGAACCGTTATTGCCGAGTCATCATACCAAATGGGGCGTGACCAAAGCGAACCGGCTTGGCCGCGCGGCGTGACGGGGCCAAATCGGGGCATGCCGATTACGTTACTCGGGTGTTACGGGCAGACCGGCGTGTGTGAAGATCGAGTGGGCCATAAAGCCTAGCGTAATCAGCCATGCGGCAAGTGAAACCCAGTACGCCAGGGTCCATACGAATTCCCAATGGTTCTTGCGAACCAGGTTGGGTTCCGGGACGACACCGAGAATGAGACCGCCCAGCATGCCCCCGACGTGCGCGGCGTTGTTCGCGCCCATAAACAGCCCGAACAGAATTCCGTATCCGGCCCATTGCACGAGGAAGCGCGTGTACATCTTGCCGGCGCCGCCTTGGGTGTTGAAGTAGGCGATCCCGAACCCAATAAGTCCGAACAGCCATCCCGATGCGCCGGCGGAGATAGCGAAGGTGTTTCCCCATACGCCCGTGTACCACGCGTGGGACGCGGCGGCTGCGGCCAACTGGGTTCCGGTAATCACGACGAGCATGCGCCGCGCGCCAATGAAGTGCTCTATCACCGGCCCCAACTGGATCAGGGCGGTGAAGTTAAAGAGGATGTGAATGGCGCCGATGTGAATGAGTCCGAAGGCGAGTTCGCGCCAGTAGTCACCGTTTGCCGTGATCGTGACGGGAGACCAGGCGCCCAGCGTCATGAGAGTTCTTCCCGAGGGCATCATCAAGCCGCCGGGCCCGTCCAGCATCAGCGACACGCCGAAAAGCCCGATCATCCCCAGGAGGAAGATTGTCACCGTCGGCGTGGCGCCTTCGGGAACCATCAGGCCCAGGAAGCGGAACAACCGGTATGCCCATACCGAGTACACCGGGCTGTTGCAGGCGGGACAGACCGACGCGTCGCGGTGAACGAGCGTGCGGCATTTCGGACACGCCTTATGCGGATAGGTGAGCCACTTCAGCGCGGCGGGAAGCCGGGGACCCGTCTGTACGCGTTTCTCCCACTGATAGAGCTTCCACTGCACCCGGGTCGAGTTGATCCCGATTGCATCGAGGAACTTGCGTTGTCCTGGACTAAGCTGCACGTGTCTCCCGCTCGATTCTCACCGGCCCAGAGCAGAATCGCACGAACGAACTGACCCGGTCAAACTGGTGTGCGCCGCAGTCGTGCGACGGCCGCCGCCCGTGCAGGGTGACTACGGCGCTATCTAATACAGAACTGTACTGACCAAACCTGTCATGTTTCTTGGTTTTGGTGCTATACTGAAGTCGGCCAAACTATGTAACTCATTCGCGGTCAAAGGACAACAGCGTTCTTGGCCCCGGAAGGCCGTCTGGCACTGGAATTGCCTTACCAAACCCGTAGTATCGGGCGACGGCGGTCGCTGTGCCCACCTCGCCACGATTGCGTCTCGAACTTTCACCGTCGAGGTGTCTCTCTATGCTTACGATTGAAGCAGAAAAAGCGGGTCCTTACAACCGATCGGCGTGGCTGTACGGCACACGCGGCCCCTGCGAACCGACAGGGCTTTTCCCCAGCAGACCGTTTCGAATGATATTGCTTGGCGCTCCCGGCAGCGGCAAAGGCACGCAAGCGGATATGTTGCGCCACCGCCTGGAGGTGTGCCCGCTTTCGACCGGTGACATGTTCCGCGCCGCCAAAGACATCCCGGAGGAGAAGCACGGTCCCGCGTTGCGAGAAGCGTTGGCCTACATGCGCCGGGGCGAGTTGGTGCCCGACGAAACGGTCGTGGCGCTGGTCTCCGAACGGCTGGCGTGTATTCGATGCCGGTACGGATTCTTGCTGGATGGATTTCCGCGAACCGTAGCCCAAGCCGAGGCGCTCGAGAAGATTCTCCACGCCGAGAGAATCCCGCTCGACGCGGTCATCCAATTGGATATGCCGCTGGAAGAGGCCGTGGCGCGGCTCGGGGGACGGCGCACCTGCAGCATCTGCAAAGCGACGTTTCACCTTGCCCACAAGCCACCGAAGGTTAGCGGAATTTGCGACCGCTGCGGCGGTGAATTGTACCACCGGGAAGATGATCGCCCGGAATCCGCCCGAGTCCGCTTGACGGAATATGAGCGCGGCACCGCGCCGCTCGTTTCGTATTACGCGAAGAAAGGGTTGCTCTTACCCGTCGCGGCGGCCGGCCCTCCCGAGGAAGTTTTCGAAAAGACACTGAAGCTGCTCGAGGATCAGATTGTGAGAGCAGCCGCCACCGCCGAACGGTCATTGGTGTAGCCCAGCAATTCGCAGAGTTTCCGTTACAGCGCGGGGTCAGTCGAGAACGCCGCGTGACATGGTTTTCCGGGAATGATAGGCTCTTCCGGAGGGTACGATGCCCTTCCGGGAGAGCTTCCTTTGTTTTGGAGTGTCTCGGGCCTTGAGTCTATACATGAGCGTAAAGGATGAACCATGAGACATTCCCACGCCCACCGCGATTGGCTTCAATGCTCAACAGTGCTTGTGGCGCTAGCGCTTTTCATAGTCCTTGCGTCGCGCACGAGTTTCGCGGCGCCAGACGCTCCTCTCGCCGCGTGGCGCGTCACGTCCGCGAGCGTGGAAGAGCACGGCTTGCGCTCGTTGGACGGAGGCGACGGACAGTCGGCGCGGGTACAGCAGGCCGAAGCGCCGTGTTTGACCAACAAGCCAAACTCGACGCCACCGTCGTCGTTCCTTTATTTCGCGACCGACAAACCTATCGCGCCGGCTGGGAAACCGCTGTATCTGACGGTCGAGTACTTCGACACGGCGTTGGGCGCGGTGGTTACCGTGGAGTATGACAGCAGCGGGGGCAGCGACAAGCGCGATCTCTATTGTCTGAGCGTGCGGCAATGGGGCGAGGTAATGACCGGGTCCAATACGTGGAAGACTGCCGTGTTTCTCCTGGAAAAGCCCGCGTTCACGAAACGGGAAAACCTTGGCGCGGACTTTCGCCTTGGCGGAACGGTGTTGTTTGTCCGGTCGTTGAGCCTGAGCGCCGATCAACCGGCCAATTGCGAGGAGTTGTCGAAGGCCTCGCGCGCGGGGATTCAGAAGCGCGTTCAGATCGGCTCAGGCGGTCAGCTCATCATCGGCGGGTTCGATCCGGCCAGAAAAGACGACGCTCTCCCGATGGCGAAGTCGCTGGAAAAATCCCTTCCGGGGATGGTGTCGCTCGGCGTGACGAGTCACGAAGGCTACGTCCGCTGGAACCTGTGTGAGCCAGAAGAAGGGAACTATGACTGGAGCGTGTACGACGCATTCGTAGACGTGTACAAGAAGTACGACATCAAGTGGGTGCCGTTTCTCATTGTTGGCTCCGCGTACAGTCTTCCGGATTGGTACTACAAAAAACCGGGGTCGCAAGGGTACGTGTGCCTCGAACACGGCAAGGATTGCGACGTGGAGTCATTGTGGAACCCGGAATTGCGCAAGCACGTCTCCCGCTTCATCAAAGCGTTTTGCGAACACTACGGGCCAACCGGCGTCATCGAGTCCATCCTGCTCGGCATCACCGGAAACTATGGCGAAGCAATCTATCCGGTAACCGGCAACGATTGGACCGCGGACATTCATGGCCCTTACCACAGCCATCCCGGCTATTGGGCCGGAGACATGTACGCGATCAAGAGCTTTCATGACGCGATGAAGAAGAAGTACCGGTCCGCGAGCCGTCTCAACGCCGCGTGGGGTACCCACTACACAGACATTACCGACATCTTTCCCTTGGTACGTGACAGCGCGCCCAACGATCGCGCCTGGTTGGACTTCAGCTCGTGGTACATCGACTCGATGACCGATTGGGCCGAGTTCTGGTTGACCGAGACACGCAAGAACTTCCCGAAAGGGGATATATACCTTTGCACGGGCGGCCACGCGCCCGCCGAACATGGCTCCGATTTCGGAGAGCAGTGCAAGGCCGCTGCGCGCATTCATGGAGGCGTGCGCATCACCAACGAAGCGAGTGATGCGTGCAACAACTTCTCGCTGACGCGCTGGGTTGCGTCCGCCGGGTGGCAGTATGGCGCGTATTTCAGCTTCGAACCCGCCGGGGAAGTCACTCCCGCCGGCGTTCCAGTACGCATCTACAACGCATCAACGTCGGGCGCGCGCGGGCTCCACTATTACTATCCGAACATCTTCGGAAACGGGGCCGCGGCCGAAAGCTTTGCGCGATGGGGAAATCGTTTCCAGCAACAGACGCCACAAGTTGAAATCTACTGCTACTATCCCGAAACGTACATCAAACTCAAGGGATACGACTTCCTCCGGCACATGCGCGCCTTACGAGACGACTTCGATTTTGGCTACCTTAGCGACGCGCAGATTCACGACGGCGGATTGGCGCGCGCCAAAGCCTTGATACTCATCGCCGGAAACGTGGCTGAAGTCGAGACGTGGAAACGCATACAGACTTGGGTGCGAAAGGGCGGTCTGCTTCTCTACGCGGACGGCGTAGGCCGGTTGCGGTCCGTCGAAGGCGATGAACGCGCGCACGATGCGCTGTTTGGAGCGAATGCGCGGCTGGGCAGAGGGCGCGTTGCCGTATTTCACGGTGACAATGCCGGAACCGAGTATCGGACGTTTCTATCACGCGACTTGGCCACCGCAAGAGAGTTGGCGCCAGCGACCCGCGCAATGGTGAGCGCAGACGGCAAAGAAGACGGCGTATTGGTCAGCGTGTGTCCCGCCGACACGCTGTCCTGGCTGAACACCACAGATCAAGAGACCACGCGATGCGGCGTGCCGCTGCCTCCGCACGGGCTAGGTTCGTCTCCAACCGCCCAGAAGTAACGACTAAGATTTCCGTTCCGCGTCGAGTCCACAGCGCTTGGCGAGCGCGGGAAGAGTCTCACTGATTTCTTTGTCGAGCAGAGTCAGTTTGGCGCGCATCATGTCGGTTCCGTGCGAGAGCGTGTGATCGCCTCCGAAGTAGAAATCGAGGCGCACGTCCGCCGCCATTACGGGCAACGCCTCGGTGGTGTTGGCTTTTTCATCCTTCAGGACCTCATTCCAGCGGGCAAAGTCCTTTTGCGCGGCAGCGATTTCCTCAGGGGTGCGAGACGCTTTCGCAGCCAAGGCAAACAAGCGATCCCGCAACTGACATGACTCGTAGAAGTTCGCCTCGGTCCGGGCAGTGTGATAGAACCAGCGGATCGAGGACACGTCACTGCTAAACGGCAATTGGCAGCGCGCCGGGACCTGTGGCGCCGCCTCGTTGATTTCCTTCACCGCTTGGCCGAGCAACTCCTCCATCTTGCGATAGTACTTCCCAAAGACCGGGACATTGCCGGTCGGAACTGTCACGAACGACGGCCGCAGCTTTATCCCTTCATCGTCGGTCATTTCGGCCATGAATAGATAGCGTCCGTAGAATACCTCCGGCAACTTCGCTTCGGGGTCAGCGCACATCGGGTGGGCGGGACCGAGGTAGTAGGGGCCCATGTAGTACGCGGGGATTTCGGGGGACCATGTAATCGCGTCCGACGCCAGTTTCCACGCGTTGCGAAGATGCGGGCCCGCGGCTGGTCCGGCGATGCGCGCCGCCAGCTTCTGCAAGTAGTCCTCCTTGGTTTCCGCCGGAGCCCACCACGCGCTCTTATAGGTTTCCACCGCGCTGGTCGCGTAGAACGGTTTGAATGCGGAGAACACCCAGGCGCC
>JACRLJ010000104.1 GCA_016215105.1 Candidatus Hydrogenedentota bacterium
GCCAAAGGCCGCGAAATATGTACCGCCATCCTCCTCGCCCAAAATGCAACCATTCAACAACTTAACCCCAAAGCAGCCTGATGAAATGCGAAAGTCTTTCACGATGTTGAAGATTAGGGACCCAGGGAAGACCGCCGACGGCTTTGGGTCGGCGGTCTTCCCTGGGGACGGGGAACCTGCCTTGCGTGTACTCTGAAGGAGTACCACAGGGCGCCTAACCAGCATGATGGAGGGGACGACAAATGCCACAATCGTTAGCGAAGATCTACGTCCACATCATATTCTCGACAAAGAACAGGGCTCAATTTCTTGCGGACGAAGAATTCCGCAACCACGCGCATGCGTACTTGGCAGGGATATTCAACGCGAACGATTCGCCGGCGTTGGTCGTTGGTGGGGTGGCCGATCATGTTCATGCTCTGTGTTTGCTGTCCAAGACGGAGAAATTGGCGGACCTCATCGGCATGGTGAAGCGGTCATCGTCGAAGTGGTTGAAGACACAGGACGGTAACCTCGGCGAGTTTGCGTGGCAGAACGGGTATGGGGCGTTCTCGGTAAGCTACTCCAGTGTCACGCGCGTGCGGAATTACATCCTGAATCAGGAAACTCACCATGCGAAGGTGTCGTTCCAGGACGAGTTCAGGAAGTTTCTGAAGCGACATGCCGTTGAATACGACGAACGGTACGTGTGGGACTAGGTTGGTGACGCTGTGGTTCCCCTTCAGGGAACACAATGTGGTTGGAGCACACCCAGGGAAGGCCGCCTCCGTAAGAACTGCGGCGGCCTTCCCTGGGCTGTGATGCGTTTCGCTTTCAGCGAAGAAGAAATTGCACAATAGTTCTAAATTCAGAACCACTTCGGCAAGCGTCCATGTTCGCCCGTTACTTCTGCTCGATCTACAGCCCGGCGGCCATCCCTGGCTGTGATGTGTTTCGCTTTCAGCGAATGGGAAGCGGCCACTCGGGGCGGCAGGTCAAAACGTAACGACATCGTCTGGCATTGAATACAGGTAGTGGTGTGATAGATACTCGTTTCAGACTCCAACTTCGCAGGCTATGAAAACGTCACGACAGGAACAAGCTATGACCGCTCCCATACGTATCCACCCTGACAACCCCAAGCTCTTCGAGTTTCGCGGGCAGCCCCGCATTTTGGTTTGCGCGACGGAGCATTATGGGGCGGTGATGAACCGGCCGTTTCGGTATGAGCGGTATTTGGCGGATGCGGCAGAGAAGGCGCAGACGTTGACGCGGTTGTTTTGTTTGTTCCGGGAGCAGCAGAGTTCACATAACCCGTATTCGACGTGCAAGCCGGAGTCGACGGATTACATTTCGCCGTATCCGCGGACGGGGCCGGGAAACGCGGCGGATGGGTTGCCGAAGTATGATCTGGATCAGTGGAACCCGGAGTTTTTCGATCGGCTGCACGAGTTTCTGACGCTGGCGTCGGATTATGGGATTGTGGTGGAGGTGGTGATCCTGAGCAACACGTATTGCGAGGAGGTGTGGGCGCTGAACCCATTGAAGACGGGGAACAACTTGGGCGGAGTCGAGACCATCGCGTGGCCGGAGTACATCACGATGCGGCATCCGCAGACGTTCGCGCGGCAGCGGGCGCTGGTGGAGAAGGTCGTGACGGAGGTACACGGGTATGACAATGTGCTCTTCGAGGTGTGCAACGAGCCGACCGGGTTGTTACCAGGGATCGCGACTTCGCCGCCGTTGGAGGTAGTGGACGCGTGGCAGACGGAGCTGGCGAAGGTGATACGGGAGACGGAGGCACGGTTGCCGAACCGGCACTTGATTGCGGGGCAGGAGGCGTATAAGCACGATGGGACTCGACAGGGATCGGACAAGTCGTTCCGCGAGATGTTCTTCGATGTGGTGAATATTCATCCGCTGCCGAACACGGTGCATGCGGGCGTGAATTACGACCTCGGGCAGTTCATGTCGAAGCAATTGAAGCTGCGGGCGCTGCGGGACTTTTGTTTGTCGGCGTATGGCGAGCGGAAACCGTTGAACTGCGATGAGGACAACGCGGCGAGCCGATTCAAGGATTTCGAAGGTTGGACGGTTCACCGGAAGCGGGCGTGGACCGCGGTGATGTGCGGGAGCCATTACGACTACATCGATTTCTCGATTTGGCCGGGTATCGAGACAGGCACGGAAGAATCGCAACGCTGCATACGAACGTGGATGAAGCATTTATCGGAGTTCGCGCACAGCTTCGACCTGGTACGGGCGCGGCCCTTGACGGGGTGGTTGAAGGCTCCAATGACGCACACCGTGGAGTCGGTGTTCGGCGTCGAAGGCGAAGATGTGGCGGTGTATCTGGCGGACGCGCGCGAGGTGGATGAGCCGGGCGCGGGCGAGCCGCTCGCGGAACCGGTGGCGTTTGAATTGCCGGCGGGCCGGTTCGAGATGGCGTGCTTCTCCCCCACTTCGGGTTTGTATTCCCCGTGGACGGAGGTTGAGGGCGGGCGCGTGGTGAGGATGGTCACGCCGGAGTTCGAGGATGATCTGGTGGCGCGGGTGCGACGGCGGAGTTGCAGTGAGACGGTTGGGGTGAAATAGACTTGAAATGAAACCTTCAAACAAAGCTGTCTTCGCGCGAACTCAGGTGTTGAAGTGCGTCGTGATCCACGGGGCGACTGCGCCACCACGAGAGGTCATCGAGCAACTCGGAACTCGGTGGTCATCACAAGACCGGCGCCAGTTTGACGAGGATTGCGCCAAGCAAGCGCAAGCGCTGATCTCGGCAATGCTGAAATTCGGACTCTGGAAACATGCCAGTCCCAAGGAACAAGCCTTCCTTCGGTCGTCCGGCTTCAGTATGGATTCGTACGCGCGGATGGCGGCGGGATGGCGTATGGAATGCGTCGGAGCGTTAATGTGGGCTCTGAATCTCCTTCCGGAATATCCGAGAATCGACTTAGAGACGGATATGAACTTGTTGAAACGGCTGGAATTGACGAAGGTGGGAATATTCTCCAAGAGTCCCTCCCTTAGGCCGCATTCTGAGTTGATGGCCGCTCGCGACCTGACTGAACTTTGGCATTGGCGAGTTCGGACTAGGCGTATAGTGGAAGAGGGTCGCGCGTTTGAGCCGACTGCCGATATGAAGAAGGCGGGCTTGCACACGTTTGACGATATCGTGCGTATGTCAGCAAGGACCGCGTATGAGCGCGGCGACCTCGCGGAACTTATCGAAGACGATTTCGTCTTCAAGTCAAAGCCATTCCGAGCTCTCACCCAAGAGGATTACCACGTTGCAGCGTCCATCATTATGGAACGGCATTTGGCGTTGAACTGGGTTTGCGGTATGGCGCCCGGTAACCGCTGGGACGAGACTCCCACCGACACGTAGGCCCGATTTAGTTGTCGAAGCAAGCTAATTCAGAACGGAAGACGTGACATGGATAGGCAACCAAACATCGTGTTTGTGTTTGCGGACGAGTGGCGGGCGCAGGCGACCGGGTACAACGGCGACTCGAATTGCATGACGCCCAATCTGGATCGTCTGGCGTCGCGCAGCATCAACGTCACGCACGCGGTTTCCGGGTGTTCCGTGTGCTGCCCGTATCGGGCGAGCTTGATGACGGGACAGTATCCGTTGACGCACGGCGTCTACATCAACGATGTCGAGTTGAATCCAAACTGCATGTCTATCGCGCGCGCGTTTCATGCGCACGGATACGAAACGGGGTATATTGGCAAGTGGCACGTTTATGGAAGCCCGGACGGGAAGTATGGCCGGAGAGAGCAGTTTGTGCCGCGTGACCACCAGTTGGGATTCGACTATTGGAAAGCATTTGAGTGCTGTCACGACTACAATGACTCGGGGTATTACTTTAACGACGACCCAACGCCGCGCAAGTGGGAAGGCTATGACGCGTTCGCGCAGAGCCGGGACGCCGCGGAGTACATTCACGCCCACGCGAAATCGGATAAGCCATTCTTGTTGATGCTGTCATGGGGTCCTCCCCACTTTCCGCTGCACACGGCGCCCGAGCAGTATCAGAAGCGGTATGCGGGGCGCGAAATCGCGCTGCGCCGTAACGTGCCGGATGAATTTCGCGGGAAGGCAGCGGAGGACTTGCGGGGGTACTACGCGCACATCGCCGCGTTGGACGATTGCCTGGACATTGTGCAGCGCGCGGTGGCTGAGTCGGGGAAGGAACAGGACACCATATTCATCTTCACCTCGGACCACGGCGACATGCGCGGGAGCCAGGGGCTGGAGACCAAGTTGTTTCCGTGGGACGAGTCCATTCGCGTGCCGTTCCTGGTGCGTTGGCCGAAGTTGCACGGCGACACGGGACGCAAGCTCGCGGCGCCGATTGATGCGCCGGATATCATGCCGACTTTGTTGGGGCTGTGCGGCCTGCCAAAACCGGAAACCGTCGAGGGACGCGATTGGTCGCCGGAAATCCGCGGGGAACGGCAGTTGACCGGCGCTGAGGCGGCGTTCCTGAACATGCCGGCCGAGTTTACGGAGTTGCTGACCAACGGGATGAAGGCGTATCGGGGTCTGCGGGCGGCGCGTTACACTTACGTGCGAAATATTGATGGTCCTTGGCTCTTATACGACAACGAGACCGACCCGTTTCAGATGAAGAACCTGATTGGGGATCCGGCTCATGCGGCGTTACAGAAGACGCTCGAAATCCAGTTGCAGCAGCGTTTGGCGGAGCGCAGAGACGAGTTCAAGGCCGGCCGGGTCTACTTGGAGCGGGACAGTCTGACGCATTACCAGGAAGTGAACATCCCTTGTAAGCGCGCGTGGACGGACCCTTGGAAAACCGTTTGACGGGGTACGGCTAGTTCGCCGATTCGCGAAGGCGGGCGAGAAATGCTTGTTCTTCGGAATCGAGTTGCTTGAACAAGCGGCCTTCGGCGGGACGCATATCAAATGACCGTCGTGGGCGGCCATTTTTCGTTTCGCGAGAAGCGCCGTTGTGAAAGCACCAGCCCGCCGCGCCACCAACGCGCGCGCCGCGGAGATCGGTGGTGAAATCATTTTCAACCGGATTCCAATCGTTGTATCCGCGGCGAAACGGCTCCTGGTAATGAACCGGGACCGATCGCGGGGCGGCCTTTATGAACGTCAGGTACGCGCGTGTCTTGGCTTCCGTTTCGATGGGCGAGTGCTGTCCGCGCGCGCGATGCGGACACAGGAAATCGACTTTGCCGACAGTGATGTATTCGGTAACTTCATCGGACGCAATATCGCCGCCTTGCGAAGCGGTGCAGAGGCGATTCGGATCGCTCTTTTTCACGGCGGCGATAAGTTCCCCCACTTCGGTCATGGACACATAACGGTCATCCCCGATATTGCGCTCGTTGGCCACGTCGAAATAGACATTGCGGAAGCGCTGCAGCTTCTGGCTTAACGTCGTGATTACGTTCAGATGCTGTTGCTGAGTGGATGGGAAGTGCGGCGCCTTACCCCGCGTGACGGTAACGTCGACGACAAAACCTCTCTGGCCCGCCAATTCACAGACCCGTTCGAGACGATCCATATAGGGTTGGCGTACGGCGCCGTCGGCCGCCACCGCGGACATATTGTCGTCGTCGTACTTCCAGGTCGCCCATACCCGAATCCAGTTGAACCCGCAGTGGCCGAGGTCGTCCAAATCGAGTTTGACGTTCCTGGTATCCTCGATTCCGAGCGCGCCGTAGTAACTGGCTCCGAGGAGAAAGGTCGGTTTACCGTCGAGCGTGAAGTCTGTTCCGTCGATCCCCAACGCCGGCGCGTGCGACGTAGAGGCGAAGAACATCGTGGCCATCATGACGCTGTACACGCGCCTTCACCTCCTCGCCGCGACATGCGGCGCCTAGCGCAATCCCGCTGCTATTCGGGAATCCAACGCATTCTGATCGGTACAAAAGGAATAGAACGCGCTGAGATTCATCAGCGAATCCAACCCAATGGCGCCAGAGGCCAGACGTGCTTTCCATCTGGCGTAGACAGGGATCTTTCCGTCCGTCTGCGCGGCGCCAATATCCTCTTCGGTCCAGCGCGGGAAGAGATCGCCAAATCCGCCCGCCGCCAGAAAGCTGACAAGCTCGTCCGGAGACATGCGACTGGGATTTCGGGCGAGCAACGCGTCTACACACGCCTTGAACGCCCCCGGCGTCTCCCACAACGTGCGCGCCGCGAACTCATCCGCGGACACGCCAGAGGCCGTGGTGACAGGGGGATCGTCGGCAATTCGCGACGAGACGGCCTTCAGCGGGTTCTGCTGGTACTGGGATGCGACCTTGGGCGGCATGGTATAGACATCAAGCCCTGCCAAGGCGCCAACCTGCCCGCCATCGCGCATACTCGCCCCGATCAGCCGCGCGTGGGTCCGGCCCGCGCTACGCAGCGCAAGAATTTCCCGCTGCGTGGCCAAGGTGGCTTTCTCGCCGACGTTCTTGCCGTCACCAAGCTTGTTGTCGATGACAAACGCATTCAGGCGGCCCATGAACACGTTCACGTATTGAGGTTGGGCCACAAGCGCGCTAAGGTAGTTTTGGCGCGCTGAAAACCCGAGGGTAAAATTCACTGGTATGCCCGCGTCCCCAAGTCTTCGCGCGCCGAGCAATCCCGCCGGCGTCAGCGGTACTTTTACGATAAACCGTTCCGGGCAAATCGCATAGAAGCGTTTTCCGTAGGCCACGGTACGCTCGACATCGTTCGCGAGATCGGTGTGCAACTCGACCGATACAAAGGCGTCGAACTGATGAACCAGGCGGAGCGCGTGGTACGCATTCAGCACAAACGCCACTTCGAGTATAAGCCGTTTCTCGTCGATGCCCGGCGCCGCGGCCCGAATTGCGGCAGCTGTCTTACCGACGAGCTTGTCGTAAATGCCTTTCTGGACCTCTTTATTCAGCAGGGTGTTGTTGGTAGTAAGCGCCTTGAACTCACTATTCCACAAGCTCGTGGCCTCATCCATATCGCCGGTATCGAGCCACAGAGTCGTGCCGGTGGCAGTGACGGCTCTCCACACTTCGCTGGGCAATGCGTCGACTTGGGCCGCTCCGAACGTATGCTCGAAACCATCTCGCACCAAGCGATGAACCGTCTCTTCAATCGCCTTGTTGTCTGTCATAGCGCCTCTCCAGCGTGTTAACGAACCACGACCTAGTTTCCTGCCTGCTATAGTGCGAAAGCCGCCACCGTTTCCAACATGAACTGACACCCGGATCATAGCCTATTGAGAACTTGGCGGCAATGCGCGGAACGACGAACACGCGGCGCGCTGCTTTGCGCGAGCTCAGTCGCCGGCGCTGAGGGAGACCCACCTACCCTACTATGAGTCCGGATATCAACGCCATCGGCCCGGCAAACTGAGACATCTGACAACGGTGCGAAATCAATCACTCGAACAATTGGCGGTTTTCCTCGCTTTTCCATGCTGATGTCATTGCGCAGTACTGGCGGTTTGCGCAGGTGTTCGAGTTACGCACAAATATATTTCTGTCGCGCTGGAATTTGCGCCCTTTTTCGGAGTGTTCCTGGTACAATACAGTTGAAGCCTGATACGAGGGGCAGCGGCCAGGAACGGATCGCTCAGTCATCAAAACCATTTGCAGTTCTGGTAGCGGCGAGAGGTAATTCGTCGGTGACGTTGACGGCAATCAAATCAAGAGCAACTTCATTTCCGCAGGCCGCATCGCGGACTGGTAGAATTGCGGCAGTTCCCTATTCAATTCGTCTCCACGCATACCGTCAAGTACGCCGAAAAAGTAATCTGCATGACGTATCGTTTGGACGCCATGCCTACAAGATAACGCACGATGTATCGAAGCGCGTAGGAGGCCGGCAATGGCAAACCCAAGGAGAAGTACAATGAGTGAACGGGCCCGTGCCGATTGCGACGAATTGACGGATATTCCGGTACGAATACTTTATGTTGAAGATTCAGACGACGACGTATTTCTCGTGCTGCGGCAGTTGCGTCGCGCAGGTTTTTCGCCGACCTACACTCGGGTGGATACGCCATCCGCGATGCGCCAAGCGCTGTCGAGCGGTTCGTGGGATGTGATTCTTTCCGACTACACCATGCCCCAGTTCAGCGGACGCGCCGCGCTTGCGTTACGCAACGAGATCGCGCGCCACATTCCGTTCATTGCTGTGTCTGGCACCATTGGCGAGGACACCGCCGTCGAGGCGATGAAGAACGGGATGAGCAACTACGTCGTGAAGGGTTCGCTGGCCCGCTTGGCGCCGGCGATTCGGCGCGAACTCGTCGAGGCCGCGAACCGGAAAGCCCAACAGGAAGTTGAAGCGGAACTCGCAGAGGCCCGCGAGCGGCTGAGTATTGTGCTCAAGGCAACGAACGATGCGATATATGATTGGGATTTGAAGACGGATCGGGTATGGCAAAGTAATGTTGCTGGCGAAAGATTCGGGCGCCCATCCGGGGACTTGGACCGGGGATGGTGGACTACTCGGATACATCCATCAGATCTGGAGCGCGTGCGGTCGAGTTTGTCGGATGCGTTTGCCGAGCGGCAATCGAAGTGGTCCACGGAGTACCGCGCGCGGCGCGCAAATGAAGAGTGGGTTCACGTTCTAGACCGCGCGTTTATCATCTACGATGTTACGGGGAAACCCGCGCGGTGTATCGGATCCGTCTTGGACTTGACGGAGTTCCGCCCTCTGGAAATTCAATTGCAGCAAAACCAGAAGATGGAAGCGGTAAGCCAGCTTGCCGGAGGCATTGCGCACGAATTCAACAACATCCTGACCGCAGTCCTGGGCTACAGCGATATTCTGATGAGCCGGCTGTCACCGGAAGATGCCCTCTTTCGCGACGTAAAGCTGATTCACGAAGCAGGCGAACGCGCCGCATCGTTGACCCGACTGTTCTTGAATTTCAGTGGAAAGCAGGCCGCGTTTCCCGTGGAAATGAATCTAAACACGGCGGTCGAAGATATGAGTCCGGCGCTCCATGGAATCGCGGGCGCGGACACGAATCTGGTGCTCATTCTGGACCCGGACTTGGGGCGCGTGAAGTTCGACCCATTCCAGATTGAGCAAATCCTGGTGAACCTGGGGACGAATGCGCGCGACGCCATGCCGCATGGGGGAACGATCACGATTAAATCGCTCAATGTCGAGCTGAGCGCGACCGATCTCAAAGGCAAACCGGGCCTGCGTCCAGGCCCTTACGCGGTTCTAACGTTTACGGACACAGGCTGCGGAATAGATCCCCTGGCACGGGACCACGTCTTCGAGCCCTTCTTCAGCACCAAAGGGGTTGGAAAGGGTACCGGTTTGGGGCTCTCCTACGTATATGGTGTCGTGAAACAGAATCATGGCCACGTAGAATTCGATAGCGCGCCGGGCAAAGGAACCACTTTCAGAATCTACTTGCCGCAGATTGAAAGCAAAGCTCTACGGGCGCCGGCGCCGCCCAAAGCGCATGAAAGTATCGAGTCCGATACGATTCTGGTCGTCGAGGATGACGATCGTGTGCTCGAAGTTGTTGCGCGAGTACTGCGCGCAAAGGGGTATGAGGTACTCGAGGCCAAGAACGGAAGCGAAGCCCTCAGTCTAATCACCAGGGCCGAGAAGCCTATCCATCTCATGTTGACGGATCTCGTCATGCCGACCATGGGAGGGATAGACTTGGCGAAACGCGTGGAGACGCTGCGCCCTGAGACACGCATCGTAATCATGTCGGGATACAACGACCGCGACAGTGGCGGCCATGAGTTTCTGTCGAAACCGATTTCTCCAGAGACGTTGCTGCGGAAAGTTCGCGAGGCGCTTTCGTTTTCCCAGAAGGCGGGCTAGATCGACGCGGACGCTCTCCCAATTTCGACGAATGACGCGCGGCGGGATCTCGGGGTCTACGGGCCCGCGGACGGAAGCAGAAGCGTGAACACGGTTTCTCCCGGTGGAGAGTTTTCGAGGAGCACGTCGCCTTGATGGGCACGGGCGATTTCACGCGCAAGACTGAGGCCGAGCCCGGCGCTCTCTTTCTCGCGGCTGCGGACTTTGTCGGCGCGGTAGAAGCGGTCGAATACTCTGGCGCGGTCGGCGGCAGGAATGCCCGGCCCCGTGTTGGTGATCGTGAGCTTCACGACTGAGCGCTCTGTGCTTAGCTCAAGACGAATGCGCCCGGCGGTCTCGTTGTACTTGATTGCATTATTGACCAGGTTTTGAATTGCCTGCCGCAACAGATCCGGATCGGCCATCGTCCACTGCTCAACTGCAATCATCCTCTGGACTGTAAGTTCTGGCGCAAGTATTGCAATGTCTTCGCACGCAGATTCGAGCATCTCGGTAAGGTTCACCCGTTCGAGATTGAGCTTCAATTCCCCGGAATCCGCAAGCGACAGCAGCAGCAGCTTGCGGATAATATTCTTGAGACGCTGCACTTCCTCCTGTAGTGCGCCAAGAGTCTGCTGCTGGTCTGAGCCGGCGGGAGCCTCTTGGATTGCCTGCTCCAATTCACCTTGAAGAATCGTGAGAGGGGTCTTGAGTTCGTGCGCGGCGTCCGCACTGAAACGCACGGCTTGATGGAAACTGCTCTCGAGTCGATCCAGCATTCGGTTGAACACGGTGACAAGGCGCCTGAACTCGCTATCTTCGTCCGTCACCGGAATGCGCTGGTCAAGTCCCTTGGCGGTAATGCGCTCGGCGGTGGACGTCAGCACACGCACCGGGCGCAGTGCGCGTTGCGCGACGAGCCAGCCCGCCAGCGCAATGAGGATAAGCGCGGCCGGCGCCGCCACCAAGAACGCATTTCGTAGCCGCCGCACTTCCACGTTTGAGCGGTTCATGTTAAGTCCCAATACGAACGTTAGATCGGGAGTGGTCATCACTCCGATGCGCCACGCCGTCCCGCGGGCCACTCGCGTGAACGCGGACGCTAACAGAATCGGGGGCGGTGGAGGGGGCGGGCCACCCGCCCCGAAACGAGGACCCTCCGGTCCGGAGTGGCGCCCCTGAAATTCGCGCCCGCCTTCCACGCCTTCCGGACCACGCCGGCCCGGTCTTTTTGGCGGCGGGTATTGAGCGTCCGCGCCCTCGTCGCCCGGCGGAGCGGGAAAATCCTCGGTGGAGATTTCCGGCGGCCAATCCGGCGAAATGTAGAGGACGTCTTGGCCACGGTCCATAACGAATAGGATTAGGGAATCCTCGCCGTTGCCGCCCAGCCGCATCGCTTCTCGTTCCGCGACGATAGGCCAGTTCCGTGGGGGCAAATACATAGACAAATGACGGCGTCCGATATCGCGAATATTCTCATCAATGCTTTGCAGGCTGATGCGTTGAACAGCGGCCCACGCCCAGGTCATGAACCCAGCCAGCACCAAGGCTGACAGGAGCGTAGATAGCAGCGCGATGCGCACGCGAAACGAACGAAACATTTCGAGAACGGAGCTCATCATGGCTTTCGGAAGCGGTAGCCGACACCGCGGACGGTTTCAATCCACTGTTCCTTGTCGTCGGCGCTGATCTTCTTGCGAAGACGCTGGACGTGAACGTCTACCAGGTTGGTGGAGGGGTCAAAATCATAGCCCCAGACATGCTCGAGAATTTGGGTGCGGGTGAGAACCCGTCCCGGTGATCGCATGAGATATTCGAGCAGATTGAACTCGCGGGTGGTGAGGCGGACCGGCGTATCGCCGCGCTTCACATCGCGTGTCATGAGATTCACCGTCAAATCACCGGCTTGCAGAATGCTGAGCCTTTCGCCCGAGCCGCGCCGAATCAGCGCGTGGAGCCGCGCGATCAACTCTTCCACGTAGAAGGGCTTGGTGAGGTAGTCGTCGGCGCCCAGGTTCAATCCTTCAACTCGTTCATCCAGTTCGGTCCGGGCCGTCACCAATATGACAGGGACGGGATTCCGTTGCTGGCGCAGGTTCTTGAGAATACTGAGGCCGTCCCGGCCCGGAAGCATGATGTCGAGAACGATCGCATCGTACTGCTGCGATGTGGCCAATTGATAGGCTTTATCGCCGTCTGCGGTCCAGTCCACGCCAAACCCTTGTTCTTCCAGGCCCTTACGGACGAATCCGGCAATCTGTTTTTCGTCTTCAACGAGTAGAACCTTCATGACAAAAGTATATCACTGTCCATCTCGGAAGTACGTCTTCCGCAGATGACAATTTTGTAATGCAGACATACGGGTCACCGCAATCCTAATAGGTTACGATTCCAATGTTGATGCATCACGCAGTGGTTGAATCGTGATGACAGAATGGAGGTCCATCATGAACGCTTATCTCATTGAGCGTACGGAACGCTCTTCGGACCATTCGGCCCAAGGCGCCGATGGTGTGATAGCTTCGTCAGAGCCCTCCGTACTACCCACGGATAGGACATTGACCAAGACGCTACTGGGAGTCATTGTGCCGATCTGTTCCTCGTGCCACAGAGTGCGCGATGACGGCGGAAACTGGAAGGCGCTCGCCAATCGTCCCCGGGGAGATTCGCTGACGGCGTTGAGTCACAGTATCTGCCCGGATTGCATGCGCTTACTCTACCCGAACTTTATTCGTGACGGCGACGGCGTACACGACCGTGATCCGCGCGCCTCGGCGCGCTGAAAGCCGGATTACGATTCTGTAATCCGAGTGCGCCGGTCACCGTTATGTTGACACGGTAAGATTCAGGTAGCAGCACATAAGACGTCGGGAATTCAGTGATTCTTGACTAACGCTTCGCTCAACAAACGATGAAAGAAAGGAGCAACACTATGAGCACGACTCGGAGAACACTTAAGCATCGGATCGCGGTACCTCTGGCCGTCCTGCTGGGAATCGCCGGTGCCACTCTCTTCTTGCAGCATTCCGCGTTGGCGGCTGACGACGCCGGCGCGGCCCCGCCACCGCCACCCCGCACGGACGCGCCGCCTCCGCCGCCGGCCGGAGAACAAGGACCTCCGCGCGGCGACGGTATGAAGGGAGAGCGTCTTGGGCCGCCGCATATGATGGATCCGGTAAAGCTATTCGAGATGATGGATACCAATAGCGACGGCGTAGTAGCCAAAGACGAGTTTATTGCCTTCCATGCGAAGCGCCGTCCGCCTCAGGGTCCTGGCGAAGGTCCAGGTAGACCTGGCGATGGGCAAGGACCGGGCGCGAAGAGTGATATTCGTCCGCCTCGTCGTGACGGCGCGGGCGGCCCCGAAGATAGACAAGGTCCTCCACCTCGAGATGGATTCGGTGGACCGGGTTCGGACCGGCCCGGACCGCCACCGCGTGGTGAGGGTGATCGTGGGCCGCACGCAGACGCCGACGGGCCTCAGGGCAAGCGCGGAGGACAGGGTGGCGAGTGGGGTCCGCCTCCCGGTGGGCGCCGTGGCGGGCCGCCGATGGATCCCGATAAGCTCTTCGACGCGATGGATGCCGACCATAATGCTAGCGTGTCCCGCGAAGAGTTCAAAGCCTTTCACGCCAGCCATCGCCCGCCCCAGGGACCCGGCGGCGAGCGGCCTGACCGAGGCGGACCAGCGGATCGGCAAGGGCCTCCCGATAGGCAAGGGCCTCCGGATGGTCCGCGGGGTGAACAACGGTAACGCCCAATCCGCGAATGGCTAACCTCATGCCGCGCTGATGGTTGCGCTGGGAATATTCCCAATCGCCCCATCAGCGCGGCGTGAGGCGCGGCCAGAAAGCCTCCGAATAGCAGAACTCCGCACGAACCGGCGCTCGTATTGAACGACTTACAGACGTTTTCTGGCCGCGCCGCGTCAAAAAGCCCACTTTCTGGCCGAATTCCGAGTTTGTACGTTCCCGCATGAATAATCCCCTCTGCAAGGCGTCTGATTAGTTAAGAGCCAATGCAGGAGTACGGGCCATGAACATCAAATTTTGGCGAGCAGCAATCCTACCGATTATCGTAGGCGTGAGCATGGTAACGACGTCGACCGCCGTCGCGGATGGCAATGACGGGTTACGCAAGATAGCCAGCCGCGGTCTGCGCAGCTTGAAGGCCGGCGCGCCGACGCGGATTCGCGGGATAACAAATCTCAAGGCGCCCTCCCGGATGCGCGGGATCACGAATCTGAACGCGCCATCGCGCATGCGCGGGATCACGAATCTCAATGCGCCATCGCGGTCACGCGGAACTACGAATCATTCACCGTTCCGGGCAAATTCTGGGCAGTCGTTGCAGAATTTGGGCGATCTCGGCAATCTACTGGGCTACTTCGACCGGTCACAGCGTTACCGCGATTCGGGCGAGTACGGATATCCGTATGACTCGCGAGGCTATCGGGATTCCGACCGGGCCTATGCGGACGCCTACCGGGATGTTGGAATTGCGAACGCGGTCGTAGGTTTGGTTAGCACGATCGTGAATAGCGACGCCAATCGCGTGTATTCGCAACCGAGTGGACACTACGAGCGGGTTCCGGTATTGGTGCGTGAAGGGCACTACGAGGAGACCCGTGTTTGGGTACGTGACTCGTACGATCCCAGTGCCCGTGTGGAATCGGGGCACTACGAGATTCAGCGGCGTTGGATCCCCGAACAATATGAATTGCGGGATGTGTTAGTTCGATAAGGCTCGAAAACAGAATAACAGGTTCTGAGCGTTTACCGCGCGTTCGCGAAGAAGGCAGTTTCGCGAACGCGCTGCTTTTTTGGGTCTGGGTTTTGGATAGGTTGAACAGAAGCTTGGGGGCCGAAAGCATCAGCGTAGTGCTTTGGATTACAATCACCGGAATGGTGTTTCAATCGGGCCTAAAGGAGAATCGAGATGCACACCCTGCGCTTCGTCATGATGGCTTCCGTTACGTGTTGTCTGATCGCTTGGTCGTTCGAATCCGGCGCGGGCGAGGCGGGAGCGCCGTCGGCATCCGCTTCCATCCAAGCGGAACTGGATAACCATCCGGGCGAAGTGGTTCAAATTGGACCGGGCGATCACGTGATTGACGCGCCGATTCGGATTCATTCGAATGGCAGCGGCTTGAGCGGGTACGGGCGTATCGTTCAAAGCAATCCGGCCGCGCCAGTCGTGGTGATTGAGGGAGTGTCCGGGGTACGCCTCACGAACGTAACGTTGACGCGCGCTCAGGGGCACGAGGAGACGACAGAACCGGCGGTGCGCGCGATGAAATGCGAGGGTCTCGACATTTCGGGAGTCCATATTGTGGACAATCGGACGTTGTCTGGCGCGATCGCGCTCGAACAGTGCATGGCGGCGCGCGTTCGCGGGTGCGAAATCATCAACTATCAGCGCATTGGCGTCGATGACCGCACGGAAAACGATCTGTACGGATACGCGTTCAAAGTAATCGACGGCACGGGGATCACGGTGCGGCAAAGCGGCGATGTCCAGATCGATGGGAACCTCATCGATGAGCGGCGCATCTTTCCGACGAAGGACGTGAAGGACGCCAACCACCTGGGCGAACTGACCGACGGGAAAAAGCCCACAAAAAAGGGGCGGCTGGCGCCAAAAGACAACTATGCGAACAACTGGCATCAAGGCTCGGCGATTCTTGTCACGTCACCCGAAGAGACGGATCACGTGTTGATCACGGGCAATCTCATCCGGAACGCCGCGCAAGGCATTGACATCCACGCGGACCATGTGACGTGCAGCCACAACAGCATTGACCATGCGTTTATCGGGATTAAGTGCATGCATGGGGCGCGCAACGTGATCATCAGCGAGAACAATGTGTCGCACATGGACTTGTGGGGGCTAGTGATGTTGCCGGGTACCGCGTCGCATCCAGCAGAAGCGGCGATGGATGGCAAACCGGGGCGCGTCGCCAATGACACACGCGGCAACGTCATCGCCAACAACGTCTTTTCCGATTTCGGGTTCGGGTACGAATACTTCAACTGGCAGAGTTCAAAAGGCGGTGTGATCAGCCTGGAATCAGGCCAACTCGCAGAGAACCCTATTATGACGGACGTGATCATCCAGGGGAACGTCGTGTACGACAGCGGAAAGGACCAGGTGATAGTGGACGGAAAACCGCAGACGGTCCCGCCCCGGTACGAATACGCGGTGTTTATCACTCCGGAACCCAGGCCACAGGGATTGTGGTTTGGCAACAACATATTCCAACCAGGACGCGGCGGTGTTTCGAATATTCCGTTGACGCCATGAGCCCGAGCCACTCCTGAGGCCTCGAGTTCGACTCGCCCACATTGCCTATCGACGTTGTGTGCGCCTTCGGTTGCAATAGCCCCACTACACTGCTACCGTGATTTCCGGGGAGGCCGCTGGATCGGGTCGCGCCGCATTCCGATGGGATTGGCGCCTACACGAGGAGAACTGTCATGTCCCGCCGTATTCTCGCTATCGCTGCCGCGCTTGTTGGACTTGCTTTGGCCGCGTTTGGGGCGCATGCGCAAAAGCAATCGTCCCTCGATCTTTCGCAGGCCGTCGTCGTGGCGCCTTCTGCGGACCCGGTGGTGGCGACTGCCGCTACAATGCTTCGCGAGGAGATCGAAAAGCGTAGCGGGGTCAAGCTCCGACAGAGCTCCACTAGAGTGGATGGACCTGCAATCGTGCTGGGCGTTGAAGGCACACTGGTCAGCGGTTATGCGTTGGCGCAGGGTCAAGCCGGGCCGCCAAAGCTGGCGGACGGTTTTGCAGTGCATAGCGGAGACGCTAAGAGCCCAGTCTTCGTAATCGGACACGACCCGCGCGGCGCGCTGTTCGGCGTGGGGCGCCTGATTCGCATGCTGGACCTGAAGAAGGATTATGTCGCGCTTAAGAACAATGCGCATGTCGTCACTGCGCCGAAGTATCGCGTTCGCGGACACCAGATCGGCTATCGCGAGGCGGCAAACACGTACGACTTGTGGACGTTGGACACGTACGAACAGTACATCCGCGACATGGCGCTTTTTGGGACAAACACGGTGGAGCTTATCACCTCGCTCGACCCCGCGTTCAAAGAAGGCAAGGTCATGCAACGTAACCAGTGGGATATGAACGTCGATCTCACGAAGTTGCTCAAGAAGTACGGGATGGACGTGTGTTTCTGGATGCCGCTGGACGGCGACGTGCGCGATCCGAAGGTCGCGCAGCAGGAGCTGGATGACCGGGCCAAGTTTTTCGCAGCATGCGCGGAGATAAATGACATCATGGTTCCGGGCGGCGATCCCGGACGGACCCATCCGCAGGATCTGATGCCGTGGCTGGAGAAGATGGCGGCGGTGTTGCACGAACGTTTTCCGAAGGCCGGCGTGTGGGTATCGAATCAGAAATTCAGTCCGGAAGAAAACGATGCGTTCTTCGCCTACATCCGTGACAAGCAGCCCGCCTGGCTCCGAGGAATCGTACATGGGCCAAGCACTCCGGGAACGGTCCAGGAGAATCGCGACCGATTGCCGAAACAGTACATGCTCCGGACGTATCCGGACATCACCCACAGCTTGCGCTGCCAGTTCCCCGTGCCCAGTTGGGACCGCTTGTTTGCGCAGACCCTCGATCGCGAAGCGCCAAATCCGCGACCACAGGATGAAGCCGTGATCGCGCGCGTGACCTCGAGAGGATCGGACGGATTCGTCTCCTATTCAGACGGTTCTCAGGATGATTTGAACAAGATGCTGTGGAGCGCACTGGCTTGGGATCCGGACGCAAAGGTCGAGGATATCCTGGAGGATTACGGCAGAGTATTCTTCGGCGTGGACGTCGCCAAAGACGCGGGCCGGGGCCTGCAAATGCTTGAAGATAACTGGCGCGGCGATGCTTTGAGGAACAGGGGTATCAACAAGACGCTGGCGCTGTGGGAACGGGTCGGCGCTAAGAGCGGGGAACGCTTAGCGGACAACTGGCGATACAACATGTATTTGATGAGGGCAATTTACGACAAATACGTGCGTGTGCGCGGAACGGCTGAACTGAGTTATGAGAAGGAAGCGTATGCGGCCTTGAAACGCGCCCCAAAAACTGGCGCCGTAGAGGCGATCAAGTCCGCGCGGGCTGCGTTGGCAAAGACCGACACGGAGAAGCCCGGCGTCGCTCTGCGCCAGCGATTGGTGAACTTGGGGCCGAAGCTGCTGAAGGAAATCGGGTATCAATTGAGCATGGACCCGCCTTACTTGGCGAAGAGCCCTGAACGCGGGGCCATTCTGGACAAATTGGACCGTCCGCTAAACGATCGTCTGTGGTTAGAAACGCAATTCACGAAGATCTTGGCCGAAAAGGAATCGAAGACGCAGTTGGCGCAATTGAACACCATCGTGAATTGGGAGAATCCGGGCGCCGGCGGGTTCTACGACGACCTGGGCCGCGCGGGGCATGAACCGCATCTGAAGGGGCAACTGCCATACGAGCAGGATCCCGGATTCCTGCGGTCGCCGCACGACGCGTACTTCCGTTCGATGAACAACAATACCAAGGAGATTGAGCCGCTGAAGTACTCGTGGATGGACTGCTCGGAGGCGGGTGAAACGACACCGTTGGACCTCTCCTACCAAGGACTCGATCCCAAGGCTCAGTACCGCGTGCGGGTGACGTACTACAGCCGGTACAGGGCCGAGATGAAACTGGTGGCGGATGGCAAGTACGAAGTTCACGGGCCACTGAAGCAACCCGATCCGGTGTGGCCGGTGGAATATGACGTTCCGAAAGCGGCGACGGCGGACGGAAGACTCGATCTCCAGTGGCAGCTCGTGTCAGGACGCGGGGTGCAGGTCGCGGAGGTGTGGCTGCTCAAGAAGGCCTTGTAGGAAGCGGGAGGAGCAAACGCCCCCGGCCGTGTGGGGTTTGATAGCCTATTGACAATCTTGCAGTGACACTGCATAAACTATGCAGTGTCACTGCATAGTTTATGCACCGTGGACGACGGAAGACACTCGGACCAACGCCGTATAGGGCGAGCAATAAGAGGTCGTACCCAATCCCCCGGCGGTCGCGGACGACCGCCCTCCCATTCGCCCCGACCGCGGGGATCTCCGGGATTCTCTTCCTGTCAGACCGTGGCGCGCAGACTCGTGATCGCTTCCGCGTAGTCGTCGCTGCGATAGATGTAGGAGCCGGCAACAAGGACGTTGGCGCCGGCTTGGACTACTTGGGCCGCGGTGACGTCGTCGATGCCACCGTCGACTTCGAGGTCTTTTTCGGGACCGATCATGGCGCGGATCTTGGTAATCTTGCGGAGCATATCGGGGATGAATGCTTGTCCGCCGAAACCGGGGTTGACGGTCATGACCAGGACGAAATCCACGGCCTCGGTGAGGTAGTCGATGTCTTCCTGCGAGGTGCCGGGATTGAGCACGATACCCGCTTTGCAGCCGGCGTCTTTGATCTTGCCGATGACCCGATGGGGATGGTACGCGGCTTCGACGTGAAACGAGATCAGGTCGGCGCCGGCGTCGGCGAAGGGCTTGACATAGAAATCGGGGTCGGTGATCATCAGATGAACATCGAGCGGGACTTCGGAGTGCTTGCGCAGCGACGCGACCACCGGGGGGCCGATGGTAATGTTTGGCGTGAAATGGCCGTCCATCACGTCGACGTGTATCCAGTCGGCGCCGGCGCGGATGACGTCGTGAATCTCCTCGCCGAGCCGGCTAAAATCAGAGGCTAGGATTGATGGGGCTATCTTGAGGGGAGGCGCCACTTGAGTCTCCTTCAGGTAAGCTGACGGGAAAGTCAGTGATTACGGGGTCCGCATCGCCTTCGTAGTAGTAGCTGCGCGTCTTGATGCGCTTGGGACCCTCTTCCGAATCAACGGTAACAAAGAACTCGACGGTCAGTTTGTCTCCGACATAGGTAACGGGTTGCCCCACATCGTTGAATGGGCTTGCCTCATCGGGCACACCGATGGTCACGGTTTGGCGCCGGCCACTGGCGCTGATCACATCCGCCTGGAATCCCCGCTTGAGCCAATCGAGCGGAACGTTCTTGTACCGCACCACAACTTTACGCTGCGAAGTGGCCGCTGCCGGCGCGGCGCCCGACAACCTGATTTCGTACGTGACGATATCGCCGGGCTGGATAAGACTACCCGGCTCGGGCTTCTGCGTGATGACGACGTCCTTGGGGGCCTCGGGATCCTTGACGTTGGCCGGAGTGCCTGTCACCCTCATCAGCGCAAGTTTTGCTTCGACCTCTTTGAGCGACATGCCAACCAGGTTGGGCATAAGCTGAGCGCGCGCCGCGGGCCCGTCGCTGACCAGCAAATTGATCTCCGCGCCGGAGGAGAGAGATTGCGCCGGCGCCGGATCTTGCGCGAGCACGGTATCGCGCGCGGCGGCATGGGGCATGCGGGCGCGAGTACCCTCGCGAAAGCCGTTTTGCTGGATGATTTCGAGGGCCTCGGCCAAGGTCTTTCGGGACAGGTCGGGCGCTTTGAGGTACTTCTCCCCCGCGCTGACCGTCAGGTAGACCTTGCGGCCCGAACGCACCACTTTTTCGGCGGCGGGCCGCTGCGCGATGACCTCGCCCTTGGGCAGGTTACTCGCCATCGGGGTCTGTTTTCCAACTTCGAGACCGCGCTCCGCGAGATAGCGGAACGCGTCGGAAACGTCCTTTCCGACCAGATTGGGAACGGTCACCGGCTCGCCGCC
>JACRLJ010000105.1:0-33122 GCA_016215105.1 Candidatus Hydrogenedentota bacterium
GAGGTGAACCCCGACACGGCTTCACTAAACGTGACTGTCACCGGAATGGGGTTGGAGTTCGTAGTTGACGATGTCGCTGAACTCATGCTTACCGTCGGACTGACGCTGTCGTACGTTCGAGAGAATTGGCTTGCGGCCGTATTGTTGTTTCCGGCCGCATCGGCACACACGCCGCCCGCGATGTTTGCCGTAACCACACCTTGGCCACTTGGAGTCAGGCTAAAACTGTAACTTGCGCCCGAACCAGCGAACCCGCTCAGAGTGGCGTTGCTGACGCTGATATCGCTCGAAGTGAATCCGGTTACGCTCTCGCTAAACGTCACCGTCACCGGAATTGGGCTCGCGTTTGTAACGGACGGCGCCCCTGAGCTGAAAGCCACCGCCGGGGCGGTGTTGTCGACCGTTACGGTCGAACTTGGACCCGCCGCGGGCGCGCTATTGCTCAACGCGTCGGTAGCGGTTCCGGCAGCGATAGTGATCCCCAGAGTGCCGTCTCCGGTCACGCTGGACAGGGTTACCGTCCGAGTCACCGTTCCGCTACCGGTTACGGACACCGTTGCTGCAGCCGTGCCCGTCGTCATCAACGTGACGGCGCCTGCGTTGAGCGTAACGGACACCGCGTTGTCGTAGGTGACCGTATAGTCGACCGGACCGCTCCGAGTCACTGAAGCGGACGGACCGCTCAGATTTACCGCTATGGAAAGGCTGCTCACCGTGAACGTGGCGCTGGGACCGGCCGAAGGAGCGGCGTTGCCAGCGGTGTCGCTCGCGGTTCCGGCGCCGATAGAAATACCCAGCGTGCCGTCACCCGTAATACTGGACAGGGTCACGGTGCGTGATGTTGCGCCGGTACCCGAAACGGAGATAGTGGCGGCCGCGGTGCCTGTGGCATTCAGGGTCACATCGCCTGTCCCTAATGTGACGGTGTCGGCGCCACCGTAGGCTACCGTGTACGATACCGGTCCAGTCGCCGTGATCGTAGCTGAAGGCGCTCCAACAGAGATCGTTGGCGCCACCGAGTCATAAGTGAAACCGAGGGAGTTGGAGAGCGAATTCGGGTTGCCTACGGTGTCGGTGCAGACTCCCACCCCGATGACAGCGCTGAATGCGCCTTGGCTGACGGGGGTAAGGGTGAAGCTGTACAGCACTCCGCCGCCGCTGAATCCGCTCACTGTTGCGTTGGTTGGAGTAATATCCCCCGAGACCAAGTTTGCACTTGACTCGCTCAAGGTTACGGTGACGGTTACCGCACTATTAACCGAGCCGGACGAGCCACTGGCCAGGGTAACCGTCGGACCTGCGCTGTCGTACGTGCGGGTAAACTGTGTTGCGGCTGCGTTGCCGTTGCCGGCCGCGTCTACGCAGACCCCGCCGGCAATGTCGGCCGTAACCGTGCCTTGACCGCTCGGAGTCAGGTTGAAACTGAAACTCGAGCCGGAGCCGGAGAAACCACTCACACTGGCGTTGCTCGCCGTGATGTCTCCCGAAGTGAATCCCGTTACGCTCTCGCCAAACGTCACGGTAACCGGAATAGGGGTGGTATTCGTCGGCGACGATGTGACCGAACTCATGCTCACTGCCGGGGCGACAGAGTCGTACGTCCGGGAGAATTGGGGGGCTGCCCCGTTACCGTTGCCCGCGGTGTCTGTACAGACTCCACCGGCGACGTCCGCCGTGACGGCGCCTTGGCCAGTCGGGGTCAGGCTGAAGCTGTAACTCGAGCCCGAACCGGCAAAACCGCTCACCGTGGCGTTGCCTGCGCTGATGTCTCCCGATGTAAAGCCGGTCACGGATTCGCTGAAGGTCACCGTTACCGGAATAGGGCTTGTATTCGTCGGACTCGATGCCGGCGAACTCATGGCTACAGTCGGAGGCACGGAGTCGTAGGTCCGGGACAACTGCGTTGCGGCGGTGTTGCCATTTCCGGCTGCGTCTACACACACTCCACCGGCGATATCGGCTGTAACCGCGCCTTGGCCGCTGGGAGTGAGGTTGAAGCTGTAGCTCGAGCCCGAACCGGCGAAGCCACTTACCGTGGCATTGCCCGCGGTGATGTCTCCGGACGTGAAGCCGGTAACACCCTCGCTGAATGTTACAGTTACGGGAATTGGGTTGGAATTTGTGGTGGCGCCGGCCGCTGAGCTCATACTCACGGTTGGAGCCACGGAGTCATAGGTCCGGGAGAGCTGCGTCGCGGCGGTATTGCTGTTTCCGGCCACGTCCACACATACTCCTGCGGCGATATCCGCGGTAACCGTGCCTTGGCCACTGGGCGTCAAGTTGAAGCTATAACTTGCGCCGGAGCCCGCAAATCCACTCACGGTTGCATTGCTTGCGCTGATGTCCCCGGAGGTGAACCCCGTCACGCTCTCGCTAAAGGTCACCGTCACCGGGATAGGGCTGGTATTCGTCGGTGAGGCCGTTACCGAACTCATGCTCACGGTCGGAGCCGTGGTATCCAAGGTGATGGTCATGGTGTCCGCGCTCGAAGTTAGCGGCTGCGCATCCGTACCCGTGACGCTGAATGGATTCGCGCCCGCGGACAACGTGCCGGAGTACGACCATGTTGTCAGGCCGGCAGTGTAGGTCACACCACTGGTCGAGCCGTTCACCTGAATCGTGACCAGAGTGCTGTCGCAGGTTCCGGCGAGCGTCAATGAGGCGTTGTTGGTGGTGTAATCCACGCCGGCGCCGTTGCCGCCATCAGTCGTAATCACCGGCGCTGGGGGCGGTGTTCCGGAAGATGAGTACGATGCGAACGCCCCCTGGCTGGCGTTGTAGTAAGTCCCGGAAGAAGATTGTTCCAGCCGCACTGCACGAATCATGTATGTGGCGCTGCCTCCGAGCGGGGAGGTGTCGGAATACGCTGTGCCCACGACCAGGGAACCGCCGTTAAGCTTAGTAAATGGGCCGCTGGCCAACGCAGATCGGTAGACGTTGTATCCGAGTATCCCGGTGTCGGCCGACGCTGTCCAGGAGAGGTCCGCGTTGCCCCCGGAAGGAGTCGCTGAAACGGCTGTCGGCGGAAGCACGTACTGAAGGCGAAGGGTGGGGTCACCCATCAAGGCGATATGCACCTGGCTTGCGGAGTAGCTCATGTAATACAACGAACTGGTGGTGGACAACTGCATCCCGTGTCCGATGGTCTTCCCTAATCCCATGTGGTGGATGAACCAGTGAGGACGCGCGACCCAGCATGAGGTCAGCCCGTAAGTTGGGTTGCACAGCGGCGCGCGTAGAAAGTTGTTCGAGTTGTCCCAATCTCCAAAGTAGCTGCCAAACAGCATTTGGAACATCGCGCGATAGGTGCTGGCCGCGTAGTCACTAGTGCTCGCAATCCCGCTCGCGCTGGTGTAGTTTCCCGCTCCCGTTCCATAGGCCAAGAGGTAGTCGTTTGACGTCAGGGTGGACCAGCTTCCTGCGGAAACGTTCGCTGCCCCAACCAATGCCGAAAACCGCCAGCCAGTCTGCGCCGGCCCCTCCGCCAAACTCGTAAAGTTGTCGGAAACCAGCGCTCGGGCCTGCGCGGTTGTCGTCTTCTGACGAAAGTCGTGGTCTTTGTTGAGATACTGCCGCAAGAGTTCCTGCTCGCTCAACGAAAACGCGGGCATATTAGCCAAGTCCACACGGCCAACCGAAAGCTCGACCGTCGTGGGAATGGTGGATTGGTCGTACTTGAGGTCCCCGGGCGTATTGCGATTGCGCGTGTCCGTGGCGGTGGTTGTGTTCACGGTGGTGTCTGTCCAGGTCCCGGTCATTTCGCCGTAGAATACGTCCGTCGGCCAAGCGCCTTGGTGATCCGCATGGCCGTCGGGATTCAAGTTTCCCGAGTAGGGCACTGGCACGTGACCGAACAGGAATACTGCCTTGACGTTTGTCGTGTCCGCCGTATAGTCCGTCTGGATCAGCGACTTGACACTGGAAACCGTGTCCGTGCGGTTCACGTCGTGGCGCAAGACGGTCCAGCCGTCACCGATGAGGTCTTGTTCCAGACGGGCCAATTCCGTGGACAAGGGGGAGCTAAACGAGTTATCCACGATCAGAATCATCTTACCCCGGCTCTCCACCAAGGGAATCTGAATACCGGAGTATACGTAGCCCCGCCGGCCCGAGGTAATCGTTGCGTCGGTCTGGAACAGCAAGTATTCGTACGCCGTGCCCAGCGACACGGTCGTGTCGATGTACTGGGTCGCCGTGCTGGCCAGAGTGGCCAGAAACGAGGCCCAGGTCGTGTCCGTATCCAGCTTGCGGTAAACGTAGATTGACCCCGTGCCCGTCGAGGCAGGCCAGTTCAACGTGATCTGCGGCGGGGAGTCCTGAACCACCGCGCTCGCCTGGATAGCCCAGTCCTGCGAAATGGTTGCGTACGATGAGGCAGGGATGAGCACTGAGAATAGCGCGGCGATGACCAGAGTCCTGAACCGCATTCTTCTCGTAAGCCATCTGCCCATCGAGTTCACTCCATCCGTAGAAATTCTAACAAGACCCGCGCCCCGCGGCGGACGGGCCGCCGGGTGCTATCGCGGTGGCTACGGTAGGGCCTCTTGTTAGGGTCTCTTGGGATCCACTGCCGTGGACCGCGAGCGGAAAAGTAGTCGTGCCCGCCATTTCCAGGCAAGGCGCGTGCCATTTATCTTCATTCGTCGCAAGACAAATAGCACTCATATCTTAGGCGACTTCGCGCCGACACCACACTCGCGAAATCTTGGCAACAAACGCTCACTTTGACAATTCTCCGTCACTCGAACGGGAGACTCGTGACAAAACGAGCGCGCCGCGACCGAACTCCAGCAGGAGTCTGGCCGCGGCGAAAATCCTACAATTTCCTAATCGAGATTATCTCTCTCGCTGCCCACATCACGTTTACTTCCAGTCCTCAAACTTACGACCTACAGCCAGCGTGGGTAGCAGAGTTTGTCTTTCAGAACATCTGCGGTTTACTTCTCCGATTTCCAATGCTTGATTCTCCGAGCTCCGAGCATACCGGCGCCCATGCAACCCAGCATGATCATCGTGATTGGTTCGGGAACCGGCGGGACAGTAACCTGCGGCGTGGTGCCGTAGTCGTTTCCGCAGTCTTCGGTCCAGAACGAGCGTACGTTGACGCCACTGGCTCCGTTCAGGTTATGGGCCGTCAGCCACGCTTCGCTAAGGTAAACCTCGATTACATTATGGTCATACGGGTTCCAATCCAAAGGTGACGTACTTGCGTACGGAAACGTGTTTGGATGGTTCTGGTTATCCCATTGACCTGTTGCAAGCAGACCGAGGAAGGGATCAATAGCCTGGCCGCCAGAAACGATGTCACTATAGGCAAACGCTGTACCTGCGGTGCTGGCGGCAGTCAGGTCCGTAGCGGCGCCGGTTCGGATTTGGTTGGGTGCAACGCCGGTATACGCCAGTCCAGACGTGAACCACGGGTTAAGGGTGTTGTTTGACACATACACGTGTCCTGCGGTGTACCCATTATTTCCATTAGTCTCGATGGCGAGGTCGTAGCTACCATTGCTTCCGAAATCTAGGAAGAGGTCCCCCGGCAGGTATGTCGGGGCGCTGCCACCCCAATTGGCCACGCCGTTTCGATCAAAACCCGTTACAACAGCCAGATACAGGCCTTGGCCGCTCGGCGAGGTGTTGTCGTAATACGCGTACATCGCCTCCAAGTCGTAGTTTTGTCCGCCGTAGCCCGGGCCGACGTAACCATTGGTTCCGACACTGTCTTCCACCCACACTGCATAGCCTCCCGCTGTGGGAGTGAATGCGAGGAGTCCGGGATCTACCGCCCCGTATATAGCAGCCATATTCACGTCCCAGTCCGCGATACTGCCGTCGACCAGCGTCGGGGTTGCGCCTGCCGAGTATGGCAACATCGCGAGCGCAGCTGCCAGAATTGGCACTGCAATTTGTAGCCGTAGCACCTTCATTACCCTATCCTCCTCTCGGGGCTGCCGCACCCAGCAGGGAAAAACAAAAAAAGGCCTGCGCAAGAAAACCCTCGTTTCTTGCGCAGGCCTTAGTTCTCGTACCTAAACCATTGCCCTTATCTTTATCCATGTTACCATTGGTGTTCCCGCGTGTCAAGAAGTTTTTTGGGGACCACAATCCGCGCGTAAGGGTTGTGTTGGTCCGGCGCTCTTGTGGCTTGGCCTTCCAGGCCACGGTTCTTGGGCAAGATGCCCAAGCCACATTGCGTCCCCCTCTTGATGCTATTTGTGTGGGTGAGCGCTCCGTTTGACTGGGGTGTACAGCAAATGCGCCGTTACTTACGCGCGGATTGTGGTGGGGATTACTTTGGTTCCTAGAGTGACTCGAAGCGCGGCCAGAAGGCCTTCCCCCTATGGCAGAACTCCGCGAAGGCCAGCACCGGTGTCAACAGCCTTCAAACGCTTTCAGGCCGCACGGCGCCATTTGGAGGAGCTGGCGGAAGTCCCAGGAATGGCCTCCCGATATTGTCCCGGGGGGCAAGGGAGCGTTTGCGCTGGCGCGCGACGTCGAAATGACCGCACAGCGCTAGCAATCCGGCCAGAAAGTTGGTCTTTTGACGCGGCGCAGCCAGAATGCATCTGCAAGTTGTTCAATACCAGCGCTGGATCGTGCGGGGTTTTGCTATGTGGAGACTTTCTGGCCGCGCCTCTAGTCTGGACGGAAGTGAACCAAATTCGAGGACAGCGGGCCGGACCGGCCCGCGAAAATGGCCAAAAAAACTTCTTGACAAATAGGATACTTTGGGCTAGAGTCATATTTGTTAGGCAAGGGCATAGGTTGGATTTCAAGAACTCAGGCCTGCGCAAGAAAAGAGTATTTTCTTGCGCAGGCCTTTCTGTTCTCCGCGACGATTGGCGTGGTGGAAAGATCCTTGGGGTTAGGCCGAGAAAGGAGCGCACGATGAGCACGGGAAGGCGAGTACTAACGTCATTAGCCCTTGTTCTCGCTTCGGGGGCGGCGTTGGCGGACAGCGTAGTGTTTCTCGATGGCTTCGAGAGTTACAGTTCCGGCTCCATCTTGAACTGGACACCACCAGTGAGTTCACCATGGACCCTGAGCAATGGCACAATTGACTTGATTCATACGGGTAACTATGCGTTAAGTGCATCAGCCGGACTGGACTTGCTCAACGGCCAATCGTTCTTCCTGGATATGGACGGCTCGACCCATCAGGCAGGTCTGCTGGACCTTCACAATATCCTGACACCTGGCCAGCAATACCAACTCGACTTCATTGTGTCCGGTAACCAGCGTGGCAATATAGGCTACACGACTTCCGATACGGTGGATGTAGCTCTGCTTCAAGGCTCCACTGCGATCAGTCTTGTCAACACTACCCTAGCCCACAACGCCCCGTGGCAAATTCAGAATGCTACGTTTACCTACCAGAGCGGTGACATCATTCGGTTCAGGGACCTTGGGTCGACGGACAACGTGGGGTACTTGCTCGACAACGTTCGGATTTCGGCGGTTCCGGAACCCATCAGTATGGTGATGCTCGGCTTCCTTGGCGCTGGGATGCTTGGCGTAAGAAAGCTGAAAGGCAAGAAACAATAATTGAATGTTGCGTAAGATCGATGCGCACTAGAGGCGCGTCGTAATTCGGATTCGCGTGTGGGAGGAAATTGGGACAACTGGAGGGTGAATCAGATAATAAGCACGACAGTAGTACGCGGCAAGAAGAGGTAACAGTGTGAGTAGGCGAAACCAAACAGTTGGCGCGAAGGGCGAGGTAGGTGGCTGGGAGCGCGCAGAGAGAAAAGGAGGTAACAACGAATGAGAGTGTTAATCAGAGGAACAGGCATTCTAATGTTTGCTCTGTTCCTCATCGCCGGAAGCGCTTCGGCGAATCTGGTTACGGAGTTTGTGGATTCCGCTGATACGACAGCATACGCTGTCGATCCATGGTCGTTGACGGTGAATGTGATATCCGATCCGCTCAACAACTTTGACCTGCTTCGGTTCCAGATACTGGGAGATCTTACTACCGGCACAATGGCGCCGAGCGGGTGGAGCACAACGAATACGTACACCACCACCTTTGAGCCACCTACGGTGATTCCTCCGACAGTTCCCGTCGGCTGGAATCAATCGTGGCTCAATGGGTCGCTGGTGGGATCGCAGCCAGCCAATACCATCCTGGATATTGTAGGTTCAAATACCGATCAGGTGCGAGTCCAGTTGAATTTCACTGGCATCTGGCAGGACATGAGCGGAGCTGCCTATCCAACAGAGGTGGGTGTTAGCGGGTCTCCAAGCCACTACCTAAACATGTTGGTGACCGCATGGAGTTGGGATAGTTACGGCTCTGTGTACAACTTCGCGGGCGGGAATGTATTCGGCTTTTACTGGGATCCTGCGAGTTCCGGTTCCGGCAACCATCTGTCATACAACCCGACGGATGTGCATGGTCCCCCGCCGGTTCCCGAACCGGTAAGCATGGTTATGCTTGGGTGCCTAGGCGCGGGGATGCTGGGCGCACGTAAGCTAAGGAGCAAGAAAGCGGCCGCGTAAGAAGTAACTAGCGGTCTACTGTTACCGCAAATTGACGAGTCGTGCCTGGTGGAGCACGAGGGCAGTAGCCCTCGTGCTCCGTTGCATTAGGAGCGCCTTGACAATGTGGCGAAGAGAAATCTTTGCTGCGCTACGATAGAACAGACTCTCCCTCTATTCCCGTTCCCATGCTCCGTTATCTGGAACGCGGATCGATACCGATTCCCACGGTCAGAAGCTCGATGCGGGAGTTCGTCATGGGATACCGCGGGTTGACGGTCCTCGCTAACACTTGCCGATAACATTTGATCGATATCGGCGCACTTGTCTGGATGGACGGCTTGGAGTCGTTCTGCATTATTCGCCAAGAGCGGACTCCGATGGGAGTTTTACGAGTTTTCGATCCGGGTAAGCGGAAAAGGTGCTCGTGCGATCCCTAGGAACGGCCTTGAGATCTTCGTCGAATCGGCTCTGGCACATGACTTGCTCTCCTGTGAACCCTGACTAACTTGGGCTTGGGCTGCACTCTATCTGAACAGGACACAGTACCTAATCATCCGGGGAGCGCTGTAGGGAACACTGCGCGGCCGGGGGAAAGACGTGACCGATGGAAAACGAACCGAGTCTCTTGCGGTGGGCAGTGAACTATGAGTTGCGATGTTGTGAGCGGTACCGAAGGTTCATGTCGGTAGTGTACGTGAGCCACGAGGGGCGGGAGCGGTTCCCCGATGCCTTTAGTGACGTGCTGCGAAGTTCCGATGTCTTGGTGAAAGCGCACTCTTCGTCGGCGCTGCTTATGGGCGAGACGAGTAAGCAGGGCGCTTTGCGGGCAGTAGAGCGGTTCAAATCTCAATGCGGAGATCTGATCAACATGAAATATGCCGTGGCGAGCTATCCAACGGACGGGCGCACCGCGGACGACCTGTTGTCGACGGTCCGAGAGCGGCTTGCAGCGGCGATGAACCGGGAAAACGGCGTTGTGGTCTGGTCGTCGACGGCAAGGCAATCGAACAACGCTACGAATACAAGTATTTGAAAGCGCCCGAGTGTGGTTCTTAGCGTTCGGGCTTTGCGTGTTTGGGCATAGATTGTCGTGGATTCCAAACCGGCCACTTGGCCCTGGGTATTGATGAGATTTCTAGAAGGAGAGCGCCAGATGGCGCAAGTCGATGAATCCTCCGCAAGCGCGCGGGAGCAGTTGGAGCTCGTCCGTCGCGTCCTTCGGAAGAGATGGTGGATGTTGGGTGTGCTCGCCGTTGTGGGGGGGATAACTGCGTTTGGAACGGCGAAGATGCTTAGTCCGGTCTACGAAGCTTCGACGACAGTTCGCATACTCCGCCAGCCTGTTCTTGGCGGGGACCCTTCTCAGGCGCGGCCGGCCGGTACGAGGAATTCGTTATCTGCGGAGGCGTCGTGGCTGACGAGCAGTATGGTATTGAGGCCCGTAATAGACCGACTCGCCCTGGTTGACACCCCCCCGAGTTCAGCCCTCGAGGCCGCTATCTGGCGTGGGGAAAAGGCGTTGAAGCGATTCTTCGGCGGCGCAAGTCGTGATGATGCCCGCCCCTTTGAGTTGATGGACCAATTGCGAAATAAAGCCATTAAGGTCAAAGAGCTGCAGGGGTTTGACGCGCTTGAGATTCACGTGCAGTGGCATGATCCCGAGATGACCATGCGGTTGGCCAACACCATAGTTGATGTGTTTATCGAGCGATTTACAGAATCCAGCAAGGGGGTATCGAGGCAGAAAAAGGAATACCTCGAAGCCCAGGTACAACTCGTGAAGTTACAGCTAAACGACTCTGAGGCCAAGCTCGCGAATTTCCAGAAGAAGACGGGAATCGTGTCGACTGATGGTACGCAGATCGGTTTCCCGAAAGGGGCCGGTACGCAACAACTTATGGTCGAGAAGCGGCAACTGGAACTGCAGTACGCAGCCGCCACTGCCGAACTTCAACAGCTTGACGCCCGCATTGAGAATAAGGATACGGGAAAAAAGAAGCCTGCTAGTGACTCCCTCAGGGCGGCGCTGAAGAACCCGAACTCCATGCTTCGGATGCTGTTGAGTCAGGCGGTCATCGCGGAAGCTGAGGTGACCAAGATGAAGAGCACCTATACGGATGAAGGTTTAGCTACTTCGCGCGCGGCACGGGACTTGGAATCCCTCAAGACGCGCCTAGCCGGGGAACTGAAGCAACTTGGCGCCGATCCGGAAATGGCTATGGACGACCTGTTCGTGATGGTCCAGCAGGAGGAACAGGACGCGGGTGTTTCTGAATCCCTGCTCGCCCGGTATGAGAGTGACCGCTTGAGTTTGGCAGCGCGTATTAAAACATATGCGGACCAACTGTCGAGACTCGACGCGGAAATTGGCCAAGCGGAGAAGGAATCCAAGAGCCTGCCGGATGAACTTCAGCAGTATATGGCGCTGACGCGTGAAAAACGGGTAAACGAAGAACTCTACACAAGGTTATGCGCGCAGTTGTCAGGCGCTCAAGTGGATGAAAATTCCAAGCTGTACGACGTCAACGTGTTTGAACCGGCCCACCTGCCGACAGAGGCAACTAAACCGAAGCCCATGCTAATGGCGGGTGTTGGCACGTTTCTGGGCCTGTTACTAGGTATTTGTGTTGCGTTTTCCCTGGAGTACCTTGACGATTCGCTGCGCACGAGTCAGGAGGTCCAGTACTACCTGGGCCTGCCCGTCTTGGCGGAGATTCCCAAAGTAAAGGTCCACAAGAAAGCGCTCTTTGCCAAGAATTTGCCAAAGCTGGCTTCTCTCCCATGTGACGGGAAACCGGCGGCGCACAATAAGGCCTAGAGGTCATTGGATGTGGCATGCGGGCGTATCGAGTTGTAGGTTTGCGCACATCCGACGCAAGGACACGGGACGCCCTCCTGTATAGGGTAGTCCGGAGGCAGAATGTTTAGGAAGAAAGATAGAAGAAAGCTAGGCGAGAAGCTCCTGGAATCAGGCAAGATAAGCCAGGACCAGCTTCACGGGCTTCTCGAACAGCAGCAACGGTGCGGCCGGTACCTGGGCGAACTCGTCGTTGCGGACGGGTACATCACCGAGCACGAGCTGTATGCGCTACTTCCCAAGGCCGCGACAAAAGGGGGTCTGTTCGCACTGAATCCGCGCAACGCGCTCGACATAACCGAATTGTATCTTCAACAGACCGCGATGAAGTTCACTCTGTTTTCTGACGAGCCGATTCGGACAATTCAGATTACTAGCGCGATGCCGGGGGAAGGAAAGACAACGTGCGCCCGATACTTGGCGCAAACACTGGCCGCGGTACAGCAGGGGAGATATCTTCTGGTAGACGCCGATCTGGTCAATCCGACGCTTCACCTGCGACTGCATCTGCCGCCGGTGCCTGGTTGGACGGACTATCTCGTTAATGGGAATACCTTGGACGAGTGCATTGCCAATACCGAAATCGAAAACCTAAAAGTACTGGCCGCGGGAAGTCTGCCTCCGAATCCCGCGGCGATATTCGCCTCGAAGAAGATGAAACATTTTGTCGAGGAATTGAAAGAACGGTTCGACCTAATCGTGTTCGACTCAAGTCCGGTGCTTACCATGTCAAGTGGCGCTGCGCTAGGCGCCGGACTTGATGCCGCAATTATGGTCGTACAAGCGGGTCGCACAAAGCGTCAGATGGTCAAGAAGGCCCTGGCTCTGCTGAGCGAGTCACGCACGAATGTCATCGGAGTTGTGTTGAACCAAGCCGTGGACAATCAGCTCTCGTACTACGGATATGAGCGCAGCCAGTACGCGCGGAGAAACGGGTCAACAAAGCACTATACAGAGAAAGTCTAGTCAAACGTGAGTCAGGCGGGCGGAAGAGAATATGACGGTGAGGTGCAACACTCCCGTGCGGAGCGGGTTGGCAGGGATGACTGAAATAGGATGAACGCAAAGAATTCAAGGACTCGTGATGTGATGTTGGCAATTTCAATAGTACTAATGGCGATTCTCTTCTGGCCCGCGTTTGAGTACGCGTGGGCCAAGTGGGACACCGATCCGAACTACGGTCACGCCTATTTCGTACCTTTCGCGACAGGCTATCTCGTCTGGCGGAAGAAATCCATCCTTTGCTCGCAGGCCTTGGCCCCTTCCAGCACGGGCTACTTTCTATTGGCGCCGGCAATATTCCTGCATATCCTGGCCAACAACGCGAGCTTGCTGAGACTATCTCTAATCGCGTTCGACGTAGCGCTAGCGGGGCTCGTGGTCTTGTTTTTTGGATGGGGCATGTTGCGGAAAGTGATCTTCCCGCTGGTTTTCTTATTGCTCGCCGTGCCCATTCCGCTCTACTTGGAGTCCACTACGCTTCCAATGAAGCTCGCCGCGTCAAGCGCTGCGGCAAGCATCTTGAACATCGTTGGAATGAGCGTGTTTCGGGAAGGAACGATTATTCACCTCTCGAACTTATCACTTGAGGTCGCAACGGCCTGCAGTGGAATACGTGTTACGTGACACAGGAAACCAATGCGCGGCGATGGGTTGTATTCTTGGCATCGATACCAATTGCTCTCGGCGCCAATATTGCCCGGATCATCGTTACGGCGCTACTTTCCAACAGCGTCAGCAGCGAAAGGCTGCACACCGTCATCCACGATTTTTCAGGCGGTTTCGTATTCGTAATCGCCGGCCTGCTATTCGTGTTGACGGGAGTCCTTATGGATGCGTTCTCACGGTATTGGAAACCGGAGACCGCGTCGAGCGAGGAAGGGAGGAGTAAGTGAGAGTGGGCGAGGGAAATGCGAAGTTCGCCATTCTACTGGCCTTTCTCGGAGTCAGCATATTCTTGGTGTATCGACCGAGCGCGGCAGCCAGTGGTCACGGTGGCGTCGCGCTTGGAAACCTTCCGCTTACACTGGATAAGTGGACCTCGAAAGAAGGCCGCCTTTCAGACGAGGTCCTGGCCACTCTAGGGGCCAAGGACTACTTGGTGAGGGAATATCAATCAGGAAAGACGAAGGTGACTCTCTACATCACGTATTTTGATACCGGTAGCGGGTCACTTACGCACAACCCGGAGAAATGTTACACCGCTTCGGGCTGGACATTCTTGAACAAGAAGACGGCACAAATCCCAGGTACGAATTGGCTGGCGCTGCAATCCACCCTGGCGCGTGGAGAGGACCGTCAGGTCGTGGTGTATTGGTACCAGATTCGTGATCGGATCCTGCTAAGCAAGACGCGGCAGGTGTGGAGCGTGGTATGGCGGGCGCTAGCTGCGAAATCGACAGATAGCCTTGTGGTGTCGGTTTCAACCCAGGTGGGAAGCGCTGATCCGGAAACTAAGGGCCAGGAATTGCTGCAATTTGGCGCGCTGGCCATGAATGCTCTGATGGAAAAGGGGCTAGATGCGCAACATTGAGCTCGAAAAAGAGAGCTTTGGAGATTCTTCTATGACTACATATCAAGTCCTGGACGCCGAGCCACGGACACACTTCAGCTTGGGTGGTCACGTCGCAAGAACGCTGTGTCCGGTCTGTCATAGACGCGTTTTTTCGTTCAGCGCGTCACGAATACGGCTGAAGACTCGAATTCTAATCTTTGACGGAGGAAACGCTTACGCCAAGTGCCGTTATTGTAAGCACGACGTGATCGTTCCCCTAGTATTGCTCGATTCCAACGCTGGCGAGTGGTCTTCGATTTGGACCGAATCACTCGCCGAAGAAAGCAAGTAAAGGACGCCATGTACTTCCGACGGTACAATCGATTCTTGAGCGGGCTGCTGCTACTCGCCGATCTGGTGACGATCGTGGCTAGCTTTCTGATCGCGTATCGGATTCGCGTCGGAGCGGAAGACGCATCGCTGGTCGAAGGACTGCCGTTTACCTCCCTATTGGCGGACTCGATTTTCTGCCCTTATGGGAAGGCTCTCTGATTTGGACGGGCGTGTTCAAACCTTCCCGAACGGCCGGCGCCCTTGACACTGCGTGGACTGTTGTTGGCGCAATATTTGTATCCGCAGGGCTGTTTGGCGCGCTGGCGTTCGCGATGAAGCTTGATTTTATGAGTCGAGGATTCATCGTTGTGTTCGTCCTGATTAGCGCATTCGCGCTAGCTCTTGAGAAGTGCGCCTTGATGCGTGGGCTGAGCGCTGCGCGGCGCCGGGACCGCAATCTTATTTCAGTGCTCATCGTTGGCACTGGGCAACGGGCTCACGACTACATCAGGGATATGCAGGAACACCCGGAATGGGGCATGCGGGCTTTGGGGGTCGTCGACATCGACCGCAAGCGCATTGGTTCCGTGATTTCTGGGGTGAGGGTTATTGGCGATTTGGATTGTATCCCGGTTCTACTTGTGAACAACGTTATCGACGTTGTCGCGTTCGTCGTCCCTCGAACTTGGCTGGGCGAAATTGGGGAAAGCGTGCGCCATTGCGAGTTACAGGGCATCGACGTTCAAATCGCGTTAGACCTATTCCCGCACAAGACCGGCAGGGTTCGCGTTACCAGTCAGGGAAGAACACCGGTTCTGTCTCTCGAAGCGACAGCGGTCCACCCCTGGCAGGCAGTCGTCAAGCGCGCTCTCGACATCGTGCTCTCGGCCGTGGCCCTGGTAGTCCTGGCGCCTGTTATGATCGTGATCGCCGTACTTATCAAGCTCGCATCACCTGGCCCGGTGTTTTTCCGGCAAGTCAGAAACGGGCTCCGGGGCAGAGAATTCAAGATGCTGAAGTTCCGGTCAATGGTTCACGATGCTGACGCGCAACTTGAAGCCCTGCGCGAGCAAAACCAAATGTCGGGGGCTGCGTTCAAGATGGCGAACGACCCTCGCGTGACGCCGTTGGGCAAATACCTTCGGAAGTTCAGCCTTGACGAGCTTCCGCAATTCATCAATGTTTTACGAGGCGATATGAGCCTGGTCGGACCACGCCCGTTGATTGCCGCGGAAAAGGACAAGTATGAAGAGTGGCAACGGCGCCGCATGAGTGTGCGGCCTGGTCTGACCTGCTTGTGGCAAATCAACGGCAGAAGCACGGTTGACTTCGAGCACTGGATGAAACTCGATCTCCAGTATATCGACAACTGGTCTATCCTCACGGATCTGAAGATACTGGCAAAAACGGTGCCCGCGTTGTTGCACGGGCGGGGCGCATACTGATGGCCATCGAGCGGATGGAATCTGATGCGTTCGCCGCCGTCCCCGGGAGTCCGGGAAGTACGGTTTCCGAACGCTCTTCCGAGATGCCGGTAAATCAAGTTGACGTGAACTGTCCTGTATGCGGTTACGGCATCATCGCGGGAACGAACGGAAAGCGAAAGCTTCGTACCCGCGTACTCATCTTTAACGAGAACGGTAATACCATGGGCATCTGTCCAAAATGCAAGACTAACCTGAAGGTGCCCGTCGCACTGGTTGCTCACATCAGTCCGTCTGATACCCATACCGCAAACCATGACGTCCGGCATGGAAGTAGTAAATTGGATCTAGTTCCGCAAAGAGCAAAGGAGAGCCGGACCTAATGCGCTGCGGAAGGACGATGGACCCAAAGGGCACGACGTCGTACTGGCGCGTGCGAAGGCTCGGAGTGAGATTCTGTCCTTTCGGTTTTGAATCGCACCGCGTCGCGCACTTTCTGCTCCAGGTAGCCCTGGCGTTCGCCACCTTGTTGGTCGTGCAGCCCTCCGCGCATGCGGCGCCGATCGAAATCGTCCTGCGAATGGACGATTCCGGGTACGGGCGGCACGAGACCATCAAAGGCGCAGCTCTTTCCGACGCCGAGATAACTCGGCGGGTCATCGAAATAGTGACTAAGTACGGCGCCAAGATCAGTATCGCAGTAATCCCGAATGTCGTTTCCGGGAGTCCAGGCTACCACCCTGCAAATCCAGAGTACCGGCCGCTATCGTCGTGCCCTGAAGAACTAAGCGTGCTCCGTGACGCGACAAAGAATCCGAACGTGGAGATATGTCTGCACGGCTGGACGCACGCGGCGCTAAACCGTAATCGGGGTTGGATTTCAGAATTTGGCGGACAACCACTTGAAGACCAAACCGCCCGCCTAAAACAAGGAAGAGAAGAGCTCGAACACTGTCTTGGTATTCCTATCGACATATTTGTACCTCCTTTCGACAATCACGACCATGAGACGTTACAGGCGCTGCAAGTTTTGGGCTTCAAAGCGATATCCTCAGGCGCTCAGAAATCCGACGATGTGGAGGGTTTGCGCTACGTTCCCAACACAGCTTCGCTAGGGGATCTCCGAAGCGTCGTCGCGAAAGCCAGTCAGTCTTCCGCCCCAGGCTTCATCATGGCCCTATTCCACGGGTTTGACTTCGCAGAAAGTGGTCTTCCCGGCGCGCAGCTCAGTCTCACGGAGTTTGACGCTTTGCTCGGTGAGATCGCCGCGAACCCAGTCGTTAGGTTTACATCCATTGCAGCTGCGGGTCGAGTTGGAGAACACAAGTTCGACGCAGCGGAAAGTCAACTCTATGCCATATACAGTGACCGCATAGCTCGCGTTACAGATGTCGCTAGGGCACTGGGGCCATTTGGGGCGGCGCTACGATCGCAGATTCCCTCGGCGAAATTGATTTTGCCAGATGTGGCCATGCGGCACACAGCAAAATTCCTGCGCGCGATTGAGATCATTGTCGAGCTTGCGCTTTTCGCTGGAGTTTTATCCATCTGCTTCATCCTAATGCGGCTCTTCGGGCGTTCCTATTGGATTCGGATTCCGTCCAGAATCGTTTTTGCTGCAAGTGGGACGTGCTTTCTCTTCTTTGTGCTCAAGGGCGCATTCGGGATCCTGGGCGCCCAGGGCTTCGGCAGTCGTCTTGTGATGGCTATGTCATGTACCGCTGCAGTCCTCCTCGCGACGGTGAGTCATTGGCGCAATGGCGGGGCAGAAAAGTTGGTGAGGCGCGGCTTGTGATCTATTCCGCTTGCATAATGAACGGAGCGCGTGATGCTAACTCCGGGTTGGGGGCGTAAGACATCGCATGGCTGAAAACTCCAGTTGGGTCATGGCGCCGGGAAGCGACCTCAGGCCGAAAACGCTCGTGGTGGTCTTGATTGGCCTCCTGTTAGTCGGTTGTGTGATTGGCTTGGGGTCCACCGTACTGTTCGAGAAGTTTGACCCCAAGTGGGGTACGTATACATGTTTCGGTGCGCTTGTAATCGGACTTATCCTAGCGGTCGGCAATTTGAGACACTCTCTGCTGTTTATCGCTGCGTTCACTCTGCCGCTCAACATCGAAGTACGGATTTTCACCCGAGACAGCGCTGGCTCGAAAGGCATTTTCTTGACCGCTCCCGATATGTGTGTGCTCGTACTGATCGCATTACTCTTGCTGGGGATGCTCGCGAACAAACGGGAACAAATCCGTTGGTGTCCTCGCACGACGATGCCTTGGCTGCTGTTGCTTATTGGAGTGAACCTGTCTCTACCGTTCTCGTTTGAGAAAACGCAAACGGTCTATTACGGCGTGGTACTAATCCAGCACATTCTTTTGTACTTTGTGTTTGCCAATCTTTTGAGAACCGAGGCGGACGTCTCTAGAGCGCTTAAGTTCCTGGTCTTAGGGCTAACATTAGGTTCGGCGTTGTATCTTCTGTCATGCTTCACGGGGAAAGACTTCAACGTGGTCACGGGAGAGGCCAAGAGTCTTGAGGGCATGGAAGAGTACGGGGGGGTGGTTCGACCCAGCGGGACGTTTGGCCACCCAATTCAGGCTGGACAATACTTCAATGCGGCAGTATGGATTCCCTTGGCGTTGCTTAGCACGACAAGACACGGGCTGACACGCGTACTTCTCTATGCGATCTTTGCGGTCGGGTGTATTTGCACGGTGTACACCTTGAGCCGCTCTGCCTACATTGGATTTATTGGTGGACTGCTGTGCTACCTGATCTGCGGTGTACGTGTCGGTCTCGTAAGACCGGGGACGGGCGTCAAGATCGCAGTGATAATATTGCTTTTGCTCATGGTCGTCGGTGGGCTCGCATGGGATCGCTTGACACTTGATGATGGCGGGTCCGGGGAAGTGCGCAAACCGCTCAATCAACAAGCGATCTACATAGCGCTCAAGCATCCCTTGGTGGGAGTGGGGGCTGGAGCCTACAAGAGCGCGATGTGGGGTAACCAACCGCCGGGCGTTACGATTCCTTGGCAGAATTACGTACACAACGAGTATCTTCTGTGGTGGGCGGAGTGCGGCACAATTGGGCTGCTGGCATTGCTTCTGTTTCTATTCTCCGCGGCCCGCACCGGGTTTCGGACACTCAAGAATCGAAGCCTTACGCACAAAGCCGCCGGCTTTGCGCTCGTTTGTATGCTGGCCGCACTCGTCCCGAACATTTGGTTTGACGCTGGAGTGGTTGCTGCGACAACTGCGTGTGCGCGGCTTATGGCGGTGGTCTTGGGGATAAACGCCGCCGCGATAGCTATAGCGCAAGAAAGGCAAGGTGTTGAAGCGAAATTGGCCAGTGGTGCGCGTTGCGTCGCGCCGAGTGGGTGAGGTGTGACCATGCTTGAAACGAGTGTGACAAGACCCCCTCGAATTGAGATTTCCAAGCGGCTGGTGCTCGTCAACTCCGCCAGTTCGCTTGTAACGCGCCTACTGAGCATTTCCGTGCTTGTCTGGCTTCAGCAGTATCTCTTGAAGCGTATCACACCCGAGGAATACAGCCTTCTGCCGGTGCTCTACTCGGTTATGATGTTTGCCCCGTTGGTGACCACCATTCTTACTGGCGGTCTCGGTCGCTATATTGTCGAAGCGTATGCGAAGGACGATGAAGAACGCGTTACCCAAATTGTTTCTACGATGTTTCCTATCCTATGCGCCGTGGGACTAGTCTTCCTCGCCTGCGGCTGGACCTTCGCCTGGTACATCGGCAGCGTCCTCAATATCGCTCCTGAACGGATCTGGGACGCCCGCGTCATGATGGCCCTGCTCATGTTTTCTGCCGCAATCCGCCTCCCGTTATCGCCTTTCAGTCTTGGGCTCTTCATTCGGCAGAAGTTCGTGTTGCAGAACGTAATTGCCGTTGGTACCGAACTTTTCCGCCTTTTGCTTTTGTTTGGGCTGTTGTTTGGCGTGAGCACGCGCATCATGTGGGTGATTATGGCGTCCGTCTGCGCTGAAATGCTGAATCTTGCGATTACCTTGGACGTGTCTCGTCGCGTCGTACCCAACGTGCGCTTTCGCTGCTCCCGCATTCACTGGCCTATCGCCAGGGAGTTGACGAGCTTTGGAGGATGGAGTTTTGTCTGGAATTTGGCTGACACAATTCGTACGAGCGCCGACGTTCTCATCCTGAACAAACTAGCTTCGCCATTGGACGTAACGTGTTTTTCCCTCGGGTCTATACCACTACGCCACATGCAGCAGGCATCGTACGCAATACGAGGACCGTTGGCGCCTGTTCTGACGGCGTTGTATGCGAAGGGAGATACGAAGCGGCTCGCGCGAATCTATCTCCGAGGCGGTCGCTATGCGTTGTGGGTGTCGTTGTTTTTGTGCCTTCCACTAATGGTTTACAGTCGCGAGTTGATAATCCTCTACGTCGGAGAGAAATACCTCGCAGCGGCTCCTGTAATCACCTTACTGCTAGCTCTATTTCCGATAATGTACGGCAGTGTGATGCTTCCAGAGTTCTCGCAAGCGACTTCACGTATTCGTCCCGCTGCGGCCCGCCAGGTAGCCATGAATGCTCTTAACCTCCTTCTAACGCTCTATTTTGTCGGGCCACGGCAAATGGGCGCGTTAGGATCTGCACTAGGCACAACGCTTGGCTTGCTCGTCCTTTTCCCATGGCTCATGTGGCCTCTAGGACTTAAGATGGCGGGTGTATCTTGGCGACGGTGGCTGCGTGAGACCGTGTGGCCGGGACTGGCGCCCGGCTGCACGGCAGCCGTAGTTTGGTTGGTATTGCGTGTACTCGTGCAGCCGAGCAGTTGGTGGACTCTTTTTGCGTGTGTTCTTGGTGGGGGTATGGCGTATCTCGTTGTCCTCTTGTTGTCTTGCTTGCACGGCGAGGATCGCGTGGATTTGCACCGTTTTTGGTCGACATTTACGGCGATTCTGCGTCCTGCGGGTCTTGTGCGAAAGAGCCCTGCCGTGTACGCAGAATCCGTTTCTAGGGAATGATGAGTATGTTACGGAAAACTTATTGCAGTGTGCTATCCACGCAGAGTTCGGAGGGAGTGGCACTGCGAAGAGTAGTCAGTCGAAATGAATGGAATCGATCGCAACCAATAGCTGGCGATGCAGTTCTTCAACATGACCACGAGGGAAGCTGGTGAAAACCGAGACTGGATATTCCGCAGCGCCTGCTGTTTCCGTGGTCATGTCTGTCTACAACGGGGAACGATACCTGGCTGAAGCGATTGAGAGCATTCTGGGCCAGACGTACAGGGATTTCGAATTCATAATCATTGACGATGGTTCGACGGATGAATCGCTGAAGATTGTTGAAGGGTACGCCAGTCGAGATAACCGAATCCGCCTGGTTTCACGACCGAATCGTGGTCTTGCGGCCGCGTTGAATGACGGGATTGAAATTGCCCGTGCGCCGATCATTGCGCGCATGGACGCCGACGACGTCAGTCTGCCTAAACGCTTCGAGAAACAAATGCTATACATGGCACAGCACCCTGAATGAGCCGCGCTCGGATCCGGAAAGGAAGTAATAGATGAAAAGGGGAGATTGCTGACCCGCAACCCAAGTGAGCACTGTGGTCATGACGATATTGCGGAAGGTCTCATGAAGGGGAAATGCTGGATGTTGCATCCCAGTACAATGCTGCGTAGAGACGTGGTCAGGCGAATTGGCGGCTATCGTCCGGAGTTTCGGGTTGCGCAGGACTATGACCTATGGCTCCGACTCAGTGAGGTCGGACAATTAGCCAATCTGGCCGAGCCGCTGATTCGATATCGCGAACACAGCCACGCGGCATCGACTCGTCGCGCCGTCGAGCAGTTGGCATTGGCGCGGCGAGCATTTGAGGAAGCGTGTGAGCGACGTGGGGTAACGGGGACGTTTGAACTGACCTTGTATCGAGAGGGAGGGCGTACACCGTCAGAGGCCCGTACGTGGTCGTACCGGCATTGCAGATGGATTTCGCTGCTGACCCTCGAAGCAGGCCGGTGGTCGACCTCGTCTGTATACGCGTGGAAATGTGTTGCGCTAAAGCCCTGGCGTCCTGGAGCCTGGTGGCACGTCGGGAAAACGCTCGTGATATGGGCCCGACACACGCTTAAGAATCGTTTTTCCGCATCTTCCGCAATGAGTGGTTCGCTTATGAGTGGCGAACCAACGGAGAACGTGAAGTGAAGACCGTGCTTATCACTCCCCACATTTGTCGGCCCTGGCCCTTGTCGGAGGGCGGCGGTCCGCAACGGACCATGCTGATGCGGAACGCACTGCGCCAATTTGGGGAGGTGTGTGTCGTTGTGGCGACGCCTTGTACGGACGGCTCGTCGCAGGAACGACGGGAGGTAGATGGCCTGCAACAGATCTTCTATGACGCTGCTCGAGAAACGGGGATGTTTCGTGCGCTGCAACTGGTCCTTAGAGGCGATCTGCGGCGCGTCGCGAAGAATTTGGCAATCTACAGCGCTGATTTCTCTCTCGCTGACAGGTCGTCGTCTGAACAACTTAGGCGGATTATCCGCGAGTTTCAACCTGAACTGGTGGTATGCAGGCTGCTTCCGTGGGCGGTCGCTACCGGCGCCGCATTTATCAATGACGTTCCAGTAATTCTAGACTTTGACGACGTTGACTGGCGTGTTCACGAGTCACGTGTGGAGCAGATGGCTGAACATGGGGCGGTGCGGCGTCTGCACGGCAGGCTTGTGCGGCAGATTGTAGAGCGGAACGCACGAAAGTGTCTTCGACGATTTGCGCACGTCTTTGTCGCAAGCGAGGAAGACCGCAGCGTGGTAGGCCTGCAATCGTGCTCCGTGCTTCCAAATGTTCCCATTCTTCCCGAAGCCGACGGCGGGGACGGTCCCGGGGAATCATCGAATGAACCGAGTATTCTCTTTGTCGGGTCATTAGGCAATCCACGAAACGCGCAAGGTTTGGATCATTTCCTTGATCATGTTTGGCCAGACTTGCACAGGGCTGCTCCGGATCTGAAATTGCGGTTGGTCGGGCCGCTGCCGGATGACGAGAGCGCCAGTGTCGCGCGTTGGCGGAAGATGCCGAACGTCGAGGTGGTCGGGCTCGTTGAGGATATCGGAGTAGAGTATGAGCGCGCGCTCTTCACAGTAGCGCCCGTTTATTGGGGAGGCGGGACGAAAGTCAAAGTTCTCGAAACCCTTGGACGTGGCAGGACCTGTGTGCTGACCCCGCATGCCGTCTATGGACTTGGCCACTACGTCAAACACGGCGACAGCTTGCTGTGCGCGGAGACCGACGCCGAGTTCGTTCAGTGCTGCCTTAAGCTCGTCAAATCGGACAGCTTGCGGCGAAGTCTCGCAACAAGAGGAAGGAAGATCATCCGCGAGCACTTCTCAATCGCGAGATTCAATAGTGCGGTCGCGAGAGTCGTGGCGCGATTCGCCGAAGCGCATCAGGGAGTCGGAGCATGAGCGGCAAAATGAAGATTCTGCTCATAGTCCCGTATAGCAGGCAACCGTGGCTTTCGGAAAGAAGTGGGGGTGCGCAGCGAAGTCATCTGCTTTGCGAGGCGCTTCGCCGCCTCGGAGAGGTGTGCCTCGTCGCTGCCATGCCCCGCGCAGACAACTCAACGCAGGCGTCCGAAGGAGATACCGTGCGTATCGACGGTCTCCAACAAATTTCGTATAACCCAGCTCGCGAGGCAGGTATCTTTCGCCCTTTACAGAAGTTTCTAGTAGCCAACCTGCGCCGCCAAGCCAGGAATCTAGCGATATGCAACGCCGATTTTACCTTGCCTGATGTAGAGTCTGCCGGGAAACTGCAAACGATAGTGAGAAGTTTTCGTCCGAATCTGGTGGTATGTCGGTGGCTCCGCTGGGCCGTCGCTACGGGAGGCGCCTTTATTCCCGATATTCCGGTCATTCTCGACCTGGACATTGTTGATTGGCGTGTCCATGGGTCTCAAGAAGAGCAGATGAGCGGCCGTGGACTCGTCAAACGTATACATAGCCAGTTTTACACGAGAACGATTGAGTGGAATGCGCGCAGGCGGCTTCGACAGTTTGCGCACGTCTGGGTTGTAAGCGAGGACGACCGTCAGATTATAGGCGGACGGTCGTGCTCGGTGCTACCTAATGTGCCGATACTCCCTGCGTCCGACGGACAGCGATTTGCTTCAGAGAAGCCAAACCAGCCCAACATTTTGTTTGTTGGCGACTTGGGATTCTCATCAAATGCGCACGGATTAAGCCGCTTCTTGGAGCGTGTCTGGCCCCGCTTACATGAAGCGGCCCCGGAACTAAAATTGCGCATTGTTGGTCGGTTGCCAGACGGAGAAAGCGCATCTATCGCGCGGTGGCGTCGGGTTCCGAATGTGGAGTTAGTCGGGTTCGTTGAAGACCTCGGAGTCGAATACGAGCGAGCGCTCTTCACCGTCGCACCTATCTATTGGGGAGGCGGGACAAAGATCAAAGTCATCGAGTCTCTTGGGCGAGGCAAGACTTGTGTAGTCACACCGCACTCCCTATACGGACTAGGGCCTCATGTTAGACATGGCGAAAGCCTACTGTGCGCCCCGAGTGACGCTGAATTTGCAGACGCCTGTCTAAACTTGACGCGTTCGGAAGACTTGCGCCAGCGGCTTGCGCTGAAAGGTCGGCACACGATTCACGAATACTTCTCGGTCGCAAGATTTAATGATGTGGTCGCAGAGACCGTGCAGCCATTCGAATTGCCGCGAGAATAAAGAAGACCTATGCGACCAAGTACGGAGATCGCGAGATGACTGACCGCATCGGAATGCAAATACCTTCGGTCACGGAATCGGCTGACGCAGCGGGTATGGGATTTCCTTTGACCAGACTCAAGTTTGGGGAGCTGGCCCGCCCGCTGATCACCCGACTTCCACGGGGGCGCCACTTCCTTTACAAGCGTATATTGGGCCCGTTCCTGTCTACAAATCTAGCGGACGCGTTCTTGCGCGAGCGGCTTAGCAATGCGCACCGCATTTTCTTCGATCCGGGGATTGGCGCGTATATAATTGCCGACCTGCGAGATTGGTGCTCACGGGGTCATTACTTCAGCGCAAAGTACTATGACCAGCTCGTACCGCAATTGATCCGTCGCTTTCTGGGCCGGGGAGGGATATTCGTCGACGTGGGCGCGAACCGCGGAATTCATGCGCTTTGCGCGGCGCGAGTCCTCCGGAGAACGGGGCACGTGTACGCTTTCGAACCAAACCCGGCGGCTTTCAGCATATTGCAGGCACACCTGGCAATCAACGAGATCACGAACTGCACCACATTTAACATGGGTTTGTCGGACCGAGTAGGCGAGCTGTCCCTCCGTTGTCCCCATCATTCCGGGGCGGCCTCGTTTGTCGACACCTGTCCAGTGGAAGACTTGGTAACAGTCCAGGTGCAGACGCTCGAGCGGGCGCTTGGCGCGCTGCCGCAGAAGGAGAGAATCCTGGTTAAGGTCGATACTGAGGGCTTCGAACACCATGTGCTTACGGGAATGGGTGCTCTTCTTAAGTACTCCCAACTGCTCGTTGCGTGCGAAATAACTGATGAGTGGCTGGCTAAAGCCGGCTCGTCCGCCGTGGCCCTCTTCAGCTTTATGCGTGATAGGGGCTATCGAGCCTATGAGCCCGTGCCAGACGGAACTGACTATCGGCTAGTGGAACTCGTGTCACCACTAGATAGGTGGCAGTATGACGTTGTGTTTATCCGGGGACAACTGGAAGTCTGATGTATAGGGCCAAGATTACGATAGCGTACCCAGCGCAATGCGGCAGACAACGACGTGTTGTCGGAGCTAGCAAGTCGAAAAAGGGGGAGGTAATGCGAGCAGCGTTCCTTGTAGAGAGGGAAATCTACGAAAGTATGAACTTGTTTGAAAATAGCTTTGTTACTGCCGTAGTTCAGGTGTCGCCAGAAATGGATGTCTTTCCTGCTGGACCGGACTACGGCAAAGCAATGGCGGCTATTAGGGACAGACAGAATGACTACGACTGTCTTATAACGTTCCTGCGCTTTAGCAATATATGCGAGCGGAGTGATTTCTTCGATGGAGTGCGTCTTCCGACAATTATGTTGGAACACGACGCATGGATGAACTTCTCCGATAGGAACCCATACTATCGTAAGTACAGTGAGTACCTGTCGAGGGAAAGAGTTGATGCTATTGTTGTATCAAGTCTGTTTGTGCAGGAACGCCTCGAGCAGGAGGGGCACCGGTGCATCTATTTGCCCAAAGGAGCGCCGGCAAGTTTTCTCCACCAACCGAATTCATATTCAGGCTTTACATGTGTGTTTGGCAGTACGATTTGCTTTCCTGGCACATATGAAATCCGAAAGAGTGTGTATGACGCGGTTAAGGAAATTAGCTTCTTGGACAAAGTAGGCTTCAAACTGGGCTCCCGGTTTGTGCGTGTGCGCCAGCGTATGCCTCGCCGGAATGGGCAACTTCCTGTGCACAGGCTTCGCTTCAGGTTTAGGGATATGCCTGGAATGCTCAGCAGATATTCCGCGAGCATCATCTGTGACGCCGGTATGAGCGAGCCGATGGCGAAACATTTTGAAGTTAGTGCGCTGGGTTTGGTCCCAATACGGGATCCAGAAGCGAAAGTGGAGTTGGAGTTGCTTGGGTACAAGGACGGGAAGTCGATGATTATCTACGAAGACGTGGACGATCTCGTGGATAAGCTAAGGTACTACAGCGAGCATCGGGACGCACTCCATCTCCTGCAAGATAGTGCGAGGGATGCGGCGCGTGCGAATACGTGGGAGGTGCGCGCGGCGTCGCTACGAAGACTGGTCGAAGGTTTTTTGTCTGGGAATGTTCAAGAAAGGGTATGACAACCGTGCGTGCGGCTCTTGTTGTAGACAAGGAAATGTGTGAAGTCCATCACCGGCGGCATCGGCTTGTGTCGTCTCTTCTCGAGGAATTCCCCGGCTCGCAGTTGTTTCCAGCGACGGGCAATTATGCTCCGATAGTACGAGAGGTGCGGGAACGGCAGTCGGATTTCGAGTGTGTAATCGTTTTTGCAAAATTTATGAACATCTACAAACAGGATAATCTGTTTGCAGGGTTGCGCGGTCCCGTTTATATGGTCGAGCATGACGCCTGGATGAACTATAGCGAGAGAAACCCGCTATATCGAAGGTGGAGTGAGTACCTGTCAAAGAACAGAATAGACGCCATTGCGGTATCGGGACGTTCCGTGCAGGAGCGGCTTCAGGAGGAGGGATTTCAGTGTTGGTACCTGCCAAAGGCGGCGCCGGCGGCCTTCCTGGAGCATCGTAATTCGTATTCGGGTTGCGTGTGCATGTTTGGCAATACGCAATCGTTGCCAGGGATGTATGAATCCCGGAAGGAGATGTTCGACTCTGTTAGACGTGTTGGACTCTTGGATAGGCTGGGGTTCAAGTGCGGCGCCGGATTCGCTAAGATGCGTCAGACGCTGGCGTCGCCGAGGGGTATTCCTCGTATCCATACGCTGCGTTTCGAGTTTCGAGAAATGCCCGAGATGCTCCGGCTATATTCCGCGGCCATAATTTGTGACATCGGCATGCGCGAGCCCATGGCGAAACATTTCGAGGTGAGTGGGCTCGGTGTGGCGCCAATACGCGATGACGAGACGAAGGGGGAGTTGGAGAAGCTTGGCTACAAGGATGGGGAGTCAATGGTTCTATACAACGGTGTCGATGACCTTGTGGACAAACTGAACTTCTATTCGCAAAACGATGGGCAGCTTCGCAGTATTCAGGATGCGGCTCGCGAGGCGGCTCGCGCAAACACCTGGGAGGTCCGCGCGCGGACCCTGCGGGACTACATCGAGAACTTGTTACAAACAGATTGGAAGGGTAATAGCGTTGGGATGGAGCGCAGATCCTGTGGTTAGGGCGTCTGAGCGCCCAGGGCGCTCGATTATTCAAAAAGAAGAGGTCGTATGGTAGACGTCTCGAAGGTAAAGAATGACTGCCACCTAGGCGGCAGTCCGATTAGCTTGGTCAGCCGCAGAATGAAGGGTGAAAAGCAGGTATGAATGCGGCACGGCAAGTAGGGTCGGCAAGGGCCTCAAAGCGTGGGGACTATGGAGTTGCGTTTTCGTACGGTCCGGGGCGTACTTTCAACATGGAGCGCGAGTTGCAGCGGACCCTTTGCGAACCGGCCAGCCTGGAGCCCCCTAGCGGGCTTCCATATCACCTGGACGCGCGACATGCAAAAGTGCTGTCTGAAGTGAAAAAAGGGGCGAGTGTCCTTGAGATTGGTTGCGGCGGTGGACAGATGGGACGCTGGGTCACGGAATTAGGTCTGTGGTATTGCGGGTCCGATGTGATAGCCGTTCCGATTGATGAGGAACTTCAAGTCTATGATGGCCCAAATCTAGTTAGCGATGCGCACTTTCTCCCGTTGGGGAACTGCTCAGTTGATCTTGTTTACTCGTCCGCCGTTACGGAGCATTTAGCGTGTCCTGTTCTGGCGTTCCAGAATGTCTTCCGCGTTCTCAAGCCAGGGGGCTACTTCTTGGGCAACTGCAGCTTCCTGGAGATTTGGCACGCTAACAGCTACTTTCACATGACTCCTCTCGGAATTATCGAGGTCCTGACTTGCGCGGGATTTGAGATAGATTACGTGTGGCCAGAACGCGGCTATAGTGTGTTTGAGGCCGCGGTACGGATGGCGTTTCGCGGACCGTTCAAGTGCGTCTTTCCCATTGCGGCCCTCTTGTCGGCTCTCTATAGACTGCAGACGCGAATGCGTGTACTTAAGCACCGGCTAACAAATTCCGGCGCCGAGAATCCACTAATGGACTCGGCGAAGGTGGCGGGAGCCGTTGCCTTTATTGCGCGAAAGCCGAGCACAACATAGTTCCAATGTGCCCATTGAATAGTGTCGTATGGTACTGGGTTTGATGGAGATAGATTGCTGCGGTAAGAAGAGGTTACTGGGAACACGCTGGGCGACGGTCACGAATCGACGGTTGTCAACGGAAAAGATCAGGGAGTTACATTGTGAGTGAGGTGGCGCAAGTCGTGAACGAACCTGGAATCGCCGCTGTTGGCGATCTCGCCAAAGGAGAAGGCTCCGTTCATCCGGTGATTAGTTTCGTAGTCATAGGCCTCAATGAAGAGCGCATCATAGAAGACTGTCTGCGGTCCGTGGCGCGGTGCGGGTTTCTTGGACGGATGGAGATCATCTACGTTGACTCGGGATCGACCGATCGGACGCTAGAAATCGTGAAATCCGTGGCAGGTGTTACCGTGATTCATCTTAACGATCCGCGTCCCAACGCGGCAAAAGGCAGGAATGCGGGGTGGCGGGCGGCTAAGGGAGAATATGTGCAGTTCTTCGATGGGGATATGGTTGTGGATACGGACTGGCCGGGCACGGCGGTCAAGTTCTTGGAAGAGCGAAATGACGTGTCGTGTGTATCGGGATGTCTTCAGGAGTACCGGGAGCCGGGAAACCCGTATTCGGTTATCTTCGACCGAATCTGGAGGCAGGCGCCTGGGGCTTCCAAAACGCTGGGGGGGGCGTTCCTGGCTAGGCGCGAGGCGCTGGCAGAGGTAGGTGGTTTTGATGAAAACCTGAAAGGTCAGGAGGAACCGGACCTGGCGGCTCGCATTCTGCGCCAAGGGGGTGGGATTTGGTCCCTTCCAGAATCCATGGCAACACACTACTCGGGCATACGCACGTTCGCCTCGTACTGGTCTCGAATGGTCGCTTATGGAGTTCACGTTGAGAATGCCCGCTACAAGATTAGGACGGAAGGCGGCGAATCAGTGAGTCTTCCGAGTTTGAGGAAGGATTTCTTGATTGCCGTAATTCCGGTGCTATTGCTGTTGTTCGCTGCCGTGGAAAAGTCGCTAATACTGTCCGCGCTTGCCGGCGCGCTTCCGCTCTGCTTTGTGGCTCGGGTAGCGGCACGCGAGTACCGTAACACGCGCGTCTTCTCCGATAGCGTCCTTTACGCGGCGCACCTCTTTATATCGAAGTACGGAATCGTATACGGGGAAATTCAAACGAAGCTATCGAGGACCAAGCCGCGGCGTGTGCTGCGCGGCGTTTGGCGGCCCTTCCTGAAACTGTTGTACCACTGTGTAGCTAAGCAGCTCCCCTCGTCGTATTCAGATTTGGGAGGACGTGTTTCCAATGCGTTGCGCATTTGGATTTGTAAAGGCCTATTTTGCGGCCGTTGTGACGCCCTTCACATCGAGCGCAATGCCCACCTGGGGTATTGGGATAAGATCACGATCGGTAGCGGTTCAAGTATAGGGGAGAATGCGTATATCGATGCAGAAGTCAGTATCGGCGACGACGTGATGATGGGCCGGGACGTGGTGATACTAGGACGGAATCATGAATTCTCGGATACGACATTGCCGATGCGGTTTCAGGGCTTTGGCCCACACCGTCCTGTTCGTATTGGAAACGACGTTTGGATTGGACTTCGAGTGATTATACTGCCCGGAGTCAGTGTGGGTGAGCACAGCATTATCGGGGCGGGGGCGGTGGTGACGTCGGACGTTCCAGAATATGCGATTGTCGGCGGGGTTCCAGCCAAGATCATTGGGTGGCGCCGCAGTAGCGAGAGAATGGCCTTCGAGGCGTCGAGTTTGCGGAAAGGGAATTCTAGTGTCCATACCACCGTATAGAATCGCAGTGCTTACGGGCATCTATCCCGCTGTTTCGCAGACCTTCATTACTCGGGACGTAGTGGGTTTGCGAAAGCAGGGGTTTGAGGTGTGGACATGTTCACTTAACAAACCCAAGAAGGAGGAGCTCCTCACTGCATTATACCGTGACGAGTGTGAGAACACGTTCTACATCAAGGCGCAAGAGCTGAGCGCCATAGCTATCGCGCATTTGGGTTTGCTACTGCGATCTCCTGCTAGATACTTGAGCAGCCTTGTTGGCGCGATCAGATCGCACGAAGCGGGCATTCGAGGACTGTTGTGGAGCGTATTCTATTTCGTTGAGGCGGGAATCCTGGCCAACTGGGCGGAGCGTAAAGGTATAAAGCACCTATTCGTGCATTTTGCTCAGTCTGGGTCGGCGGTCGCCATGATCGCGGCGCGGTTGGGGCATCTTACCTTTTCTGTACGACCGCACGGCCCGGACGAGTTCTATGACTGCGAGGATTTGAATCTCGAGGAAAAATTCCGTGCGGCGAGAGCCATTGTCTGCATTAGTGACTTTTGCAGAAGCCAGGTTTTACGGCTGCTTCCGGAGAACCATTGGTCGAAAGTCAGCATCGTTCGATGCGGCGTTGACATCGCGTCGTATTCATCAAGGCCGGCGCGGAATGAGGTGGAGTCTACAACCCATTTTCTTTGTGTTGCGCGCCTGGCGTGCGCGAAAGGATTGCCCGTACTCCTTCATGCGTGCAGGAGGCTGGCGGACGCGGGTGTGGACGTCGATTGCACGATAGTCGGCGATGGTCCGGATAAGAAATCACTTTATCAGCTTGTCGAGCGACTCGATCTGCGTTCACGCGTTTGCTTTGTCGGGGCCGTAGGGCAGGACCGTATACAGGACTACTACGACCGCGCGGACGTTTTCGTATTGCCGAGTTTTGCGGAGGGGGTTCCGGTGGTCCTCATGGAGGCGATGGCGAAGGAGTTGCCCGTTATAAGCACCCGGGTCATGGGAATTCCGGAACTGATTGATGACGGTGTAAATGGGCTGCTCGTTCCTCCGGCGGATAATGTGGCTCTTGCCATGGCCATGGAACGCCTGGCCGGGGACGCGGACCTGCGCCGGACATTGGGAATGGCCGGCCGCGCAAAGGTCGCCACTGAATACAACATCGATTTGAACACTAAGAAACTGGCGCTTTGTCTGCAGGAAATCGCAAACGGCGATCAGTCGGACGTAATCGCTACGACCGCGCTGGCGCGAGAGTTACAGATCGGAAAATGATTACTAACGGAATCGTGATACTTCTAATCTTAGCGGCGCTGGGCTGTCTGGCCTGCGCGTTGTACCTGATCATACTTCTGGGGGCAGCGTTGGTCGGCGGGACTGGCAAGGCGACCAAGATCGCCGCCGAGTTGAAGCTGGTGGTGGTGATCCCTGCACACGACGAAGAGAAGCTCCTTGCGCGCACTATAGGGAGCATACAGTGTTGCGATTATCCCAGTGAACTTCGCGAAGTCGTCGTCGTGGCCGATAACTGTACGGACCGCACTGCCGATGTCGCTCGGGCGTGTGGAGCCACTGTTCTCGAACGGACAGACGCGTCGCGCCGGGGGAAAGGGCACGCGTTGGACTATTTCATCGGACAGTACTTGGCGAGTCATGAGTTGGTGAATGCGGTGATAGTGATCGACGCGGATAACGTCGTAACGCCCAACCTCCTGGCGGCGGTTAGCCAACGCGTGGTTGAGGGGTGCGTCGCTGGACAAGTACGCGATGCGGCGGACAATGCCGAAGAAGGATGGCGGCCGTCGATGCAGTACATCAGCCTTGCGCTGAAAAACCACGTCCGGGCGCTCGGACGCCAGGCGCTCGGGTGCTCGGGGGGGCTTTTCGGCAATGGGATGTTCTTTTCGCGGGACCTGCTTCTTGGGCGGGGTTGGCCTGCCACTTCCATCGTCGAAGACGTGGAGTTCGCCTCTCGGCTGATTATGGAAGGCGTCAAGATCGCTTACGCTCCTGAGGCGTCGGTTAGTACGAGCATGCCCGTGTCGAGCGCCGCAGCTGAGGCGCAGAAGTCCCGGTGGGAGGCGGGTCAATTCCGCATGGCGAGGAGTTGTGGCATCCCGCTGCTCAGGCACGCGGTCCTGACGTTGTCGCTGGATGCCCTGCTCTGGGGTATTGACTTGATGATTCCTCCACTAATGATGCTTTTTGCCTTCGCCGGTTTGGTACTTGCGGTGTCAGTGGTCGGACTTGCGCTGTCATCGAGCAGTCTCATGATTGCGCTGGCTTCGGTCAGTGGCGCTGCGAGTGTTTTGCTTGTGGTTTACGCCATTGGGGGGCTTTGGTGTTCTCGCGCCCCAAAATGCGTGTGGTTTAGCCTGCTTAAGTTACCGGCGTACGGGCTCTGGAAGGCTGGATTGTACTTGGGTATGGCGGTAAATGGCGCCCCGAAGGAATGGGTACGGACAGGACGCTAAGACTCCGGCCAGAACGCAGGCTATTTGACGCGGCGCGCCCAGAAAGCAACTGTAAGTTGCTTAACACGAGTGCTGGCTCTTGCGGAGTTACGCTATACGGAGGCTTTCTGGCCGCGCCTCTAGAGGATTACATTCACGAATGATTGTCAAAGTTGCGCCAAGTGACGTCGTGGTGAATACGACCCCACAGCTACGCGCGGCGATACCGCCAGAACTCGAACTTCTCTCCACAGAGAAGCCCGGCTTCCAAGACGCGCTGTCCGACGCAACCGCGCAGGGACATGCGACAGCTCCGATAACGGTGCTCGGTGTGCGTATCGCATGCTTATCCGTGGACGAGGGCGTTCGGGCCATAGATGCGTTGGTACGGCAGGGTGTAAACCGTTCCGTGTTTATTGTGAACGCCCATACCCTGA
>JACRLJ010000105.1:33197-88120 GCA_016215105.1 Candidatus Hydrogenedentota bacterium
CCGGCCAGGCTACCGGGAAGTCGTGAATAGCGCCGACCTCGTCGTAAACGACGGAATTGGTGTGGAAATCGCCGCAAGACTCCAAGGAAGACGATTCCTTGGCAATCTAATCGGCACGGATTTCATACCCGAAATATGCGCGTTCGGGGCGAGTAAGGGGTATAAACTGTACCTTCTTGGGGGCACGGAGGGCGTAGCTGAACGCGCCCGCGAGACCCTGATTTCCCAGTTTCCTGGCCTGATAGTATCAGGCACACATCACGGGTTCTTCGACAAAGATCGGTGTGGAGACGTTCTTGAGTCAATCCGGCGCGCCAAGCCGGACATACTCCTGGTCGGGTTCGGGAATCCATATCAGGAGGAGTGGATTTCCCGATATCAGGAGGAACTACCCGGGTGCGTTGCGATAGGCGTCGGGGCGCTGTTTGACTATTTCGCGGGCGTTGAACCGCGAGCGCCTGAGTTCGTGAGACGTATGCATTGCGAGTGGGTTTTCAGACTTCTCGTGGCCCCGCGAAAGAAGTGGCGTAGATATATTCTGGGTAACCCGTTGTTTTTGTATCGTACAGTAATCGATGGACTCTTGAAGGCCCAACAAAGGAACTAAAAACGTTGCGACTCGACGTGCGCACTAGCAAGATGATGCGGGACTTGGACGCCTATTTGGATTGTTGGTTCATAGAAACATGACGAACCAGCCCCCACAAGAAATGGGCCTACTTCTATGATTAGTGACCGAATCTATGATATTATTCAAGAGGCACATAGGAGGGCTAGACATGTCCTCTTCGAAAAACTGGTCAGTAAGCTACCACGTCCGGTGCAAGTGCTTGACGTAGGGGGTACCGAGGCATATTGGGACCGGGTTGGCTTGACGGCCGGCGGCAGCTTGAATGTGACTCTCCTGAATCCAGTTTCGCCAAAAGTCCGGCGCCTCGGTTTCGTAGGCATCGTGGGTGATGGGCGCGCAATGTCCTGCTTCGAGGATCAGCGATTCGACGTCGTCTTTTCGAATTCGGTAATCGAGCATGTTGGAGGCATTGCCGATCAGCACAGGATGGCCCGCGAAATACGGCGGGTGGGAAAGCGCTACATTGTCCAAACACCAAACAAGTATTTTCCGATTGAACCGCATTTCTATCCGTGTCCCCTTTTCCAGTTCTTTCCACTGTGGGCGCAAGTATTGGTCATAAGACAGTTTCGGTTGCGGTTCTCCAGTGGGGGCTTTGATCGGGAAACCGCTGAAGCGATAGCCAAGTCTGTAAGGCTGTTGAGTGAACACGAGTTCAGATCTCTGTTTCCAGACGCTGTTATTGAGAAGGAAAGACTGTTTGGTCTAGTAAAGTCGTTTACTGCGCTGGGCGGCTGGGATTTGGGAACGGAATATGCTCTGTCCCAAAGAACGAATGAGAAGACCCATAGAGAGAAGGCGCTGGAGGAGGGATCTCTATGACGGCGCCATATTACAGTAAAGCCGGCACTGCGGAACAAGGAGCAGACACTGGTGTGGCTCTGAGTGCGTGCACATCTGAAATACGCGTCGTTGCTCGGTGGCTCAACGCGGCCCGGGGGATTCACAGTCATAATGCGGCCAAAGTTTTGACAGTTTATGCTGTAAACATGAACGCTCGCGTCAATATTGACCTTGGCTTAATAAGCAGTACTTATACTAGCGTTCGGGCCCTCAAATGTACATAACCCTAACTCGTCAGATTGCAAGAATCGAAAGTTATAGGGTCGCACTTCTAGTCGTACTTCTTCTATTCACGACCTCCCTGGGAGCGTTCTACTCCATTTACATCGGAGAGGACTTCCGTTACCCAGACGAGCGCGACTATTATAAAATTGCACGGAATGTCGCGTCATCGTTCAGCTTCAGTATTGATGGAGAGGAGCCAACGGCTTACCGTCCTCCCGGATATCCTCTCTTTCTCGTCCCCTTTATCTTTCTTGGCGCTGATGTTTCTGGGCTTCGGATACTGAATTTTGTCCTGGTTGCCGTCTGTATGTATCTCACATACCGTATCCTAAGTGAACATGCTTCGCCGCTGACCGGAGTCATTGGGGTATTAGGGGTTGTGTGCTACCCCGTCCTATTCTATACAGCCGGAACGCTCTACCCGCAGATACTTGGCGCCATGCTTCTTCTATTCATTATTCAACGCCTATGCAAAAGAAAAGTCTTGCTGCGTGACTTTCTAGTGGCAGGCGTAGCGTTCGGCTATCTAATCCTCACTATACCATTTTTTCTTTTTATGTTATTGCCCATTACGCTATGGCTGTATTGGATTAAAGTGAATGGGTGCACGAAGAAGGTGGCATTCATGCTAGCCGCGGCGTGTATTCCAGTTCTTGTTTGGTGTGTCCGTAACTACACCGTGTTTGACTCCTTCGTCTTGGTCTCTACTAATTCGGGGGAGAACCTGCTACTGGGAAACTCCGAGAATAGTGCTGCCGACTCCGGTACAAATGTTGATATTGCTCATTACTGGAATGAATCGGACAAAATGGGTTTAGATGAAATAGGACGCGACAAGTACTTTCAGGCGAAGGCGATTGAGTGGATATGGAATCATAAGACCGACGCGATAGAATTGTACTGCAAGAAGTTCTTTAATCACTTTAGCTATAGCAATGATCTGTGGGTCGGTGAAGAGGCATCACCGTTCAAAGACAAGCTTATGCTGCTTACCTACTGGCCGTTACTGATTGTTTGCATTGTTCGGATATTGATGGTAGGCCAGTTCAGACTTTCCGCTTTCGAGGTCCTCCTCGTTGGGCTCTACATCTTCAGCGGCTTGGTATACGCGGTCTTCTTTACACGTATTAGATTTCGCTTGCCGTTTGATTTTCTTCTGATATGTCTGGCAGCCATGTTCATGCGGACATTGTACGCGGCGTGGCGGTGTCGCAGTGCGGTTGACGCGAGGAGTTTGGAGGTTGGGAGCGCTAGTACAAGTCGACGGGACGAGAAATCAGCGGGCGGTTACGAGGCGGCCGTCGCGTGCATGCATTCCGAGAGAGGCGTAATCGGTGAACGAAAATGAGAGAGGGCTTCGGTTCGGCTCTGTATCGCGCGGTAGTGTTGGAAGGTAGAGGGCGTGGAGGTTCGGCGAGATGATCGATAAGTTCCGGTACCGGCCGGATATTGATGGTCTTCGCGGGATTGCCGTTCTAGCGGTGGTTCTGTTTCACGGTGGATTTGGCTGCCCTGGTGGTTATGTCGGCGTGGACATGTTTTTTGTGATTTCGGGTTTCTTAATCACTTCTCTGATATGGAAAGATCTCGAAAGCGGTTGCTTCACATTCGGGCAGTTCTGGGAACGGCGTGCGCGGCGAATCGTCCCTGCGATGGTGGTGGTCACGCTTGCGACTTTGGTGGCGGGGTGGTTCTTGATGCTTCCAAGGGACTTTAGGAGTCTGGGACAGGCATCGGCGTCTCAAGCGGTTTTTGGCGCAAACATCTATTACTGGAAGGATTCCGGCTACTTTTCACGTAACGCCAACGAGAAACCTCTGCTCCACACCTGGTCGTTGGCGGTTGAGGAGCAATTTTACATTATCGTACCGTTCCTGTTTTGGGGAATGTACCGCGCGGCCAAATTGCGTACCCGGAAAGCGGTTCTTTCGTTGCTCTCCGCCGGGTTTATCGTCAGTTTTGCCTTGAGCGTCTATGGGGTGGCGCTGCGTCTAAATGCGGCGTTTTATCTTCTACCGTGCCGCGCTTGGGAGCTGTCGCTTGGCTCGATCGTCGCCTTTCTTCCACCAGCTCCAGGGTTGTTGTGCCGTCGGTTCGTACGTGAGTTTTTCGCGCTGACGGGCCTAACTTTGATTCTTGTTCCTGTCTTCATGTACGGCCCGAAGACGCCGTTTCCAGGAGTGGCCGCACTGTCACCATGTCTTGGGGTGGCCCTGCTAATCTGGGCGAACGAACCGGTCGCGAACTGTGCGCCTACGACCGTGGGCACGCTACTCGCAACACGGTCGATAGTCTTTGTTGGCTTGATCTCGTATTCCCTCTATCTTTGGCATTTGCCGTTTCTGGCGTTTAGCCATTATTTGGCTCTTGAACCTGTTTCCGCGGGCCAGCGGGTTACGATGTTGGGTCTCGGACTTGGATTGGCTGTCCTGTCATGGAAGTACGTCGAAACGCCTTTTCGGAAGCGAACGCTCGCAGGATCTAGGAAGTCCATGTTCGTGTTCGCGGGGTCGGGAATCGCCGCCGTTCTCGGTTGCGGCCTGCTATGTTGGAACATGCAGGGCTTTCCGCAGCGTCTCTCTTCAGAAGCGCAGGAGTTTTCCAATGCAGAAGGGGATAGTCCCTTCTACTTTAATCTCACGACCGACGACATCCGCGCCGGAAGGCTCGTCCCGATCGGAGCAACGGACTCGACGTTGCGACCCACAGTTTTGGTTTGGGGCGATAGTCACGGCAACTCTGGTCTTGAAGAGGGATCCATCGCCTACAACGATGCGGTAATCTCCTATATTCAGAGTCAGCATATTCCCGACGTTGTTTTGATCGCCCGTTGGGGGGGATATCCCAAGATTGGGGGGAACTCCCAAGACTTCAATTCTTCACTGTTGGCGACCGTTCGGCGGCTCGTCGCCATGGGTTCCCGCCCATGGATTATGCTGGACGTTCCGAACCATTCTTTTGATGTTCCAAGAGCGCTGTGCAGCCCGATCTATTCCGTTGCATACATTGAGTCGCACTGCGCTAAACCGACGGCATGGAATGAATTTAGCAAGAAAGATCCGGAGATCGTGGCCCAATTAGAATCCGCCGGTGGTCGAATCCTTGAGCCGAAGCCGAGATTCCTCGACCCAACAGGACAGCGTTACATCATTCAGGCCGCGGGGATTGCCCTCTATGGCGATAACCATCATCTAACGACTAAAGGTTCTAGACTAATGCTCCTGCCGTTTCTGCGCGATTCGTTGACATTAGACGAACCGTCGCCTCCGGATGTCCACCGTGTCGCGGCTGCAGCGAGCTTTCCACGCTCGATGGAAGGAGTCTTCGCAAGCAGAAAACGGTGAGAACGTGAGGACCGTCAGGGGGGGAATGATGTGGACTCGATCCGCGTTTTACAAACCAGATACGGGTGAATCTATAATAGCGGTTATTCGTCTCGGTGCTGCCGGAAAGGGTAAGGCCTATGCTCGCTTCGCCGTCATGTCCAGTGTGCGCTTCGGACACGTGGATGTCACTAGGAACCCGCACGCACGCAGCTTCAGATATGGCGCATTACGATGACTACACCAATCGTCGATTTCGGATTCTTTTCGAGGTCTGGCTACCAGGGAAATCTGAGGCGACGTTTGAATCCAAGCTCTGCGAAACATGCGGAATGGTGATCTATACACCCCGTCCGACGCCAGAGGAAGTAAACGAGGGGTACCGGTATCTTTTGCAGATGCCTGTTGCACCTGGACAACGGCCCGTTTCAGAGGAAGTGCAGAGTGTACGGGCAAAGGACTTGTTCCGCATAATGTCCCGATACGCCCGTGGAGGCGCGGCCCGGGTGCTTGATTTCGGGGGAGGACGCGGTCAACTAATGACTTGCTTTGCCGACCTGGGGTGTGACTGCTTCGTGGTTGACTATTATCCGAACCCGATTCCAAAGGTGCGCAAGTTGGGTAATACACTTGATGAGCTGCCTAAGAACATGAAGTTCGACGTGGTAATCTGCAGTCACGTTCTTGAGCGTCTGGCCGACCCATTGAGCGTGCTTGTCCAGTTACGCAGCTTGCTATCCGAGAGCGGGATACTGTATGTCGAGGTCCCTATGGAGCTTTGGCGTTGCGTACCAGTGCAAGCGCGTGCGGTAGAAGCCGTTAATCCGATAGATCACTTGAATTTTTTCACGGTGCAACCACTACGATTCCTACTGGAACGAGCATCCTTCAGCGTAATCAGCTGCAGCATGGATGCGTACGTGCATACGAACGGAAGCAGGTTAACTGCGGTCCGTGCTGTCGCGAGGGCATCGAACAAGGTTCGTACCCGGTATCCTGATGGAGCAGCTCGGGCTACGGAACGGATCATATGCCCAGACCTGCGGTTGCGTGTTCAAATGCTCGCGATTCACCCTGATTGGCTCTGGGCTGCGGGTCGTAGTCGCTTAATTCGCGTTCGGGAGTACTTCGCACGTCTGTGCCGTCGAGTACCGTTCGGGAGATAGGCAAAGATTCCTCTCACCGCAACTTGTCGCTCCGATGGCAGCCCAATAGTGCAATTTCGGGTTTCTTGAGAAGATGGGCTCATTGCGCGTTCACTATGCGAGTCGGCCAACGCGAGCGAAAGGGGGCTTCGCTCTACACCACTGCTGTGACGGTGTTGCTTGGGGCGCTTTCACCCGCTTTGTTGATGGCGATTACACGATATTCCCAGTCTTTGCCGCGTTCTTGGTTGGTGAGGGTGGCTTCACGTTTGAGGGAGATGGAGACGAGCGCCCAAGCGCCGTCGGATCGCCTTATCCTCTCACCAAACGCAGAACACCAGCGTTGCCGTCCCATCATGGCTCGCGTTTGACCGCCCAAACATTTTCACCGGATTTCCAGAGCGGGAGGGACAAATGTTACGGGCGCAGTGTTCTCTTCACAGTCCACCTCGATCTTGCGGCGACGCAATGGGCGCAAAGTTTGACGAATTCATGCAACCTTTTCGTTGAAAGACCGGCTGTTGATCGCTATGATTACAATACTGGGTTACGGGTGAGGATTGCGTGGGTTTGCCTGATTCTAGGAGGCGAGGAGAGAACGTGGATGGGGTCTATTTGCGCAGCGCAGTGGGGGGAGGAGAATCTGAGGATGATGGTTTACCAGCGTCACAACACCCTATGGCTATTCACTGGCGCGCTCATGGCCGCGGTTTTTCTTTCGGGGTGTAGCTCGCCGGAGGTCCGCAAGCAGAAAGCGTATGACAGGGGCCGGGCCCTCATGGAGTCCGGTGAAACGAAGAAGGCGATTCTGGAATTCCGCAACGCGATTCAGATCGAGCCTAAGTTCACGGACGCACGGTATTATCTGGGAATCTGTCTTTTGAAGGAAAAGAATCCGGCTGCCGCTCTAGCTGAACTGGAAAGGGTAGAAGGCGAACAGCCGTCGCGGGTTGCCGATCTAAAGCCGTACAAAGCGGAGGCGTCCGTGGGGGCTGGGAAGTTTGCCGAGGGACGTGACTTGCTCGAGGATCTGGTTAAGGACAATCCCGAGAACGCGAGCTATCACGACCTGCTGTCGCGCGCCGCGCTTGGGTTGAGTCGAGCGGGGAAGGGGCAGGCAGGCAAAGACGCGGGGGACAGCACGGAGGATCTTCTGATCAAAGCGTCGGCCGAAGCCGAAAAGGCCCTCTCGCTGGACCCTAAGCTTATCGAGCCGCATATGACACTGGCCCAAGTCCTGGTCCTCAAGCGCCGCAATCCTGCGATGCCTTCGCCTATCACGGCAGACGATAAGAAGGAGATTGGCAGACTGCTTGACGCCGCGAGGGCAATTACTCCCAACGATGCTGCGACGAAGGGAAAGATAAGCCATCCGCGCCTGGACTTCTTGAACGGGCGCATTTGGTTCGCGGAAGGCGATTTCGAGAAAGCGCGCGACGAATTCCGCAAGGTTAAGGACGCCCCGTCCGCAGGTTACTTCCTTGCCCTATGTTTGGATAAGCTCGATGACCACCAGCACGCCATCAGCCAGTTTGAGCAAGTACTCGAGCAGGATCCCACGTATGAACCGGCCCGGCGGACGCTATTTGAAATCTACATGAAAGAGGAAAACGTCGCCAAAGCCACCGTTCAGGCGGAGGCGGCGGTGAAGGCGGCCCTGCAGAGTCCGTTGGGTTACTTGTTGCGCGCCAGGGTGTGCGCATCGAAAGCTGACTGGGCCGGCGCCCACGACTCCTTGGATGAAGCATTGCGTTTCGCTCCGGGAATGGTCGATGCATTATTGCTGCAGGCGGATGTGTATAGGAAGGAAGGAGATCTCGATAAGTCAAAAGCGGCGCTGGACGAGGTCGTTCGCACGCAACCAAACATCGCCGTAGGATATCTGGCGCGTAGCGAGGTATTCCTGTTCCAGAAGAATCTTCAGGGAGCGGAAGGTGACGCCAAGAAGGCGCTGGAACTCGCTCCCAAGGATCCCCTTGCGCAAGTGGCGTTTGCCAGGGTGCGTATTGCTCGAGGTGATCTTGATGGCGCCTACGGCGCGTATGAAAAGGCGCTGGAGTTCGCTCCCGACAACTCACAAGTACGCTTGTCTCTGGCTTCGCTTTGTGCGGCGAAGAAAGAATACGACAAGGGGCTGACTTTGTTGCAGGCGGTTGGCGAAAAGGACGCGCTTTATGTGTTGGCCCGGACACGCATGGCAGAATTCTACGATGCGAAAGGCGACAAGACGGCCGCCGCGGATGAATTTGCCAAGCTTCTCGCTGCGCATCCGGAAACGGTCGACGCGACGTCGGCTTTCGTCCAACACCTATCGAAATCAGAAGACCTCGATTCTATGGCGGAGCTCGCCAAAGCTACAATACAACGGGACCCGGACACGACCATCGGCCACCTCATGCTTTCCGAAGTGCATGCCGCGCGAGGTCTTTGGGGACCGGCGGCTGAGGAGACCCAAGCGGCAATCAAGAAGCTGCTTGACTCGGCTCGGCTCTGGTATCGACTGGGGCTCCTCCAGGCGAGCGCAGGACGATTCGATGACGCGCTAGCGGCGGCGTCTCGAGCCAGCGAGTTGCGCCCGGAGTTTGACGCAGCGACATTGTTGGCCGCGAGGATGCTCGCGCAAACGGGAAAAGGCGACGACGCTCTAGCGTTGTGCGCGAAGGTTCTGGAAAAGAAGCCTGATGACCCGGCTACGAACCTAACAAAAGCGGATGTCCAAGCGCTTCTTGGGAAGTACTCTGACGCGGAGTCCGGCTATCGCGCACTCATCAGCTCGCAGAAGACAGCGCTTCTCCCGTATCTTCGTCTTGCGGCGCTGTATGAGAAAGATCAACAAAATGGCGGAAGCGAGAAAGCGAAGAAGCTATTTGATGAAGCGCTCGCGGCCATTCCGAACTCCGCCCAGTTGTTCGTAGAGTATGCCCGATATTGGGAGCGCGCCAAGGACGGCGTGCAAGCGCGTCAACAGTATGCGCGAGCTCTGGAGTTGGCTCCTGGCGATCAAACCATTCAAGACGCGCTTGCACGACTGGCCGCGGCGGCCGGGGATTTTCCCGATGCCGAGAAACGGTTGCGCGAACATTTGGAGAAAGCGCCAGGAGACCTATCCGCCAGATTGAACCTCGCCCTCGTGCTCGAGAACGAGGGGAAGGTCAGCGAGGCAACCCAATCCTTACTTGGTTTTGTCACCGCAAGCCAGGATCCCGCGGCAACAGGAATGGAAGTGAGCAAGCTCTTTGCGTCGATGGGGCAATACGACAAGATCGAACGCCTAGCCAAGACTATGATTGAGTCCGATGCCTCCAATTGGATGCCGCACTATGCGTTGGGCATAGCGTACGCCGGCCAGGGGAACGCGGAGCAAGCTCAGAAGGAGTTCAAAGAGGCTGCGACCCTAAACTCAAAATCACCGCTGGCTAAACATGCGGAAGGTTTGATGTGCGCACGTTTGAATCAGGTGGATGAGGCGCTTGCCGCTTTTGAAGCGGCCCGTCAGATCGAGACCCGCTTCGAACCTGCGTACACTGACGCAGCCCTGTTGCTCATTCGAAAAGGCAGCTACGACCGCGCCGAAGAACTGTGCCGCAAAGCATTGGAAGTGCAGCCAGCTTCAGTTAAGCCGGCGCTCATTCTCGCTTCAACGTACATAAAGATTGCCCGAGCGCCGTTGGCGCTGCAAATTGTGGACGATCTTCTGAAACGAGACAACAAACTGGCCGTTGCCGCTTCCACGCTCGCCGATGTCTTCATATCGGCGGGCCTTCACGACGACGCCATTAATCTCTGCCAAAAATGTCTTGCGGCATCGCCCAACACGCCCAGCCTTGTGATGAAGCTTGGCGCGGTCTACGAACAAGCCGGTAAGCGGGATCTTGCCATCACTGAGTACCAGCGGGTGATTCAAATGCAGCCTAAGGATCCATTGGCGCACAACAACCTCGCATGGCTACTATCGGAGCAAGGGAAACTCGACGACGCGTTAACTCACGCGCAGCTTGCCAATGACCTCCGGCCAGGCAGCCCATCTATTCAAGATACTTTGGGCTTGATTCATCTCAAGAAAGGCGACAATGCGAAGGCGCTTCCGCTTCTAGAGGCCTCGGCAAAGGGCGCTCCGCAGAACCCTGAAATTCTTTTTCACTTAGGAAAGGCATACTCCGAGGCAGGACGCCAAAGTGACGCAAAAACATACTTGAGCAGAGCTCTAGAACTCAACGCAAACTTTCCCAATGCAAGCGAAGCGAAGAAACTTCTCGACGGCCAATAGAAATTGACTGTAGGAAGTCTTTACGGTAGCGGCATAGTGCGGGACCGACGATGAATATGCGGAAGTTGCGGCGCAAGGACGAAGCGCTCGGAGATTCGGTGGAGGAACATATGGCGCCCAAAAAAGGAACTCTTGGGGTGATATGAAGGGCCAGTGGGTTTCGCACTGACGGGCGGAGCGCTGACCCGCGCCAAGATTGGACAAGGATAGGGAACGGGCCGCGCACGATTGGTGATAGCGTTGCCTTCAGGTCTCAGTATTGAGGTTGAATTTTGCCACTCGGCGCCGCAACGCGCTGTAGCTGAGCCCGAGAAGGCCTGCCGCCTTTCTCTGATTCCACCTTGCCTTTACTAGAGCCGCCTGAATGGCGTCTTTCTCGATGTTTTCCAGGCTCGCAAATTCCTGCGGCTTGGTTTCGTGAGCTTTTCCGCCGGTCCGGCCGGCGAGGGTCTCTTTGATCAGGCCCACGTTGTTTGTTAGGACGTACCGTGCGATAACCGCCTCAAGTTCACGCACGTTTCCGGGCCACTCGTAGGTCATCAATTCCGCCAAAATGCTTGCCGGAAGCGGACTCGGGACTCGGCCGTATTTTTGACCGTAGTAGTGCATAAAGTACTCCGCTAACAACGGAATATCGGCGCTGTGCTCCCGTAACGGTGGCAGGTAGATCGATACCTGGTTGAGGCGATACAACAAGTCCATGCGGAATTCACCGCGCCGGATCATTTCCTCGAGTGGCGCGTTTGTCGCCCCTACGAACCGGACATCCAGACGCAGAGCTTCTCTTCCGCCAACACGCATGAACTGCTTGGTGTCAATTACCTCGAGCAATTTGGATTGCATTGCCGGAGAGATTGAGCCGATCTCGTCGAGGAACAGCGTGCCACCCGCAGCCAGTTCAAGCCTGCCCGGCTTTTGGCGCTCGGCTCCCGTGAAGGCTCCTTTCTCGTATCCGAATAGCTCGGATTCCATAAGCGCATCGGGAACGGCCGGGGCATTAATCTGGACGAAGCTCGCTCGATTTCCGCCATTTGACGCCTCGTGAATCATCCGAGCCGCGATGCTCTTTCCTGTGCCACTTTCGCCCCGAATTAGTACCGTTAGGTCGGACTGCGCCACCTCGGCGATTCGAGAACGAACGGACTTGATGATCTCTGTCTCCCCTATGAGCGCGACACGCGTACCTTGAGGTGAGGATTCGAGTAGTTCGTGTTCCTTCACTCCGCCTCCCGAAACTGAAGGGCTTCGCTCAGAATCCGACTGTGCAGCTGGCGCATCCACGTGCCCCCGCAACGGGGAGCACAGAGCGCGATCCACGGCGCTGAGAAGTGTGCGTCCCATGTCTTGAGGTTTGCACAGATAGTCGGAAACCTGAAACCGTACGGCCTCAATTGCCGATTCAGTAGATGGATATCCCGTGAAGATTATGATTTGAATCTCAGGATGATTTTGACGAAGCCGTCCAACGAGCGACAGGCCTCCGCCGTCGGGAATGGCCAAGTCAACGACAGCCACATCAATCTTGTTTTCGGTAACGGCGCGAACGGCCATCTCATCGCTTGTCGCGGTGATAACCGCGTAATCGCCGACTCTGAACAGCGACTCCATGACTCCCAGCAGATCACTGTCATCATCAACCAAGAGTACATTACCTTTGGACATTGTTCACATTTCCTTGCATTTCGTTGCAAATTAATGATCCCACAGCCAACCACCTACCCGAATCACTCATCACAGCCACTTCGTTAGTGCGCAAGAAGACACCCGGCGTCGATTGCTATGCCCATCGAAATTACATTCCCCGGTTGCTCCATCATGCTCGACTGGCAATTTCCGCGACTCCACGTTTCTCTCACCGTGCTCCACAACGCCCTATCTGTCTAGAGGCGCGGCCAGAAAGCCTCCGCATAGCAAAACTCCGCGCGAGCCAGCGCAGGTATTGAACAACTTACAGACGCTTTCTGGCCGCGCCGCGTCAAAGAGCCGACTTTCTGGCCGGATTCCTAGGGATACATTCGCATACGCCACGGCTGACTATGTGTTTCGGCGCCGGGCATAGTACCCGGAGGAATGAATGGCACAATGTTGTGGTTCATGATCCAATCACAAAATGGCCGCCGCGTCTCATCTGTGAGATAATCAATTTCAATTCCGCAGACGAACTGACCGGCCGCTGGGTCAGTCTCGACCCATCGAATGGTGCCCGTGCCGTCAATTTCGTCCAGTCCTGTCGCTTCGCACTTTGCCCGAAACGCCAGGCATGACCCCACGCGCGGTTGCCGGCCCGCGACGTTAACGGACAAGCCGCCCCGGCCAAGGTCCACAGCGTTTACCAAAGAGGCCACCGAGGTATCAAGAAGTCGGTTCCTTGCGTGCAGGCCTGTCGGTGGTTCTTCTAGCCGATTCCAGCGCGCCATCGGTGGTAACAACAATCGTCTCGCCGTCTCCAACAAATCGCTTAGCCTGCACGGTTTTTGAAACAGGGCCTCCGCGCCGAGTGAATACGCAACCCGTGGTAGTATGTCTTCCACTCCCGAGACAAGCATGACTGGCGGAAGATGGAGGTTCACCTTTTTGATGTGAGTAAGCAACTCAATTCCGTCGCCGTCATTCATCCGTATATCGGTTATCACGAGGTCCGTTGATCCGCTATCGAAGCATGCGCGCGCTTCCTTACCGCTAGAAGCTTTGTGGGTGCGGCAACCACAACGTTCAAACTCGAATTCGACGAGTTCAAGGAAATCGGACTCATCATCGACAAGGAGGACCGAAGCGTCCTCGAGGGCCGTCATGTCAGGCAACCCTCTGAGTTGGCTTGAGTAGTTGGGATGCGAATTACGAAGGAGGTGTTGGGGTTTTGCTCATCGACGAGAATCTGCCCTCCGCATTCCTCCAGCATGCTCTTGGATATGCTCAGACCCAACCCCATGCCTTTTCCGGCAGGTTTCGTCGTAAAGAATGGATTGAACATCTTCTCCACGCATTCTGCGGGCAACCGCGTCCCCGCGTCGGTCACCATTATCTCGACCATTCCGGCTACCTCTACTACAGATATCTTCACCCATTTTTCCGGCAGATCCGCGACGGCGTCGTGGGCGTTGCTGAGGACATTGACAAGAACTTGCGAAACCTGGTGGGGACGCGCTTCGACACATATCTGCGGCGAAATTGCGGGGACTATCATCTTGACACCGTGCGCCTTGAAGCGGGCAGTACATAAGGTCAGGCTGTCTTCAATAATCTTCTTTATCGATACTTTCTCGAATGGATCCCGCGAACCCTCTCTGGCAAACGTGCGCAGTGCGCGCACGATGTTTGCGATCCGATCCACGTTGCGGATTATCTTGGCCGATAGATCCACTATATGCGCCTTGTCGGGTTGGCTGGCGCCTAACGCGCCGTCCAACTGCTGCGCGGCGCCGGAAATTGTCGCAAGCGGATTGTTGATCTCGTGCGCAATGCCGCTGGCCATCACTCCCAGCGACGCCATTCTGGATGACGCCACGAGTTTGACCTGTTGCTCTTCCAGCAGGGCTTCTGCCTGTTTCCGGTCCGTTATATCCGTGAGCATCTGAAGGGCGCCCGCGTATTGTCCGTCTTCATCGAATAGCGGACTCGCGCTCACGATGACCCAGACCGGTTCTCCATCCTTGCGGCGCAGCTTGAGATCGTACTGTTCCATCACGCCCTGGCCGACGCGCCGCAGGGACTCCGTCGCTCGCGGCATCCAATCACGATCAACGAGGGTATCGAGAGGTCTCTGGGGCATCTCGTCGGCCGCGTATCCCAACAACTCAGCAAGACGACGATTCACGAAGACGGTGAGACCGGTGGAGTCTACAATCCATACGCCCTCAAACGCCGTCTCGACGATCATCCGGTAACGCTCTTCACTTTTCTGAAGTAATGAGGCGGCCTGATTGCGCTCCAAGATTTCGAGATGCAACGCCCGGTTCAAGTCCTCGAGTTCTTTTGTGCGCTTATCGACCTCTTTCTCCAACACCTCCCTGACCTCTTCCAGGGCGTGTTGGACACGCTTGCGGGTCGTGATGTCCCGCACGATTGCCCACATCGCTTCGGCATTGCCTCCGGCGTCGCGCTGCAGGAAAGTGTGAAGTTCAACGGAGACAACGCCCCCCCCTTTCCGAAAGTATTCCTTTTCGTATACGTCAGAATATCCGCGCGACAAGACTTGGTCGCGCACAATCTCGGCCTCGATTGGATGCCAATTGGCGGGTGTGAGGTCTTGATTTGTAAGCCGGGCCAGTTCTTCTTCGGAATAGCCCAGCATCGCACGGTATGGACGATTCGTCTCAATGATGTGGCCCGCCATATCCATACAGACATAGCCGTCCGTCATCCCCTTATGCAGGCGACGGTGCTTTTCCTCGCTCTCGTAGAGCGCCAATTCGGATCTCTTGCAGTCGGTTATATCACTAACGATACCGTCCAGCCGGCGGATGCCTCTTTCCGACTCCGAGACCGTGATTATTTCGCGCACCCATCGCAGCGTGGCATCAGGCGCTACGATTCGATACTCGCCCCGCACGCAGTCAACCTTCTCCTCGATTGCGCGGGCCATGGCGCGTTCGAGTTTCTCTCTATCCTCCGGGTGTACCCGGGCAGGCCAGCCGCGCGGCGATGCCGGATGGGCTGCGGCGGCCGGTTCACACGCCCAGGGGTCTGATAGTGAAGAGCACCGGTACCGAAGCTGTCCATTTTTCTCGACGTCTGCGCTCCACAGGTAGGTGGAAACTGATTCGAGAACCCTATTGATTTCCCGATTGGCTTCGCGGACCTCGTGCTCGGCGTTCTTTTTCTCAATGACGGCCGCCCGCAGTTTTTCGTTTTGACGCTGCAATTCGTTCACTCGAATGCGCAATTCTTCTTCGGTCAAGTCGTCGCTGGTTGTCATTGGCGCCCCATAGAGCTTCGTCGCCGAGGGTACACTCGGCAGACACGCGGACTCCCCGCAGGAAGACGAAAACCCTCCACTTCCCCTGACCACATGCGACATTCCACTTCCTCTAGTGCCCACCTGGTACCCCTCGGGCAAATAGCTACTCCAGCGCGTCTCTTCGCCGCTTCTCAACGAAACGGACCATTATTAGTGAGTAAAGTGCTGTTTTGTTGGCGAAAATCCTGTTCTCACGGTGTTGGGGCATCTACGACGTGGAGAAGTCTCCCCGGTTCTCGTTCAATATCCATCATTACAATCGTTGAACTGTCATGCCAAAATAGCAGCGTACCCTCCCTTTTATAGCAAGTAGCCTGCCATCGAACTCCCGGGAGATCGGACGGAACATAGGTTGTTATTTTTCAATACGTTACGACATATGAGAAAGTCAATTCTCCCGGGGCGTAATTCGCTGGACCGAGGATAGTGACTAACATTTGGACAGTAGTGTGCAATATTTGTACAGATTAGACATTCCTTTCCAGCCTTGGGTGAGAGCTCTGAGGCCTGCCCATCGATGACGTAGGAGCCACCAAAACTCTGGCTGCCTGTTCCGTTTTCCTTCTGCCGATCAGGTACTTACAGTGACTGTTTCACTCCTGCCGTCGAGCAACGAAACACCCGGCGGTGACAATTGCGGAAATGCGACGACCTGGAGACTGTACTTGACAAGATCCCCTGCTTTTCCGGTACCGTGGGCGATGTAACGGGGTAACGACTTACTAACGATAGAAGGGTAGGCAATATGAAGTTCCTGCTAGGGATATCCGTTTTTGTGCTTGGGACCGGAAGCGCAATCGCTGGGACAATTCCACTGGAGAAGATGACGAAGTGGTCCATCGTCATCGCCCAAGACGCCATTTCGAGCGAGCGTTTTGCCGCGGAGGAGTTTCAGACGCTGTTTCAGAAGATGACTGGAATTAGCCTGCCGATTGTGGACAAACAACCTGGCAAGTCGCATAACATTGTTATTGGTCCCGGCGCGGCGACAACGGCCGGTAAACTTCGATTTGACGCTTCAACACTGGGTGAGGAGGCCTTGCGCATCCGGATTTCCAGGGATACCATCGTCATCGCCGGGGGGCGGCCGCGGGGTACCTTGTATGGTGTGTATGAATTCTTCGAGCGCTATTGCGGCGCACGCTTTCTCACGTGCGACCAAGTCTATTTTCCGGACGCCGCTCATCGTGCGCCACTCGAGGAAACTGATTTTACTTACAATCCGCCGTTCTCGTTCCGGTGGAGCTACTACAAAGAGAATTCTGACCGGCAGGATTTCGCGGCGCGCTTGCGAGTGAATACCGTCGTGAAGGAGGAAAGACTCGGGGGATCGACGCGGCAAACGCTAATTGGGCACAGTTACGCGAAATGGATCACGCCGGAGAAATACGGGAAGACGCATCCGGAGTACTTCGCGCTAGTTGACGGGGAGCGCAAGTGTAACGTTCCGGCGGGAGCGACCGAACCCTGCGTGACCAATCCCGAAGTCATTGACATCATTGCGGACAACGTCCTGGCCGAAATCGCCGCGAACTCGACCATGGAGAATATCGCGGTCAGTCAGAACGACAACGACGCGTATTGCCATTGCCCGCAGTGTGAAGCTATCAACCAACGCGAAGGCACGCCCATGGGAGCGAATCTGGCGCTGGTGAATGCGGTGGCGGAACGCGTCGAGAAGAAACATCCGAACGTGAAAATCGGCACGCTGGCCTACTGGTATACGCGCAAGGCGCCGAAAACGATTGCGCCGCGTAAGAACGTCCAGATCCAGTTGTGCAGTATCGAGTGTTGCGAGCTTCATTCCATTGATGACCCGGCGTGCGCCAAGAACCAGGAGTTCTGCGCGGATATGCGGGCCTGGAAAGCCATCAGCGACAACGTCTGGGTGTGGAACTACAACACGAACTTCTCGTACTACGATTTGCCATTTCCCAATCTTCAGGTAATTGGCCCCAATATTCGCTTCTTCCAGGCGAACAACGCCAAGGGCGTGTTCATGCAGGCCAATGGTAACGGCAACGCCGGCGAGATGTGCGACCTTCGGAACTACGTGATGGCGCGTTGTCTATGGGATCCGGCGCTGGATAGCTGGGCGCTGACGGAAGAGTTTTGCGAGTTGCACTATCAGGAGGCTGCGCCCATTATTCTGGAATACCTCAAACTCATTCGTGATAACGCCGAGGCAAAGCACGCGCATCCTAACTGCGGCGCGGCGCCAATCGAACTCGGATTGACACCCGAAATTGCGCGAAAGGCCGTTGATTCGTTTGTGAAAGCGCGCGCTGCGGCAAAGAACGACACCGTGCGCGCGCGGGTAGAGAAGGCGTCGATACCGGCGTATCGCGCGCTGATTCTCGTGAACGGGTATCCGTGGAAGGTCGAAAACGGGACTTGCCGGCGTGACTTGCCGGAGGAGTATAAGAATCTTGTCTCGACCTATATCGCGTTGTGCAAGAAGTACAACATGTCCATGGTGTCGGAGCAGTTGCCGTCGTCGGACTACTTTGAGCGGCTTCAGAAAATGGAGGCGATGCCGGTAAGCCGCATTGAAAACAGTGTCTGGCGTCTCACGGTCTTGCCGGAACAGAACGGCAAGCTGATCGAGATGTTCCATAAGCCGACGGGGAAGTATCTGCTGCCGGCCATCACGCGCGACAACGTGTTGCAGGGCGCGCTCGACGAAGTCGGACAGAAGGGATTCGCGAGCACCGCGTTCACGCCGTTCCGGGCGGAAACGACGAGCGACTCCATTCACCTGACGCGCACGCTTGACGATAGCTCGACCGTCGAACGACGCATCACGTTAAGCAAGGCGCATCCGGACAGGATAGAGTTTGAGTCGCGGGTCACGCATCGCGGCGCAACGCCCGCCGCGTACCAATTCCGTGCGCGACCGGAATTTGATGCGTTCACCGCTTCGACCGACCCGGATCTTCTGGGCGTTTACGTTAAGGGCGCTACGTGGCAACGCATCAATCGTGATTGGAACGGCAACAACGGGCCTGATAAAGCCGCGATGTTGGCCGCGAAAGGCGGAGGCATCGCCTACTTCAATCGGGACGCTAAGGCGGGCGTGCGCATCAGCTACAGCGTGGACAGTGTGAAGTATCCGCAATTGTGGTGGCGCCCCCAATACGAACAGGTGAACCTGGAACTGTTCTCGATGGAACGCGAACTGAAGACGGGCGAATCGCTCGGCTTGGCCTATCGGTTTCAGTTCCTGAGCGAACCCCCGAAGTAGCAGAAGACGCACTCGGCTTGGCTCCGCGCGCGCCAACTTCGGCGATGCGCGGAGCTTCTTATTTGCGCGAACCGTCTTGCACAGAGCGAAGGAGTCTTATCCCGTTGCCGTAGAACAGCCCTTCGATGAAGTCTGGTCCCAGGCCAAGGCGTTCAACAGCCTTTCGGATGGCGCGTAGCTCTTCGTAGAGGAATGATGTGAAGACCAGCTTGCCGTGGTCGTCCGAGATCGACAACGACCACGGTTTGGGGGTGACGTAGGTGTATTGGTCATTGATTTCGACGGATTTCCCCGGGGCGAGCGCAATTGGAATGTCCGAGCCGTACAGAATCCTGTGCGCGGGCAACTCGCGGAAGGCGTATTCAATCACTTCCCAACTGTTCAGCATCGCGAGGTCGAAATAGAGATTGGGAAGGTCTTTCAGGCGTTCGAGATTACCTACCACATTCTTGTAGAAATAGGCTCGGCCAATGTGGGCGAGCACGACCTTTGCGCGCGGGTATTTCGAGCACAGCTCGACAATGTGCCGCTGGTTTAGCGGATCGGCCAGCCTTGCGCGGCGCGGAATGTGGAGCATGACGAGTGCGCCTAGGTCGTTTACGATTTCCATGGCCCAATCCGGCAGCATTTCGGGAATCTCGACGTCCGCCTCGTTAGCTTTTCGCGGGTAAACCGGGTACGGTTTAAGCCCCAGCAGTTTTCCGCCTTCGAGGTCCCGTCGAACCGACTCGGCGTCATCGCGGTGCGTGTCCAAGAGACGGAGACCAAAAAACTTCGTATTGTCGCATCTGGATGCGATGTAGTTGTTGTTTAAGCGATGGTCGGCGTCGACTTGGGGAATCCCGAAACACACCGCGGAGTTTTCCCGGCCGGGAAAGCATTCGTCCAGGTCCGTGGCCAACTCCTCGAAGGTGTATCTCTGAATTGCGGGTCCGCCGGCATGGAAGGGGTTGTCCGCGGGCAAGACGCCCTCGTTCACGACGTGAACGTGAAAGTCCAGAATGCGTTTCGGTAGAAACGCATCGAGTTCCTCGTCGAAGATTTGCCGGTTACGCTCGTGCTTGGTGGTCTCGCGCCACATGTCTTCAGAATCTCCTGCGATTGGACTAATTGATAACGGTGTACGGCAATCCGGCGAATTCGGCAAACGCTTCGAGGGCCTCCAGTCCGGCGCTATGGACCAGCGCGGAGTGATGCGTTCCGCCATTTGCGGAGTACCGCTCCAGGAATGATTCCAGGGAGCACTCGGGCCGCATCCATCCGCGCACCGAATCGCGCATCGCGGTGTGAGTGGCCTCACCCAAAACTTCGACCGGCGCCAACACCAGGGCGAACGAGTCGTCCGGTCCGGGCGCTAGATTCACCAGGACCGCTGGACCCGGCGTTGGAGTTGCTGTCAAAATCGCCGGGTTCTTGGCGCCGGCCCATGGAAACGGCTTTTCGATTAGGCGTGGCATCTCCCGTGCTGTCACCGGATTAAACTCACCCATGTGCGATAGGAACACACTGCCGCCTTGCCAATCCGGACAGAACATTTCGGTGAAGTTCACGGCGCCATATACCCCATTGAGCGCGCCGACGAGAGCGGCAGTCAACACGTCTCCCTCTCCCGCGTAACCCAGACCCCGGGTCATCGCCTTGGACGCCTCGAGGAACGGAACAGTGTCCACCGGCTCGTCGGGAGAACTAAACGCGAGGAAGTTCGCGCTGAATGCCCCGTAGTCTTTCGATTCAAGCAGCGCGCGCAAGCCAAGTCCTACTCGCACTGATCGGCGGTGGACGTCCTCGGGCGCCTCGACAGTGTAATCCGCGCGGTCGAGGCTCATTTCCCGCGCGATGTCGTTCGGCGAGACGTTCGTTACCCACTCAGCCAAAGCCGTGGAGTCAACAGTGTCGACGGTAATTCCAAAGGCGCTGTAGAGCAGGGCATCCGGAACGCCAAAGTCCCCCATACCGCGAAACGACTCGCCAATCCGCAAGACCCGCATGCCGCGAAGCGCTCGCGCGGCGGCATAAGCGCGCACGATGTCCGCCACACGGTCCAATACCTCTTCATCGTCAATGTGGCCGGCGACGATGCGGAAGCGCTTTCCCCGCCGGCGAAGCACATTCGCCAAATCCTGCACGCCGTGAATTCCGTGGTTGTACATGATCCGCTCGGGGTCCACGTCCAAACCAAATTCGGCGTCCATGGTCGTATCCAACATAAGAACCGGAATTCGAGTCGAAGCCAATACGCCGACGGACTCGAGCGACGGTGAATACGCCAAGTGAACGGTCACAATCATATCGACGTCTTGTTTCTCGAAGGAGTCGACTGCGGCTCGAAACTCCGGTTCGAGCCGGCAAATGGGGGCGCGTTCCACTTCGATTCCCCGGTCGCTCAGACCCGAAACGATCTTCTCCACGAACGGTTCAAATTGATCACGCAAGTTTTTCTGCACGTCGTCGTACAGCTTCAGGTACAGTGGCAACAAGCCCACAGTCGCGCTCTTCGTCATGACTTTCTCCTGGCGATTCTGAATGGCTCACTTCGTTCGTCGAAGCCGAACGAGCGGTCAAATACTATCTTGTATTGTTCGAATGATCGCGTCATGCGATCCCGTATCCCGGCGTTTGGCTGCGCCAATTTACGAAGGGGCGCCGCAGACACTTTTCCTCCAAATACGTGAAGCGCGCCGCGCGCCGCGGCCAGATCTTCATCCTGTTGACGGTATACCGGTAACGGAGAGAAGATTGCGGAAAACAGACGGCAGAAGTAGTCTCCTTTGCTTGCGCCACCGCCCAGGACGATTCCGTCCACAATGGGCGTGGTACGGATGAATGCGAACGTGCGGGCAAACTCGAAGACCATTCCGGCCGCTACCGCGCGCAACATATCGTTCGCAGACGTCTGCGCGCTGACGCCGCAGAAGAGCCCATCGCCGCTGCATTCCGGAAACAATCCGTTCTGTTGAGTAAACCAGGGTACAGCAAAGAGCCCTTCCGGCGGCAGGAGCGAATCGCGAAAAACCTTGGCGGCGCGCTCGAGCGCCGCCGAGTGACCCTGATCGACAAAACGGCTTAGCGCCCAATCCCAACTCGCACTGCCAGTTAGCAGTGGCAATACCACCAGGCGTCTATTGCCCGACGGAGCCGGTAAGACGAGCTGGATAGGGGACTTCCCATTGACACCTTTTGGGAGCTCGAAATTCCCGACCCACGCGGTGCCCAAGGAAACCTGCAACGGGTTGGGCAGCGCCGACGCGGCAGATAGATACCCCGCCTCCTGATCGATGTAAGGGCCGGCTACCGGGATTCCTTCCGGAATTCCGAAAAGGCGCGCGCCCCGCCGCGATAGTGGCGCGGTTTCATGGGTCGCGCGCAGGGGCGCCAGGAACGACAGCGGCATGCCCACCATTTCAAGTGGCTCCTGCTCAAGCCGGAAGTTCGCGGCGTCGTACGCGCCGATCTGAATGGCGTGTCCCGGATCTTGCCGCCATACCCCGGTCAGCCGATGAAACAAATACTCGCCGGCTCCAATGTGAATGTGGCCGGCGTTGAAAAGTTCGGGCCGCCGTTCTTTCAGCCAGATCAATCGGCAGAGCCCGGCAGGCGCGAAATCGCGCAATGCGAGGCGGCGCCAGTACTCTCGAGGAAAATGATTGAGTACGCGGGCGGAATAGGCGTTGCCCCTGGCGTCATTCCACGAGATCATAGGTGTCCGCGCGCGACCGGACACGCGATCCGCAATGATCGAACTCCCCCCTTGGGCCGCGACACCGACTCCGTGGACGCGCGAAAGGCCGGTTCCCAACGACGAACAGACCGTGCGCATGGCCTTCTGAAGCGCCGCGTCCAGCTTCGGAATGCTTTGCTCGCGTCCGCCATCGCGTAGCATGGATACCGGAAGTCTTTCTGACGCTCGCGCTCGCACCGCTCCGGTGGCGCCGTCAAAAGCGCAGACCTTGAGCACGGTGGTGCCCAAGTCAATGCCAATCAGAATACCGCGCGCCATGCGTCTGAGCTGCCTTTCCCAATTTTGCAGTTCGCTGTCAATCGTTCTACGAACGCAAACTTATCATAAGCGCGCGACTGGCCGCCATTCCACGCTCAATTGGCAACTACCAGCAAATCTGGTGGTATGAGGAAGGTCCCCACGATAGGCCGTGTAACGTGATTTGCGATATGAGCCACGCAACGTGTCATTCGGAACGAAGTGAAGAATCTACCTCACCCAAACAGATGGCTCTGCCCTAAGCGCGTAATGCTCGCACGTTAAACGTAGATTCTTCACTTCGTTCAGAAAGACACGTTGGCGGTCGCTTGCGAATGAGGATCTCGCATTGCAGAGACCGCCGAAACGGCAGAGGCTGTTCAATTTTAACCGGCGAAGCTGGTGGGCTAGCTTGGTTTTGGATGCAGGAGGTGGGCGATCTATACGGGCGCCGGAAGTGACGAACTACAGCCCCAGAACGTCGTCACTATACGACGCGAGTAATTTGACGACACCTTCTACCACGTCCGGCTCTAGCTTCAACTCAGTGAACGCAGAACGAAGATGCTCAAGAAAGCTCACCATATGCTGCTGGGATAGACCTTCGTTTACGGCATGAGCATGCGCGGAGCGCAACTCGACTCCGACCCGGCCGAGCGGTCCTTCCGTGACCGTGTTTAGAAACAAGCGGAACATCCGTTTCTGGCGGGGCATATCCAGGCCTTCGAAGAATGGGGCCAAACTCTTGTCATCCCGCACTTTGGAATACAGCAAGTCGACGGCTTTCTCGATAACGTGCTCTCCGCCCAACCGGATGTATAGAGTTTCCATTATCAATTCCACGTTGCTTCGCTACACCAAATCTCATACTGGTCAAACAGAAGAACACCCCGTGATGGATAGTGTATTCCGGGCTGCATTTCAGATTCGGTTACTGCGCAAAAGGCCGTGTTGCGACTGCGAATCGCAGGAAAAGGCATTGATCGCCGCGTGGAGGCATACGATAATGCCCATCAAAGGAGAAAACCGTATGCACTTGCCCCAAGATCTCCGCGCCAGCAGTATTATATCGTCGCTTACTTTCGTTCTTGGGACTGCCTTGGCCGTATTCGGAGACGATCTTCCCACTCCGTCCTCCGCGAAACTGCGCGCGATGAACTACGTCGTGGTTAGCCCGGAAGGTCCTAAGGACGGAGGCGATTTTGGCCCACTCACTCCAAATACCAAGACGTCTGGAATTCAGGAGGCCTTTAATAGCGCGAAGGCGAATCGCAAGGACGTCTATATTGCCGGCGGGACCATGCCCGAGGCGTTCAAGGGCGGTGTGGTGTACCACATCCAAGAAACCATACGCATTCCCTGGTTTCAGGACTTCCGTCTGGACGGCGGCGAGTACGTTATCAATTACGATCGCGATACGGGCGACGCCATGGTCATCGACAGCCAGATGAGTTGCCGGTTCAAGTTTGGACTCATCGTTTCGCCGTCCGGCGGCGTTGCGGTCCACCTGAAGCCGGAAACCAAAGGCCCGGACGGTTTCGCTGTCATTACGACGAGCACGTTTGAGTTCAACGCCGTCGTGGGAGGAGGAAGCGTCTTTCCGGACGGGAAGCAGCACCCCAAGGGCACGGGCCTCTTTCTCGACGCTTCCGTGGGTCCGATTCTTCACAACAAGTTTTACGCGACGGAAATCATCGCCTGCGAGACGGGTCTCTTACTCACCTGCGGCCCGAATGGAAACAGATCGTCCGTCATCGCGGATAACAACTTCGAGATTCCGATGATACATCTTTGCGACACGCATATGCAGATTGGTAACGCCGATTCGCATGTGGTCCGCAATATTCTTCAAGCCAATATCACCAGCGAGAATCTCGCCGCTGCGACCGGCGTGCGGATATTTGGGAAACGCAATTTGCTCACGCTCGACGTCCAGACGATTGCAAAAGATCGCGGCGTCGTGTTTGAGGCCCCCGCTGAGGACAACCGAATCACCGCAGTAGGTCTGTCGGCGGGATACACCAATTCGGCGACACGTCCAACGAATCGCATCATCCCGATGCAACCGCTCGGAATGTCTATTGAGACTCCCGCCGTTCCTGCGACGGCGGTTCCGGTGGTCAACCGAACGCCTTACACCGTGGACGCGCTTATCACGGCGCCGGGCGCGGTCACGGCGTGGACCCTCACCGCCGCCGCCGACGCTACCCAAACGGTTTCGGCGCCACTTGCCGCGGGACAGACTATTCACCTGGAGCCGGGTGACTCCGTCTGCTTCACCTATACCCAGGCTCCAACGTGGCGCTGGCGGGTGAAGTCGTGACGCTATGGCGCATCGCGAATAGGAGGACGAACTGATGCGAAAGGTATTGGCGCTGGTATTTCTCTCGTCGATTTCCGCGGCGTGGGCGGAGACTGCCGGTATCACCATCGCGCAAGACGGGCAGTCGAAAGCGACTATCGTTATATCGGCCCAGGCCGGTGATAAAGTGAAGCTTGCCGCGGCCGAACTTCAAACCTACGTCGAAAAGATTTCCGACGCGCATCTGCCGCTCGCCACAGACGCGGACTTTCCCCAAGGCGCATTGATTCTGGTTGGGGCGAGCAAGCTGACTGACGCCGTGGGAGTCAAGATTCCATCCGGCCTGTCCGACAACCGCCGTGACGAAGGCTTCGTCATTGTCTGCGCCGCGGACCGGCTTCTGCTCGCGGGGAACAACGACGGCCCTTACCATGGCACGGAATACGCCGTGTACGATTTCCTGCGCAGTCTCGGCGTGCGTTGGTACATGCCCGGTGAATACGGCGAGATTATCCCGCACACTAAGACCATATTCGTTCCTGCGGCGAATATCGTCGAGACCCCGGACTTTGCCATGCGGGACTGGTGGTGCCATACGCCGCCGGGGCTGGCGGAAATCGAGAAGCAGTGGAAACTGCGCAACAAAATGAACCCGGACGCACTGTTTTTCTTTCCCCGCGACAGCACGGTCCGCAACGTGACTGCGCCGCAGACCATGCTCAAGGAGAAACCGGAACTCTTCGCGCTCAACCAGGACGGCACGCGCAATCCCTACCTTCCCAACTTGTCGAACCCGGAAGCGGTCCAGTTCGCGGCGGAGGTTATTAAGAAGTACTTCCGCGAGCATCCAACGGAGAACTCGTACGGATTCTCGCCGGACGACGGGCTTCCGCGCGACTTCAACCCGGAGACGATGAAGCGCAACCAGGGCTTTACTGAATTGGGACAGCGGCAAGGCGTACCGACCGAGGTCAGCACGAGTGAGGAATGGTTCCGTTTTGTCAACGAAGTTATCGCCGAGGTACACAAGGAGTTTCCCAAGATTTATATTGTCACCAACGGTTATGCGAACCGCGACTTCCCGCCGCAGGGCGTGAAGATTGATGACCACATCGTGATCATGTTCGCCGCGATCTGGTCTTGCACGCTGCACGCGTACGACGATCCGCATTGCTGGCAAAAGCGGCTTCAAGGCAGGATGCTCGAGCGGTGGCTTCAGAAGACTCCGAACGTCTGGGTCTACGGCTACAACTACAACATGCTCGTGTCCGCTTTGACGCCGCTGCCCGAGTTCACCAAGTTACGTCACGATTTTCCCTCGTGGAAGAAGTGGGGGATATTGGGATTCCTTGACGAGACGCGCAACGTGTGGGCGGAGCCCGGCATCGCCTCGAAATACTTGCGCGCGCAGCTCGAATGGCGCGCCGACGCAAATGTTGATGCAATCCTCGACGAATTCTTCGCGCAGTGGTATGGCGCCGCGGCCGCGCCCATGAAGGCCTATTGGCTTGCGATCGACCGCGCCATCACGGAAACCCCGATGCATGGCCACGAAGATCGTATCATGCCGTTGGTGTATACATCTCCGCTTGTCGCGGATTGCGAGCGCTTCGTCGCGGAGGCGGAGAAGATTGCCGATACGGATCGCACCAGGCTGCACGTAAAGGCGGATCGCATATCACTGGAGCACCTGAAAGCATATCGGGCGATGTCGGCGGCCGAGGCAGCGGCGGATTACGCTGAAGCGGCGAAACAGGCCGACACGATGATGGCTTTGCGCAAAGATTTGCACACTATCGATCCGTCGTACATTCAGCCCTTCGAGGAAGGGTACGACGCGGGTGTGTGGTATTGGCGAATCACGGAACGCGCGAAGTATTTCCGCGAATTAGCGGATAAACTTTCCGGCGTGACCGGAGATCGCGTGGCGCTCTTCCCCGAGTCGGCTCTGTTCCGCACCGACGCGTACGATGAAGGGCTTGTCTCAGGCTGGTATGAACCCGGCCAGGACTTGCACGGCTGGCATTCGCTGGTGACCACGAAACCTTTCTTTACCCAAGGATACGATGACGCGGAGGGCCATACCTATACAGGCGCCATCTGGTACCGCTTGGCGGCCGATGTTCCGGAATCGGTCAAAGGCCGCAAAGTGACGCTGTACGCGCCGGTGGCGCTGGCCGAGGCGTGGTGCTGGGTCAATGGTCAGTACGTTGGCCATAGGCCGTACTTGGAGGCATATATCCGTCCCGCGCCGTTGGAGTTCGACGTCACGGACGCTCTTCAACCGGGCAAGGAGAATTCGGTCGTGATACGCATCAGTACTGGTCTTGCGCCTGCGGCAGCGCCGGAAGGATTGTTCTCTCGCGTGTTTCTCTACGCGCCGAAATAGGTCACGCGAATTACTTCCGCGAGATCGAGAACAATCTTGTCTGACCTGCTTCAAACGGACACGACATTGCAGAGCCTTTACCGCTCCAGCCGTCCAGCAAGTCTTTCGCACTTACAGCATGAGGCCAAATCAACTGGGTTTCCCCAGCGGAGGACGCCGTAATGCCTACCAACTGTCTGGACGCGTGAACGGTGAACCCGATAGGCGCGTAGCAGTGCGCGCCCGCCGCCTCAACCCACTCCCGCAATAACGCCGAATCCTGCGGCGGAACGCCGCACCAGATCAGCCGCCCCCCATTGGGCAGAGGACGATCGGCGCCGGCAGTCTTGCCATCCGCGTAACGCAGCCAGCCGTTCCCCTCGACATAGGCCCGCGGCCGCATAGATTCCGCGTGCGTGATCTCTTTACCATTCGACGCGAGCTGCGCGGTACCCGTGGAAGCAATATCCTCGACTTTGACGGGCAACCCAGTTAGTACGCGTGTCGCACCCAGGTCCCAATCGTTGGCGTCAGGGTTGACCAGGCCTACCGGGCCGCAAAGCACGACGGTTCGGCCGCCTCGCGCGAGGACGGCCTTCAACTTTTCCAGGTCCAAAGGTCTTGCGGCGGGAGCGTGCGCAATAACCACCATGCGGATACGTTCGGGAATCCGATCCACGTCTGACAAGAGCCATACTCCGACCGGGGCTCCGGTGCGCGCAAGCGCATAGAGAAATGCCACATTGGCCGTGCGAGGCAACTCCGTTCCCGGTGGCGCCCACGCGAAACTCGTATCGTCAACGACAAACGCGATCTCCTCGGAGGCAGTCCGATCGTATTTGACGCCGCTGTGATTCAACGCGATCTGACGCGCAAACTCCTGCTGGAGCCCGGCGTCGTGGTGCCAGTTTGTCAATAAGGAAAACCATTGGCGCGATGCGCCATGAACCATATCGTCGGCCAGCACTCGTTGGTGCATGCGCACGGCTCCCGCGCGCGGGTCCTTTGGATCGTATTCGGTGTACCACGGCCCGTTGTGCAGCCACGAGAACAGATCGTTCTCATTTGCGTAGCCTTTTCCGTGCGCGAACACGCTCTCTACGGCCGTGGTGTATACGTCATATCCGTCCTTATATAGACGGAAATTGTGCAATGGGATACCCAACAAATAGTCGACATCAGGACACGCCAACACTTTCGTGAGCGCAAAGTGCCCGCTGGTGTGCTGACGCGATTCACCGGCGAGTTGGAGGACGTAGCCGTAGAAGACGCCGACTAGAGTCCGACCGCCCGTCGCGTCTTTCACCACCTTTGCGAAGTACTCGATCGTTTCGGCGGTCCTATCCGAGCAGAATTGCGCGTAGGCCGCGCTGTTCCGACCTGCAGGGTCCGCGGGATAGATGTCGTACCCGGTTCGATTTCGATCTTCCGGGGAGGGAATTGGCGCGTCGAGAAGACCGTGATCGCGGCGCCAGGACGAATACGCTCCGGTGAACGGCGCGCTGTAGTCCGCATATTGGCCGTCGTTACAGCCCCACATGAACCACTCTTCGGTGACCTCACCAGCGAGAATGACCGCCACCACCCGGTTCGCCCACGGCTGGGACTTGCAGTGATCGATCAATTCGCGCAGGCACATGGCCTGCTGCTCCCGCCACGCGTCGGACGCAAGCGACACGGCCACGGCTCCCGTTTCTTCCCAGGGGCTGTCCCCTTGCGGCGTGCGAATCAGCGCGGTACTGTCCTTGTGTTCCTGGAGCCAAAATGGCGGCAGCGCTAGCGACACGCGTAGCGTGATGAATGACTTCGGATTGGCCTGCAGCCCCATCGCCACGCGTTCATCCAACTCGCCGAACTCATAGGTGTCCCAGTTTCGCCAGGTCGGCGCGGCGACTTGATGTACGTGCCGGCCCGCGTCGGTCGGCACGACAAACATATCGGCGCCCGACGCCCCGAACTCCGCCACATTGCCGGGCCGGTAATCGTAGGAGGCATACCCGCTCCAAGTGAGCGGCTTGCCGTTCACGAAGAACGTTGGCCGCCCGCGATGCGTGCGGCGCTCCACCTTGGCCAGCGCGGGGCGTTGATGATTCAAGACTTCAATGCGGGTTTCCGCCACCTGTGCCCGATATCCGTCCACAACCAATCCCACCGTGTACGCGCGCGGCGCCAAGTACCAGGGAATCGGACGCGTGATGCGGACCTTACCCGCGCGACACAGGGTATTCTTTTCATCGGCGGACAAACGCATGCGTCCCAACACCCACGGCTCGCCGCGCAATTCCAGGTCTACCACGGACTCCGCGCGGACTCCGCTCGCTGCAACGACGAACGAAACCGTCTCAGACGTTCGAGCGGTACGCGGTCCAGAGACCGAAACTCCCGAAACACCGTGCGCAGGCGAGTAGTGAAACGTCAACTTGCTAAGAAGCAGATCGTACTCGGTTTCGTCGTCGACGCCGTCAGCCACAATAGTCATTCGCGCCGGAAACCACGGGGTCTTGCGCTCCGCGGGCTGCGCAGAGGTCATGGCCGACAAGGGCAAAGCGATTTCTGCTTCGGCGCCAGGGGCCACGGACTCCGATATCGGCGCACCCCATTCCAAATACCGCTTCTCCGTCTCGTCCGCCTTGTTCCAGGCAAGTTCGTACAGAATCGCGTGAAATGAAACCGGCTTCGCGGAGTTGTTGCGTACGTGAAACGAGACCGACTCCGGCGCCCGGCGTATGTTGTCCGTAAACCCGAGACTGGCCGCCGTCGCAACGCCCTTCTTCCGGTTGAAACGCCAGTGCGTTTGCCTGACACCGTCGCGCTCCACGGACAACAGCTCATTCCGATGCCATTGTGCCGGGCGCTGTGGCGCATTTCCCGGCAGCAGGATTCCGCAGGTAGTCTCGAAGCAATGCCAGCGATCGTCGGCGGGTTCGGAATACGCGTCGTCCGGATACACGGGCAAAGTTCCCGTCGGCAACGATGTCGTACCCGTGTCAGCGCGACTGGCGGGCGGCACGAGCAACGACGTAATTGCTGCCGTGATCAAAGAGATCGGTAACAGGTGCGACCGCGCGAAAAGCATGTTATTCAATGTCAACTTACTCCTTCGACTTCTATCTATGCGGGGCGGCCGATTCAGTCTACAGATCGTTCGAGCACGAAAACCTGCTGGACTCCGTTTACCGCCAAATTCATTGCCAGGCGCGACCCGTCGGGCGAAAAGCTGAGATTCATCGGCGGGCCCGGAAGAGGTCCATCATAGAATGACTCTACTCTCGGCGTGTCTCCCGCCTTTACGAGGTACACCCGGTACAAGCGATTCCCGCTCGCCACGGCCAACCACTGATCAGACGAATGAAAGCAAGCATCCGAATTCACCCCATCAGCGAAGGCCGTTAATGGGACAGCGGCGCCACCCGTTGTTGGCATGGAAAAGAGTTGCTCCTTGGCCGTGCTATCTTTGGCGTGAAACACGAGCAGCGTTCCATCCGCTTTCGAGCGCACGTCTCCGGAAACAGTTCCCACGCGGGTCAAGCGTCGCAGCGTCGTTCCTTTCGGTGGGGCCGGATAGGTGTGTTTCGTGCCCTCGAGTGGCGCTGCCCCCGCATCTGTAATGTCGTCGGGAATGTCGACGACGAACACATCGCGTGCACCGTCGGAAAGTGTTCCGACAAATGCTCGCGCCATCTGCAGCTTGCCTTCCTTCTCATACCCCTCGCGGCCGACCCAGCAGTCACCTTCCGCGCGCCGCAAGTCATCGGTCCCAGGTCGTGGGTCAGGCGTCACCTGCGCCAACACCACGCTGAAACCGGCCCCATCCCAATTCTCCGCGTCCGCATCCACGTGAACCGGTATACCCAGCCGCGTCACGCCGACGGTTCGCACGTCCCAGTTCTTTCCTATCGACTCACCCTCGGCCGTCATCACCGCGTCGTCGTACGTGAACCCAATCCACTGATTGCTCGGCCCGCCCGGCACATGCACGTGCGTTCCTCCTCGAAGCGCTCCCGGCGTAAATGGCGGGGTGACATCGCGCGCATCCGCGTGTGTCAACGCGTGCGTACGAGTGTCCACGATGGCCCCAAAGCGCCGCCAACGCTCGTAGGTTAGTCCCGTGCTCTTTACGGGGCCGTGAATGAATATCACGCGGCGGTCCTCTCCCGGAAAGTAGCGAACAGCCGCCACGCCGGGCCCCGCGCCGGGCACTGACTTTGCGTCGTACACCGTCACCTGCATTCCAGCAGCGACATTGACCAACTTGATCAGGCTTGCATCCCGGATGGACGCTTTCGCACTGTCATAGCAGATCCATTGGCCGTCCGCCGAAAACGGTGTGCCCGCAATAGTAATTCCGTGGTTTGCGGTGGTGTCGGTTGTCAACTGCCGCAAAGACCACGATTCACCGTGCGCGGGAATAATGTCAGCGTACACGGCGATAAGCGCAACCGTGAACAATTTCGTGAACAACTTGATGAAACACCCACTCGTCATTTCGTTTCTCTTCCTGCTGATTCTGGCGTCCGCGTCACCCAGATTACAGTTCAACAGTCTTCGTTACATAAATGCGGTTACCCTCGAGCCTGGGGCCGTGATGGTTGACCGTATTGGGTCTGCACGCGATGTAGTCCGGTCTCGGGCTAAATCCCGGCAACACCGGAACTCCATAGTGCGTTTCGCGCACAGTAATCTTCAACTGTTTGTCGGCGGGAACACGCAGCAAGACTTCGACGCCCTCCCGTGGAAACAATTTGAAACTCACGCGCCAATTCCTATCTGCTGGGGAGAGGGATTTCCCGAAGACCGACGCGGCGAGCACCGGAGTATCGGAAACAACGCTCATTTCGAGAAGCGCCGCCTTTCCAGATGAAGCGACATGAACAGTCACCTCACGGATACCACCGGCTGTGGTGTCACTGGTAGCCGTAACCTGTGGACTCGGATAGTCCGGCGAGATCGGCGCGGGTGCTTTCATCACCGCTTCAGCGCGGCCGGACGTAAACTCCGTATAGTCGGCGCGGGTTGCGTTCGGCGGAAAGAACTGTGAGGTCCATTCATCCGTCGCGGCGTCCGCGCTCATCCAGTAAGCAGTGTTCGCGTCGTAGTTGATCCCGTAAGACAACGAGTCCAGCTTTGGCCGCAGCGGAGTGAATCCGCTGTTGGCGAGTCCGAACCCGAGCAGTGCCAGGGCCAGAATCGCGCCGACAGTGGGCGCCCACCAGCGATTTATACGGCCCAGCAAGTCCAGTTGGGGAATCAACAATCCCATCGGCGCCGTCGCAAACACCGCCAGTCCCGGCGCCGCCATGATCATGACCGTACAGGCGAAGGTGTGATACGACGGTGTGAATAACGCTATCGCGGGCAGCGCGAACGAGGTTTGGAGCAGAATCCACACAGGGCTTACGGTTCCCGGCTTCGCGCAAACGAAGAATAGCAGCGTCCCGGCCGCGCTGAACGCCAGCGGCCACATGAACAGGTAGCTTCCCCCTGGCAGGTACCGCACCAACCCTAACATTGCCGCAACCCACCACAGGTGCGCGCCAACGACTAGGCTCAGTGACCGTATCCATCGGCACGCTAAGCAGTAGACCACGGCCGCAACGGCGATGCTCGCCACGGCAAATGCGATGGTATACAAAGTGTTGTGATACAACGGATACAAGTCCGGAATCCGCGTGAAATCCCTGGTATAGAGCCCGCGAACGGTTTCTGGTCCCCAGATTGTTACCAGCATCAAGACACATATCGCGGCGGCAAACCCCGCGCAAATCACCCACACCGCGATGCCAGCCAATACGCCGGGTATGGAAATGTGTCTCCGGACACACCCAATGATCAGCGTCAGAAGCGTCAACACCGCGGTTCCAAGAGCCAGCGGACCGCCCCACGACAAGGGATAGTGAACGATCTGATACCCCAGCGCATTGAAGAACATCTCGTCAGGCGCGGTCAAGCCTCCGTCCAGCGGCACGTTACCAAATTGCCGCGCGAGATCCAGCGCGAACATGCCGTGCTGTTGCAGAGTCCCAAGGTTCAGATGCTCCGGCGTGTCGTTCTTGGTGTGGTACCACGCGAAGTTGTCCACGAACGCTATGTCAAACCCCTTCATACCCCTCGGACGCAGCACATCGAAGTCGGTTGAAAACGGCATGCGCTTGTATACGTCGTATCCCAATGACGTGGCGCAGGGAAGACGCACACCGGCAATCATCTGCCTGATGAGCCAGCCGTTCTGCTCGCTGGCGCCGAACAGAATTGAGTTTCCCTGGGTGCCCCGCGCTTCGAGGTTAGTCATTACGCCAACATCGTTGAACCACGGATGATTCGCGAACGCCGTCGAGCCCAGCTTGCTCCCTTCCTCACCGTCGGTGAACACAAAGATGACATCATTCTTCAGGGCGGGCGACGCCTTCAGTGCGCGCGCGACCTCTAACATCGAGATCACACCTGAACAGTCGTCCGACGCGCCCGGGCCATACGGGACCGAATCGTAATGCGCCATCAGCGCGAAGGCCTTGGTATTTGCCGTCCCCGGGATCTTTGCCAGGACCATGTCGCGCTGTCCGGCGCGGTTGCCCTCCTGGACGTATAATGACGACACAATCTCGGCGTCGACGCCGAAGGACTTCAAAGTGTCGCGAATATAGACCGGGACTTTCTCGTTCGCTGGCGAACCCGCAGGATGGGGCTCATTGGCAATCACGTAGTCGTGCTCGATCGCGCGTTTTGCCGAGAACTCGTTAGTTGGCGCATCGACGGGCAAGGGGACCGGCGTGCGTAGCGCGTAGAGCGAAATGAACGCCGTCGCCAAAATCAGGCCAACGACCAATAACGCCCATCCACGCGGGCGGGCTGCGGAACTCCGGACGCCGTTAGCCATCATGCTAGTCTTGAACCCAACTCACTCATCCGTAGCCCGCGCGCTGAACTGTGTGACACGCTGCCCCGAGGCATAGTAGGTAACCTCTATCGGGTTGCAGCACACTTCGCAATCTTCGATGTACGTATGGGGAGATACACTGAGATCGAGTGACATCGAGATGCGCTGCCCGCAATACGGGCATATGAACGCGTATTCTTCCAAGGTGTCGTTCTTTCCTTTGTCCTGCTGCGACCGCGTGAACGTGATTCTAGTCTGCGCCAAAGTTCCCGTCAATGCCACTGTCGCGGAGTTCGTCCGTCTTCCAATTCCGCTTCAAAGTGCGTTAGAATGCGTTTCGAAGGGGTAGCGCAGTTTCAAGCGGAGGAGCGCGTCGTGAAGGTCATATCTGTTTTGAGCATCCTGGCAATTGCCGTTCTCGTTACTGCTGCCTGGGCAGAGCCCTTCATGCAGAGCGAACTCATATTCCCGGCGCAAGACAAGCACTGCCACGGTAGCAGCATCGTCGAATGTCCCAATGGCGATCTTCGGGCAGTTTGGTTTTATGGCTCAGGGGAACGAAGCGCGGACGACGTGATCGTTCAAGGCGCGCGCCGCAAAGCCCACGCCAAGGAATGGAGCCCTGTTTTCACCGCTGCTGATACACCCGGTTTCCCGGACTGTAATCCTGTTCTCTACATTGACGCGAAGCAGAAGCTGTGGCTGTTCTATGTGCCCGTCTTGGCGCACGCGTGGCAAGATTGCATGCTGAAGTACCGGACGTCAGTCGACTACCAGAAGAAGGACGCCCCGAACTGGTCGTGGCAGGACGTGATCGTCCTCAAACCGGGCGATGATTTCGCGAAGAACATCAAGGCCGGTCTGAAGGAACTAGACCTTGATGAAGGGATGTGGAGCGCATATGCGCCGAAGTACTCGGAGCTTCTCGCGGAAGCTGCAACAGACCTTCGCAAGTGTGAGACTGGCTGGATGACCCGCATTCATCCACTCACACTGCCGTCGGGTCGTATGCTTCTGCCGTTGTACTCGGACGGATTCAACTTGTCGATTGTCGCCATCACGGATGACGCTGGTCAGACCTGGCGTGCGAGCAAGCCCATCGTCGGGTTAGGTCCCATCCAGCCTTCTCTGGTTCGCAAGAAAGACGGGACCATCGCAGCCTACATGCGGGACAGCGGGATGTTGCCGCAGCGCGCACAGTCTGCCACGTCGAAAGATGACGGCGAAACCTGGTCCGTGGCGCGGGACACCGACCTTCCGAATCCCTCTTCGAGTCTGGAAGTTGTTGCCTTGAAAGATGGACGGTGGGTAATGGTCTTCAACGACACCGAGGATGGGCGTCACAGCCTTGCGATCTCGATGTCAGACGATGAGGGGCAGTCCTGGAAGTGGAAACGCCACCTCGAACTCGCGGAGAAGGGTAAGGGCGGTTTCGCATACCCCTCCATGATCCAGGCGCGCGACCGCCGCATCCACATCACCTACACGCACAACATCAGCGAACACAAGAGCATCAAGCACGTAGCGCTCGATCCCGAGTGGATCAAACAAGGGTCGTGATACCGAACCGTCCCCGGCAGTTCGCGATGGACTGCCGGGGGCGGACAGCGCATTCCAGCGAAACGTTGCAGTTCCCGTCAAAGTCAGCGCTTCTGCGTTCTTGGCTCAGCATAGATCGGATGATCATGCGGCGCGACCTCTAATCCTTCCCGGGGCCAGATCACTGAGCCTATGAAAAGGCCGCAGCCGACCAGTGGCGCCTGCGTCGTTGGCCTCCTCCTGTTTGGGTGTACGGAACAAGGAGGTCCCCGTAAACAACACGCATTCCTTCGTCGGTTATTGTGGTAGGGCGAGCGCATGTGGGGCATGCGCGTCAGTGGGAGAGCATGAGTTGCGGATGACAAGTTGGGAATACGAGTTGTATGTGGCCTCGATCCAGCGGCGCATAGTGAATAGCATCTGGCGCATCGTGCGTGACGGCCCGGCCGTCGAAGATCTCGTTCGTGATGTGATCGAACAGGTAGTGCGCAAGATAGGCCGGGTCCGCGCACATCCGAACCCACAGGCTCTCATCCTGCGCATGGCCGTGCAGCGCGCCTTGGACTTTGGCCGGAGCCGGGCGCGGCGCCGAAGCGCCATGGAAAGGTATGGGCGTTTCCAAGAAACGCGGGGGCCAGACAACGCGCTTGCGGCTGACATTGCCCTGCGGGAGGAATGCGATGCGGTATTAGGCACGCTACATCGTCTGCCGAAGCGAGAGGCAGAAGCTCTATGGCTGCACGCCGTCGAGGGGATGTCCTATGCGGAGGTGGCGACGACCATGGGGTGTCGTCCGGCGACAGTGCGCGTGCTGGCCGCGCGCGGCCGCAAGCGCCTCAAAGGATGTTTGTTGGGAGGAACATCTTCGAACGTTACGGAGGATGGCGGCTCATGCGAAAACACTTGACGGACCCGGAATGGGAATCACAGCAAGACCGAGAGGCGGACCTAGCCCTACGTCGTCTGGTGGGAGGCGACGCCTCCGATGAGATGCATCGTGCTGCGGGACGGCAGTTTGAGCGTGTCCAGGCGCAGCTGAGGCGAGGCGAGGAGACGCCGCCTCGCGGCGCGGCATCAGCCAGAACGTTTCGGCTGATTCCACTTGTGGCGGCTGTGCTGATATTGGTGGGAGGCTGGTTCTTTTTCGTGTATTCACCGAAACTCACTTGGGCTGAGGTGCGCAGCACCTTCCGCCAGGTTCCATTCTTCAGCGCGTCCATTTATATCACGCGCGATCCCGCGAAACCGTCCGAACATGTCGAACTGTGGATGGCGCGAGATGGGCGATTGCGTCTTCACCAGGGCGGACGCGTCTTCTTGGCCAACAAGGGCAAGCTCCTGGGCGTGTGGGACGCGGCCAGCAAGAAGCGCATAGACATAACGGTCCTGACGGAGTTACAAAGGCGCGATCTCCACATGGATGAGGCCTTGGCGCTGGTGGACCTGTTTGCCGACATGAACGCGTTCTCAATTGACGCGTTGCTCGCGCACTTCTGTGGACGGCAGACAATTTCGCCGCCGCTGCCGAATGCAGAGCCTTCCGTTTCGAGAGGTATCGAGGCATTCGACGTAACTAACGATGCGAATCCCGAGTGGATGCGGGTGTGGGTGCTGAAGGAGGCGGGGTTGCCCGTGCGCTTTCGTTGGTGGGACCCACGTGACGGCGAGTGCTCGGAAATGCTCTTCGACTACATGCGTGAACAACCTGCGGAAGCCTTCGATCCTGATGCTTTGGCCGCTGCCATGCTTGCCCGGCCAGCGCATAAGAATCCACTCTACGCCCTGCTGCTGGAACCGGGTGGGCAATTGCTCACGCCGGAAGACCTCTTCGAGGCAAATGGGTACCACATGCCCGAGGTGATCGAGGCAGGTCGTACGGGCGACGGCATTGTGTGGATAAAGAGCGGCAAGAGCGAAAACCGCACACCACAAGGGGTGACGTTCTATGGGTTTGGGCGGATCAACGACGATCTCGGGCAGGAATACCTGCGCCACTCCATGACCCATCAAACTGGAGAGAATGTGGGGATCGAGTGCTTCATTCCGCTTGATTACCGCGATGGTTATCGGAAGCCGTCCCGCTACGAACTGACGTGCTGGAGTCAACCGGAAATTCGCACGGTCGCTGGCGATGTCGTCGGCTCAGTGACGCTCACGGAATGGAAGGAGGAGACGCCTCCGCCGGCGCCGCTGGGCGCAGGCCCCCAGGACCAGGCGGCTGTGAAAGCTGTCATCACCGAGTGGGTGTGCCGCGAGAACTGGGAGCACGTAGACCGGCTGTTGGCGACCATTCCCGGCGAAGCCCAGGATAACGCCATGGCGCTCTACCGCGAGGAGACACGGCTCGATAAGTGGAGTCTCATGGGCCGCGACGATGAAGTGCTGGCCCTGGCCAAGTCCTTGCACGAGATTCTTACGCAGGTGTCCCAGGCGGATGCGCTCCAGCATCCCAAAGTCGTTGAGGAGTATGTCAAACAGCTTGTGAAGCGCAACCAGCTTGAGCAGGCGCAACGCGTCCTTGCGCCCTACCGCGATGTATTTCAGACGGCGGAGGACATGACCACCGCATCGCGCATATTCCTTGAACTCATTCGTCAGTGCCGCGATGCTCTTCTCGACCAGCAAAAGATAGACGCCTTGTTCGGATTCTCTGCGTGGAGCCTGCCGCGCGTGCAAGACTACTTCAAGATGTTCCCGCAGAGTGGCATCACAGTGGAATCCGACCCGCGCTACGACCCGTGGCGCGCGTACGTCCGTGATGTGGCGAAACGCTACGAGGGTCATACGCTGCCCCAAGCCGTTGATTTTCCCAACGTGACCCCCTTCGACACCGACAAGCCGGCATGCGACGTGTCGCTGCCTGGCGTTGACGGGTACCGCATCGCGCCTCTGCGTGGAACATGGGAGACCCTCGCGCAGAGCTTGGCCCGCGCCCGAGACGTGGACCCCGACCTTGCGCGCGTGACGCCCGGACTTCAGGGAACGCGCGTTGAGGGGCTGGCGGTCTTTCCTGAAAGCGTGGGGTACAAGGCGGCGTTGACGGCATTTTGCGCGCGAAATGGTGTGCGCGTCGAAGAGCGCTCTGTGTCCCGCTCGGTGTGGGTGGCGCGATATGACGGACGTCCCCTGCCGTGCTGGCGGTATGTGCGCCCCTTGACCGCGGAAGAACTTGGATCCGAGCCCGTGTGCCGCGTCGGTGGGCGTACGATGACCGCCAGAAGCGTATTAGACTACTTTGCGATGGCGATCAACCAGGGCAACCCCGGCGAGAAGGTGGTCATCGTCGACGAAACTGGCCTTCCCTCTGTTCCCGGTGAAAACCAGAGTTGGGGAAGTATCTGCCTGAGCTATTCAAACGCTTTCGGCACGGGTGACGTCGCTACTCAGAAAGCAAAGGATTGGTTCAGGGATAACTTCGGCATCACCTTTAGCAGGGAGGTGCGGCCATTCTCCGCGCTGACGCTCTCGCCCAATTCATGAATGCCCGGCAATACGGGAGTCACAGGCAGTTGGCGGATGCTTGATTTCACAATTATGGACACGCGCGGGACAGTTTGTCCGCGGCATGAATCGGCGCAGGCATGCGACGAGGTCCAAAGTGATGGAATCTCATGCGTAAGCGAGTTAGTGAAACGGCGCGCTCAACATTTCGGTTTGTGAAACGTTGAGACCAACGATCAGGATAGAACATTCTCAGGGAACGCTTCGCTGAGTTTGCCGGGCTCGAAAGCGGGGAAGCCCGTTTCCTGGCTCAGGACTGTCGCGCGATGGGTAAGCGCAATTTGTCCGCGACCCTAGTCCTCGGAAGCGCCGCTGGACGCAGTAGCAAGCTCCGGTGGCTGCGGTGTATCCGCCGGCTGCAAGCGCAGCACGGTTCTCAGCTTTCCCAATGGAAAACTCGAAAGCTGGCGCATGCCCGCCACGGTTGATACTTGCCGCGAGACCGATTTGCGCATCTCCGAATAGAGTTGCCGCAGTACCACGTCTTCCTTAACTTCCCCTTCTTCGCGTATCGCAAGCAGGCGATGAACGGCCTGGAGGCCGAGTACGAACGCGGCTAAGAAGACGAAATCCAGTCCGCGCAGATCTACGGTGTGGAAATCCACCGCCGGCAGCGTTGAATTCTCCATGTTCCATTGAAGCGCAACCGAGAGATGCTGTGGCTCGAACCAGTCCGCCGCAACCCCCGCGATAAGCGGCGCCACTGTTCCGGCCATGCCGGATATGAGCGCGGTCATGGCCAGATACGATGTGGACTTGCCGAAGGGCGCCCCCTTGAGCGCAAGATTATTTGCGGAAATCGCGACGCCCGCCGTCGAAATTCCGCCGAGCGCATGGATGACGAGTAAGAGCGGGATACTCAAGAAGCTCCAGGCGGGCATTGCTGTAAACGGCCACATAATAAACGTAAGGAAGAACAACGGCGCTGATGCCGCCAGCACGGATTTGTTGGTGAACCGGTCGGCAAGCCGGCCCCAAACGCCAAAGAAAAGCACGTTCATGCCCTGACTCACCAACGACAGTCCCAACACCCATGTCATGTTCAGCTTCAGACGATCAATCATGTAGACCGCGAAGAACGGCCCCGCGAAGTTCGCCGCGAAATTCCACCACCCCAGAAAAATGAGTAGTTTCCGGAAGTTCAGGTCACGGAACGGTTCGGCCAATACCGAACGAACGCTTCGGTGCAGCGTCTCGGGCATCTTCGGTTCCGGCGCGCGGAACAGGACCCCGACGCCCAGGAATCCCGCGATGGCGGCGATGGTGAACAGGATGCTGTACGCACCAAGTTCGTTCTCGAAATGGCGTTTGTAGACGTCGATACCGACGCCCGCCGCGAAACTCAGTCCGGCGCCGATTGCGGTGGCATATGCGAGACGTTTTGCAAAAAAGGTTCCCATGGATTTTTCGGGCACCAAATCCCGTATCCACGATCCGTACGCGCATCCTCCCATCGCGCTCAACGCGAAGAAACCGAAGAGCGAAAACAGGAATACAGGAAGCTTGAGCGAGTCAGGCAGTACCCAAGGAATTGCGGCGATCACCAGCCAGAATGCACGCGCTACAAACGCCGTGCTCAGAGTCAACGCCTTGCGCAGGCCGGTGCGTTCGACGAGAAAGATGGAAGGGATTTGGAGAATCTGCGAAATGGGGCCTATTGCGGCCAGCAGCCCGATGACCTTGTTCGATGCGCCAAGGTGTAACGCGAAGGCGACCAGGAATGCGCCGGTCGTAAGCACCACCAGCACCTGAGAGTACATTCCTTCGTATAACAGCATTCTGAGACCGGTCGTGACATCCGTATCGTCCAAGCGGTCCTTGGGGCGCAGCCAAGCGAACATAGGCGTACAACAACTCCCGTTAGCGTCACTGCCGGCCTCGTTTCCGCGTAAAGCGCTCGAGTTACCGGCCATGCCGATACGCCGTTTACCAGACGGCTGCAACTAAGCTTAGGCGACCGCGCTCTCATCGTTCGCAGCGCTGCCGCAAACGACGTTCCTTTATTACACCATTCAATGCCTGTGAATTACAATTCTGCTGAGATCCGTCTGAATGGGAACCAATTTGCTGCGTTCGGGGTTTGATAGACGATAGTGTTCTGTTCCGTAAAGCCGCCGTGCGCTCGTGGCGGGCACAAGAAACGTAATCGAAAAGGAGAATTTCCATGAAACTGCGTCACCTGTTTGTACTTGTTCTGGCAATAGCCTTTACGGCTGGCGTGTGCGGAAGCGGGTTTGCTGCTGACACTGCTCCGGCGCCAACGGCCCCCGCCGCAAAACCTGCGACGCCGGCCGCTCCCACAGCGCCCGCCGCCAAGGACGCGCCAAGGACGGATTCCACGAAGCCCGCCGCGAAGCCCGGCGAACCACTCGTCAAGTGCACTGTCAAGGGGAGAGTTGAATCCAAGACGGTCACAAACAAGAAGACTGGCAAGGAAGTGAAAGTGTTCATGCTAAGCGTTGCGGAGGCGAAAGGTGACGACGGCAAGCCGGTCGAGAGCATGAAAGGGAAGACGCTTCGAATCGGGGGTCAAAAGCCTGACGTACTGGAGAAATTCGTAGGTAAGGACGCTGAAATCAAGGGTGAGGCCAACACGAAGCGGATTAAAGCCGAGTCGATTAAATAACGATCCGATTTCTCGGTACTGCTGACAAAGCTGGAAATGACCTGCCAGAAGGCGCCATTCTTCTGGCAGGTCTTGTTTTTCAGTGACGCAAGCTTTTCGGCCAGTGTTTTTCCTCGGACGATAGTCGTACTCGAAGGAGCAGCCCGCATGTTTCAACGTGTTCTCGTGGCGGTGTACACCATCATACTTGCCGGATTTCTGTCGCAGAGTGCCGCCGCGGCCGAGCCTGGCCACTCTGCTGCTTCAGGACAGTCCGTCGTGACTGTTCGCTCTTTTCTTCCAGTGAGAGGTCTGAACAGGGCGCAACGACCGTCCGAAGTCACTGCGACGATCGAGAACATGACCGATGCGGCAGTTACGGTCGACGCGCGGCTTATCCTTCCGGATGGGGTGAAGGCGGTAAGCCTGGACTTAGCGTCAACCGTCGAAATCGGTGACCAAGATCGAAAAGAACTGAAATGGAGCATTGAGGCGCAAGAAGCCAAAGCGTACGACCTGCGCTTGGAAATCCGACAAGGCGGCGCGGTCCTTTCCGCCGTGCCACTGACTATGTCGTTTATCGCGCCGCTGGCCGTCCAAAAACAGCCCTACATCCCCGAACCTACTCCTGTCAAGACCGATATTCTCGTCGGCGCTCACAACTGTCCGTTGTGGGAGGCCGACAAGCCCGCTATGTGGTCTCAGTTGTTGAAGCATCCGGAACGGACCCCGGCGCTGGGGTTCTATGCGCAGGAGAATCCCGAAGTCGCGGACTGGGAGACCAAGTGGGCCGTCGAGCACGGCGTGGACTATTTCATCTATTGCTGGTACCGCGCGGGACAGGGGGGACCGGTGAAAATGAACTTTGGCAGCGCAATTCACGATGCGCTGCTGAAATCAAAGTTCGTCGACAAGATGAAGTTCACCATCATGTGGGAGAACCAGAGTCGGGGTAACGCCGGGGTCTCCGACGAGAATGATCTGATGCAGAACCTGCTGCCGTTCTGGATTGACAACTACTTCAGACATCCGAGCTACGTCAAGATCGATAACAAGCCGCTACTCTTCATCTACCGTCCCGAGTTTCTCATTGAAGACCTTGGAGGCGAAGAAAAGGTTGCCGCCGCGTTCGACACGATGCGCCAGGCATGCAAGACCGCCGGGTTTGACGGGCTCTACATCCTCGGAGAGTATCGCGGCCTCGACCCCGATCACCTGAAGCAAATGAAACGACTAGGGCTCGACTATACATTCGCGTATTGCTGGTACGTTCCCGACAATCCAACGCCCGAGAAGGCGATCGCGGCGCAGGTGGACCAAATCAACAAGACACAGTCCCTCGGGATCATTCCACAGGTGGTGACCGTGTCCCAGGCGTGGAGCGGCTGGAACGACGAAGGAACCATATGGAAAATCCCACCCGCCGATTTCAAGACCTTGCTGCGCAGGGCCAAAGACATCATCGCGGCATTTCCCGCAAACGAACTAGGGAGCAAGATGCTTATCCTCGACAATTGGAACGAGTGGGGGGAAGGGCACTATCTCGCACCCTATCGAGAGTACGGATTTGGCTACCTCGACGCCATTCGCGAGGTGTTTGCCAAGAACTCCGGTCCGCATACCGATTTGTTGCCGGAAGATATCGGCATGGGACCGTACGATACCGCGTATCGCGCCTTCACGGAACGAAACGAACAGCTTCGGAAGCAGGTATCCAAGAAAGCGCTCAAGGCGGGCGCCCCGGAAGACGGACTCATCGCGTGGTGGGCCTTCGACGAGGACGAGAAAGACGCTGTCGCGCTGGATTATTCCGGCAACCGGCTCGGTGGAATACTTCGCGATGCAAAGCGGACCAACGGTATCGATGGGAATGCCTTGCTGTGTGACGGTGGAAGCGTCGAAATCGTGAACAGTCCGCGCCTGTCTCCTCCGACGGCGTTGACTATTGAATGTTGGGTCAAGACAGACGACGCCGGCCAGGCGAACACGTGGTTTGTGAATCGCGTCTTTGGCGGCGGCACGTCCACCGGCTACCGTATGGGTGTTGTCGATGGCAAGCCTTGTTTCGAGGTCCCCCAGACCGACTGGAGCCACCACCTCAAAGCCGACCTACCCTTACCTACCGGAAGGTGGGTCCACACCGCCGGCACGTTCGACGGCAAGGTCGAGCGCATCTACATCGATGGCGAAGAACACGGCGCCATGGACCGCCCCGGCCCAATCAACCCCAATACGTTTCACCTTTGCCTCGGCAACTTCGAGATCGGCCATGCCGCGCACTTCTCGGGGCTGCTTGATGAAGTCAAACTTTATGATCGCGCGCTAACTCCCGCCGAGATCCGCGAACATTACCGCAGACTCGCGGACCGGGTAGCCAAATAGCTCCCGAGATGCTGCACTCCGCAGAGGACTCTGGGCGCATCGTGGAAGGGTGGCCCCGCGCGCAGTCGCACTTACCCAATGTATAGTGCTCGGAGGCGTGAGCTGCGTTTTGAGGAAAGCATTGCCTGCCATTTCTGACAGCCAGGAGAACGTTACCGTAAGAGCTGGTTCGCCAGGGCGCGCCAAGCCATAAGCTCAAGCGGGCCGGACACGTGCAGAGCTTTGGCGATACGATGCCTTCGTCTGATTTGTGCGCGGGAAAGAGCCGGACAAGAACTGTTGGCCAGCGAATACGATAGCATGGTATAACGAGTGAGAGGAGTTCCTCCGCCCCGCTGATTCGGCCGTATGAGATTGGCGACATTGTCAGCAACTCTCGCGGTAACAATGTAAATGTGCTGACAATTGCGCCTGGCAGTCGAGGGCGGGAGCGTGGCGGATTCTCCAATGGTAAAAGAGCAGACTTGCGCCGGCGATTAGCGAAGACGGACGAACGTGGCTCGCGCCGTGGAACGATCGGTACCTTAGTTTGTATTTGTATACGCTTTGTTCCGCCGTGGCAGTCGGGACCAAGAGAAAAGTTGTCCGCTATCGAAGGACTTGAAAAAAGTCCGAGAGAAGCGCAGTCTATTGCCCTGACGGAGCCCAGATGCTGGCAAACGATCTACAACCACCCCGTGGATGAGATCGATGCGTTTTCGACTTGATGTGGATTGTACGTGAGTAACGCGTAGGTGAGGCGCTTGGCGCACAATGGCCGGGCGTGAGCGGCGGTAGCACTGAATCGGGGTGGAGAATGTATGGAGCTCTTCAAACGAATCACTGACTTGTTGACTCCTCCTCCGGCGCCGAAGGCCGCAAAGCCTCGGGCCGTTCCACTCGTAGATCCAGGACCGGACCTCGCAACCTGCATTCGACCGCATCTACGTCAACTCGCGAGCGCTGAGTCCCTGAGCGATCCCGAAGCGAGAGAATCGCTTGCCGAGCTCAAGCAGTTGGCCATCAAGAAGGGCCTCTATGTCACAGCGTTCGAAGTTAAGAACCAGCTAGACCTGCTTCCGCGCATGAACGACAAGGGGGCGCCCTATCAACGGTCTAGAGGCTATGTGCTTGCGGCGGATTTCTTCCTGGGCCACGTTCGCCAACAAATCGAAGGGATGAAGAACCAAACGCGCGCCGTCGGCCCCAACGTCTTCCGTGGATACTGCAATGAAATGGTAGGGTGCCTCTTGCACGGCGAAAATCCGCGCCGCGCCGTCGAGATTCCGGTACTTGTTATTGAGGAGTTACTATCGTCCGCGGTGGACTACAGTGATCGAGGGAATGTCTTTGTCGAATTGGCTGGTCAGGCCATTGCAAGCTCTCTTGAACTCGCGCGAGATAATCTGAACCTGCAACTCGGCCGTGCCGGTTCCAGGTTCTCCTCGAACCCCTTCGGATCGGATCCGGGCTCGCGCGGCGACTCATCCCGTCTCGACGAATCCTCCGTGCGGTATCTTGCGGACCTGCAGCGCAAGTTGGGTGAGGTACGCGACGCCATCGAAAAGTGTCTGCCCCTCAGCCCGGGAACAAACCGCATGGGCTTTCTTCAGACAGTACTGCGCGCGTCAGAACCCGCGGGACTCGTGCCGTTTACTGCGGTGTTGTGCGAACGCATCGGTCTGCTGCTGGAGGGCGCGAAGTCTGATGAGGCCATGCAGTATTTCGATTCCGCCGGCGAACGGTTCGAAGCGCAGGGCGATGATGAACGAGACTTGAGGCTGACCAAACTCGCGGCAGCGCGCTATCGTAAGGCCGTCGAGCTATATCAGCGCGCGAACGCGTCCCAACATGCCGCGAACGCGCAAGCCAAACTCGCCGAGTTAACGGCCCCTAAACTACAGTAGCGATAGTTCACGTTGTTGGGCGCAAGTCGATACAGGGGAGCCACCGGCAAACCACAACTCGCAAACACAGCTCACGAGACTTGTGCCGTCCGCCCAACCGGAAAGGCTTACTTGACTTGCGCCGTGGCCTGCGGTAGCTTCTCTTGGCACTGTGTGATCACTCACGGCGGAAGGTTCGCAATCGGGAAGCACTCATGAATCACGGCGGTATCGATGGCGCGTAGGATCGTTTCGATTCAGCATGGCGATTACTCGGACGGATTGCGCAGGATGCGCGCGGGCGAACCTGAGCATTACTTTGGTGTCCGGCACGCGCTTGATTCACTCGCGGAGTTGTTCGGACACGATCCCCATCTTGTAATTAGCCTGAATAGCCAGCCGTATCACATTACCGAGGGCAGTGGCGAGTATACCGGCATCCCGCAACCCAGCCTGCCGTGGGGCGCGCCTCGGACTATCGGAATGCTGTTGTGGGCGCAGGCCATACTAGCCAAAGTGCGCGCGTTCAATCCTACCCATGTGCTGTTACGGACGGGCGACATCCTGGGTGTTCGTATCCTGCAGCATTGTGTCAGACACCGAATCAACGCGATGGCCAACTTCGCGTTCTATCTCGATCCCAAGACCATCCAAAGCCGCTTTGTCACGCGCAAGCTGGTCCATCTACTCAACGACCCGTGCGTCTACCTCGTCGGAAATCACAAGACTCCCGCCACCCAGTCCCTCGTCGCGTGGGGCCTTAATCCCAACAAGGCGGTCGCTTGGGACTGGCCGGGCGCGCGGCATCCTCGCGACTACCCCGTCAAATCCCTCGATACCGTCAAGCCGGCGCACATCGTGTACGTGGGAAATGTCACCGAACAAAAGGGCGTAGGCGATCTTATGGATGCGGTAGGCTTGCTCCAGCGGGAGGGCCGAGCGATTCACCTGTCGGTGGCCGGAGCGGGGTTGGGGCTCGAGGCCATGCGTGCCCGTGCTCGGGCGCTGCCGGAAGGGCTGGTGAATATTCTGGGCTCGGTGGACAATAATCGCGCGTTTCAGCTGATGCTCGAAAGCGCACTGGTCTGCGTTCCTTCCCGGCACGAATTCACCGAGGGGATGCCCCTGACACTCACCGAAGCGCTGGCAAGCCGCACGCCGGTTGCCATCAGCGACCACCCCGTCTTCAAAGAGGCCTTTCACGACAGGGAGGGTGTTCGATTCTTCACGGCCTCATCGCCTCAGTCCTTGGCCCGGATGATCGCCGGGATGCTTGATGACTCGACGGCGTACGCGGAACTATCTCGTTGCACTGCGGCCGCCTACGAACGAGTCGAATGTCCCACCTCATTTGGTGATTTGCTCCGGCGGTGGAAAGCCACCTTTTGACCCGCAAGGCGATAGCGCCCCGCTTCGGGGGCGCTGGCGTGGCGTACCGAGCGGAGTATGCGGTCCCGGATAAATCGTTGACAAGAGCAGGGACCTGTGTTAGACTCATTTCGTTGCACAAGACATTTGGCCGTGCCTAGTTACAGGTGGAGGAGCGACACGTGGAGATTCGTAAGAAGCCTTGGGTTATTGCCGTCGTCGTGATGATAGCGTTGGGGTTGCTGCTTCCCACGACGCCTATTCTTGCGCAGAGCTACGATCCCGACGACGAACTGCCAAAGCCGACGGGTGTTGAGAAAGGCCTGACCAAACTCGGGCGCGGACTGTCCAACGTGCTCTTGGGGTGGGCGGAGATTCCCGTGACATTCGACAAGAAACTCCAAGACGGCAAGCCACTGGCGTATCTGCTGGGCGTTGTCCCCGTGTTGGGAACCGCCCGCGCGTTGATGCGGACCAGCACGGGCGTCTTCGAGATGGTGACCTTTCCGCTCTCGGATCGTAAAGTGAACTACGGGCCCATTCTTGAGCCTGAGTACATCTTCTAAGCATCTGAGTTGATTGCCTGGACCAGACATCGGGCTGCTATAACGGGCCAAGTTACGCTGCTTGACGGACGCTACGGTAGAGTGGTGCTTGTTGGCGCCATTGATAACCCCAAGGGCGCGATGTTGATTCCAACTTCAAGTTCCGGGGAGCAGTTTCCTCCACAAGCGCTGTGGGAGTTCGCGGACCAGTTGACTCCGCAACAGATGATTGACGTTCTCTGTGCGCAAGAACGGCTGTTCGGCGGCGGCAGTCTCGGACCTCTTGGTTTGTGAGCACGAAATGCGCGCCCAGTCCCATGTAAAACTTAACAGGGGAGCGTCCCGCTTCCCGCGGCTCGGCCGCCCAAGGGAATGCCATCTCGCGTGAAGAAACCGGTTGACATTGACTACCTCATTAACGAGGTAATTACGCTTCCCAGCCTGCCGAGCACCGTCTCGCGAATTTCCGATCTATTGAATGATCCCACGGCTCCGTTGTCCGACGTTGGTAAGATCATCGCCACCGACCCCGCCATCGCCTTGAAAACGCTGCGTCTGGTCAATTCCGCCTACTATGGTCTTGCGACAAAAGTCACCTCGGTAGAACACGCCGTCGTCCTCCTGGGCGTCAAAGTGATCAAGAATCTGGTCTTTACCGCGACCGTCTTCGATACATTCAAGAGCGGCGCCGATGTGCTGTTGAAGCACAGCGTGGCCACCGGGATGGCGATGCAAGCCATGGTTGAATCGTGCGGCAGCCGGAGCGACGTGGATCGCGAAGGCGCGTTCGTATTTGGTCTCTTGCACGACATCGGAAAGATCATTCTGGAGGAATTCCTGCCTGAAGAGTTTGAGCAGGCGCGAGGCCTTGCCAAGCGCCGCGCCGTTCCGGTCTATCAGGTGGAGCGTGAGATAATCGGTGTGGACCACGCCGAAGTGGGCGGCCGCCTTGCCGAGAATTGGAAGCTCCCTCCCGAATTGATCAATGCGATATCGGGGCATCACGACTTAAGCCAATGCCGCAGCAATGCAATGCGCCCGCTCGCCGCCATGCTGTCCGTCGCCGACTATATTTGTGTAGCCAGTGGAATCCCCGCAGAGACTGGCGCGGTGTGTATCGTGAGCGATGACATTTGGAGAGCGTCCGGCGTTACTTCCAGGCAGGTACCGGCCATACTCGGGAAGTTCTTCGCGGCGGTCCCCGGCATCGACGAGATTTGTCAAGTAGCCGCGTGACATCGGCGCCCCTCACCTGCCAGCCATTTCGAGCTTCCCAGGGCGTGAATATGGATTCTCATCTCGAATACCTCTACGCTTTGTCTGCGCCTGGTTTTGACTATCGTCCCGCGGCGCCGTACCGTTTTCGGAATAGATCATGCACTTGGCACAACTAACGTGTGAGAACTTCCGGGGGCTGACCAGCATTCACTTTCAGCCTACCCCGGGCTTGAACGTTCTCTGCGGCCGCAACGCGCAAGGAAAGACTTCGGTCCTCGAGGCTATCCTCTACCTTGCCACCTCCAAGAGTCATCGCACCAACACCGAAAAGGAATTGGTCCAACATGGCGCCGAGGGCTTTCGTCTCAGCGCCTGCGTTCAGCGCAATGACCGCGCCGTGGACGTCGCAGCCACATGGTGGGGTGGAGCAAAGCGCTTCAAGGTCAACGGAGTCGCTCAAACCCGTGTCAGCGACATTCTTGGTAAAGTCAACGTAGTGCTCTTCTCACCCGAGGACGTGGCTCTCGTCAAAGGCGCCGCCGGTTTGCGCCGCCGTTTCCTCGACATGGAACTTTCTCAACTGCAGCCCCAATACCTCAACGCGCTCCAGCAGTACCGTCAAGTGCTGCGGCAGCGCAATCAGGTCCTGCGCGAACGGCGTCCCGATTCGAGTCTTATCGCCGTTTGGGATACCCAACTGGCCGCGCACGGCGCTACGCTCATGCGTGAACGCGGCGCATTCCTCGAGGATCTTGACGCGCGTGCGCGCGCGGCCTATCGGGCCATTGCAGCGGAGGAAAACCTGAACTTGGTGTATCAGCCGGACGTCAAAGCCGCGGAACCGCTCGAGGACCTCTTTCGGCGCACCCATGCCTCCGATATTCGCCGGGGCATGACTACGCGCGGACCGCATCTGGACGATTTCGAGTTTATCATTGCGGACCGACCAGCCCGGAGCTTCGCTTCGCAGGGTCAACAGAAAACGGCCGCGCTGGCCGTGAAACTCGCCGAACTTGAACTGGTCAAGAGCCGAATCGGCGAGTATCCTATCCTGATGCTGGATGAAGTACTCGCAGAACTCGACGAACGGCGCGCCGAGCAGTTGCAGGCGGCAATCGGACCCGAGGCGCAATGCCTGTTGACCACCGCCCATATCGATGCGCGTACGCCCCTGCCCTTGGCGGACGGCGCGCGCTTCGTTATTGAAGGAGGCCGCCTTGAAGCGCAATGAACCCAGCGCAATCTCCGATGTCCTCAAGATCCTCAAGAAAACCTCCAAGCTCGGCAAGCAACTCGAACAAGCACAGATCTGGGAGCGCTGGCCGGAACTCGCCGGCCCGAAACTCGCGACCCATGGCCGGCCGGTGACCATCAAGGAAGAGACGCTCTACATCGAAGCCGAGTCCGCCGCCTGGGTCCACCGCTTCACCATCCACAAGTGGAACATCCTCAAACGCGTCAACCGCATGGCCAGAAAAGAACTCATCACCGACGTCTTCGTTTCACTGCAGCCCGACGAGTAAATCCGGCGGCGGCCTTCTTGCTAACTCCTCCCAGGGTCCCGCCGCGTCTTCTCTCTGCGTTTCTGCGTTGACAAACTCCCGCCGAACGCCATTGCTACGATCGCGGCGCCGCCGCGCGAGTTGGCATCCGCGTAACCACCCCCATATATATAGCCCAAGTGTTTCGGCTATTAAGGCGGGAAATGAGCTGAAAACCGTTGACAATGGGGACGTCCGCAGATGGGAAAAGACCAGATAGGTCGAACCGACACCGACAACTCCGATGCGCGAGACGAGGGGGTAAGGGGAGCGGCTCCGACCAATCGCTGGAGAATGGGCGCGTTTTCGAAACAAGGGGGTAGCCGATGATAACTCATTACAATGTAGTGGATTGCAAGTTCTAGGCGGGCGAGGGCTGGGTCTGGACTCGGGCAGAAGGCGAGAAAGTAAACTAGACAAACGAGGGTAGTGGTACATTTTGACGTTCGCCGCCTAATACTCACGCCTAGATAACGGTGGGTTTAAGGTATTGATCGATTAAGTTGACGTGCGATGGAAAGAAATTAGCGATTATTAGGGACAGCACGTCGTCGGTAGTTATGTGTTTTGTGGCAAAATGCGGCCCCCTATGAGCAATTAACTCGGCCGGCAACGGGCAACCGTTTAATTCACATCGCCTCTCTATGCCTATATGCATATGAGACAACGGTTTAATTGCGTGGGCAGATTTACTTTGTGCCTGCGCAAAGCCTTCATTTTCGTAGTCTATACGAAATCCGTTGTTTCGCCGATAATGGAAGGTATACCTAGCGGAGCGATCGGGTTGGCCGTCGTCGTATGTTTCCGTCCCCTCAAGTTGAGATGAGTCTTGAAAGGCAAGCGAAAAATCAACAACAACGAATTTTCCTGTTCCGGATAGGGTTGGGTATCTAGTAAGGGATGAGATAATTGGGTCAAGTTGGCTAGTAAAAAGGCCTTTTAGCCGCGTGATATAGCTACTTAACACGCCGGGCAATTAGAATTCTAGCCCCGTTTTATACCCTTCAGTCCAAAGTTCCCAAAGGATAACCCATCGAAGGGGATTTTCTATGTCCTGAGTATCGCCCTTCTTCCATCGGTCATAAAAATCTTTGGACTTCAATCTATATCTCTTTTCGAGTTCGAGTAGATTTTTCCTCACCGTTTCTCGTGGCTCAATTGAGGGGAGTGGATCAATGGCCGTTGTACCGCTATTAGTGAAGGTGAACAAAACAGCACTAGTCCCATCCGTTCCCGAAGAGCGCACACATCTGGTCGGCACCGATTCGATCCGCGATGTCGTGTCGTAGGCTTTTTCAACCTGAGTGCGGTTTGACATTTGGCGTTACTCCCTGATCGCTTTCGATTTGATTCCTGATCTCGTCAGGCAAGAGAGCCATCTTGAATTCGTTAGAATACACGGATAAGTGCTTTGTTAATAGTGCGTTAAGTGAAGCCGCATGTTGTGGGCTCATTCTTATTATTGCTAGATCTCGACTAGATATTTCGCCCTTGCCGTCGGAAGTCATTAAGGCAAGGGAAAGCGCAACCTCATACAGGGAAACGCTTACCCTAACCGAATTCGTGTAGATGTCTATTGGGTCGCTCATAAAGTAAGTCTAACACGTTTAGAATCAAATGTCTACCACTCCGGCACAAGCTCCGCAACCGTCCAGACGTGATCCGTCAACCCTGCCGCCATCGCCGGAGTAATCTTCTGCGTCCGGGGAATCCAGCAGAAGTTGTAATAGGCGAAATGCAGCGCACACGCGGCCTTAAGGTTCGCGAGCTTCTTAGAGAACCCAAGGGCTAAACGGGTTAAACGGCGCTGGAACGTCCGTAGAGTCAAGTTCTGGCGTTCAATATGGGACGTGGTCGCTTTGGCTAAATCGGGTTTCCCTTCTAAAGGGAACTTATGGACGGCGGCCACACGAGGCGGGGCGTAGCGGCCCCGTCCTGCCTGTTCAGACTCATATTCCTTCGTGATAGCCGCATAACTTGCCTGAGTCCCGAAGAACGCCGGGACAGCCTTCTCGTAGGGCGCAAACGCGTCCGTAGAGATCTGAGTCTGGCAACCGTTCATGCACTGTTTGAGTTGGGACATGAAGGTCATCGTGGTATTCTCATTGCGCTTTCCGATAACCCACGTCGGTATCAGCTTCGTATTCCGCTCAAGGGCGATGAAGACATATTGATCGCCGATGGTTGTGTCCTTCTTTTCCTCGGGCGTGAGACGGCCTTGCTTCTTGCGAACGAATGTCCAGATTTCGTCGGCTTGGATGTCCCGCAGGTCCAGCTTGCGCATGTACTGGTCTTGCAGGGACTCGCAATGCTCGCCAGCACGTTCCAGAATCTTGATGATTGTTGTTCGATGAACGTTCAGCAAGCGAGTGATTGAGCGCAGGGACATACCCTGGCAAAGCGCGTTCGCAACTTGGATTTGAAGATCGCGGGAAAGCTTGTTCATGGCCTTTTCTCTTGACCGCAAACGAGAAAGGCCGTATAATGAGGTTATGAGGCACTCAGGCGGCTTGTTCGCTTGCGTGTTTAGCCCCGAAGGATTGCTTCAACAATCCCTCGGGGCGTTGCTTCGTTAAACTGTTTGAATTGGGTGGCTCCCTTGCCCGCTAGTCTAAGTTTCCTAGGCCAAGACTAGTGACTACCCGCATTCGCGCCCCACTGGTCGAGAGCCCATTTGCCAGTGGGGCTTTTCCTTAACTTTCCCATATCAGTCACTCCTTAACCGAATGCAAGCATAGCACGTTTTTTCCAAGAATGCAAGCATTATTTTTTTGTTCTTGCTTTTATGACTCGAGATGTGCTATTTTGTAAGCATTAACCAAGGGAGGATATGTACTATGCTTACTGGAAGGGCAAAAGGCGGAAAAGCTAGAGCGGAGATTCTTACACCCGAACGACGCAAAGAAATCGCCTCAAATGCGAGTCTTGCCAGATGGGCTAAGGCGAAGACAAAGCAGGATGCCGTGGAAGCGGTCGAGGAACGCGAAGACAGAGTTCCGATCGCAAAGTGGCGTGGATTCCTGGCGCTCGAGGGGTTTGGCGAGGTGCCATGCTATGTTCTCGAGACCGGAGAACGTGTTATCGGGAGAACGTCCGCTACTGAAATGCTGACCGGTATCAAAGGTGGTGGCGATCTCGAGAAATACTTGGGTGTCAAAGCATTTAAGCCCTTCATAGACATTGATTTGATCCTCGAGAAGATGATGCCATTTCGTTTGCCTGAAGTTGAGGGGCTCGAGCGATCAGTGAAGGGATTGCGTTCAGATGTCCTGATCGACATTTGTAGGGGCTTCGTGGCTGCTCGAGAGGCGGCGGATAAAGATGAGCGCATGAATCTTACGCCTAGACAGAGAGAGATGGCGGGAAAAGCGGCACTCTTTCTCTCCGCAATAGCCAAAACGGGCCTAGACGCTCTAATCGATGAAGTTACTGGGTATCAATATGAACGTCCCGATGATGCTCTACAACTACGGCTTCGCGCCTATCTTAGCGAAGAAATGCGAGAGTGGGAAAAAACTTTCCCGGATCAATTGTGGAGTGAACTTGGACGGCTTACAAATTGGAAGGGCGCCATATCCAAACGGCCAAAGTACTGGGGTAGACTGGTAAACGAGCTCGTGTATGACTACTTGGACCCAGATGTCGCCAAATGGCTAAGAGAAAACGCCCCAAGACCCAAACATGGGCAGAATTACCACCAATGGCTAAGCGGACAGTTTGGATTGCAACGATTGCTCGAGGTCATCTGGAAATTCATTGGTGTATCTGGTACCTGTAAAACCCTTGCCGAATGTCGCCAGAAATGGGCCGAGATAAACGGCAAACAGGTTGTCCAAATGTACTTTGCCTATCCCCAGGATACGCAATAGGCCACCCGGCCTATTTATTCAAAATGTACCACTACCCAAACGAGGGATATTCACTTAACATATCGGAGATAGTATCATAATGCGTATAAATAGTATACTTGATTGATGCGGGCGAAAATCAATATAGCAGCGTAACCAAGACCGGAGATGTGAAGCGATGCCGGAAAAAGACGAGGCAGAGTTAGCCACAGATCTCACGCGGATTGATGAGCTTGGACCTGTGCATATTTCGGCACGAGTAGGCCAGCGAATACGGCGTAGCGCGAGCACTGAATTCGGTTGTGCGCGAGCGGGCAGTATGGGACGCGCGAGCGCTCGATCCGCAGGAGGGTTTC
>JACRLJ010000033.1 GCA_016215105.1 Candidatus Hydrogenedentota bacterium
TAGAATGACACGATGGCCGCCTTTTCTCCGGAAGAAAGCGATGGAGCTCTTCTACGCGGCCTTTTAGTTGGGGCGCGGCGGGATTTCCAGGTCGCAGATCAGGGGCAGGTGGTCGGAAAAGGTAACGCGGGGCGCTTGGAAGTTGATGATCTGAATCTCCGGGCTATGAAGGACGAAATCGAGTTCCCGACGGGGGTTCCAACTTGGGTAGGACGCGAGTCCGGCTGTGTTCGCGTTTTTCAATCCGGTGGCGGCGAGAAACAATTCGACTTCGCGTGTTCCGCGGAACACGTTGAAGTCGCCAGCGACCAATACGGGTTTCGTGGCCTCTTTGATGAGCGCGTGCAACTCCCAAAGCTGATAGTGCCGGTGGCGGAACTTGATGGACAGGTGGACCAGTAGAATTACGAGGTCGCTCAATTCGAGTTCCAACACGAGCCGTTTGACCCCGAAATTGAAATAGTGAAACTTCTGGGCCTTGATTTCGCTGCCGGTCAGGAACGCGTTACCTTGTTTTCGGAGCAGCGGAAGGTTCCCCACGAGAGAGCGGCGGGCGTACTTGGATTGATACACGTGCGCGTGGCCGAGGGCTTGCGCGATCTCTTCGGCTTGGCTGCGGCGCCGGGATCGGAACGAGCCGCTGTCTACCTCGAGCAATCCGACGACATCGGCGTGGGTTGACTCGATGAATTCGGCGATTTGAGAGAAGTTCCTGGTCGTCCGGCGCAGGTATCCGCTGAAGGGTAACGGAAGATGGAAGCTTGGGTCCGCGCCGGTTCCGTATCGGATGTTGTAGAGAAGAAATCTCATGGGTCTACTTTAGGGCTTGGGCGGCGAGAGTACAAGTGGGCGGGGGTTGGAGCGGGGTCTGGGAATTATGGGAGGAATGAGAGTGATGGGACCTATAGGTCGAATAGGACACATGCGGGTGCGTTCGGCGGCGCGGGCTAGTCGCCAAACGTGCTGCCAGTTATCTTGCCATCCTCGACAAGAACGGTGAACATGGCGTCGTCCCATTTCATTTCAGGTCGGAATGCATACAGTAATTCGACCGAATCTGCGCCGATGGTCAAAGACTGGAGCTTCACCATGGACCACATCTCGGAAGCAGACCTGGGATAGGGCATATGTTCCGCCTCGTATTCCGGCGTCGGGGAGTACCTCCGGTATAATTCTCCTGCGATACTCGCGGTGAGCCCGTCATAGTTGCGTTTCAGGCACTCAAATACTTGTTGATGAGATTCTGTTGGACCTGATTCGCCGCACTCGATCGAGAACAAAATGCTATCGGAAATTGGCGGAAAATGAATTTCTTGTTCGCCCTCCCATAGGCTAAGCCGCCTACTAAATCGAACACGGCCAAAAACCGGATATTCCCTGATGATGGGGCTGGGGCGAAGCCATTTCCAAATGTTCATCGCGTTCCTTTTCGGTTCGAGCGTGTAGCTGGGGCGCAGGAATACTGCTACGGCGATCTCTCATTTTGCCGCTTGCGCCTTCGCGCTCCAGTGTTTCCATGTGGATTCGTCGGCGAGCATTTTGATGAAGAGACCGCCGATAACGGGGCGGGCTTGGAAGCCTTCCATCTTGGCTGAAACGGTGTCGTACCAATCGGTGAGCGGGACGCGGCTGGGCGTTTCGTTGATGAACTTGAGCGCGGGCGCGAGCAGCGCGTCGAAATCCTCGCGTTTTTCCGCCAGCGTCGCCGACCAAAGGAGCCAGTCGAGCTTGGTGTAGGTCTTGCGGTTGTCGAGGGGGACACCGTACGCGTTTTGTACCTTCTTGTAATACGCGACTTCTTTTCGGGCCACGTCGGCGGGAAACAGGTTTAGGCCGAGGAGCTTGTCCCAGACCAGATTGTACTTCTGGCTCCAGGTTCCGGGTTTGTCGAAGGCGAGGCGGTAGTGGTCGCCGTCGCCGGCCATCTCTAGCCACTGCGCCGCCATCGTCTTTGCCGATTCGCGATATTGCGCGGCTTCGGGCTTCTTCATCGTGTCGCACAGTTGGCTATACGCGCCCAGCGCTAGAATCGCCTTGATTGACAGGTTTGTATTGTGGGCAAGGTGGCCAGCGAAGTCATCGGTACACAGTTGTTTTTCGGGGTCGAGGCCTTTGTCGCGGAGGTACTCGGCCCACTTGCTGATCACGGGCCAATAGGCCGCGGCGAAATCGGCATTGCCATCGGCTTTGGCTGTCGCGGCGAGGAGAATCAAGAGATTGGCGCTTTCTTCGACTGGCATCTGGTTTTCTTCGGTTTTTTCTCCCCCGCCGTAGACCTGGCCGTTGGCGAGCGGGTACGTTCCGAGGTCGTGCGGCGCAAAGGGCCATTTCCAGCGCGGCGCCGCGGCGTAGTCGAGAACAGGTTTCATCTGCGCCTTCATCAGCGCCGTGTTAAGCAAGAGAAAGATGGGCGCGGCGGGGTAGATCACGTCCACGGTGCTGATGCAGCCGTTGCTGAAGTTTTCTTTCGGGAACATCAGCGGGGCGCCGTCCTTACTCGCCGCGATCTTCTGTGCAGCGAAGGAATGACGATAAGCCAGCGCGCCGATTTGTCCGTAGGCCGGGCCGCCCGCTTTGATAAGCGCATCCATCAACTCGGTGTCGAACTTGGCGCAGCGGTCCACCAGCGAAGGATAATCCTTGTTCGCCGCGGCGAGCAGGGCTTGCGCGTCCATCCCGCTGCGCCGCCAGTACGGGCGCAGCTTCTCCCCCATCAACTCAATCGAGTACTCATCGTCATACGCGATCATGAGGCGGCGCGACACCGCAGTCTTATCTATCGAGCCCAGATCGAAACTCAAGGCCAACACGGGCCAAGCGTCGTTGGCCCGGCGAGGCATACGGGAGTCGTCCTTGTCCGGAGTGCGACCCGAGTCGACGAATCCGCCTCGGGACGCGGTGTCGCTTGCTATGGCTGTATGCGTGTCCGTGGAGGCCGGCGCGGCGAGGTAGGCGTGACCCCAGTCAATACGAAGGTCGTCGCCTTTCTTCTTGAGTACGGGTTGCTCGACGGTCCCGATCCGAAGCGCCGTCAGGCCATTCGCGTCTGCCCGGCCCCATGCTACTTCCTGGTCAGACTTGTCCACGGCCCATTCGCCGGTAATGTCGAAATAGAGTTGGACCGAATGCGGCTTTCCGTCTGAGGCATGCGCGTCAAGAATTACGTAGGTCAATGGACGCGCGAGAACGTCCAGGTCATCCGGGAGCACTGGAGTCAGAAAGGTCACGCGGAGCGCAACGTCGGCCGCTTCGAACTCGTAAATCGTGCGCGTCGGCAGGACCTCGACGGAGCGTTGTACCATGGCCGGGGCGGCGGGTGGTTGTTCCCCGGCGAAGCGGAACGCTTTCCCGTCAATGCGCGCCATTCCGCACATCGCCTGGACGGCGCCGGTCCAGTGCCGTGTCCAGGTGTCTGGCAGTCGGTCCGACACGGACCAGACGCTAAGGTAGGGGTCGTGAGTCACCAGCGGAATGGCGGGTGGCCGGAAGGTTCCCCTTGCCCCCCTGTTGTCCGCGCCCCACGCTACGCGGGACAGGGCTAATTGAACCGCTACCACTCCGAGAATAAGCAGAATCTTCATGTTCCCTCTCCAGATCACCACAGTTGTTCGCTACGCGTTGGCGGGCGCCCGCGTGACGCGTTCGAGGGGACAGTGTAGCGCAGACGAATACCGGTTCAAAAGAGGAAGAGGAATATCCATAGTCGTCACAGATCTTCACAGATTGAAGAAAGAGGATTTGCGACAGGGATTCACGATTCTGAATGTGAGTAGTACAGATTGAAGACGCGAAATCAAAGCGCGGCTCGGCCGCAACCAAGAAGGAATTTGAGATTTGAGATATCAGATTTGAGAACCAAGAAAGGCGAACACCGGTAACCGATTGAACAGAGATCGCGGTAAGACAACTTGCAAATACCATGGTGTCAGTCTGTGCGGACGAATGACGGAATGCGACAGGTAGTAGTACAGAATCAGCAATCACTGACTCTGCCGGCGGACGAAGAATATACCGCGCCTACACCACGCGCTCCTTTCTTGCGCTTGGCTGTCACACGTTGGTAGCAGATTCTTCGCTACCGCTCAGAATGACACGGTGCGCAAACTTTCCACCATATCGGAGGAATTTTCGATTGCGAACTCGGGAAATGGATTAGCGCAGAGGTCGCGGTGGGGCCCGTTGCGGGTTGCGCGGGGGCGCTTTCCAGAGTATTCTGTACGGGCGTTGGCGCTACCGATGTACAACGCCGTCTGCGTCGAAATGGACGCCAATCATAGCGAGTTGTTGGAAGGAAGATAGATCATGCCTAAGAACGTCATTGTGGCCCAATCGGGTGGGCCGAGTCCGGTTATAAATAGTTCCCTTCGCGGGGTGATTGATACGTGCAAATTGTTCCCGGAGACCTTCGGGAAGATCTATGGCGGTTGGCACGGAATCGAGGGGGTGTTGAAGGAGGAGTTGCTTGACCTTTCCGCGCAGGACGAGGAAGAGATCGCTCTGTTGCGGTATACGCCGGCGGCGGGGTCGATTGGGACGTGCCGCTACAAGCTGAAGAAGAATCAGACCGAGGATTTCAAGCGGGTTGTTGATGTGATGAAGGCCCATAACGTGGGCTACTTCTTCTATAACGGCGGCAACGACTCGATGGACACGGCGCACAAGGTCAGCGTGATTGCGCAGGAGCAGGGGTTGGACTTGGTGGCCGTCGGCGTGCCCAAGACCATTGATAACGACGTGGGCGATTCGGAGTTCAAGCTGATTGACCATACGCCGGGTTACGGGAGTGTGGCGCGGTATTGGATGGGCATCGTACAGAACGCGAATGAGGAAAACGCGGGGTCGTGTCCGGCGGACCCGGTGCTGGTGTTGCAGGCCATGGGCCGCAAGATTGGGTATATCCCGGCGGCGGCGCGTCTGGCCGACCCGAAGCGGGAACTACCCTTGCAGATTTACCTGGCGGAGTCGGGCGTGACGGCGGTGGAAATGTGCGACCGGGTGAATGACCAACTCAAGAAGGACGGGCGCTGCATTATCGTGGTCAGCGAGGGCTTCGAGGTCGGCGATTTGGGGGCCACGACGGACAGCTTCGGCCACACGCAGTACAGCGCGTCGCAGACGACTGTCGCTCAGCAAGTGGTGAACATGCTCAACGCGAAGGGCCTGCCCGTACCGGGGGCTGCGCGCGGACAAGTTTCGGGAACGGACCAGCGGGCGACGTGCTTGTACGCGTCCGTGGTGGATTTGGACGAGGCCTATAAAGTCGGGCAAAAGGCGGCGCTGATCGCTCAGTCCGGTGAAAACGGTTGGATGGCGACGATACTGCGTCAACCGGGACCAATCTATAATGTGGTGTATGACAAGGTTCCGCTGGAGAAGGTGGCGAATTCCGAACGGACCTTCCCTAAGGAGTGGATCGCCCCGAACAAGATTGACGTGACGGACGATTTTCTGCGCTACGCCACACCGCTCATCGGCGAAGATTGGGCGAGCGTGTCGGTGGTGAATGGGCGGCAGCGTTTCGCGCGGTTCAAGCCTATTTTCGCAGGAAAGAAGTTGCCGGAGTATGCGCCGCAGGCGTTGAAGAAGTAAACATAGCAACCCAGTGCAGGAGTTATTACGATGAGTACCGGGCCATTGACCGACACCGAAAGCGCTCTTCTGTCAACCATCGTTTCGGTGATGGCAGATCACCCGGAGTCGAAGAGCGCTGGCGAGGTACAGAGTTTGCTCGACGATTTGGTCTACTTGCCGCTTACTTCGAATGTGAGTTTAGGCTTCGGCGAAACAGAGTTAGGCCCGTTCGCAATTCCGAAGCCAATATCAGGTTGGTTGAGTGGGTCCTCGGTAGCGAAGCTCAAAGGAGAGTTTTCCCGCTTATTGCCAGGCCTGCTGAAAAAGGGTGTCTCTTTGGGTTACTTAGCGCGCGAAGAAAGAATCAGCGGAAGGGTCTATTCGGCAACCCCAGCTGGCACAACCTGGGCCGAGAGCGAGCAACAACCGTGAGGCCGGAAGCGATGCGCCGCAGAGACTTTCTTTACGTGACAGCGCTGGGCTCATTGGGGACGCTTTGCGGCTGTCAACATGTTCGCGCCGGTTCCGGTGGCGGCACGCCTCGCCTGTTTTACACGTCCGCAGGGAAGACCTGCATGATCAATGTGGACGGTACTGGGCAGGAGACGTTTTCGTTTGATGTGCCTAACCAGGCGACGTGGCAGCCCTGCGGTTTCTTTCGCGACGGACACCGTGCGCTTTTTCTAAGCATGGAACCGCGGCGCGACGGCCCGGGGCGTCCATTCGCCGAGTATTATCACCAGACGCCGACGCATATCTGGGCGTACGACCTCGAGAGCAAGGCGCTTACCGAATTGGCCACCAAGGATCGCCTCGCGCCATTCTGTACGCCGCAATTGCTGTTGTCGGACGAGCGGATGTTGGTGCAGGTCGTCCGCAAGGGTGACGGGCAGACCTACAGCATGAATGTCGACGGCTCGGACGCGCAGGAGTTCACGAAAGCGGGCGAGGGCATGCCTTACGGCCTCAGCGCAAGCCCCGGCGGGAAGCACGTCGCGTATCACCTCGCGAGCCCCCAAGGGTATCAAATCTGGACGTGCGATTCGGAGGGCGGAAACCGCGTGCGGCTCGCCGGCGCGCCGGGCCACCTGTATTTCGGGACAAGCTGGTCGCCTGATGGCCAATGGGTGCTGTATGTCGACTGCCTGGACGGCGCGGATCCGGGGCATGACTGGGCTGATGTCTGTATCAGCCGCGCCGATGGAAGTGAACAACGGGTTCTGACCACGGGGCAGGCGATGTGGTTCGCGGCGACCTACGGCGATCTGAAGACGCGTGGCGGCGGATCGAATCTGCCCGCGTGGACGCATGACGGGGCCATCATTTTTCCACGGCGATTGCCGGGGACGAAGGTTCCTTGGGAATACCGCGTTGGCCAGCCGGACACCGACCATTTCAAGATTTTCGCGCCACGGAATCGTCCGATGGCCGGTACATTGCGTTTTGCCGATGTGGCGTGGGCGAGGCGCCGGCGCTCTGGGTTATGAAAAGTGACGGCAGCGGCCAGAAGCTGCTCACACGTGGTTTGGCCGATTCCGGCGCTGAACATCCGCGGTGGTTCCCGCAAACCGTTTATCATTGAGGGGCGTCGGCATGACATCGTTTTCGCGGAGGCCCGCTTTGGTCGCGCGCGCTCCTGCCGCCGCTGCCCCGTATGCTATCATAAAGCGGAGGTAACACAATGAAATGGCGTGTCGTTCTAGAGCCCGATCCGGAGACAGGTGATGTTGCCGCATGGTGTCCCGAGTTGCCGGGTTGCGCGTCGGCTGGCAAGACAGAGCTCGAGGCCATGGAGAATATCAAGGAGGCCATCTCCCTATATCTGGAAGCGGACCCAATTGAGTTGCCGCCGAGCGCGGTCGCACGCGAGGTCACTGTGTAGTGGGTGGACGCGTTCGTCGTCTGACGGCAAGGGAAGTAGAAGCAATCCTCCGTCGGTATGGGTTCAATTGCGTTTCCCAGAAAGGCAGCCATCGCAAGTGGCGCAACACTGGCGAGCACTTGCAGGTTATTGTTCCCGACCACGGGGGAAATGTATTGCCGATTGGAACGCTCTAGTCCATATTGGTGAATGCGGCGATTCCAGAATCCGAATGGAAGGACTGACGCGACGGACCAATCCGTCTTTGATTTACATACGGCGATAGGAAGGAGTACTTGCAATGCCTCAATGTGATATTGGCCTGATTGGCCTGGCGGTTATGGGTGAGAATCTGGTGCTCAACATGGAGAGCAAGGGGTTTTCGGTAGCGGTATTCAACCGGACGGTCGAGAAGGTGGACGCGTTCACGAATGGGCGTGGCAAGGGAAAGAACATTCACGGGTGCCACAGCATCGAGGATCTGTGCGCGAACCTGAAGGCGCCTCGCAAGGTGAAGCTGATGGTCAAAGCGGGCAAGTGGCACGGGCGTGTCGGGTGGCGAGGAAGGGGCCTTGCTCGGACCTTCGATCATGCCCGGCGGCTCGCCTTCCGCGTGGGAGCACGTCAAGCCTATATTCCAAGCCATCTCCGCGAAAACCGAGGACGGAACGCCCTGCTGCGACTGGGTGGGCGAAGGCGGCGCGGGTCATTTCGTCAAGATGGTCCACAACGGCATCGAATACGGCGATATGCAGATGATCTGCGAGACGTACCAGATGATGAAGCAGGGTCTCGGGATGAGCAACGAGGAAATGCACCAGACCCTGATCGAGTGGAATAAGGGCGAACTCGATTCCTATCTGATCGAAATCACGCGGGACATCCTGGGGTACAAGGACGAGGATGGCAAGTATGTGGTGGATCTGATCCTCGACGCGGCGGGTCAAAAAGGCACTGGAAAGTGGACCGTGGTCGAGGCGTTGGACAACGGCCAGCCGCTGACGTTGATCGCCGAGGCGGTGTTCGCGCGCTGTCTGTCGGCTATCAAGGAAGAGCGCGTAGCGGCGTCGAAGACCATCAAGGGCCATACGGCGCCGTTCAGCGGCGATAGGAAAGCGTTTGTGAACGATCTGCGGCAGGCGCTGTATGCCTCGAAGATTGTGAGCTACGCGCAGGGCTACCAACTGATGCGCGCCGCGGCCAAGGAATACGGCTGGAACCTGAATTATGGCGGCATCGCGCTGATGTGGCGTGGTGGGTGCATCATTCGGTCCGCGTTCCTGGGCAAGATCAAAGAGGCGTTCGACAAGAATCACGATCTGGTGAATTTGTTGCTGGACCCGTTCTTCACGAAGGCGGTGGACGACGCACAGGCGTCGTGGCGGCGCGTGGTGACCTCGGCGGTCAATATGGGTATTCCCGTCCCTTCAATTGGCTCGGCGTTGGCTTATTTCGACGGATACCGCAGCGATCGGTTGCCCGCGAATCTGCTCCAGGCCCAGCGCGATTATTTTGGCGCGCATACTTACGAGCGGGTGGACAAAGCGCGTGGCGAGTTCTTCCATACGAATTGGACAGGCCGCGGCGGTACGACGTCGGCGAGCACGTATGTGGTGTAAGAGCAACGTTCGACAAGTCTGACAAGTCTGACAAGTTCGACTTGTCCGACAAGTCAGACGGATTGTGAGAGGATCTTGAGCTATGAAAGAGTCACTGCACGAGTACATCAAGGTTGGGTTGGTGCATTTTATGGCCTACCCCACCTGCATGGGTGGTGAAGGCCCCATAGTGGAGTCGCTCAGCCACTTGGCGCAAGACCCCTTCTTCGAGGTGATGGAGGTGACGCGCGCCAAGGACCCGCATGTGATGAAGCAGATGCGGTCTATTGCCGAGCAGGCCAAACTTGAGTTGGTGTTTGGCGCGCAGCCTGTCTGTCTCGGAGGCGGGCTCAATTTGAATCATCCCGATTCGGCCGAGCGCGCGAAAGCCATCGAGGCGCTCAAGAACGCCATTGACCAAGCCGAGTCTTTGGGCAGCAAGTCCGTCGGGGTACTCAGCGGTAAGGTTAGCGATGACAAGGACTACGCCAAGCAGCGCTTGGTGGATTCGCTCAAACAACTGTGCGCTTATGCGAATACCAAGGGCATGAGCGTGGCTTTGGAAACTTTTGACCAGGTTCCCTTCGGAAAGAACTGCCTCATCGGGCCGACCAAAGACGCTGTCGAGGTGTCCGCGGCAGTACGAAAGGAACACGCGAATTTCGGTCTGATGCTCGATCTCAGCCATCTGCCGCTGATCGGCGAAACGTCCGAACATGCGCTTAAGACGGCTGGCGAGCACCTCGTTCATGTACATGTTGGTAACTGCGCCATGGACGATCCCAAGCATCCAGCGTATGGTGACAATCACCCGCGCTTTGGAGCTCCCGGCACACGCAACGACGTGCCGGAGTTGGCGGAGTTTCTGAAGGTGTTGCTGGAAATGGGATACCTGTCCACCCGCGAACGAAAGATTGTCAGTTTCGAGGTGAAGCCGATGCCCGGCGAGAGTTCCGAAGCTATCGTGGCGGGTTCAAAGCGGGCAGTGCTCGATGCGTGGCGGCGGATTTGAAGCCGCAGTCGATAGAGACAAGTGCAGGGAAAGGATAGTTGGATGCCCAGGATTTTTGTGACCCGAAGTATTCCGGATAACGGACTGAAGCTGATGCGCGACGCGTTGGGCGCGGGCAGCGTTGACGTGTTTCCGCACGACCGGGTGATTTCGCGCGACGAGCTCTTTACCGGAGCGAAAGGGGCCGATGCGCTCCTGCCTACGCTGGCGGATCCCGTCGATACCGCAATTATGGATACGGCTGGTCCGCAACTCAAGATTATCGCAAACTACGCAGTCGGCTATAACAATATTGACGTTAAGGCGGCGACCGAACGCAGGATTCCGGTGACCAATACCCCGGGAGTCCTTACGGAGACCACTGCCGATCTGACGTGGGCGATTCTCATGGACACGGCCCGTCGAATTTCGGAAGGCGAGCGTTACGTTCGGGGTGGCAAGTGGCAGGGCTGGGCTCCGCAGTTGTTGCTCGGCGCCGATGTTCATGGGAAGACACTCGGCATTTTCGGCATGGGCCGCATTGGCCAGGCGGTTGCGCGCCGCGCGGTCGGGTTTGGCATGCGCGTGGTCTATACGTCGCGCGGCCGGCTGGAACCGTTCCTCGAGCGTCAGTTGAATGCGCGGTTGGTGGACAAGGCGACGCTGCTCGCGGAATCGGATTTCATTTCAATTCATTGCCCTCTTCTCCCCGAGACGCGCCATGCTTTTGGCGCCGTCGAATTCAAGGCCATGAAGAAGTCCGCTTGCCTTATCAATACGTCGCGCGGTCCGGTCGTCGACGAGGCGGCGTTGGCGGCCGCCCTCAAGGCGGGCGACATCTTTGCGGCTGGTCTGGACGTGTTTGAGGAGGAGCCCAAGATACATCCTGACCTGTTGACCTGCGAAAACGCGGTACTCGTTCCCCACCTCGGCAGCGCGTCGTTAGAGACTCGCGCCAAAATGGCCGAGATCGCGGCCAGCAACATCGTCGCACGTTTGCAGGGCAAGACACCCCCCAATTGCGTAAATCCGGAAGTGCTGTAGCGTGGTGGGACGGCTGCTTGAGTGCGGCTGGCGCACCAGACCTGCCGGCGCCAATTGAACAGGCTCTGCAATTCGCCGGACTCCTTGTGACTTCGCGGTGGCCGTCCATGATTCGCTATAATTGGGCATCAGGAGTTTTCGGAAGAATCAGGAGGACGTATGTACGTAGGGCGAATCGTGAGCGTTGGGCGGTCTGAGGATGGGCGGTGGTGCGCGGCGTACCGGGTATCGAGCCGGTCGTTTCCGAATCGGACGGCGGTGGTGGGCGAGCTGAAGGTCAGTATCGTTCCGAAGGCGGGGTACGAGACGGATATTCAGAAGAACCCGTATATTGCCTATAACTGTGTGCGGATCGTGTGCAATGGCGGGGTGGCGGTGGTCACCAACGGCAGCCAGACGGATCCGATTGCGGAGAAGATAGCGGCCGGCATGCCGCCTCGCGATGCGCTGGCTCTGTCTTTGCTTGCGCTGGATTACGAGAAGGATCACCTCAACACACCGCGCATTTGCGCCGTGGCGGATCGCCGAGGCGCTGGCGCCGGCTGGCTTGCCGTTGTCCGTCACGACGGGATGCAGGTCGAGCAGATGGACGTGAGTCCGGGGATGTTTTTCTACGTGGCGACCTACGAAGAGAATCGCGTCACGAACGCGCAGGGCGGTTCGTACCGGGCTATGAGCGCCGAAGACGCGTGCGGGGAAATCCTTGGCCGCGGGATCTTCGCGGAGCGCGAGAATCCGGTAACTGCGGTGGCCGCATTTGAACACGGTTCTGGATTTGCGTTGGCGGCGCTTGACGCCGGGAGCGCGTAATGTCCAAACAATTCCTCCAAGAGATGGACCGGCTTATCCGCGCGCGCTATGCGCTACTGTACGTCGTGACCTTCGAGGAGGAACGGGCGCGCCGCTTACTTGGCGAGTTAGCCCAGAACCAGCGCAAGGTCATGTTCGAGTGGAGCATTACGGACGGCCTGCGCCGAGTTACGGGCGCCACGGAAGATACTACCGCCGCGAAGCGGGTGCGCGAGCCACTGGCTGTACTGAACGAAATTCTCCAGGCGGATACCCAGGCCTATTACCTATTGAAGGACTTTCATGTCCACTTGGAGGCGCCCGAAATTGTACGGCAACTACGTGACTTGGCGCGAGCGCTGCGGCAGACGAAGAAAACCATAATCATTCTTGCGCCCATATTGAAACTTCCTCCCGAACTGGAGAAGCAGATTACCATCGTTGACCTGCCGCTGCCCACGTACAGCGAATTGAATGAGCTGCTCACGGGAAAAATCGCCGACCCTGGGGTCGTGCGCCCATTCAAGGTCAACTTAAGCGGCGCGGAGCGGGACGCGCTGGTGAAGGCTGCGCTTGGCCTGACGCTTGCCGAGGCGGAAAACGCGTTCGCGCAGGCGATCGTGCGGGACAAAGTGTTGGACGGCAGTGACATTGACGTCATCATTTCTGAGAAGAAGCAGATTATTCGTAAGACGGAGTTGCTCGAGTATTACGAGGTCTCCGATGACCTTGGCAACGTTGGCGGCATGGATTTGCTCAAGGAGTGGCTGAAGAAACGTGTTCGCTCGTTCAGTGAGGAGGCTCGCAGATACGGTCTCCCCCAGCCTCGCGGAATTTTGCTGATGGGCGTGCAGGGCTGCGGGAAGAGCTTGCTAGCGAAGACCATAGCGGCGAGTTGGCGCTTGCCCCTGCTGCGGATGGATATGAGCCGCATCTTCCAGGGGTACATTGGCAGTTCAGAACAGAACATGCGCCGCGCAGTGAAGCTCGCGGAGGGTATCGCGCCGGTCGTGTTGTGGATTGACGAGATCGAGAAGGCATTCGCGGGTTCCGAGAGTTCGGGCGGCTCCGACGGAGGGACTACTGCGCGTGTGCTCGCGACCTTCCTCACCTGGGTCCAAGAGAAGACGGCCCCCGTATTCGTTGTGGCGACGGCTAACGAGGTACAGGGTTTGCCGCCTGAACTGTTGCGCAAGGGCCGTCTTGACGAGATCTTCTTTGTCGATTTGCCCCGCGCGCGGGAACGCGGCGAGATTCTTCAGATTCACTTGCGCAAGTTGAACCGCGATCCCAATCGGTTTGATATTCGCGCGCTCGCCGCGGCTTCGAAGGGTTTCAGCGGAGCGGAAATCGAGCAGGCCATCATCTCGGCGCTGCACGACAGCTTTTTCGACAACCGCGAAGTCGAGTCGCCGGATGTCCTTAAGAGCCTTCAAGAAACGGTTCCCCTCTCGACTACCATGCAGGAAAAGGTGGAGAAGCTTCGTTCGTGGGCTTCGGGCAGGGCGCGTCCGGTGTCGTCGCATCAGTACAAGCCGGCGGTAGAAAGCGACTAATGGACCGGTTCGATTGGCTTGAGGTAGAAAGTTCAACCCCGACCAGGGAAACCAAGGCGCAGATTGCGTGGCAGGCCCCGCAAGATGGGCCGACTTTCTACCGCGCGGCGCGCCGGATGCGGCAATCCGGCCATTTCAAGGCGGCCGCCGACTACTACCGAAGTGCGATTGGATATGACGACCAGAATTTTGCGGCGCGCGTGGAGTTGGTTGACACGCTGATTCGGGCGGGGCGGGTTCAAGACGCCGACGCTGTGTCTCAGGAAGCGATTGACAGTTACCGGCAAGTGCGCCAATTCTACGCGTCGCGGGCGTTGGTCTTGGCCCACCAGAGCAAGTTCAACGATGCGTTTCCCCTGTCGGACGTGAGCGTTGAAGGTGGAGATCGCTCCTGGTACTCGCGTTGTGTCCGGGCGGAGCTCCTCCTGAAACTCAACGCGGACCACCGCTTTTCGGCCCTCGAGCTGATCGAAGAGGCTGCCGGTTTGGCGGAGCGTCCCTGGGAATGCTATTTTCTCGCGGGCTGGATGTTTCTCGATGCGGGGATGCCCGCGCTGGCTGCGAGCCATCTGACCGAGGCCGCACACCTGAACCCTCGGGCGACCATCTGTTGGCTGTGCCTGGGCGACTCATTTCGCGAACTGAAGTTCTATGATCAAGCCCAGTACTATTATCAGCGGGTGGTCGAGTTGGAATCGTCACACGACGTGGCCATTGAACGCCAAAAACTATGCGCGCCCAAACTCTTTGGTTTGTTGCGCGGTATTCGACGAGAATCGCTGTTCCAGCGATGGAATAGAGAATTCGACAGAATTCTCAAGAACGCGGAGCCCAATCCTGATGACTTCTGAGTACGTTTCCCCGCTCTCCGAGCGGGTCGCCACCAAAGCAATGGTGCAGCTATGGAGCCCTCAACGGAAATTTTCAACATGGCGCCGCTGCTGGGTCGCCTTGGCGGAGGCCGAACAGGAGCTTGGGCTGCCGATAACGGACGAGCAAATCAACGAGCTGCGCGCGCATGTGGATGATATCGATTTTGACGCGGCGCGCCGCTTTGAAACGGAGCTTCGCCATGACGTCATGGCGCATATCCACACCTATGGACTTGCCGCTCCGAAAGCGAAAGCCATTATTCATCTCGGCGCCACGAGCTGCTACGTCACTGACAACACAGACCTCATCTTGATGCGTGAGGGGCTGGGGCTGATCCTGGACAAGGCCGTCAACGTCCTGTCGCGGCTGGCGAATTTCGCAGCGCAGTACAAGGATCTCCCCACGCTGGGCTTCACGCATTTCCAGCCGGCGCAACTGGTCACGGTGGGTAAACGGGCGTGTTTGTGGGCGCAGGATCTTCTGATGGACGTCGAAGACATCGAAGCCGCCATCGCGCGTCTCAAGTGCCGGGGCGTCAAAGGAAGCACGGGTACGCAGGCGTCATTGCTGTCCCTGTTCGACGGCGACCATGAGAAAGTGCGCGCGCTGGATCAGCGTGTCGCCGAGAAGCTTGGTTTTGCGGCGTCCTACCCCGTAACGGGCCAGACGTATACGCGAAAGGTCGATACCCACGTGTTGCGCGCGCTTGCGGCGGTGGGCGAAAGTGTTCATAAGTTCGCGACGGATATGCGCCTTCTCCAGAACTTGAAGGAGGTTGAAGAGCCGTTCGAGACCAGTCAGGTGGGGAGTTCGGCGATGGCGTATAAACGCAATCCGATGCGCTGCGAACGGGCGTGCGCGTTGGCGCGATTCCTGATGGCCGCCCCCCTGCACGGCGGGTTCACCACGGCGGTGCAGTGGTTCGAGCGCACGCTCGACGACTCGGCGATTCGGCGATTGAGCCTGCCCGAGACCTTTTTGGCGTGCGATGGGGTGTTGAACCTGTACTTGAGTATTATGGAAAGACCGGCCGTCTATCCGAAAGTCATTGAACGCCACCTCCGCGCTGAGCTGCCGTTTATGGCGACGGAGAACATACTAATGGCCTGCGTGAAGCGTGGCGGGGATCGTCAGGACTTGCACGAGGTCATCCGAACGCATTCGCAAGCGGCGGCGGCCCAGGTGAAACAGGAAGGCCGCGAAAACGACCTTCTTGAGCGACTTGCCGCCGATCCGGCGATTGGCATGACGCGCGAGGAGATCGAAGCGACGCTGGACGTTCGTGAATTCATCGGACGCGCCCCGGAACAGGTCGTCGAGTTTCTGCGAGATCACATCCAGCCGGTTCTCGACCGTCACCGTCAGCGCCTCGGAATTCAGTCCGACGTACGGGTATGACGGGATTTGCGGCCAGTTCGCCGGGTAGTTCATCGGCCCCGGTACGGGGCGATACCGGAGTAGCAGTTGTCTTTAACCCGTGCGCGGGTGGTGGCCGCGCAGTCCGGGAGTGGCCGGAAATCGCACGTGCCATACGCCAGGAGATCGGGGAGTTCACGCTGCTCGAATCCTCAGGGCCGGGTCACATCCAAAGGCTTGTCCAAGACGCGCTTCGCCAGGGATACGCGCGAATCGTCGCCATCGGTGGCGATGGTACGATCTACGAGGCTGTCAACGGTTTCTTCGATGGTTCCACTACAATCAATCCGATGGCGAGCCTTGCGATTATTCCCATGGGAACCGGTTGCGACTTCGTCCGGACGATTGGCGTTCCCAAGGGTCTCGTCGCCGTGCGCTTGATTGGCAAGAAGGATACCCGGCGGGTGGATGTGGGCCGGGTTACGTTACGCCTTCCGGACGGCGGCGAAGGCGTGAGGTACTTCATTAATGTCGCCGACGCCGGTATGGGCGGTGTCGTGGCGCAACGCGCGAATCAATCATCGAAACGGCTCGGGGGCTTCATCACCTTCTTCGGAAGCGTGATCGCTACGCTTGCGAGCTACCGCAACTGTAATCTAGCCATGGAGATTGACGGAGTTCGCGTGGAGCAACGTTGCCGGGACCTAATCATTGCGAATGGGAGCTACTATGGCGGCGGGATGAAGGTTGCTCCGGAGGCTGCGCTGGACAGCGGGGTATTCGAGGTCTTTGTCATCGGCGATGTCAGCGTGCCGCGTGCGGTAATCAAGCTGCCGAAGTTGTACCTGGGGCGCCTGAAAGGTGATCCGGATGTGAAGTATTTTCGAGCCAGGCGCGTTCGCGTGCAGTCCGAGGAAGATGTGCTTCTGAACCTGGACGGCGAGCACCCGGGAGAACTGCCCGCGACGTTTGAAGTGGTCCCGTCCGCTATTCGGCTGGTTGTGGAATGAACGCCGGGGGTGAGAAGTCACAAGAATTCGATGTGGTTAACCATTTCCTCCGCGGACAGACACTCGCGAAGGAGAATCAGACCGCGTGAAATGTCGCCGACGGACAAGCGTTTTTGCCTACAGAACACTACGCCTGCGTGCGGCTGACCGGCCCGGTGTAAACGTAGGAAGTCGGCATCCTGGGTGACCAGCACGCGCCGCTCCTCTTGCGAATAGTCCAACTGCTGAAGGTCCGTAGCAGACGACAGACCGGCTTCGTAGGTTGTTGTCACGTCGATACCGCGGCGTTTCAGAGCTTCGGCGACGGCAGGGTGAATATGCTCATCCAGATGAAATCGCAAGACCTTAGTCATTGGGTCTGGAAAGCTTTTGAATCAATCGCGACGGAGTGGCCAACTGCATAGCTTCGGCCAATGACTCGTCCGTAGCCAGGTTCTCGGCTATTTCATCGCGATGATCGTGGTAATACGCTAGCGCTGCGTATACATCCGACAGCGCAATCTGCGGATGCAACGACACAATTTCGTCCGGGCTTAGCGCGAATCGCTCGTGCCAAATGACCACATCCTGTACTCGAATGCGCCGCCCCGCGATGTGTGGCCGCCCACCGCAAACCCCAGGGGATATTGCGATATGTTCCGATATCGTAGCCAGTTCCATGATCGTTCCTCGCCTTCTGATGTGGCAATGCGCATTTCCTACATAATTCTATCGCGAGACGGGATGAAAGACAAAAGAATCCGGTTGACGGAGATACTGATTACGCTGAAGCGCACCAAATCGTATCGGCTAACTCGCAGCAACCGGCGAATAAGGACATTCGCTCCCCCGGTCTTAGCGCACTTCCCCGGGCTCTATTCCACAGGCGTGAGCCACTCGCCGTTGGGGCCGATGCCTACGTCGTGGGAGGCCGGCCATAGGCAACCGGCGGATCGTTCCACGAACTCTTCCTTTGAGAGCGCGAACTGCGGGCTAATCTCGATCTTGATTGCCACGTCTCCGCGTGCGTTGCGGGGCACCGGCCAACCCATGGCCTCGAGCCATTCCGCCCAGTACCGATTCATCGACTCCCACGCCGCCACGACGCTGTTATCGCCGTTGAACTGCTTAATCGGCGTGTATTCCCCAGGCGGCTCGATTTCCAGCGCGACGGGCTCGTGGGTCGTGAACCGGAGGGCATCGAAAACGAAGGTCTCAAACTTGTACCCGTTCGGCCGCTGCGGTTGCACCAAGTCACCCTTATCGTTGATATAGGGGATCTTCTTGTGGGCGCGATGCCAGGGGAAGGTATCGTATTGCCGGTAGATCCGATCGACAAAGTCCACGGACAACACGTGTATGGCCGGATTTCCCGCAAAGCACACCACGTTTCCATCGTCGTCAACTTTGAGCAGTTGTGGGTAGATATCCAGTTCGGAGTACTCGATGACGCGGTACTCGCCGTCGCAGAGACAATGTACGCCCACGGCCTCGCGCGGCATCGACTTGCGATGCGATTTCGACGACATCTCCGCGTTGCGCAGCACGTGGTATCCGATAAAGAACGGGTCCGCAACCTTGACGGCCCAGTTGTCGACCTGGAAGTAGCTCAGGGTATCCACGCCGCGATCACGAGCGTCTTTGGTTACGAGGTTTTCGACCATGGCGGGGATGCAGCCGCCGTGGCCGTTTGGATTCATTGCGAGGCGTCCGGGTTCGTCGAGCAGGAACTTTCCCTGTTCACTGACGCACGGGACCATGCGCTGACGGAAGAACTTCACGTCGTTCTGCTGAAGTCCAAAGAAATCGTTCTCCCGGAAAAATGATTGCGTGGCGTCGTCGTTCGTGTCGCTCACCATGATGTACCACGGAATTGTACACGCGTAGCGCCGTTGCAGGTTGTGAATCTTCTCCGCGTGAAACGCGAACAGCGAACGTTGCGAAATCGGGCCGATGGGATAGGCTCCTTTGGGACCCTCGAATCCCAGACGAGTTCCTTGTCCGCCAGCCACGAGGAACAGGCCCACTCGTCCGTCACGAAGCGCCTGCTCGCCCGCGTCCCACGCCTCCTTCGCGTCAGGCCGATTCAGTTCGGCTTTTGGGATGACTGGCACGGGGCAAATGTTCTTGAACGTTTCCTGCGCGGGCTCGGACACGACCCACTCCCGGATAAGCCGTTCCATGAGGGCAAAATCGATTGCCTCGATATCGCGCAGGAGCGCCTGGCGCTCCGTCTTGTTCAAGTCGTTCCAGAACCGCAGGACGTGCTCCTGGCCATGTTGTTCCAGGCGCACGCGTACGTCGTTTAGCGTCGAGGCCATCAATGATTGCTCCATGACTTGCCATGCTTGTCCATGGCGTCTCGTTGGCGTTTATTTGGAAGCAGGCTCGGCTTAGTTCCTGGCATCAGTTCGAACTTCGAGCCGCATCCGCTGCACAGTCCATAGATGAAGGTTGGGTGCTCGAGGAATTCTCCGCAGGACGGACACGCCGGGAGATTGCGCTGGTACAACTTGGCGGGGTTGTCGAAGGGATGACGGCAGAACGTGCATTGCTGCAACATCCCCGTCCGTTCCCAACACGTTGTCGGGCTTGGCGGACACTTTCTCCGTCTTTCTTCCGAACAATGCCATCTATGATTTCTCCCTTGTGCGCGCGGACGAGATCATACTTCCCACCGAAGCGCCGAATCATTCCCGGCGCTTTGTCTCTCCGCCATTCGCCGGCCAAGGATATCGCACGGTTCTTCAGCATGCGCAGTGCCGTTGATCAGCAGCAGCGGTCCTATTGTGCTCATGAGGCCGCAGCTTGGCCGGAATTGGGCAGCTTGAGCGCCTTCGTTACGATCACTTGCACGGGGACGCTTTCCCCATAGGATTCGTCACCGGCCTTTATAGTGAACGTGATCTCGCCGTTCTTGACTCCTGGCGCCGCATTCTCGGCCACGCCGACAGACAGCGTTTGGCTATTGGGCTTGGCGCCAGGCTGCGCGGCGACTGTCAATGCGGCGTCCGTAACTCCTAGACCGGCCAACTCGAATGGCCTGTCGGCCTCGATCGTTACAGTACCGGCGTTGACCTGGCCAGGCCGGGACGCCTGAAGGACCAAACGGGCGGTTGATAGCTTGTAGAACGCGGTCACTTTTCCCGTAACGGGAACGAATAGGTCGCTGACAACCGGGCGTTTACAGGTATTCTTGATCTTGATCCCGGTTGACAGTTCCCCGACCGCCGCATCCTTGGTTAAGGTCACCTTCACGTCGTATTCGACGCTGTCTGGTTTGGTCCATGCCGATTCAGGAACCTTCTCGAAGGTAACTTCGAGCTGTTTCTTGTCTTCCGGCCGGGAAGGCGTGACCTGTGTGATTTCGAATGGCGCTTCGCTTATTTGGCGAACACGCAAGGTCTTCGATACGGCCGTGCCCTTTGGAACATCGCCAAACGCCAGCGTATCCGGCTCGACGGAGAACTCCGGGTCCACCTTCGATACGACGTCCAGCAAGCTCAAGGGCTTAAGAGGATCGTTCGACCGGATCTTGAGTGTCTTATTCGACCCGAAACCCTCCGGAACCCGATCGGGGTGCAGGGAGACCTTTAGTATTCCCTGTCCGCCTGGCTTTATAACCTGCTGCCCCTCGGCCATGACCCCCTCGGTGCAATGACAAGTAGTATCGATATCGGCGATAACCAGGTCACCGGAGCCGATATTGCGGACGGGAAAATCCACGGTCGTCGTGTGCGAGTTCGGAACAAGACCCAAATCGAGCGTTGTCGTGCCGAGCTCGATCTTGGGAATGCCCTGCTGCGTATCCGCCGTCCCAGGAATAAAGCCTTCACCCTGGTCTTGTGACTGTGACGCCGCTTTCCGGGCTTGCTTGATAAAATCGTCAGAGGACTCATAGCGGACGTTCGATGGATTCTGGCGAAGGAGAAGGATTGCCGCAGCGGCAGCCAATGCCACGCACAGAGCGGTGATTACATAGGCGCGGGAAGATCGCATGAATTACTCCGACTTGAACTTGACGCCGTAACGGGTTTCCGCATTGTCGAGATCATCCGAAAGACGCCGGTATGTGTTTTCATCCACCGTGAGGTCCATTTCCATACCCATGAGCAAAGCGCCGACTACGGGTTCAAACGACGGCATGACCGTTATAGCCAGTGGATACTCCCGGTGAATCACGGTACGCATTGCATCCGCCAGGACGGGGCTGGCGCCTTTGAAGACACTGCCCGCCATGACAACTTCAAACGCTTCGTGAGCCATATCCAATTTACGCGCGGCCGCATTTACCATGGCGCCGAGATACCGGCCGCCGCGTTCCAGGATATCACACGAAACCGGATCACCTTCAAACGCGGCGTCGGCCACAAGCTTGGCCATTGGCTGAAGCTCGGAGTAGTCCATCTGGCGCCGGTAGAGTTTGTGAAACAGCTCCTCCACGTCCCGGCACCCCGAGCGCTCGATGAACTTGCGCGTGAGCAGAGTTGGCGGAATGACTTCTTCGCGCGCCTGCCATACCGCGCGGAGGCCTTCTTCGCCGAGCCCGCCGCCGCTGCACTGGTCACCGAATTCACTGCCCAAACCGCCCACGCGAACTTCCTTGCCGCTCCGGTCGCGGCCGGCGCATACGCAGCCGGTTCCACAGGCAATCACGATTCCGTAGGGATTGCGCGTGCCGCCGCGCAATCCGGCCATGGAATCGTTACGGAACACACGCGGCGTCGAACCGAATAAGGGCGTGTACATTTCCCGTTCGAGCATCTCGTAGTCTTCGGGGAGGTCCGCTCCGGCTATGCCCATGCCTATCCCCGAAATATCAGACAAAGTTACGCCTGCGTCGTGGAGCGCGGTCTGAACGGCTTTGCGGTTTTCATCCGCCGCCGGCGCGACGCCTCGGACCTCATAATTTCCCGCGCCGGCCCGGCCAAAGCCTTTAATCGTTCCGTCTGCCGTTCCGACCAAGCAAAACGTTTTGGTGCCACCGGCGTCAAGACCCAAATAGTATTTCATTTCACTTCCTAGACCGGCAGGCTGGCGCGGTCACGCGCCGACCGCCATGTTGACAGGTTCCGGCGGATTGCCACGGAACCATCTGCTTCGTGTCTGCTACACAAACAAGCACGCGGGACAGATGCTGTCCCGCGTGCCGAAAATAAATCACCATTACCGCTCAGTTGCCGCTTTGAAGCACTTTCAGCGCGGCGCGGCCACGTTCCGCTGCCGCTGAGGACGGGTAATTCTCGACCAGTTCCTTGAACAACTCGATCGCGCGCGCCTTCTGATTCAGATTCTTGTACGCGTTCGCTTCGTTGTAAAGGGCCACCGGGATGTTGTTCGTGCTGTTCGGATAGTTGGTGCGGAACTTCTTGTATTCCGCCGCCGCCTTCTCGTAGTCGGGAACTTTCGCATAGCAGAATGCGATGCGAATCTGCGCGCTCTCGCAGTTCTCACTGTCGGGATAGCGCTGCAGGAATTCCTGATACTGCCGAATAGCCTCGTCGAACTTGCCGGCCTCTTGAGTCTTCTTTGCCGCCTCAAAGTCCGCTTTCGCGTTGGATGCGGACTCTACCTTCGGAGGAGCCGGAGGCGGCGTTGCCTCAGAGGGTTCTACTTTTGCGGGCGGCGCCGGCGTCACCTTCGTATCATCGACCTTGAACTCTTCCGATGGCGGGGGTGTCGCCGTGGGCGCTAGAGCCGGAGAATCCGGCGCGGAGATGCCACGCTCGCTGTACAACGCCTTCGCCAACTTGTCCAGTTTGGACTGAATTCGGTCGAGCCGTTTCTGGTTCTCTTCGGACATCGACTGGAGCTTCGCAATTTCCTTGTCGCTCGCGTCTACGCGGGCGCTCAGATCCGCTGCGCTCTCGTTCAGCTTCGTCACGGATGGACCCAGCGTTTCGTCCAGTTTCTTGACTATCCGATACGTCGAGTTCAGAGTGGCTTCCGTCTGGTCACGGCTTCCCGTGGTCGCGCATCCCGCCACGAGCGGGATGAACAGCGCCCAAGCGAGAGCCTTCCGCGCCATGCTGTTCATGGGTCATTCCCTTACACGTTAAGCAACGTCAGCTTCAAGAGCGGCTTCGCCGCATTTGCATTGTTAACCGCGTACCTTCTTTGCCAACGACAGCCAAGTGATTTACAAGGATGAGGCCGGCAAAGCAGCGAACTACATTGCCTTGTTGAATTCAGCGCGACGGTTCTTCGCCCAGGCAGCTTCGCCGTGACCGGGATCGGCAGGCTGTTCTTTGCCGTAGCTGATCGTCGCCAACTGCGCGCCCGGAATGCCCAACTGAATGAGGTAATCACGGACGGCCAACGCCCGGCGTTCACCCAGCGCCAGGTTGTACTGCTGCGTGCCGCGCTCATCGCAATGGCCAGCGATTTGAATCATCGTCTTCGGGTACTTCTTGATCATGTCGGCATTGCCCTTGAGGGCCTCGCGGGCGTCCGCGCGCAGACTCGAACTATCGAAGTCAAAATAGACAACCTTCAAGCCCGTGGCTTTATTGAAAAGTATGTCACCCGCGTCCGGCAGCTCGTTCGGATTGCCCTTGGCTGTATCCGTTGCTCCCTTGTTTCCGGCGCCCATGTCCGGATTGACTTGGACCTTCTTCTTGTGACAACCGCCCGCCGACACCATCACCAACGCCAAACTCATGGCCAACAGGCAAAAACTTAGGTTCTTCTTCGTACTCATTGTTTCTCCCAACCTTTCCTTCCACGGTTAACACAGACCAGTAGCAGAGATAGTTCGTACCACTATACCAAAGGTCATAAGACCAGTCAAATCAACGCTGATAACTAGGGTATTAATTTCCGTAAAGTGCGAAAAGTTCCCACTCCGACCTAACACGTCCCCTGCGGACCGGAAACTCCGCGCCAAAGCGCGTCGGCAACCGTGTCGGCAATCGAGAAGTGGCGCGGCTTGCGCCGAGAGGGTACGTATCGTCAGTTTCGAAAAGAATAATGGCGCGCTCGAAAGGATTTGAACCTTCGACACCTGGCTCCGGAGGCACCATCGGGAACGCCGCCGAACGGCGTAACTCGTTGATTTCTAGTCTACTACACCATTGCAGAAAATGCAAGAATTTTCTTTTTTCTACCCTATTTAGCCCCGTTTCGGGTACTACCCGTTTCCATTATTGGCTAGCTATCACAGTACGGGTGGGATGTTATTGGGAATGAGTTCTCAATAAGAACCCCGCCCCCGCGCGTCAAGAAGCGCCACCCCAGACACCCGAGCAATGGGCCCGGGCTCTGGGGTGACTGGCCGCGACGTGGCGAAGCGCCGCAGCAAAGGGGCTTAGGTATGAACCATCGGTATCCCGGGATCGTCACCGTCGTGGCCGACGGGGCTCTCCTCGTGGCTCAGGGTGAACGGTCCACGGCGTATGAATGCCGCGATATCCTGTAGCAGCGCGCGGCCTGCAGCGCCGGCGAATTCCTCGAGAGCGTTCGGAAGGTCGCATTCGATATCGAATGCCGGGATATCGGGTAACGCGCGGTCCAGTGCGTCGGCAAGGGCCGCCCCGTCCGCCTCAGTGACCGTCTGGCCTTCCGCGGGGCTCAAGTAACCACCATCAGACTGGAACGGTACAGTGCCCGTAGGCTTCCAGCCGAAGGACATCCCTATCCGGCACACGCACAGCCAATGGTAGCCGTCGAGGTAGACCCCCGCGCCGTCGTGGCCTGTCAACGTCGTGCTCATGTCGTGCTCAGACGGAAACCACGTCCCTTGAGCGTGGACTGTATCTGTGTCTCCCACTCACGGGAAATGACTCGGGCCAGTTTGGCGATCTCCGCGGGGTTGCTCGCGTCCAACCGGGCCACGCTGACCGTGATCGGCGATGAAATGGATACGGTGGTATTTCCCGCCCCGCCGCCGGCGCCGCCCCTGGGCATCGTGACATCCGGAAGAAAGTTCGGCACGTTACTCAGCCGCAAATGGGACGTTTCCGCCGCCGTGGATATCTCGGTACCGACCGGCACGCGGAAGATTCCAGGGCCATTGGCGCCAAGGATACCCGCCTGACCGCCGGGCGTGATTCCGAGTTCGGGGCCTTCTTCGCCCGCCAGTATCGTGGCCATGCCGCCGCCTGCCATGCCGACAATGCCGCCTCGGGCTTTCGCGGAATCCACTACGATACCGCCCTCCGCCTTTGGCCGGACAAGGTCAAGGACGCCTCGGGCCTGCTCTCTCGCCCACGCGACGGCCTTCCCGATGTAGTCACAGATTGATTCCCACGTCCCAGTCCACATCTTCCACATCGAGTCGAGTACCCCTTTCATAGGCTGAAGCATGCTCCCGAATATAGACATAAGTCCCGAACCACCGAAGATGCTCGTTCGCACATTGTCATTGATACTCGGGCTCTCGTGGTGGTCCAGACTGAGGCGGTCGAGGTAGAGCTGCATTTCTGAAGTCGTTTTCTCCGTCTTCACTAACGCCTGCTGCATTGTGGCGTCACGCTTCAACCATGCCGCGATCTCCGCGTCCAGTTGCTTGCGGATTTCCGTCTTCTGCGCTTCCGTGAGTTGCTTCATGTCTTTGATTTGTTCGCTGGTGTAGCCTTTAGACGCGAAGAACACCGCCTCTTTGGCGTTCAAATCCAACGCTGTGCGGGCCAGTTCGGAGTTGAATATCTGCTGTTTCGTGGCTTCGGCGCCGGTCAGTAGCCGGATGATCGAGGATGTCTCTTTCTCCTTCGCCTCGATCTTCAGTTGCGTCAAGTACTGCGCTTTCTGGGCGTCATCCATTTCCTTCATTTTAACTTCATCAATCACCAACCCCCTGGCGCGCAGCGTCTCGATGTATCGTTGCGTCATCGCGTCCACCTTGGCCTGGGATTCGGCCTGCTGGCGTTCGGCTTCTGTCACGCCCATGATCGCCTTACCGACACCCCAAATCAGCGGGGTGAGCGCCAACAGCGCAATCCCTGCAAGCCCTACCGGGCCGGTCAGTGCGCCGAACGCGATCCCCAAAGCGCCGATACCGCCGACACCAGTAAGCGCCGCGGCGGCGCTACCCAGCAGACCGAACGCCGTCACGATACCGGGAAGCGCGATAATTAGCGGGCCAAGCACAGTAGCGAGACCACCAATAACGCCGATGCTCACAACTATGATCTTTGTGAGTTCGCTGTGGTTCTTTATCCAGTCAGTAGTACTTATGACCATGCCCTTGATCATGTCGAGCAGGCCCTTGAATCCGCCGCCACCTGTCAAGGCAGATCCGATTTCCTCCATCATGCTTCCAAACTCATTTTTGAGTTGCGTCCATTTCCCGGTAAGCGTACCAGCGGCGGCGGCGGCGGACCCGCCAAACTCCGTGGACAGTTCACTGAGAATTAGCTTCTGCGCCTGCATGGTCTGGCCTGACTTGACCAGTGTTTCGATTTGCGCCTTCTGCGATTCGGTGAACGAGACGCCCACACGCTGAAGCGCGGACACGCCAGCAATTGGATCGTTGAGCGCCTTACCCAGCTGCATGGCGCTCGACTTCAAGTCCTGCCCCAGCGCCTGGGACATGTCGAGCATTGTCCGAGTGACCTCGGGGAATACGTCTTTGCCAATGTTCGTGAACGTGAGCAGCATAGATTGTCCGGCAGTGATCGCGTCATCCTCGAAAGGCGTCATCCGACTGAGTTCGGTGGATAGCGCTTGGATTGATTCCGCCGTCATACCGGCGGCGCCTTTGGTGCTTTTCAGGACGGCTTCGAGTTGCGCCGATGCGGCTTCGCTGTCGGCGAATGCCCCGACCGCCAGCCCTAGCCCCCCTGTAATGGCCGCGCCAACGCCGGTAATCGCCGCGCCGATCGCGAGGGAGTGTTGCTTGACGGTACCCATGATCGAACCGACTTCACCCTCAGCTTTGGAGAGGCCCGTGGTGTCGCCTTTGATCGTTAGTATCGCATCGCCCAAGGAAATCATGACTGCTACCTTTCGTGGTTTACACTCGCGCCAACGCGTTGCGTAGACGCTTCATCGGGTTTTCAAGTTCATAGACCGCCTCGAACGCGGTGACGATCTGTTGTGCCGTGCCGAGACTCACGACTTCCGCCGTTAATATCTGCGGAGAATGCTCCATCAGCGCATCCCGCACCACGAGCAGATCGTCCACCGCACCGCCGCCGATCGCGTCCATCACCCCCTGGATAGCCGTGTCAATTCGCTGAATAATGTCCGGGCCCGGTGTGCTCATGACCTCTTGCAGTCCGTTTACCGGTAGGCCCTTCCGCGCCTGCGTGAACCATTGCACCTTGACGCGTTTGGTCCATTGCACACTGGCTTCGATGTTCAACGCCTTCACTGTCACCGTGGCCGGTCCGAATTTCAGATCGAGTGTGCCTTCTTCGTTTACCGCGTTCGTGTCGCTCATGATGTTTCTTCCTTCCGTTGTTTAGACTGAACCTTCCAAATCACGCTTCAAATCGTTCACCGCTTTCTCAAACCCAGGAGCTATGTAGGGACGCGCATCCATTCGCTTCGTCCCAACCTCCAACCAGCCACCGTAGCCGGACTGCGTGTAGACGCGGAACCCGATATTGTCGCCGTCCGGCATACCCTCGGACCCGCCCGCACTCGGCATGTCGCCTATGGTGTGTACCGCGCCTTTGCCTTCGGAAAAGTCGGCCGTGATGGATTTGCGGTTTGTGCCGCCACGGTAGCCGCGTGGCGCTTCCGTCTTGGTAACGGGCAACGGGTTTGCCTTTGCCCATCCGACCGGACTATTCGTCTTGGCTTCAGCTACCGTCTGATTGGCGCATTCGCGGACGTGGCCGGCAACGATCTTCTTGACCTCTTGTATCGCCGCGTGGACCTTCTCGAAATCGAATTGCATGCCCATCGAATTGCCTTTCAAGCTACGGCAGCCACCCGTAGCATGTTCTACATGTGTTACGTGTCAACTGTTTACGAACCAAGCCCGCCATTCGTGGCGCCGGGTTCGGGTATCGGTACCTATTTCCGACACCCCGGCCCGCGCCGTAATGCACCAACACGGGCCAGGGCTTCCCGGCGCGTCACGTGAGCAACGAATCGATGGTGGTGACACCGCGCTCCTCGCAAAAAAGAACCAGCGAATCCATCCCTCGGGCCGACGCGCGCGCCTCAATGCCGCGAATCGCGGCGGCGCTCTGGCCGCACAACCGCAGCAGATCAATGTTGCTTCGGCCCGGAAGGCCCTTGTCATCGTGGGGTAGGCAGGCGTTTCTCTCAGGTCCGTCATACTGTGGCATGGCTGTATTCCTTTTCGTTTTCGATGACGCGGCGTGCTGTCGCGTCCAGTTCGTGGTTTCCACTTGGCGTCTCACAAAGGCGCCAAGCTAGGTCAATCAACTCTTCGCGGGTGGCCGACTCGTAAGGATCAAATTCCACGGGTGGCGGTGTGCGTTTCTCTAACGCCTCAAGACGCGCTCTGAGTGTTCGCATTGATTGCCGTCTCCAATACCGTTAGTCGGCGTTCCAGTTCGCCCATGTCAATCGCGCGTAAGCAGACTTCGCCTATCCGGCAGAATATTCGCGCTTTCATAGCCGATTCGACACCATCCGCCTCCACTTCGGCGACACACTTTTCGAGCATACAGCGCACTTTGTCTGCGGTGTCGAGATGTACAGGTGCGGTGAGACGCTTTCTTTCAGCAGCCCTACCAGCACGGGCTTTGCGCTTGGCCTCTCTCTGCCACGCGCGCTGTTTCTCGATGTCCTTATACGGCAAAGTCTGTCTCCGTCATTCGCCAGTCGCCTACGCTCTCCACGCTCACGGGCTCTCTGCTGTCACCAACGCGCCGATGGACAATCGTCCAGCCGGTCGCCGTTATGCGCTCAATCACGGGCGCCGGCGGGCCGAATGGAAACCCGTCTTCGGGATAGAGGATCGTCGCCAATGGCCCGGGACGTGGTATCAGCGCCGCGGATAGCCGCTCGATGCGTGCGCGTGTTCTCATTACAGGCGCCCCATCGCTTTGCGGATCAAAGCGTTCATCGCCGCGCTGCTATCCGTGGGCGCCACGTTCGGCACACCCGCGCCGGCGCCAGCGTTGGCATTCGCCGGACGCGGCGGTTGTGGAGGCGCCGCTGGGGCTGGGACACCGGACACGCGGCGAACCCAATCGTTCATCGTGCTACCCATTGGCCACCTGCTCTTCGGCGCCGTCGCCCGTGACGGGCTCGGCTTGCGCGGGTTTGCGGCCCAGAAGTTTGCTCTCGGACAACCTGAAGCGTTCGTCAAAATCGGGCCGGAACACAGAGTTTAGGTGACTCATAGCGACGGCGAAACGCGCATCGTGGGGTAGCGGCACTGCCCATCCGCCACCGCGAGTATCCACCCCGCCCGCCTGCTGGGCTATCTCGGTGTACTCGCGGATGTGTTCCTGATGATCCTTGAAGAGCCCATTCAATTGCCCAGCCGCCGCCCGCGCAGTCTCGTAACCACCCATCAGTATCCGCGCTAGGGGCTCTGCCGCCTCATTGATACGCTGTAGTTCACCGGCCACCTCCGCCGCACAGTTCGGAAGACATTGGCGCCGCGCCCGGGCAATCGCGTCTTGTAGGATGGGTAGCCTCGCCTTAGCCGCCGCGGTGGCGTCCTGGGCGGCCTGCATGGCCTTGAGCGCCACGGCCTCGGCTTTGGCGTCACCGTCGGCGATAGCGGTTTGCCAGGCGGCCTCTGCCGCGGCCTGCCGGGCCTCGAGTGTGGGGATCTCGGCTAGCGCGGCGGTGTAGCGGGCCTGCAGGTGTTCAACGGGTTCTAATGCTCGCATTGGTTCAATTCCTTGCTGAGACGTGATATCGTCTCGCGGTGGTTGGCGATCTCGGATTCCAATTCCTTGCGCCGGGCCCGGTTTGGTGAGCCAGAGAGTAACTCGTGTTGCAGTTCGGTCAGGGCGTCTTGGGTGTCGGCAAGCGCCAAGGCGGCGGTGGATGATTTGCTTGGTAGGCCATTATTCAAAGGTCGCGTGACCGTTGCGGCAGAGGCGCTTACGGGTGAAACGCGCCGTTTAGACGCCATTATGTAGGGTACTGGTACCGAAAATGAGCCCCGGCGCGTCATGGGGCGGCCTCTAACGCGCGTAGCCGGCGCAACGCTTCAACCCGAGTAATACGCCCGGAACGTAGTTCCTCGAAAAGCTCATCTGGCATTCGCGCCAGCGATCTAGCGCGACAAACCTCATTCCTCGTGAGCCCCAACTCTTTTAGGGTTACAAAATGTACCATGCTGGTACATTTACTCTTTGGGCGGCCGCGCCCCGCTAGTAGAATCTTGCTCATGGCGTCCCCCCGGCCAGCAGCTTTGCCCGTTTGCCTTCCATCTCGGCTAGGCGCTTACGAGTGGCCCGAATCTGGCGGCCAAGGTAAAGTATCTCTGACCAGTCTACCGCGGGCGCGACGTTAGCGACGTTAGCGACATGAGCTTTCTTATGTGATCTAACCAAATATGTTTTGTCTTTTTCCCCGTAGCACATTAGGTGGCTCATGTCGCTAACGTCGCTCATGTCACAACTTTCTTTGGGCCGTCACTGCTGACCGGCTTGATTGTCCAACCGCGCTCTGTGCGTGTGTCGCCTTTGGTGATGCCGTCTAACTTGCCGGCGTCTACATACCGTTTGATGATTTTTCCCACCGTTCTGGTATGCAATGATGTATTGAGCGCCTCATTCACCGCCTTACAAGCCACCGCGGCTGACAGGAAACTAGCCTGTAGAAAGCCAGCACGTTGCCGTAGCGCGTCGCCAATAAGGTTTGCTTCCTCGAGATCTTCGTCGTATTCGTCTCTACGCTTCTGATTCTCGGCGACAATAGCGTCTACCCTGTCAGTGGCGCGCGCCAGTACTTCACTTACCCATGATTGCCAGCGGTCGCGCGCGGTCGTGTACGGCGCCGGTTTTCTGAGAATGGCGCACATGTCGGCGAGTATCTTGTCACGGTGTTCATTGGCGTATGCTCGCACGTCTTCAAGCCAACCTGGGCGGGGTGTTGGTTTCTTTAACCGGATAATGAATGCGCGGTCAGCCAAATCACGCGAGAGGCTTAGTCCGTTGCCACTGATAAGAAATTGCGAAAAGTTCAGACGGGTACCTTCACCAAGAAATAACTGCCGTCCAGAGAATTCCGACGTGGTAATGAGGCTTTCGAGTAGCGCCGAACTGACTGACAACTTCACGTTGTCAATTCTAATGCACCGCTTTACTCTTGCCGCAGGTGAAAGTAGCCGAGTCACCAAGTGATCGTCTTTCCCCTTGTCCGGCTCAACCTCAAATAGTCCGCCTGTGAGCGCTCCGATACCTGAAAGTAGTTCGCTCTTGCCGTAGCCTCGGTCTGGCGCCGTCGAAATGATTGCCGGTCGCGCTCCGGGGAGGCCACCCCAAATAGTCCCGAGAAACGCGGCGCGAGTTAGTGCGCGGTCGTGTTCGGTTTCCCAGTTATCAAAAAAGGATAGGTACTTTTCAAAATGCGTGCCATTCGGCTCATACCCGACGGGGGGGCGCCAAAGGTAATAGACACCGGAGATCTCTGGTACGTGCGGAAATTGTTCGACAGACAGATAATTTGTCGCCGTTGCCCTCAGTGACGCGAAAAGTTCACCCTTTGTACACAGCGCCGTGAGAAATGAGTCGCTACCCTCCGCCCATTGCATCTCCGCTTGTTCCTGAATATAGGCAAAAAGATCGTCTCTTTTTTCCATGAAACGCACCACACCGTCAACGTCGGCGAACAGCATACCCCCTGTGCGCTTCGGTGGCCTTGGTAAAGACGATATCGTTTTGAGAATTCTAAGTAGCGGGATAGCTTTTTTCCCGCGTTTCTTCTTTTCCTCCTCTTGAAATTCCTTGAAATTTGCCACTACAGAACACGGGGTGTTAGCTGCTATGGTTCCTTGAGGCGCCGCCGCGTAGCCAGCGCTTGTATCTGGAATGTTTCGCGGATTCGATTTGCCAGCGTTCAAGCCACTGTGGACCGTTTTCTGCGCTTCCACTTCGGATAGTCCCGACACCATAGCCGCATCTATCAATTGAGATTCGATTTCACTTTCATCAAGACCAAGGTGAATCAGAGTTCCGAGACTATACGCGGCTGTGTTTAGCGTGTGGTTGCGTACGCCTTCCGACGTTGTGGCGACTTTCTCAAGTTCCCCTTCGACAGCGGCCCGTAGATAGGCTGTCCGCGCACCATTGCCGCATGAGTGGTGTGTGCCGTTCTGACGCTTTGGCACCGCTGGCTTTTGGGCGGGTATGAAATCGATGGGGGTTTCGATCAATACCTCAGTCATGGTGTCACCTCGGGGAGTTGTACCCAATAGCGGAGTCCAGGCTTGAGGACGTGCGCGCCAGACCAGGACCAGGGAAGTACGAAGTACCCCTTGCCCGGAAGGCGGTAGTCCACTTTGATGCCGCTGACGGTGGTAGACCTGGTGGTCTGACTGTCGATCTTGCCATTGTCTCGGAATATGAATTGACCGCCGCGGGGGGTCTTGATGATGCCGCAACGTTGCCCTCGATACTTCGCGATCAATGTGTCCGCCGTCGCGCGATCATCCACATCAACAAGCGCGTACCCCACTGGAACACGAGCGCCGATCCAGCCGCCGCATTCCGCCCATGCCTTCGCTTGCTCTGGCGTGATCGTTTTCGACTTCCACCGAAAGCCCCGCTTGGGTTCTTTGGCGAGGCTGTAGCGCTTGTCCGGGGCGGTCTCGACGTTCTGGTCAGAGTAGCCCACAAGAGGTAGCAAACCGTCGGCGAAGATGCCAACGTAGACGATATCTCCGCAGTCGGACTGACTGCCGGTGGCGTCCGTTGTGATGGATCGCGCGGTGGTCATCTCGCCCCCCTCTCTTGCCGACGCGCCAAGCGTATTGCGGCCCGTTGGCCCATCGTCAGCGCGCGGGGTTTGCGTCGGTGTGCTCGCTTCGCCCATTCGAGCCGGTCGCGCGTAGCCCGGACTGAATGCTCTCGGGACTCGACGATTCGCATTCCGGCCCAGTCTAAGTGTTTTCGGTACCCAAGATACCGCTGATGTAGGCGGGTCAACTCGGCGTCACACCTTTTCACCGTCGAGAGCGGATGCTTTGGGTGTCCAATCCAGAAATTGTACTGCCACACGAGAAAGTCCGCGAGTGCTTTTCCGAGAGTTCCGGGGCTCGAAATCGGCCTATTTTGGGTACATACCCGCGCCGTTTTCTGGCGTTCCGTTGTAAGTTCTTTCGCCATCATGGTCTTGAACCCCTGACGGCTAGCGCCGTGAGCCAGCAGTCGCGCAACGGGCTTTCGCCGACGCTACAGCCGCCGCCCGCTGGGCAGGGGTCCGCCTGGGTGTGGGTTTGACTGTGGGCGTGGGGTCGGTGTCGGCCTTGGCCAACTCCTCGCCGAAGCGCCGCAGGGATTCTTGGGATACGAGGATGCGCCCGCCAATTCGCGCGTACTCGAGTTTGACGCCTTTCAAGCCCTTTCGAGCCCAGCGCCACAAGGTAGGTATGCTCGGGCGGTGCGGAAGGGTGGCCGCGGCCTCGGACAACGTGAGTAGTTGTTCTGCTGTCGATATCACGTGACGATCTCCTCTGGTTCGAAGCGGTTTCAAAACAAAAAAGGGCCGCAGCACCAGACCTCGAAATAGAAGTTCGCTTTGCGCGCCCTTCGTCTCGGGATCTGGTGTTGCGGCCCTATCGGTGCCCTAGTGGTTGCCGATTCGCACGGCCTAGTTCACTCTATGGGTCAGATTCAACTGATGTAGTGACTCTACACTACTGAGAACTGAATGTCAATAAGAATTTAACGCAGTGGTTTTCTACGGTTTCGCCGCCTTACACCACTGGGCCGCGCGAATGGAACGCCCCGAGTCCGCGGGGTTGCGGCTCGGGGCGCTTTGGGTACGACGGAATTTTTCCCTGCGGGTTACCGGCGCGCGCACGGTCTGACCCGGCCTTGCTTTCGTGTGGGACGCCTCGCCCCGGTCAGGACGGCTGCTACTGCTTGGATGCGAGTGTACCCGGTGGCGCCGCGAACATCAGCGCCTCGTACACGAGATCGGCAAGGCTCATGCTGGCGTAGTCGTGCTCTGGGGTGTGCGTCTTCATGAGGCACCGCCGATTCGCGCTTGACGGCGCGCCACCGCTTGCGCCCGGATTCGCTTCTCTTCCTGTGATTCCTTGCTCAACTTATCGAGACGGCGCCGCTCCCCGAGCTTCTTGGCATGGGTCATATTCTTCGGTTTTAGGCGGTCCGTATACGGCCAGCGGTCCAGGCCGAGCGAGCGAAGCTGTCCCTTTCGGGTACACCCCGCGAATAGCGACTTGAATGATTCGTCAAGTTCTTTTGGACTGCAACCGAACGGGGTGTATTCAAGGTTCGTGAGGAAATGCGATATCCGTTCCAACACCATGTCGCGGACTTCCTCGCAGGGATCTGAGGTGATGCTTTTCTCGGCAAGTATCTGTTTGAAGAAGTCCCAAACATCAAGCGGGATATCGAATGAGACTCGGACGGTTGCGGGTGTCTTCGTGGCGGGTGTGGTACTCTGTTTCTTAGCCATGGTGAAAAGCTCCTTTTTCGTCGTGGTTAGGCCGCCCGGGCGCTCATACGCCCGCGGTGGCCGCTTTGTTTATCCCAGTTTCGAGAATACGTCCAGCGCGCGCCGGGCGTCCACCTCTGCATAGATCTCCGTCGTGGATGCAGAACTGTGGCCAAGCGCCACCTGTGCGCCCTCAAGTCCAAATTCTTGGCGAATGCGGGTTGCGGCGGTGTGGCGTAATTGGTTTGGCGACCACGATGGAACGCCTACCTTCCCATCCGATTCTTTCCGCGCCTTCGTGTCGGCCCGTTCGCATCCGCGCCGGACAGCCTGCGCATACGCCAAGACGCTGTAGCAGTCGCCGACTACCCGTGTTGACTTCTTGGCGTTCGGCATTTGGTCGGGGCGCCGGTGGCTTAATGCGGCCGCGTGACGCTCGGCTTCCGCATGACGGGGCGAGAACAGGAACGCGCCGACGGGCCGCTCCAGCAGCCACGGCTTGAGTATCTCTTGTGCCTTTGGCCCAAAGTACAGGGTACGCGCGCGACCGCGGTAGGCCGTCTTGTGTTGCGCCAGTTCGGCGGTCCACACGGCGCCTGTGCGGTTGATCATGTTGGCCTTGAGCACAACGACTTCGCCGGGTCTGGCGCCGCTGTATCGCTGCAATTGCACCATGGCCCAAACTTGCCGCGAGACATACGGCTGGATAGCGTCAACGTGGGCGTCCAGGACGGGCCTCACGGGCTCGGGTTCCTTTGCGAGACTCCTACCCCTCTTCAACCCGCCCAGCATCCCCAACGCCACCGCCGCCGCCGCGGGAATCAACTCTTTCGCGGCAGCCCAGCGCCAAGCCAGCTTGACTACGCCCGTCATGGCATTGATTGAGGTACGGGCCAACTTCTTGGCGATCCAACGCTCCCGTACTGCGTCCAACTTCGTCGGCCCAAACTGCCCCGCGTCGATATCGGCGTAGATCTCGAGCACGCCATTCAGAGCGCTCTGGACGCGCGCGATTTGCCCCGAGGGTGATCCGTCCGCTTTGACGTAGTACGCTTTGGCGTAGTCCAGAAACATGGCGCACACCTCGGCTACGCTGATATCGGGTTGCGCTGTTTCAGGTGACGTATCGGGCGCGTCGGGGTCTTTGAATGGGTACACATACCCGCCGCGGCGCCATTTGGAGAGCATGTCGCCGTACTTCTTCTCACAGTCCGGGTCATCCCGTCTGCAAAGGTAGACTTGATGTCCACTGAGCCGGACGAAGGCGCGGCCCGATGCGGCATGGGTACAGAGCTTTGGTGTCTTCTCTTTCCGCTCGGGCGTTTTGTCGGGATCTGTTTTTGGTACGTTTTTGGGTAGCATGTGCGAACCTCCAAGGGTGCGATTGGTACGAATACCAACCATTTCCGTGAGTTCGTCCGCACTGCCACGCTGGCAGGTATCAAGCTAAGTGCTTGATTCGGCAGGATTTAATTAATGGCGCGCTCGAAAGGATTTGAACCTTCGACACCTGGCTCCGGAGGCCAGTGCTCTATCCACTGAGCTACGAGCGCACTGCGCAACGGGTTACCCCTTTGCAGAGCGTAGTCTATCACAGGGTCCTGGAGATTGTCCACCTGGATCACGCGCACAAAGAAGCGCGTGCGCTGCCTGCCGCGTTCTGGGAGCGATGGCCCACGCCGTCACAGTCGCGATACGCCAAACCCGCCGCCGACCTCGATGACCGCGCCGGTCGCATAGTCGAAATAGCCTTCGGCGAGCGCCACGACGGCCTTGCCTACGTCTTCTTGTGTACCCCATCTCTGTTGTAGCAGTATACCGTCTGCGATCAGTTTGTCGTATTTCGCCTGTACCCCCGCAGTCATGTCGGTGGAGATAATTCCGGGCCGGATTTCGTACACGTTGATACCGTGCTCGGCGAGGCGCACCGCGAAGTTTTGCGCAGTCATACTCAAGCCGGCCTTGCTGACGCAGTACTCGGCGCGGTTGGGGCTGGCCGTGTTTGCGGAGATGCTGGTGACAAACACCAGTTTTGGCGGGTAGGCTGTTCTGCCGGCCTGTAATTGCTTCACCATTTGATTTGCGATGGATTGCGCAAGGAAGAACGGTCCGCGCAAATTGATCTGGATCAAGCGGTCAAAGCTCTCTTCGGTCGTTTCCAATATGTCGAGCCGTTGTAGCGGGGCGACCCCGGCGTTGCTCACGAAGAGGTCGATTCCTCCGAGAGTATCGACAGCCGCCTCGATCAACCGAGCGTGGCCGGCGCAATTGGCGACATCGCTTACTATCGGTAGAAAGCGCTGCCCCAACGCCTCGACTCGAGCCTTGACCTCGTACAGCCCTGTCTCGGTGTTGCTAGGATCGGCCTTCGTCGCCGTTGCCACGATGTCGTATCCGTGTTCCGCCAGCGAAAGCGCGATACCGCGCCCAATTCCACGGCTGGCGCCGGTGATGAGCGCTACCGCTTTGGCCATGTTGGGTTGGTTCCTTTCAGGGTCTGGGGTACAGGGTACAGGGTCTGGGGTACAGGGTACAGGGTACAGGGTGCGAAATGCACGGGTCATGTTGTACGGTAGGGTAAGTTCCACGTGGGCGATTATTGGTCGTGATGCGAGGGTGTCTTCTTGCGAAGGCCCAAATCACTTACGAAGCAGTGACCTTCGAGGGAAGAGCATGGGACTAAAGAATTACCGGGAATTGGATGCCTGGCAGAAGGCTATGGATTTGGTAGAATCCGTTTACCGCCTCACAGCTGTGTTCCCTCCGCACGAGAGATATGGACTCGCTGGCCAAGCACAACGGGCTGCTGTTTCCATACCCGCAAATATCGCTGAGGGATACGGTCGAATACACCGAGGCGACTACTTGCATCACCTTTCTATCTCCAGCGGTTCGTTGGCCGAATTGGAGACTCACCTGACCATTGCTGTTCGCTTGAATTACGTTCCGCGGGAAGACGCAGTCGAAACCTGGGGCCACGTCCGAGAGACCGGCAAACTCCTTACGAAACTGATGCAATCGCTAGACGCGAAACAAAAGCCGTCTCGACCGAAGAAGACCTGAACCCCAGACCCTGAACCCTGAACCCGGCGCTTGACACCGCGACACGGTAGGTGACAGTCTTGTCCATGCTCATGATTCAGTCGGAGAACCTTCGGAAGGTGTTTCATGCCTCGCGCGGCAGGACAGTGGAAGCCGTGCGCGGCGCGACGTTCTCCGTCGCTGCGGGCGAAATCTTTGGTCTACTCGGACCGAACGGAGCCGGTAAGACCACGCTCTTGCGTATGCTGGGGACGATCATTACTCCCTCGTCCGGTCACTGTTGGATTGCGGGTAATCGAACCGATTTGGCGACCGATGAGGTGCGTCATCACATCGGGTTCCTGTCCGGTAATACCAAGCTTTATGGACGCCTGACCGCACGGGAACTGTTGCGGTACTTTGGCCGGCTCTACGGCATGCCCGACCCGGCGATCGCGAAGCGTTCCGAGGAATTGGCTGCAATGCTGGGTATGGGTGAGTTCATGGAGAGGCGTTGCGACACGTTGTCCACCGGGCAGAGCCAAAAGGTCTCCATCGCGCGCGTGCTCTTGCACGATCCGGAAGTCCTCATTCTGGACGAGCCGACGCTGGGGCTTGACATCATGACCAGCACGACGATTCTCGATTTCATTCTCGACGCCAAACGCCGGGGGCACTGCATAATCTTCTCGACGCACTACATGTCAGAGGCCGAACTTCTCTGCGACCGGGTCGGCCTCATCTACAACGGTTCGTTGCTGGCCATCGGGACCAAGCAGGAACTCTATGAGGCCACGGGAACGGACAATATACAGGCTGCGTTTCTTGCCATGGTCGGCGCCGAGGAGCGCAAGCACGCATGAATCTGCGCACCGCCAAGACCATCTTCTTCAAAGAACTGCTCGACACACTCCGCGACAAACGCACGCTCATAGCCATGTTGGGCGTGCCCGTCGTGCTCTATCCCGCGCTGTTCATCTTCGGCGCGCAGGCCATGGTGGTTCAGCAAGACACGCTCGTCAAGACGCCTTCGCGCGTGGTGGTGCAAGCATCCGACCCGCAAGTCGTCCAGTGGATTAGCGGTATGCCCATGATCCAACTCGCCGAAGCGAAATTTCCGAGCGAGAGTATGTTCGCGGGCGAAATCGACGCGATCATCGTCGCCCAAGGCAACACTTCCGCGATGCTTCAGCTAGGGACACCGGCGAAGATCGATATTCAGTACGATGCGACCGAACCCGCCTCGCGCGAGGCGCAACGACGCCTCAGCAAGGGCCTGGAAAAGCATTTCGAGCGCCTCTTGAACGAGCGCATCGCGGCGCGCGGACTGCCTGCCGATTTCGCGCTTCCATTGAAAATTGGGTCCAAGGACATCGCACCCCCGGCGAAATCCACCGGAACCATACTCGGCATGATCCTGCCCATGATCATGGTCGTCATGCTCGGGGTTGGCGCGTTTTATCCGGCGATCGATATCACAGCCGGTGAAAAAGAACGCGGCACCTTCGAGACGCTTCTGTCCACGCCCACCACAAAGCTCGAAATCGTGTTCGGAAAGTTCCTGACGATCTTCTTGCTTTCGCTGCTTACCGGCGTGCTCAATCTCGCCAGCCTGACCCTGACGTTTGCGTTCCAGCTTACCCAGATACAGGACAGCATTGGCGCGTTTGAAATTCATTTGCCCGCCGCAACGGTGGCGCTGATTTTTCTGCTGATGGCGCCGTTGGCGTTTTTTATCAGCGCGGCCATGATGTCCATCGCAGTCTTGGCGCGGAATTTCAAGGAGGCGCAGAATTTCGTCACGCCTTTCTTTGCGGTGATTATGTTTCCGTCCATGTTCGCGTCCCTTCCCGGCGTGAAACTGACCGCCGCCATGCAGTTGGCGCCCATCGCCAACGTGGCTCTCCTGTTCAAAGACCTCATGACCGGCAAGAGCGACGTGCAATCGGTTTTCGTGGTTCTGGTGAGCACCGCGGTGTATGCCGTTCTCGCGCTACTCTTTGCCGCGTGGGTCTTTCAACGCGAAGAGGTCATTCTCTCCGAAGATCGCGGCATTCCGTTAACCCTTCGGAGATCGGAATTCACGCCGGAACCCGCTCCGAGCATGGGGTTGGCGCTATTTCTCTTTGCGCTGGTGTTTATACTGATCTTCTATCTCGGAACATACGTTCAGTCACAAAATGCAATATCAGGAACCCTGATAACCCAATGGGGCATTATCCTGGCCCCCACCGTAGTCATCCTATGGTTTGTTCGCGTCGATATTGTGCGCGCGCTGAGCCTGCGCCTGCCATCCTTCGGGGCTTCAGTCGCGACACTCTTGATGGCGCTGGCGTGGGTGGTGCTAATTCTGCAGATTTCAATCTGGCAAAACCGCGTGCTGCCTATGCCCGAGGAAATGGCTCGCCAGATGGAGGAACTTCTCCAGCTCGACAATCCCGATGTGAGCATCGTCCTCATTCTGTTCGCGTTCGCCCTCTCCCCCGCTATTTGCGAGGATGCGCTCTGCCGTGGCGCGCTATTCTCGGGCCTGCGCCGGAGAATGCCCGACTGGGTTGCCGTACTGGCGGTCGCGGCGCTGTTTGGCTTGCTCCACATGGTCGTTTACCGCGTACTGACGACGGCGATCAGTGGCGCGGTGCTGGGTTACATCGTCTGGCGGTCACGCTCGCTCTATGCCAGTATCGCTGCGCATTTCATCAACAACGCGGTCGCGTTGCTTGCCAGCACCGGGCAATTGCCCCAGTCTGTGGGGGTACTCTGGACCGACGAACGTTATCAAAAGAGCGGCTTGCCGGTTCCGGCGTTGCTTGGAGCCCTAGCGGTGTTTGGAGCCGGAGTTGTCCTGATGGAATGGACGGCGAGGCGCAATAGGGCGGCTTAGGCGCAAGGTGGGGGGATCAGACGGATCGGACCGATCTGACTGATCGGACTGGTCGGTTACTGCATCCCGCCGGGCCAGCGCCCGGATCGGCGGCTGAGGCGAGCCGCCGCTATTCTGCCACGCGCGCGGGTGCGAGGTCTTCGCGTTTTCTGGTCTGCATACCCCTGTTTATGGTATGAATGTGCCTGTTTCGACGCACTCTGGGAAAGGAAATCTAGGACACATGATGGAAGAATTGTCTTTTCTTACAGAAGATCAGGTCCGTGCGATCCAGGCGCAATTTGGCACACCGGTCTACGTTTATGACCAAGAGACTTTGGAAAAACAGGCCAAGACTGTGGTGACCATGCCGAACGCCTACGGTCTGACCGCGCGTTACGCAATGAAAGCGCTGCCGAACGCGTCCATCATTCGCGTGTTGACCGCTATGGGACTGCACATCGACGCGAGCAGCGCCTTCGAGGCGGAGCGCGCGATGAAGGCCGGCGTGCCGCCCTCCCGTATTCAACTCACGGCGCAGCAATTGCCGGAAAGTCTCAGGGGGCTGGTCGAGAAGGGCGTGCTCTTCAACGCGTGCTCCATCCACCAACTCGATACGTACGGACGTATGTTTCCCGGCGCGGAGGCGTGCATTCGCGTCAACCCGGGACTTGGCTCGGGCCACAGTAACCGCACCAACGTCGGCGGGCCGTCGTCGAGCTTCGGCATCTGGCACGAGCACCTCGATCAGGTGTTCGCAACGCTGAAGAAGCATGGCCTCCGCCTTACGCGCATGCACTCCCACATCGGATCGGGCGCGGACCCGGAGACGTGGCATCGCTGCGCGCGGATGTCTCTGGACATCGCCGCGAAGCTTCCCGACGTCCATACGCTGAGCCTTGGCGGCGGCTACAAGGTCGGCCGCATGAAGGGTGAAGCCAGCACGGACCTGCACGTGATTGGGCGGGTGATTGTGCAGGATTTCGAGGATTTCTATAGGACCCATGGGCGCAAACTGCATCTCGAAATCGAGCCCGGCACCTACCTCGTCGCCAATGCGGGCGCCATCGTAACAACCATCATCGATGTGACGGAAACCGGCGCCGACGGATATTCGTTTATCAAGATTGACAGCGGCATGACCGAAGTCGTTCGCCCCGCGATGTACGGCGCACAGCATCCCATTGTGGTCGTGCCCAAGACGGTGGAAGCGCGGGGAACGAAAGAGTACCTTGTAGCCGGGCACTGCTGTGAGAGCGGAGACATTCTCACGCCGGAACGGGACAATCCGGAAGGGCTTCAGCCCCGGCAGTCGACGGAAGCGAAGATCGGCGATGCGCCCGTAATCGGCGGAGCGGGGGCGTATTGTGCAGGTATGTCGTCCAAGAACTACAACTCGTTCCCCGAGGCCCCGGAAGTGCTGCTTTCCCGCGACGGTAAGCTCACTCTGATTCGCAAGCGCCAGACCTTAGAGCAGATAGTTCAGAACGAGGCAGCCGGTTAACGGGCTATCGGACAAGTCGGACAGGTCAGACGGATCGGACCTGACACGCTTTACTAAGGATCACGAATTAGATGTCAACGGAAGAGCCGGACTTAGCCGCAACACAAGACGCTTTGGTGCAAAACTGGAGCATCGTGCCTGTCGCGCCGGAGACGGAAGGGTTTGGGCGCGAGGCGTTGCTCGAGGCGCTCAAGCAGCGCGTTCTCTACCTCATCCAGCACGACTTCAACCGGCTCATGACCGCGATGTACATCCTCGACGTCGCGGAGGAGCGTTTCAAGGCGGCGATGGCGACGCCGGGGGGGCTGGATAACGCCGCGAAGGCGGTCGCCGAAGTAATCCTCGAGCGGGAGATGCAGAAGGTCATCACACGCCAGAAATACCGAAATGTCTACAGTATTGAGGATCTTTCCTCATAGGGGGCGCTATCCATGGCAAAGTCTAAGTCTTCGTTTGTCTGCCAACAATGCGGAGCGGTGTCCATGCGCTGGCAGGGACGTTGCGCCGATTGCGGCGAGTGGAACTGCATTGTCGAAGAGGCGGTGATTGAAGAAGGCCCGCACGTGCGCCCGTCGTGGCAGGCGGAATCCCAAGCTATTCCCGTTACCGACACCACCCTCCCCCCTCCCCCGCGCATTTCCACAGGTATTGCCGAGTGTGATCGGGTGTTGGGCGGCGGCATCGTACCTGGATCGTTGATGCTGGTTGGCGGCGACCCGGGCATAGGAAAATCCACTCTGATGCTGCAAGTGTGCCACCGTGTCGCGGAACGCGGCGGCGACGTGCTCTACGTGTCTGGCGAGGAGTCGTTTGACCAAACCCGCCTCCGCGCGGGCCGGCTGGGCGCGCTTAGCGACCACTTGCTGCTGTTGACCGAGACCGGCATTGAGGCCATCCGCAATCACCTCGCCAATCATGAGTATCAACTCGTCGTGGTTGATTCGATCCAGTCGGTCTATTCGTCCCTGTTGGCCGCCGTACCCGGCAGCGTGAGCCAGGTGCGCGATTGCGCGAACGAGTTCTTGCGCATTGCCAAGGGTAAGCCCGTGCCTATCTTTCTCGTAGGCCACGTGACCAAAGACGGGGCCATCGCCGGGCCTCGTCTGCTCGAGCACCTCGTGGACACGGTACTCTACTTCGAGGGCGAGGGGAAGCAGGCCTTGCGCATACTGCGCGCGGTCAAGAACCGCTTTGGCTCGACCAACGAAATCGGCGTCTTCGAGATGACGGATTCCGGTCTGCTCGAAGTGCCCAATCCCAGCGCATTGTTCCTAAATGAGCGGCCCGAGGGCGTTAGTGGTTCGGTCGTCATTCCCAGCATCGAAGGGACGCGCCCGCTGCTGGTCGAGGTGCAAGCTTTGGTCAGCGAGACGCACCTCGCGACCCCGCGCCGGACAGTCACCGGGGTGAATCCGAACCGGGTATCACTTTTGCTTGCCGTGCTAGAGAAACGGGCGGGGCTGCATTTCTCGGATCGGGACGTGTTTGTCAATGTCGCCGGAGGCGTGAAACTGGAAGAGCCGGCGGCCGATTTGGCCATTGCGCTGGCCCTCGTATCGAGCCTCATGAATGTTCCCGTGACGCCCCACATCGTCGCGTTTGGCGAGGTCGGGCTGGCGGGCGAAATCCGGGCCGTAGACATGGCCCGGCAGCGCGTAGCGGAAGCCTCGAAATTCGGGTTCACAAAGTGTATCTTACCGAAGGGTTCCGCGGCGGATATCGAGGCCGGTCAAGGCGAGATTCTGGCGGTATCTCGGATTTCCCAAGCAATTGACGTAGCCTTGGAGAGGTAGCATGGCAAAGCCACACAAGTCCAGGAAGTCCAGTAATGAGGCCCTGCGCGATGCGCTGGTGATGATTTCGCCGGGCACGCCCATTCGCGAGGCGATTGCCACTATACTCCAGAGCGGGACCGGGCTGCTGTTGTGTGTTGGCGAGACGAAGCGTCTTGCCGACCTGTCCGAAGGGGGATTTGCGTTAGATTCGCCGTTCACTCCCCAACTACTTTACGAGTTGTCGAAGCTCGACGGGGCCATCATACTCAACGAAGACGGGACCCGGATTCTCTACGCGAACCGGTTCCTCAAGCCGGACAGCAACATTCCGTCGGACGAAACCGGCACGCGCCACCGCGCTGCGGAACGCATGGCCAACCAGGCCAAATGCGCCGTCGTAGCGGTATCGCAGCGCCGCGCCAGCGTCACGCTCTACGTCCACGATCTCAAGCACGTCATGGATAGCATTCCGACCTTGATGAACAAGGCGAATCAAGCTGTACAGACGCTTGAGAAGTACATTAACGTGCTCAACCAGGCCATGCAGGATCTGAGCATCCGCGAATTTCAGGATATGGTTACCATCTTCGACGTGTGCAAGGCGGTCCAGCGCTGCGAAATGGTGGTGCGAATCGCCAAGGAAATCGAACCATATTTGCTTGAACTAGGGGTTGAAGGCAGGCTGATCGAACTGCAACTCAAGGAATTGATCATTCCCGTCGAAGAGGCGGAATTGGTCATCAAGGATTACTACCGCGTCAAGACGGGCGTAACTTATGAGCAGGTCCGCGAAAGAATCAGCGATATTACCCAGCAGGAATTGCTTGATTTATCTAGCATTTCTCAGGCCCTGGGTTTTGGGCAGAACCTGCGAAGTGTAGACACCTATCTGACCCCCCGCGGGTACCGCATGCTTACCCTCACGCACCGTCTGACCCCGCAACTTATCGAAAACCTTGTGCAGAAGTTTGCGACATTGCAGCAAATCATTCGTGCTCCCAAAGACGAACTGGTGACGGTGGACGGCGTGGGCGAGGTTTTGGCCGAGCGCGTGCGCGTCAGCCTCGACCTGCTGCGCAGTCAATTGGCCTTAGACCGGAGATAGCATGGCTACAGAATTGATCGTAGGCCTCGATGTCGATACGCGAGACGAGGCGTTGCGCGCCGTCAAAAGCTGCGGGGTTTGCCGCTGGTTCAAGATTGGCTCGCAGTTGTTTACCCGTTGCGGGCCGGACATCGTCCGCGAAGTGCGCGGCATGGGGAAAGAAGTTTTTCTCGACCTCAAGTTCCACGACATTCCCAACACTGTCGCGAAAGCGGCCCGCGCCGCCGCCGACCTTGGCGTTTCCCTGTTCACTATCCACGCCGCCGGCGGACGGAAGATGATTGAGGCCACTCGGGCTGCGGTTGAAGGGACCTCTGCGCGCATCCTCGCCGTGACGGTGTTGACCAGTCTTTCGGACGCGATGCTTCGAGACGAGGTCGGCCTGCCCGAGACCGCCGCGGAGACCGTGTTCCGCTATGCGAAACTCGCGACAGATTCCGGCGCACACGGTATCGTGTGCTCTTCCCACGAAATCGCCGTGGTGCGCGAGGCCGTCGGGCCCGTACCGATCATCGTAACTCCCGGAATACGGCCAGTATGGGCTCCCGCGGACGACCAGTCGCGCATTATGACGCCCGCCGAGGCAGCCCGATCCGGCTCGAACTTCATCGTGGTTGTGCGTCCGATACTCAAGCATGCTGACCCCGCTCAGGCCGTCAATCTTATCCTCGAGGAACTCGCCCCATGCCATCCATGACACCCGAACAGGTCGTAAACCTCTTTCGCAAACAGGGCGCTCTGCTCGAAGGGCATTTCATCTTTGCCAGCGGACGTCATGGCAACCGTTTCCTGCAAGCCGCCCGCATTTTGCAGCATCCTACCCACACCGAGCGCCTATGCCGCGAATTGGCCGCGCGCTTCCAGCGGCTCAAGGTGGACGTGGTCATCGGCCCGGCAACCGGTGGAATACTCTTGGCGTACGAAACCGCGAGGAAGTTGGGATGCCGTGCGGCCTTCACCGAAAAGGACGGGCACGGGGGCATGATTCTCAAAAGAGGCTTTGTCCTAAAGCCGGGGACACGGGCGCTTGTTGTGGAAGACGTAATCACCACCGGCGGGTCCGTGCAGAAGACTATCGATCACCTATCCGAACGCGGCGCAGAAATTGTCGGAGTTGGAGTGCTGATTGATCGCAGTGGCGGTGAGGCAAAGTTCGACTGCCGCTTCGAGGCGCTCGCGCAGTTACCCTTGGAGAGTTGGTCTCCGGAGCTCTGCGAGCTTTGCACCAAGGGGATTCCGGTGGTCGATCCCGATGACCTGGTGCATCCGTAAGAACGGCGGGCGCGGCGTATTCGAGTCAACCAGTCCGCGGTGATTTGCAGGAGTTGCTTGGTTCGACGCGAATGACGATTCATCAAAATGGCGCTAATTCGTAGTCTGTCCCTGATATTTGCTGATATTTGTCGGAAGGAGCGTGCTATGAAAACCGTTCTGTGTCTGTTGTTCGTTGCCAGCTCGGCCATGGGCCAAGGATTTGTCATTAACGAAGATGACAGCCACTTTTTCGTGTACCGGGCGCCCGAAGAGATGAGCATGGCGGGGCTGAATGCGTTTGTGGATCAGTATGCGGGGACGAAGGTGTCCCATTTGTTCCTGTGTCCAAATGCGATGAAGGCGAGCTATCGCAGCGCGGTGCGTGACGCGATCTGGGATATTGACGGCCAGAACATAGACAAGGGGGATGGTTCGGGGAGGCAATGGGTCAGCAACGCCAAGCTGCTGTTCGATCGCGGGCTGGACCCCTATGCCGTGTGGATCGCGCGGTGCCGCGAGAAAGGAATCTCGCCCTGGCTTAGCATGCGCATGAACGACGTGCACAATGTGGACGACCCGACCTGCTACATCCACGATCACTTCTGGGTGAAGCATCCGGATTATTGGCGCGTGCCGGGGAGTAAGGGGAACTGGGTGGACCGCGCGCTCGACTACGGCATACCCGAAGTGCGCGAGCACAACATGGCGCTCGTGCGCGAACTGCTTGAACGGTACGACGCGGACGGACTCGAACTGGATTGGATGCGGTTTGGCTACCATTTTGCCCCAGGCAAGGAAAAAGAGGGTGCGGAGATCTTGACGACGTTTACGCGTGAGGTCCGCAAACTTACGAAAGAGTGGGCGGCGAAACGTGGCCATCCGATCAAGCTGGGCGCGCGCGTGCCGACGCTTCCCGACGCGGCGATCGGGTTGGGGATGGACGCCGTGACCTGGGTGCGCGAGGGGCTGATTGACATGCTCGTGCCGACGCCGTTCTGGGCGACGACCGATTTCGACATCCCCATCGAAACGTGGCGCGAGCGGATCGGGCCGTCCGTGAAGAATATCGTGCTTGCGGCGGGTGGCGAGGTGCTGTTGCGCGCTTATCCGAGCGCGCCGCTAGCTGGGGTCGACCTGCCCTCAACGCGCGGGTTCGCCGCGGCTCACTTACACCGGGGAGCGGATCAGATCTATCTGTTCAACTACATGGACAAAGAGCCGATGCTGGGGCCCGCCGGCACGTATCAGAAATTGCTTCACGAAGGTCTGTCACTCGATGTTGCGGCGAAGAATCCCCGGCGTCACGTTGTCACGTTTCGTGACACCGTCGCTCCGGGCATGTCGAACGACGCCGTGCTGCCGGTGGATGCGCTCAAGGGCGGGGCGTTTCGGATATACATCGGCCCCGCGCCGAAACAAGGCAAGATGACCTTTGTGGCGGGTCTTACCGCGCGCGACGAGGTGGACAAGGCCGCGTGCGAAGTATTCTTGAATGACGCGCCCTGCAAGCCCATGGCCGATGGTCCCGATCCGAAGTTGTATCCCACTGTGGCCCGTGCTCTGCAATTCGAATGCCCGCTCGCGAGCGCGAAGGAAGGCTATAACAACGTGCGCATCAGTCAGAAGCCCGGGCAAGCCGGACAGCAGATCGTTTGGGCGGAACTGCGCATCGAACCGTAGAATTGGGCGGCGCCGGAAACCGCGCTCGGCGCGAACGGTGTCTTGTCTTCCGCAAAGAATTCTTCTAGACTCTGCCAATACTCAAGACGTGATCCGTGAAAGAAACCGGGGTTGTTACAGTTTGCGCGGGGAGGACCAATGATCAATCGATTGGCAGTTAAACTGGCGTTGCTTTCTATGGTTCTCGCGGCTTTGGCAATACCGGCCTATGCGGACGAATCAGCGATAAACATCATTCCGCGCCCGTCCAAGATGACGGTCGCCGCCGTGAAATTCGTTTTCGGAAATCGCGTGCAAATCGTGGTCGACTCCAGCCGCTCAGTGAAGACTGAACCTGTGGACAAGACCGGAACTATCTTGTCGAGTCGTGTCAAGCCTACTCTCGATACGCTGGACGACAGCGCTCGGTACTTGGCCGACGGACTGAAGCGCCGCATTGGCGTCCGCGCGACAATTGCTGCGGAGGCGCGTTCGGCGAAGCACTCGATTCTGCTCACTACGGCAGGCGCGCCTGCAGAGTTCGGGGACGAAGGCTACGAGTTATCCGTTACCAATGATGGCATCGTAATCCGTGCCTCGAAACCGGCTGGCGTATTCTACGGCGTCGAATCGCTCCTTCAGCTCCTCCCTGCGAAAGGCGCCCGTTCCAGCGCCCGCGCTATCCCCTGTCTCACCATTACTGACCAACCCCAATTCGCTTGGCGCGGACTGATGATGGATTGCAGCCGTACGTTTCTTTCGATGAACTATTTGCGCCGTTACGTGGATCTGCTGGCGCAATACAAAATGAATGTGCTCCACCTTCACCTGACCGACGACCAAGGGTGGCGGATGCAAAGCGAAACTCACCCGGAATTGACTAGCGTGGGCGCGAAGTTCGATCCGCGGTTCGAGGGACAGGTGAGCGGCTTCTATACGAAGCAAGAGCTTCGGGACCTCGTGCGCTATGCGGCCGGCCGTAACGTGACCATCGTTCCCGAGATCGAGATGCCGAGTCATTGTGTCGCCGCGCTGACCGCCTACCCGGACCTTTCTTGCCGTGGCGACGCCTACTTCATTGCGCCCTACATTCCCGATCCCACAGAAAAGACTCCCGTGCCGCCCTACGGTGTGTTTTGCGCCGGAAACGACAAGACTTTTCAAGTCCTTGAGGACGTGCTCGCCGAAGTGATTGACGTGTTTCCCTGCAAGTACATCCATATTGGGGGCGACGAATGTCCGAAGGAGTTCTGGAAGACGTGTCCAAAGTGTCAGGCGCGTATGAAACACGAGGGTCTCAAAGACGAAAACGAACTTCAAAGCTATTTCGTGAAGCGTATCGAGAAGTTCATCAATGGGAAGAACCGCGTGCTGCTCGGGTGGGACGAGATTCTCGAGGGCGGTCTGGCCCCTAACGCGGTGGTCATGTCGTGGCGCGGGACCGCCGGAGGCATTGCCGCGGCGCGCTCCGGACATGACGTCGTCATGTCCCCTACCTCCCACTGCTATTTTGACTACGAGTATGCGACGACGCCGGTGGACAAGGTGTACGCGTTCGATCCTATCCCCGCGGAACTCACGGCGGACCAAGGGGCGCGAATTCTTGGCGCTCAGGCCAATATGTGGACGCATATTGCCCGCACCGAGTCTGACATCGACCAGATGATATTCCCGCGCCTCGTCGCGCTTTCCGAGACGGTGTGGTCGCCGAAAGAGGGCCGTGACTGGCCGGGATTCGAGCGCCGCCTTCAATCGCACTTGGCGCGGCTCAAGTCGGAAGGGGTGACCTGTTACTCCGAGCGGCCTGGGCCTCCCTCGTTCGCGATCTCGCCTGACGGAACGCCGTGGGTACTTGAGGAGGGCCGCGCCATGGCCTATCGGAACGGCCGATGGTCGCGTCAGCCCGGCAAGCTGCGCCAAATAGCCTTTACGAAGAACGGGCAGATGCTGGCGGTCGGGGCAACGCCCGTGCCCGGAGGTTTTGAGGTCCTTGAACGGATCGGTTCGAAATGGCGCCCTCTCAAGGGCGCGCCGGGGGCTGTTGACATCAGTTCCGCGCCCAATGCGGTCAGCCAGGTTCGTATCGGGCCGGAAGGAGAGCTGTGGGCGTTGGGGGCGTCGCCTACCGCAGGTGGATACGATATTCTGACGTGGACCGGGTCTGACTGGAAGCTGGTCAGCGCGGGCGCCGCGGCGACCGTACTTGCCCCCGGCGCGCACAAACAGTTGTATGCGCTTAACAGTCTCGGCGTTGCGTTTCGTTGGGAGAACGGCGCGTGGACCGTTCTGCCGGGCCATCCCAGCGCCATTGCGGCCGGTCCGGATAGCCGCCTTTGGGTAGTTATGCAGGGGTCGCGTTCGAAGCCTCTGCAACTGATGACGCTCGACGGCGCGGTGTGGAAAGCGGCGCCCCGAGGGCGGCACAGATAACCGGCGGTTCTCAAATTGGGGGCCGGTGGTGTAAGCTGATCGCGGATGCGAGTGTCCGCGCTCATCGAGCGCGGACGTACTTGACGGGTGGAGGAATTGGGTGCGGGTCAAGAAAGGGGCGCTTCTATGAAATCAAGTTTACGATTGCTGGCGATCATTTTGGCGTTTGTCGTGGCGGGGGCCGTGGTATGGAAGGTCTTGGGGAGCCGCGGGGCTCAGCCTGAACAGGGGACCGAAAACCAAGCCCAGTCAGCGAACGCCCATAGTTCAGAGCCGGGCGCACAAACTTCAAGCGGGAAGGACTCAACTGCGGCGCGTCTCGCGGCGAATTTCGCGCAGAAGGAGCAACGCGGTAAACAAAGCGGCGCCACAAAAGACAAAACGACTTCCTCGACGACTGGTTCGGGAACAATTGCAGGGACGGTAAAATCCAAAGCGACCGGGCAGTTGGTGGAAGGCGCGAAGATTCAGATTGCACTGCGGCCCAGCGGGCCGACTGACGGGGTTCCTGTGGATCGACCCCAGTGGGACGCGGTCACCGACGCAAAGGGGGAATTCGCGGTTGCGCAATTGCCGAAGGGGTATTTCAGTGTTCTGGCCATCAAGGACGACACGGCTGGTTATGCGACAACGTACTTGGATGACGACGAGGGTGCAGCAGAGATATCGGTGACGTTGCGGCCCGCCGGCGCATTGTCGGGCAGGGTATTGACGGAATCAGGGGCGCCCATCGAGAACGCAGTTGTATTCGCCGTTCCGTTGCGCGCGAGCGCGAAGGAAAACTCGGCAATTGATAGAGACGTCTTGGGACCAAGTCCTGCTCACGTGAAGTCAGACACTCAGGGCGCCTTCACGTTGGGGCCGCTACCGGAGGGGCCGTGGATGCTCGCAGCCAAGGCTGACGGTTACACCTACCGCGAGAGCGACGTGCTTCCCATTGGTTCGGCGGATGTCGTGCTGACGCTCACCAAAGGCGTGATCATTCGGTGCGTGGTAACCCAAGCGGATTCCGGTCAACCCGCGTCCAAGGTCGACGTGACGCTAGGGACCAGCGAATATTCGTCCAACGTCCGCACAAAGCCGACGGACGACAGTGGTGCGGTCGAGTTCGCGGGCGTGGGCGACGGCGAGTACACGCTCTCAGCAAGAAGTGACACCTATGTGATGTCCGGCGAGCCGGTGACGTTCGCGGTCAGCGACGAGACCGACCCCGGCGAGCAACACCTCAAGGTGATCACGGGCGGTTCAATCGCGGGACACGTCCTGGACGCCGACACGAAGCAACCCATTGCCAACGCGTTACTAAGCGCTGAATCCGATGAATACAGGTCTACGTCCCACGAAGGGAGGTCTGCGTCGGACGGATCGTATTGTATCAAAGGTCTTTCGACCGGACTGTATGAGTTGGCGTGCAGCAAAGCGCCTGGTTACATGTCTGTCACACGCCTGGAAGGAAAGGTCGTATCGGTAAATGCCGGGCAGGCCGTCGGCGAGATGGACATCGCGCTCAAGCGCGGGCTTTCCATCCAAGGAGTCGTAGTGGATGTGGCGGGCAATCCAATCGGCCATGCGAAGGTGAGCGGTGAGGGTGATTCACCGGACTTTGACGAACTCCTTAACGACGCCATCACCGACAGCGCCGGAGCATTTACGCTGGACGGATTCGCCCCCAACTCCCGAGTTTCACTGGACGTGACAAAGAAGGGGTACGCCCAGGAGCCAACAGAGCCCGTTACGTTGTCGGACAAGGAAGCCGTCGGCGTGCGGATCGTGCTCGGCGTGGGCGCGACCATTTCGGGCACAGTTGTCGACGCGGAGGGCAAACCCGATCCTGACGCGTACGTCTGGGCGCGGCTTGCCGGATCACCCAGGTCCGCGCGCATTCGTGGTACGGTCGACGACGAAGGGCAGTTCGTGATCGACGGTTTGGCGCCAGGAACGTATGGCCTCGGAACTCAGTTTGCCATGTCCGGCGCTGGAGAGCCGGTTCAGGTGGCAAAGGGACAGAACGTCTCCGGAATTCGATTGGTAGCGGATCGCGAGAATAGCTATGAAGGTGCATACGGAAGCCACGGTACCCTTACGATTTCCGGCCGGGTCACGAATCGCAAAGGCGAACCTATTCGCGATGCCCAAGTGATGGCCATGATGAGTGGCGATGGGTTCGGAACGGGGCATGCAGAGACTGATAAGGAGGGCGGCTACACGGTCTCGGGTTTGGCGGAAGGAGGATACAAGGTGAGCGTTAGCGCAAGCCGCTACAGTTCTCCCGACTCGATTGAAATCGCCGCCGGTAGTTCCGGCGTGAATTTCACCATGGACCTTCCGGCGAAAGTGAGCGGTCAGGTTGTAGACGCCGTAACGAGTCAGCCGATAACCTCATTTCAGATTGCGCAACAAGATGCATCCGACGATTCTGACGGCGTCGACTCGATGTTCTCGTGGATGTCCTACATGCGGCGTTCTCGCCAGTTCGTGACGTTCTCCGATCCTGAAGGCCGGTTCCAGTTGGACCGCGTTGAATTGAAGAATTCGGTCCTTGTAGCGCAAGCCGCAGGACATAGTCCCGCGAGATTTCCCGTGACGGGACTGCGGCCGGGCGAGACGAAGCAGGGTATCGTGATCCGAATGGACTCGGGCGCTTCAGTATCGGGGGTCGTGAAGGATAGCAAAGGCAACCCGATTGCGGGCGCGGTGGTGTATGCGGGCGCCCAAGCTGAGATTGAAGACCGGATTGGCGAGACTCCAAATGCGTCCACCGATCAGACGGGGGCGTTTCACCTCGACTCCTTGGCGCCTGGAGAGCTTCACTTGAAAGTGACGCATCGGGAGTATGCGGCCAAATCGGCTTCGGTAATTGCGCAATCGGGCCAAGTAACACCGGTCGAAATCATCTTGACGACCGGCGGCATGGTATCCGGCACGGTGCGTCGTGGCGGAAAGCCCGTGCCAGGGTTGTTGGTCTCGGCGTTCTCGATGAGCGAGGGCGAAATGGGCGACTCGCGCGACGCGACGACTGACGCTAACGGAACGTATACGCTGGCGGGCTTGACGCCGGGAGAGGCGCACGTCAGTGTGCAACTACACTCGAGTTTCGACGTTTCCAGCGCAATGTCGTTTCGGAGCAAGTCGCAGACTGTTACCGTGGAAGCGGACAAGGTCACTGCCGCCGATTTTGACTTGACTACCGGCACGGCAGTCGTGGAAGGCAAGATTACTTCGGACGGTCAGCCGGCGCGCATGGCGATGGTGGCAGTCCTGCCATCGGGCGCTGATGCGGCGACACCCCAGACTCTTGGCGAGAATATGATGGAAGCCGCGTCGATGACTGGCGCCGACGGCTCGTTCCGAATCGAGGGGTTGACAGCGGGGAAGATAACCTTGATGGTGACGGTGATTGGCGGTCTCGGTCAGGCTGAAGGCTCCGGCTCGTCCGACGTGGCGGTCGTGAGCGGCATGAACTCGCGCACCGTCACCGTGCAGACGGTGGATGGTCAGACTACTCACCAAGACATCGAGTTGTCTGGTGGAAGCAAGGTAAGCGGGACCGTGTCTGGGCTTTCCGCGGGAGAGACGGCGATGGTCTTCGCGCTACGCGGGGACGTTGATCTTTCGGGCACTAACCTGTTCACGGCGATGGCCCATGTGGACAAATATGCGGGTATGGCAACGTCGGATGTCGAGGGAGTGTATACCGTGAAGGGACTGGAACCCGGGCGTTACACGATAGCCGCCATGGCGGTGAATGCCAAGACGGGTCCTGACCCTGCGCATCCGCGATTCACCACGGGTGGGGTGACGGTTCCGGCGGATGGCGAAGCGAAGTTGGACTTGAAAATCCCGTGACAACTGATGTGCGCGGACCCAATTCTGGAGAGAAATCGGCGGGGCCAATGTGACCGGCCAAACCTAGGTCAGGCGAATTATGCCTGTTCGGTCCTCGACTTCGCCTTGGGTCCAGTCCTTGCCACTAATCAACGATCTCGAAGCGAATGACGGATCGCTCAAGCCGTGAGTGAACACCTCGATGCGATCATCGTACACCTGATACTCCCGGTACTCCGTCGGGTACTCCGGCAGAGACCCGGTGACGATATGTGTCAGGCCGTTCACTGTTACGATAAAGTTCATATGGAGATGTCCCGAGATGACGCCCTTCACCTGCGGGTACCCCTTCAGCAACTCGATCAGCAGCGCGCCGTTTGCTAGGGAGCCGGCGTTCCTCATGCCCGGACGCTGCATCCGAGCCGGAATCTGCACCGCGGGGTAGTGTACGGCAATCAACGTCGGTAGAGTCGAATGCGCCTGGAGGTCGTCTTCAAGCCAGCGCAGTTGATGGGGTGTCACTGCCCAACTGGCGCCCGCCGACGGCCCTTCGATATACGGGCACAAGGTCCCATCCTTCCACTGCCACCACGGGTCGAGCACGCAGAAGTGAAGATTCTTGTGCGTGAACGAGTAGACCGTGTCCAACACCGGCAGATGGGCCCTAAACGCCTCCAGAAACCACTCGCGGGATTCCGGCAGCACAAAATCGTGATTACCCCCCATGGGATAGTACGGAACGCCGAGCGAATCCATCAGGTCCCGCGCCGCAAACATCGCGTCCCGAGTATCCTGGCTTACGATGTCTCCCGTCGCCAGAATAAAATCGGGATCGAGCTTCGCAACGTCTCTGCGCAAGCAGCGCATAACGTCCGGCATCATCGTGCAGATGAAATTATTGTTCCATTGCCCGTCAGTCAGACTCGCGAGATGCGGGTCCGAAACCTGCAAGAATCGCCACATAACACTCCCCAACTAATCCATGCCATACGCTTTTGGAGAAAGTAACAACGGTCGGCGCAAGACTATTCGGACTCTCGCACGTCGGGCGCTGCTTTCTCCACAGGCGTAACTTGACCGAATCATCGTCTATTGAACAGCCAGAAGGCGCCGGCGGCCACTGCTCCGAGCGGGACAAGGAGAAGCAAAGCGGCGGTGGCCTTTTGGGCGCCGACGGATTTCGGGGCTTCTGCGACCGCCGTGACGGCGCCGGCCTTGGGCTGACCGTCATACGGCAGGTAGTCGCTCAACTTGAGGTGAATATATGGCCTGAGATAAGCGTTTTGCTCTCCGCTCGCGTAGCTTGCCCATAGCTCCAGGGCCGTCGCGTCATACACCACGTCAAGAAGATTTCCACCTTTGATCGGCACCGCCTGGGAGAGACTGATCATGCGCTCGGCGTCGTACTTGCCCAGATTGGCCGTCAAGTGCGCGTACGCAATCGGGTTTCGTCCCTCGGCGTGGTACACGACGTCCTTCAGCACATTCGGCGCGGCTTCGTCGTCCGGGTCGGCGTCGTGCCAGATTTCGAGCCCTGGTGCGAACGCCCTCATCTTGACCGCTTTCTTATTCTTCCCGTCGCCGATGATGTAATGGTACATCTTAATGCGTTGGGCTTTCTCTATCATGTCGACGGCTTCGTCGAGGTTGTTCGCCTCGTACAGAATGTCGCGAAACAGCGTGGTGAAATGCACGCCGTTCAGGTCGAACGGATACGCCTTGCCAGGAGTATCGCCAATCTCCGTGAGTGTGACGCCCTCGGCGTTCATGCCGGTGTTGACGCCGATGCTGCCCGCGAAGGTCACATTCACGTGAGGTATTCCTTCCGCGGGACTATACACCACGATACACGGGTGGTCCTGCAGTCCGGCGTGAACTTCATAGTCGAGGTTTCGGATTTGGTACAGATGGCCGTCTTTCGTGGCGCTGCCCCACAGCGCAAATCCGCTGCACGCGTAATCAGATACGACGGGGATCATGTGCGCCCGGCGAACCGTGTCAAACGGCATATGGGACCCGTCCGCAACGCCGTGCAGTTCCTCGATAAAGCGCGGGTGTATGAACGGTGACACCGAATCCCAGGCCTTGTCCAGGCTGGCGTCCGTGTACCTAGGTTCACCTTGAGACTGCGCGAGTTTGAGATACGAACCCAGCAGGGCCACAACGTCGTCCTTCATTAAGGACCCAAAGCCGTAACCCATTTCGTAGGGCGTTCCCTTAACGACCACGACTGGGATCGAGTCCGATCCCAAGCTGACTGATGTGCGGTATCCTTCCGCGGCTGCAATCGCCGTAAGCGCGGTCACGAAGGCCGCCGCAACTATTCCGATTCTGCGCAACATAGGAAACCTCTTCCGGCTAGCGGCCGTTCCACGCGCATGGCGTTCGCTTCTGCGTTTCTTCCGTCGCCGAACCGTCGGGCCCGGACCAATTATCCCGCACGGGTGATCCCACGGTCCCCGAGAACGCTCTGTCTCCGTTCTATTGAACTATACCCCCTTCCCGCTCACCGCGCAAGAGGCGGCCAGAAACCGAGTCAGAGATTCCGAGCCACGGCCTCGTAGACCCCGCAAAGATCCTGCGCAATGTGCGAATATACGCGCGCGTAACGCTCCGCGTAGCCGTCTCGCGCGTCAGCGTTGGGCTCGACGGTTTCGACTGGGAACGCGATCTGCCCTAGCGCCTGTTCCACGTCCGCGTACACCCCAGCCCCCACCCCGGCTAACAAGGCTACGCCGAGCAGCGTGATCTCGGGATGCGTTGTCACCTCGACAGGCAGCCCCGTCATATCGGCCTTCATTTGCAGCCAGAGCGGATTCTTCTGTCCTCCCCCAACGACCCGCAGCCGTTGCGCAGTCATCCCTACGGCATGTTGAATCGCTTCGACTTGCTGCCGCAATTGGAAACAGAGTCCCTCGAGCGCGGCCCGCACGACCTGTCCGCGGGTCGTCGCCGTTGTTAGCCCCAGCACAGTTCCTAGGGCATTTTGCGAGGCGGCAGGTCCCATGCCTCGCATAAAACTCGGCAGCACGTAGACTCCGCCGGAAGGCTGTTCAGCGTCTCCGAACATGGCTGCGTACACTTGTTCCTCAGCGACGTCGCGATAGAATTGCCCCCGTACCCACTCGATTACGCCGCCGGCAATCATCAAGCTCTGACAGATCCACTTTCCCGGAAGCGCGTGGCATTCGAAATCGAGCCCGTGCTCGAAATGAGTTTGCTCTGGTCTAAAGTAGTCCAGCGAGGCGATCAGTATTTCCCACGTCCCTGTGATGTCGATGAACGTGCTCGGGTCGCTCACGCCTGCGCCCAGCACCGCAATTTCGCAGTCATGGCCGCCGGTCACGACAGGCGTTCCCGCGCGCAGCCCCGTTTCTTTTGCCGCCTGCGCTGTAATCGCGCCGATCTGCGTCCCGGCCTCGACCGTCGAAGGAAGAATATCGGGGTCGATACCGGCCGCGTTCAGCAGGGTAGTCGACCACGAGCGGCTCGATAGATTGAGCATCATCGTGGTCGAGGCGATGGTGCATTCGGTGGTGTATTCGCCCGAGAATCGAAATGCGATGTAATCCTGCATCTGCAGCCAGCGATGGGTCTTCTCGAGGATGTCCGGACGATTCTGGCGGTACCACAGCAAACGATTGAGCGTGTTGATCGAGTAGTTGTGGTAGCCGGTGACGCCGAAAATCGTGCTATCCCCCACTCGCTTGGAAAGCTCCTGGCATTGGGGCAGCGTTCTTGAGTCGTGCCAACTAATAAACGGATAGAGCCGTTCCCCGTCCGTGCTCATGGGAACGCCGTCCGCGCCAAATCCCGTACAGGCCACCGCGCGTACGCGCGCCGGATCGCCGATTTTCGGCAAGCATTCGCGTATGCACTGGCAAATCTTTCCCCAAATGTCATCCGCGTCCCAGATCAGCCAGTTGGCTTCGCCGCCGGGCTGGCTGACGGGGCCGTTTCGGCGGCCGGCCAGCGCCACGAGCTTCCCATCGGGCGAAAAGAATCCCGTCTTGATTCCCGTGGCGCCGACGTCTACACCGAGCAACAAGTCCGTGGTCATGGAACGCTTCCCTCCGTTGCCGGGGTCAACCGCAGAATCCGCGTCTCCCCCGCTTCCATCATGAGATTGAAAACCTGTTTCTTGGCCCAACCGATATCGGGACTCAGAATATCTTGCACGTCATACGTCGAGTCGAGATCAACCAAGCGCTCACCCGTTTCGCCGGCATGAATCGCGATCAGGTTCGGACCGAAGTAGGCGGCGTCCATTTGCTTGACGGACGTCCTGCGGAAATACACGTGCTGCTCGAGCAAGAGCAGTATTTCGCGGAATAGTCCCGCTGAAGGAGACGGATCCGCGACGTAAATCGATGCCCACCCTTCTTCCAAGAACCGGACCGCCACGCTGGCGTTTCCGGAATCCTTGTACTTGGCGATTACGTTGGTCGAGGCGTCCACGATATAGAATAGCGGCTGCCACAGCGCTGGATTCCCGAACTCCTCGTCTTTGTCGAGCCACCGCCCGGTGAGCAGGTACTTCGATCCTGACTTCGCGGGCTTGTCGAACGCCCTAACCTCCATCTTTGTCGTGGCGCTGATGTTCTCCACGTCGGCCTTCTCGTCGATGTAACCGGGAGCGTAAAGCCACACCGCCGTCGCTTTCTTTCGAGCCAGAATCTCGTGCAGCCGATCCCGTTCGGCGGCGGTAAGGTGGAACAGGTTGCAAAACACATATACCGACGCGTGAACGGCGCGTTCTTCGAGCAGATCCTGGAAGAGGCAAAACTGCACCGGGACGCCGCACCGAATCGCGCTGTCGCGAGTCTCGATTAACAGTCGTGTATTCAATGGTTCATCGCATTGCTGGTAGAAGCGGCTTGTCTCGTCCACTACGACGCACAGCGTGGTTTCGTCAGACGGCCTGATACCGTGTTCCTCGATAGCGGGTTGGGTCTCGGGAGAGGCTGGCGGCGAGTATACGCTTTGATACTTTTCGCGCATTGCGCCGAACCGCTTCCACATTTCGTCATCCAGTAAGCGACCGTCGGGTTCGGTGTCCGCCCACACCAGTCCCAGTTTGTGACACACTGCCTCCGCGTAGTTCCGCGTCTGAAGGCGGTATACGTCTTCGGGACGTAGTCCCTTGATGCGGCTGATCGCGCCGTTGGCCGGGTCCTGGGAGATCCCTGTCCGTGTGTCATCGAGAATGTACCACTGCTTCTCATGATACATTGCGCTATCGACGGGGCCCATGAAGCCGCCCGCCCCGCCCAACCCGCGATCCGCATAGCATACCGGGCTCCAGAACCCATCGACCTCGCTGTCAATAATCTCAATCAAAGAGAAGTGGCCGGCGTCGTTCTTCGTCAACTCGAACGAATAGCCATACGGCGCCATGACTCGAGTCTGTGGTCCCCCGCGCTGCTTAATGTGGGCTGATACTGCCTCGATGGCCTCGGCCACCGAATCGGAAACGAAATGCAGAAAATCTACATTCCGCCGCATGTCGGGCAACTCAAAGAAGACTTGCTGCGTATCGCCGGTAACCGGCTTCAAGGGAACCGAAACGAGGGACAGCGCCTTGCTCTCGCTTCCCCATGCTTCGGACAAGGCCTCATCCGTCTTGTAGCGGCGTTGCAGCCAGACTTGATAGGCCTCCGTGTTAGCGCTCGAAGTGTCGTATCCGTCGGCGTGATACCACTGACCGCCTTCCAGCGCCGCGATTACATACCCCGACACGTTCTGCTGCGGATCGGCCTGTTGAACCGTATCCATGAGCCGATCAATCGCTTCCGTGACATCGTGGCGCCAGACACTCGACGCTACGCAGGCGGCGGGATGCGGCTTCGAGTTAATCTGCATCGTATCCGCGGGGTGCGCATCGAGCCACGTGGCCGGCGGATCCAAAACAATGTACAGAAGGATATTGGCGTGAGGATCAGCGGCGCACAGCGCTTTGATCCGTTGAACGACCGTCTCGGCCTCGGCGTTTTCGGCGGACCAAGACAGCGGTACCCCTATACAGAAGCCGTGAATTCCGTTGCGGACAGCCATCTTGAGTTCGTCGGAAACTACCGCCAAGTCCGTTCCTGAGCGGGGATTGGCAAAGAAGAAGAGTGGCGGTTCTTGCGCGTCCTGGGCGACCTCGGCCACCGGAGTCTTGGGACCGGCCGCGGTTTTCGTCGCCGCGGGAGACTCGGTGGCTTGGCGCCCTGGAGCATTACCAAGCCAAAGCCCCAGTAGGGCGGCCAAGACCATGAGGACGAGGACGCCGGCAGCCCGCCAATAGAAGGCCTGCGAGCTAGGCGGTTCGTGTTCGGACATGCTCTGCCAGGTCGCGCAGAGTTTCGGCGCGGTCGCCGAACGGCTCCAGAACGCTCGTCGCCGCGGCGATTAGGTCTGCGACCTTACTACGGGCGCCCTCAACGCCAAGATGCGAGGCAAACGTGCTTTTCCCGACATCTTCGTGATCGCAGTGGGAATCCAAGACGTCGTCCGTGATCTGAAACGCGAGGCCCATATAGCGGGCGTACGATTCCAGGACCTGAATTTCGTCAGGCGGCAGGCCCACCAAATAGGCCGGCACCTGCACGGAGGCCAGGAACAAAGCCCCGGCCTTCTGGTGGTGGGTATATTCCAATTCGTCGAGAGAGACGGCGCGATCGGTCAAGTCGAGGTCCGCGTGCTGACCGGCGACCAAGCCCCCCGTTCCCACCGCGTGCGCCAGATGCCGTACCGCCGGGCTCGCGGCGCCGCCGCAGCCGAACATCTCCGCGTTGTGCGCGACCAGATCGAACGCCAATGCAATGAGGCCCATCGCCGCGAGGATGGCCGTGGCCTCGCCGTATTTGATATGCGTGCAGGGACATTCGCGCCGTAGAATCGCGTTATCCATCGAAGGCAAGTCATCAAGAACCAAGGAGGCGGCGTGAACAAACTCCACCGCGCATGCCGCGTCCATCACACGCTCCAGCGGTGTCCCCGCCAAATCACTGACCGCCAGCACCAGCACCGGACGCAACCGTTTGCCTGCGCTGAGCGCGGCGTACCTCATGGCATCGTGTACCCGTTGCGGCGGGGTGTCGGTGTCCGGAAGGCGTGAGTCAAGCGCGCGATCCACCAGTGCCCTTCGCTGCTCCAAATACTCGGCCAGCGCTATATGCGGCATGACTGCTCCAACTGCGTCGCGTGGACGCTGTACATCAGTGGCAGGCCACGTCCGGGCCGCGTCAGTGCGATGTCCATTCGCTCAGCGCTCCTCCACTCGAATCCAGCCGCCAATATCCACCCGCTCCCCGGTCAATTCCGCGTCAAATATGCGGTCTGCCCGAAACTCGAGTGTCCCCGCCTCCACATCCAAAAGCACGGTATCGGCGTCGCGTGTAGCCAACGTGGCTACTACACTGCCGCCCTGGAGCAATTGTATCTCCGTTGGTCCAAGTTGAGGATAACAATTCATGTGTGTAACCCGCAAGCTGCCAGAGGTCACCGTGAGCCGCGCGTGATGCGACATGGGCCGGCACCGGCAGCCGCGCACCGTTCTCTCCGCATACCAACCATCCAGCGGAAACTCCGCGCCGGGGAAAAACAGGGTTCCCAGCTCGATGAGGCCCCAGAAGCGGCAGCCCCGCTGCCCTTCCCGCCGCCTCCGCCGGCGTTCGGCCATGGCCTGCGGCCAGTATCCCACGGCGGCGGACCACGCCTTCGCGTGAGCGCCGAGCTTCCACCACTCTCTGTCGAGGACGGCCCGTCCCAGCGCGCGCGACTCGCCCAGAATGGTCGCCAACTTGATTGGCACCGCGTGTGACAAGGGGAAGTTCCGGCCGATTAGCCAGAACCTGTTGCGCGTATTCAGATAGTACTTTCGCTGGGCGCGTTCTCCCTCGCCCATCGTCGCGCTGAATTTGTGGCGGACCGCCGCTTCCGGGCACGACCACACTTCATACCCCGCATTCCATATTCGCAGGCACAAATCGAGGTCGTCCAAATAAATCTCGAACTCCTCCGGCAGCAAACCGGTCTTGCGAAGGGCCGATACCCGTAAGAAGCATGCGCCGCCGCATGCCCCGGCGACCCGTCGCCGGACGTTCCAACGGGGTGCGTCCAAACGGCCCAGGCCCACGTCCCAGCAGCCCCCGATTATGGAGCAAGCCAGGCCAACCGAGTTGATAATCCCGGGCGCGTCGTACAACAGCATCTTGGGGGCCAGCGCGCCGATTTCCGGGCGGGATTCGGCCATTTCAACGAGCCGCTCGATAGCGTCTGGCGCGGTCACGGTGTCGTTGTTGAGAAGGAACACATAGTCTGCGTTATACTCTAATGCACGGCTTAAGCCGGCGTTGTTGCCCCCTGACCAACCCAGGTTGCGGGGGAGAACGAGGATTTCGACCCGGGGATCGTTACGGTAGGTATCGCGCACGAAAGCGGCCGATTCGTCTTCGCTGGCGTTATCGAGTAAAATGAACTTGGCGTTGGAATACGTACAGGCAGCCAACGAGTCGAAGCATTCGCGCAGATGCTTCAGACCATTCCAGTTGATAACTAATACGTGTACTAATGGCAGATTCTTCATTCGCGAAGTATAGCAATGGGCGCCGGGCAATTGGAACGCCGCGGCGAGGAGGGAGCACTATGACACCACAACAGCGCAGCGCGCTCCTAGAGGATTTTGCAGGCGCGCACAGCCAATTGCTCGAGGCGCTCGAAGCGTTCCCCAAGAAGATGTGGGAGTACAAACCCGAGCCGGGCAAGTGGAGTATCCACCAAATTGTGTGGCACCTCGCGGATAGCGAGACGATCAATTATGGCCGCTGCAAGAAGATTATCGCCGAGCCGCGCAAACTGGTGATGACTTTCAATCAAGACAAATGGGCTGATGCGTCGCATTACCATGCGAACAGCGTGAAAGACGCGCTCGAGATCATCCGGCTCCTGCGTGCGGTCGAGACGCGCCTGCTGAAGGGGCTGCCGGCGGATGCCTGGAAAAGAACCATGCGGCACCCGGAGGCGGGCATCAAAACTCTCGAAGAATGGCTGGTCATGAACACCAACCACGTCCATGTCCACATCAAACAAATGCAGCGCACTTTCGATGCCTGGAAAGCCAATTCGTGAGCCGTGGATGACCCATCTTGTCCGCGAAACCACGGCCGCGCCACGAATCCAAGCCCTCATTTTCGATTTTGACGGGCTTATTCTGGACACCGAAACCCCGGACTTTCAGTCCTGGCAGGAAATCTATGCGGCGCACGGCGCTGAACTGACCATGGATATTTGGGCGGATTGCGTCGGGCGTCCAGCCCACGTGTTCGATGCTCACACTCACCTCGAAGGGCTGCTGGGCCAGGCTTTGGACCGATTCGAGGTCCGCGCGCAGCGGTGGCTGCGCTTTGCGGAGTTGCTGGAGGCGCAGTCCCTCCTGCCCGGTGTGGAATCGTACGTCACGGAAGCCCGGCGGCTCGGATTGCGCGCGTCCGTGGCCTCGAGCGCCCCGCGAAGCTGGGTCGAACACCATCTCGAACGGCTTGGCTTGCTTGCTCAATTCGACTGTCTCCGATGCGTCGAGGACGTCACGCACGCCAAACCGCACCCTGAACTCTACCAAAGCGCCCTGACCGCCCTGGGCGTCGAACCCATTCGGGCCATCGCGTTTGAAGATTCTCCGAACGGGGCCCAGGCCGCCAAAAGAGCGGGCCTTTATTGTGTGGCGGTTCCCAATGCCGTTACCCGCCAATTGCTCATTGACCACGCGGATTTGGTCCTCAATTCCCTTGCCGACCTCACCTTGCCGGAATTGCTTTCCAAGGTGGAATCCGAAGAAGGCCGGTTGAATCCAAATTCGCGCAGTGATACCATCCCGCGAATCGATGAGTGATTATCCTTGGTCTTCACAGGAGATCCGTGGTAATTGGTGTGTGCCGGCGTGCGCAACCGCGTGATCGCGGCCTGAACTTTTCAATCAATGAAGGGAGTCGAGCATGTCACAGAAACAAGGTTTGGGAACGTTGGCGCTGCACGCGGGACAGGAACCCGATCCTACAACCGGCGCTCGGGCGGTACCCATCTACCAGACAACCTCCTATGTCTTCCATGACAGCGCGCATGCCGCCCGGCTCTTTGGGTTGCAGGAATTTGGCAATATCTACACCCGAATCATGAATCCCACCGTTGACGTTTTCGAAAAGCGCATGGCCGCGCTCGAAGGCGGCGTCGGCGCGTTGGGGACGGCTTCGGGATCGGCGGCCATCACGCTCGCCGTGCTGAACATCACCAAGCACGGGCAGAATTTTGTGTCGTCTCAGACCCTGTACGGTGGGACCTATAACCTCTTCGCCCATACGTTCAAGGATCTCGGCATCGAAGCCCGTTTCGTGGACGCCAGCGATCCCGCGAACTTCGCGAAGCAAATCGATGACAAGACCCGCTTTCTCTACATCGAATCCATCGGCAATCCCGCCAACGACGTGGTGGACTACCCCGCCATCGCTAAGGTGGCCCACGATCACGGTATTCCGCTCATAGTCGACAATACGGTGACCTCGCCCATGATGTTCCGTCCCATCGAACACGGCGCGGACATCGTGGTTCATTCCGCGACGAAAATCATCGGCGGGCACGGCAACTCGATTGGCGGCGTAATTATTGATGGCGGGACCTTCGACTGGAACAATGGAAAGTTTCCCGAATTGACCGAACCCAGCGAGAGCTACCACGGCATGAAGTTCTATGAGGCATTCAAGCCTATCGGGAACATCTCGTATATCCTCAAAGCCCGCGTCACGCTCCTGCGCGACATGGGCCCGGCGATGTCGCCCTTTAACGCGTTCATGTTCCTGACCGGCCTGGAGACCCTTCATCTCCGCGCCCAGCGGCACGCGCAAAACGCGCTGAAAGTCGCTCAATTCCTCGAAGGAAACAAGAACGTCGAGTGGGTAAACTATCCCGGCTTGAAGAGTCACAAAGATCATGCGCGCGCCATGAAATACCTCCCCAATGGTCAAGGCGCAATCCTGACCTTCGGAATAAAGAAAGGGTACGACGCTGCGGTCAAGTTTATCGATAGCGTCAAGCTTCTGTCCCACCTGGCGAACGTGTTGGACGCAAAATCGCTGGTAATTCACCCCGCGTCGACTACGCACCAACAGTTGAGCAAAGAGGAACAGGCTGCCGCAGGTGTCAAGCCCAACCTCGTGCGCATATCTGTGGGTATCGAAGACGTGGAGGATATCATCGCCGATATCGACCAAGCCTTGGCTGCCGCAAGCAAGTAGCTTGAACGCCGGATAGGGTTAGCCAGCGCGCGGCGCTGACGGTTCAGGCAGGGACGAAAACATGTCCGAAGAAGCATCGGTAGGGATTGTCGAAACCAAATTCTTCTCCTTTGCCGAACCGCCCAACGTTCTGCAATTGGACTGCGGCCGCACGCTCGGCCCGATCACGCTGGCGTACGAGACCTACGGTGAACTCAACGCGGACCGCTCCAACGCCGTCTTGATTGTCCATGCCCTCTCTGGTGATGCGCATGCCGCGGGAATACACTCCGCGGACGACCGCAAGCCGGGCTGGTGGGACAGCATGATCGGCCCCGGCAAAGGCTTCGACACCACCAAGTACTTCGTCATTTGCTCGAACGTTATCGGAGGTTGTGTCGGATCGACGGGGCCCAGTTCTATCGACCCTGCGACCGGAAGACGCTATGGCCTGCGCTTCCCCATCATTACTATTGGCGACATGGTGCGCGCGCAGCGGCATCTCATCGACCACCTGGGAATCGACAAACTCTTGGCTGTCGCCGGCGGTTCGATGGGCGGCATGCAGACCCTTGATTGGGTCACGCGCTATCCGGATCGCGTCCGGGCTGCGCTGGTCATTGCATCTACCCCGCTCTTGAGCGCGCAGGCCATCGCGTTTGACGCCGTTGGCCGCCACGCCATTCAAGGTGATCCGGCCTTCAGGGATGGCGACTTCTACGATGGAGATCAGCCTGTCCAAGGGCTTTCTATCGCGCGCATGCTCGCGCATATTACCTATCTTTCCGATGAGTCAATGCGCGCCAAATTCGGACGCGCCCTGCGCAGCACAAAAGAATACAGCTACGATTTCGGCAGCGAGTTCTCCGTCGAAACGTATCTCGATTACCAAGGCGAACAGTTCGTCAATCGGTTCGACGCCAATAGCTATCTCTATATCACCAAGGCTATCGACTATTTTGATCTCGCGTCCCAGCACGGTTCGCTGGAAAGGGCCATGTCCGCCGTCACCGGGAAAATGCTGGTCCTGTCGTATTCGTCCGATTGGCTCTATCCCCCGTATCAGTCCGAGGAAATCGTTAACACCCTCATGCGTCTGCGCAAGGATGTTACCTACTGCAGCATCCAGTCCGACTACGGCCACGACGCGTTTCTGCTCGAGGTCGGAGTGATGAAGAAGATCATTGGCGGTTTCCTCGATAACGCGATGAATCCCGACAAAGTCAAAGTGCGCCGCAGTAAGGTCATGGATTCGGAGACTGAACTCGGGCCGCCGGCCCTGCTGACAGAGAGCATTTACGAAGGCCACCGCGTGGACTACGATCTCATCGTGGACCTCGTGGACGAGGGCAGCCGCGTCCTGGATATCGGCTGCGGCGACGGCGAGCTGCTCTGCCGGCTCATCGCCGAAAAGAACGTCAATGGCATGGGCCTCGAAGTGTCCCAGGGCAACATCGTCAGTTGTGTGCGCCGCGGTATCTCCGTCGTCCAGGCCGACGTGGACAAAGGGCTCAGCGCGCTTCCCGATCAAAGCTATGACTACGTGATCTTGAGCATGACCCTGCAAGTTATTCGGAAACCCGAGGTGGCCATACGCGAAATGCTGCGCGTCGGCAAGAAGTGCATCATCAGCTTTCCCAACTTCGGATTCTGGAAAGTCCGCGGTAAGGTGTTGATCTACGGCCAAGCCCCTGTCACCCGCAATCTCCCCTTCGCGTGGTACGTCAGCCCCAACCGCCACGTCCTCTCCATCAAAGACTTCCGTCACTTCTGCGAAGTCCACAACGCCCGCATCGAAACCGAAATCCCCCTCGGCCCCCGCGGCGCCGGCTGGAGCGCCAAACTCTGGCCCAACCTCTTCGCCGATGAGGCTGTGTTCGTCATCTCCGCGATGCCGTAACGGGCTATACGGACCCAAAGTAGATGCGGCGTCCCGCCGCATCCGAGGCGCCCTGAATATGCGCAATACAACCGAGTTCTAGCCGGTCAGTATCCCATGCACGCTCTCTCTTTTCCCAATTCCCTGATTTCCAGACTCAATTCAGCCCACCGAACCGACGCTGTGAATCTTGAACTCAGGAAATCAGGAAGAACCGGCGACCAGGCAATTTCAGGAAGGACTACGAAATTCCAGCCACGGGCACTACGGGAAATAAAGGGACAGACTACGTATTGACGCGTTCGTGTTCCCCTTCGCCGTCACTCCCTGATCTCAATCCGGAAAGGCACACTCTGAGTTCTCTGAGTGAGGGGCGGTTTGAGCCCCGGAGCGTGGCGCTCGCCACGGTAGAGGTAGCTGAGCGAGATGTCGAGTTTGCCTTCGAGCACGCCCGGTCCCACGAGACCCTGCGCGGCGAAGTCTCTCAACGGGAGCTTCAAGTCGAGTCTTTTGCTCCACGGATACGTCAAAGGACTGCTGTCAAACAGGCCGGAAAAGTCTCGCGGCGCCCCTTGGTAGAGAATCGTGGGATTGAACAGTCCTTTTGGCCCTTTGGCCGTTGAGGCGTAGTAGTCCACGTAGAAGCGGACACTAACGATGTTGACGTTGCTGTGCCACGCGCGGACGACCGCGGTGAATTCGGGATCCTCCCGCAGCGACATCGTCTCGGGAATCGAGGCGGTCGCGTGCGGCGGCGGACAGATCATGGGGGGCAAGACTAGGTAGAATGCGAAGACGACGAGGACACCGCCAACAACTCTTTTGTAGTTGCTCTGCATCGTATAGCCTTCCCCGCATCGTGCGTACAAACAACACTTGAAGTCTGTTTCACCCGCGGCTATTGTCCGGGGCGCCCGCTGTCCGGAACGACCGTATCGAGAAACTTCTTCAGCCCGTCCGTGTATGCTTTCATACTGACGAAGAACCCCTCGTTGTGATCCCCATGGATTTCCAGGAACTCCTTTTGCTTCGACGTGGCGCGATCGAAGAGCGCACGGCCTTGCGCAAAGGGAATGACGCCGTCGTCCGGACTGTGAATGACGAGCAGCGGCGCCGTGATCCGGGTGATATTGGCTTCATTATCGAACTTGTGCCGAAGTATCAATCCTGCCGGGAGGAACGGGAAGCGCAGGCGGGCCATACTGGGCAGAGACCGAAACGTGCTTTCCAATACCACGCACGCGGGCGCAATCTCGGCAGCCAACCGTGTCGTCGGTCCGCCGCCTAGAGATCGGCCGTGCAACACGACACTCTCGGCCCCAAGACCGCGGGTTTCGGTCAAGTACTTCCACATTGCGCGGATGTCGTCATTGCAGCGCCTCTCCGACGGCGCGCCTGTGCTCTTTCCGTAACCGCCGTAGTCGTACAGCAGCACGTTGAATCCCAATTCGCGATAAACCGGGACCAACTCGAGACCGTCAGCGACGTTTTCCCCGTTGCCGTGCGAGAACAGGACCGTCCCACGGGCGGCGTCCTTCGGGATAAACCATCCGTGAGTGGTCTCCCCGTCCACCGAAAGGGACACGTCGTCAAACGGCCATCCTTTGTCGGTAGGAGTGCGATATATCTCGCGCGGCGCAGGAAAGATGATCTTCTCCTGGAAGAAGTAGCCCAGAAAGACCAGACCACCGTAGGACAGGCCCCCTGCCAATAATACGCTGCGAAACATACGAAATATCCAATGCGGTTTTCTTTTCGGCGCAGGCTGGTCAACCGTCATCACGAGATCTCATGCCACGGTGTGTCACGGCTTCTCGGTAGATTGGCCATAGTATGCGCCGGTTCCATGCTTGCGCAGAAAATGCTTGTCCAGTAGAGTCTGCCCGATCGCGGATTGGTTGGGGGAAATCATAAGCGTGTGTAAGGCCATGCGCGCAATCTCTTCGAGGACCGCCGCGTTCTCGACCGCTTTCTCGATAGTCTCACCCCACGTAAACGGCGCGTGGTTGGCCACCAAGACGCCCGGATAGTGAAGCGGGTCCAACTTCGCGAACCGGCGCACAATCACTTCGCCGGTGTTGCGCTCGTAATGTTCCGCGATTTCCGCGGAACTCAGCGGCTCCGTCACCGGAACGTCGCCATAGAAATGGTCCGCGTGCGTAGTTCCCAGGCACGGTATGGCCCGGCAGGCTTGCGCCCAGCAGGTCGCGTAATGCGAATGGGTGTGCGTGACCGCGCCAATGCCCGGAAAGGCCTTGTACAAGGCCAGATGAGTCGCCGTGTCGGACGACGGCCGGAGCGCGCCCTGCGCCACCTTGCCGTCTTCTAAGTCCACCGCGAAGCAATGAGTTTCCGAAAAGTTACCCGTCTGGGCGCTCGGGAGGGCGGCTGTCCTCAGCCGCCGCACAACGTGCGAAAACCCTCGTTTCTCGTTCCAAGCATCCGTACTCAGATCCTCCAAAAAAACTTGGGCGGCTAATCCGCGAACACGTAGCGCCGGCTTCCAGCCGGCAAGGTTCAGTCGCTACGATGCCGGCAAGATGCCGGCGCTGCGTCCAATGAAAAAGTCTTGCTATAAGCTCTGAGTCGAGGCCGCGCAACGCGCCTGCGGACGTCCACGTACAATTATCGGCGAATGAGGACATCCGCCCTCCAGGGCCACACGATTCTCAATTCTTAATTGATAATTCGTAATTCTCCTCCGCCGGGTACTCATCCCGATACTGATTAAGCCGCGCGAGTATCGGCTCGACCTCCACATACTGCATCATCTCAGCGCGGAACTTGGCCGCGTTGTGCAATCCCTTCAAGTAACCCCCGTAATGCTTGCGAAACTCCAGTACGCCCCGCCGCTCGCCTTTATGTTCGGCGGACAATGTCAGGTGCTCGATACACGTGTTCACGCGTTCCACCATGCCCGGCGGCGGCAAATGTTCGCCTGAAGACAGGAAATGTTTCGTCTCGCGGAAGATCCACGGATTCGTGATCGCCCCGCGCCCTATCATCGCGCCGTCGCAGCCGGTTTCGAACATGCGCTTTACGTCCTCCGGCTTCACCAGATCGCCATTGCCAATAACAGGAATGGAGACCACCCGCTTTACCCGCTCGAGCCAGCTCCAGTCCGCGTCGCCGTCGTGGGCTTGCGAACGCGTCCGGCAGTGTATGGTGATTGCCTGCGCGCCCGCCTGTTCGACCATACGCGCCACGTCCTCAATATTGATGCTGTCTGGGTCCCAGCCCAATCGCGTCTTTACGGTAACGGGCAGGCGCGTGCCGGAGATGACCGATTTGACGACCGCCTCGAACTTCGGCAGGTCCTTCAACAGCCCCGCTCCCTCGCCGCGTAACACTACGTTCCGTACCCAGCACCCGCAGTTGATGTCGATGAAGTCGGGGTTAGCCCGTTCCGCGACCGCGGCGGCGCCCTCCATCGAAGTCTCCACCCCGCCAAAAATCTGCACCGCAACCGGACGTTCCTCGTCCGTCACCCGGATCTTTGCCATCGCCTTGCGGGCATCCCGAATCAGCGCCTCGCTGGCGACAAACTCCGTGTACAAGAGGTCTGCGCCCAAGCGCTTGCAGAGCAGACGGAACGAGATATCCGTCACATCTTCCATGGGCGCCAGGGCCAGCGGTTTTTCGAGTTCTATTGTGCCGATACGCATCAACCCAGAATCACAGAATCCCGGGCGGATTTCAACTAACCCATGCATCTCGCGGCTGCCCCAATAGTAGACGCGGCGTCCTCGCCGCGTAAGTCGGAGCGCGAAGACCTAGCCTTCGTAAATCTCAGATCTCAGATCCCAGATCCCAGATCCCAGATCCCAGATCCCAGATCCTAAACCCTAAACCCTGAACCCTGAACCCTGAACCCTGAACCCTGAACCCTGAACCCTGAACCCGGAACCCTGAACACGCGCATAGATTGTCGTAACCACCCCCGTGCTGGTATGCTCACGGTGAGTACGGTTGAATAATAGGGGTACCCATGCGAAACACATCAGCCATTTTCCAACGAACACTGATCGCCCTCGCTCTCCTCGCGCCTATCGCAGCCTGCCAGCGTCCGAAGGAAGGTACCCCGAACTTCAACGGCTTCACACTGGTGCATGACGCAGCGCGCACGCGTGACCTCGCGAAGTTGCAGGAACTGTTCGACAAGGGCGCGAACATGAACGTGCGCGATGTCGACGGCGTCACGGCCCTGCATCGCGCCGCCCGCGCCGGCGACGTAGAGGTCGCCGATGCGCTCATGCGTTACTATGCCGATCCCAACGCCACGACCGGTACGGGCTAGACTCCTCTTCTGCTGGCCGCGCGCGAGGGTCACAAGGACATGATTGAACTGTTGATTCGCTACGGCGCCGACATACGCAAGAAGTCACCTGACGGATGGACGCCGCTTCTCCTGGCATGCCGGGCCAATAGCGCTGCTGCTGCGGAGACGCTCGTAAGTGATTGGGCGCTCAAAACCGAAGAAGGTGGCAAGAGTAACATCGACGAAAAAGATCCCAAGGGGCAAACAGCGTTGCACCACGCCATTGCCAACGCCAATTGGGATTTGGTGAGGACCCTGACCAACAAGGGCGCCGACGTCAACCTTCCGAACGCGCAGGGCGTCCTTCCGATCTTTCCCATCGTGGAATTGGGCGACTCGTCGCTGGTTCTTGGGCTTCTGACGCATGGCGCCAAGCCTAACGTCGCTGATAAGAGTGGAATGACACCCCTGCAAATCGCGGTGTCGCGGAAAAACACCCCTGTGGCCCAGGCGCTCTTTCAGTACGGAGCCCGTTGAGGCGCTAGAGCCCCAATTGCCAAACCATTTCTGCCCACGCACGGCTGCACGGAAACATCCCCGGATACTTCATGAATTCCACGTGCCCGTCCATGTATAGAATATTGCCCCCACCCGGAATATGATTGAAGTCGTCAGGCTTCTGGCTTACCTTGTCATACATGATCGGAATCGCGCTCTGGGACATCGCGCCCCGCGATGGATTGTTGATGTCGGTAATCATGAAGCGCTCGACACCCTCGCGCAAGCGGGGAACCTCGTGGCTCTCTCCGTCATAGTCTACGAAGGTCCAAGAAGCCGTGACATCGCCGTTCTCGAGCACGTCTTTCAGAGCGCTCTCGAAGCGCAGCGACGCGTCATTGGTCGCCGGGTCCGCCAGCCATTCCGTCTTGAACACCCAGCCGGTGTAATAGTAGGAGAGTTGGTCCAAAAGACACGGGTCCACGCTGCCGTTGCTACGGCTGCCCCCGGGCCCGTCCGCGCGATTCCATCGTCCGGCCCGGAAATCTTCTTCCGCGTGCGCCGACGACGGGCAGACCAGAATCCGGGTCTCCGTGAGGTACTCCGGATAGACGCTCTTGCCGTCCACCATCAACACGCGTGTGTTGCGTACGGTGCAGTCCGGTCCAACCATTTTCGGTATTGACGGGTACGCGTCCTTCGCTTCGCCCGCGAACATCTTAAACACGAGGCCCATCTGCTTCAGATTATTCGCGCACGACACCCGGCGCGCCGACTCCCTCGCGCGAGACAGCGCGGGAAGCAACATCGCCGCCAAGATGCTGATGATGGATATGACCACCAGCAACTCAATTAGCGTGAATCCCGCCGAACGTTTATGACGCCCACCACCCAGGTTATCCATGGGGTCTATAGTACACTCACTTGCGTCCGATGACAAGAGGATATAGTGGACAAGACTCGTGCGATTCCCGCTCCGCGGCACGCATCTTCCCCTCGCGTCAGTGTGCGCATTCACGCTCGTCGCCTCGCAGCGGCCTTCATCGCGGTAATGAGCCGGGGGGTATAGGTCTCGACCAGCGCGAACCCGTTCCGCAATCGCTCCGACGGCGTGGCGCCTTCCGCAATGTAATTGCGGGTCTCCAGCGCCGCGTCGAGTTCCAGGTCGCCGAATGACTGTAAGGCCTCCACCAAGCCGGGCCACGACCAATTGTTCCCATATCCGTGTACGCCTTGCCACGCCTCGGCGGCGTTCGCAAACGAGCCGAGCAAGGACGCCGCTGTCTTGGTGTCACGCGGTTCCGCGCATACCACGGATTGGAACCGCTTCCATGCCGCGACGAGCCGAAGTTGCAGGGCCAAGTCACTAAGAAACCGCCTCGGATTTCCGAAAAGAAGCCCCCCCAACGGTCCTTCTTCAATTGGGTTTCGCTGTATCGCTTCTACTGATGTCACAGCCTCGTCCATCGCATCCGGGGCGTGGCCGGCCAGGGCTGTCCAACAGGCGACGATGCGCTCGCCGGCGCCTTCAATGAGTTCGCCGGCAAATCGGACGTAGTCCGCCTCCGTGACCGCAAGGCCCTTGGCCGCGCGCGCAAAGGCAAATGTATTGGGGAGCTGGAGACAGTGCGTCTGGGCATTGCCCATGATTCCCTGCCGACCAAGATTCTGACGTACCTTCTCGCCGACGCCCGTTTCGAAATTCGTCAGCGGAAAACTAGGCTCGCCTTCGATAGTTCCGTAGGGAAAGGTGAACATGCGATCGCCAAGCCCCACCTGCTCCACCACATGCTGGCGTGCGCCGGTGATTCCCCAGGGCTCCAAATTCCGAGACGACAGCAACGCGATGGTCTCTGCCACCTCGTCGTCGGGCCCCCACTCGAAGTGCGCCGTGGCGTAGAACCGGCCATACGCCTGCCAACCCGCATGAATCCAGTACACGAGTTCAATGCCGTTTCGGAGCCGATCCAGCATGTGCCGATGATCTTCGAGCAACTGAACGAACTCGGCGTTCGTCGAGCCCGCGTATCCACCCGGATCGCTATCAATGATGACCAATCCATCCATGCGGGAAAGCGGTTCCAGCAGACGTTCCCGCCAAGAAATCATCTCCGCTCGGGCGGTCGCATCCGACGGATCGATGCGCTCATCACAGTAAAAGAACGGGCGATCCTCGAACGCGAACTTCGACGCCTCTTCGTTTCGCGCAACGACGTTCGGAGAAAGAGTAACGTAAGCCTGCATGCAGAATTCGGACTTCAACAAGTCGATGACCCGCGCAATCTTTTCGATATTCGCGATATCACTCGGAGTCAGCGGGTCCGGCATCGTCTCGAGCAAGGGCCAGATCATCACGGCGTTGTATCCCAACCGTTTCAGCCCGCCAACGTAACCACGCCAATCTTCCAATGACCAAGTGCGCGCCGCGTAGGGATGGTTATAGGCCCAATGTTGGTGGACATACATTCCGATGACTTTCTTGTCCATTTCGCTTTCTTCTTCACCACTTCGCGCGCAAAGCGCTCAATCAAAGGTCAGTCGCATCTCATACGAATCATTGGCCGAGCGAAACGACACGTCTTCACGAACAATCTGGAACCCGTGCCGTTGATACAATCGCAGTGCACGCGCATTGGTCTTCATCACGGTAAGTCCAATAGCATTCTTGCGAAGTACGCGCCGTCCCACGGCGATGAGATACGCGAGAAACACGCCGCCAAGCCCCGTCCCCTGGGCATCTTCGCGCAGGCCGATGCCGAGATGCGGGACCTCGCTCGCAACGTCCATGAAGAAGAAATGCCCTATGATGCCCCCGGCCTCGTCCAACGCGACACTGCTAAAATCAAAGCCAGACAGGGCGCGCCGAACGACCTCGTTCATCGCATCGACGCTGACGTCGGCATACGGCTCGAAAAAGTACCGGCTCTGTTCGGGCAAGGCCTGGTAAAAACGCGAAAGCCGGGCGGCGTCATCGTGCGCCAGCACTCGAACCCGGAAACCGAGAATCGGTCCCGGCGTCGCTTTCGGCGAGATGCTGGACGTCACAGGGCGGTCCTCCATGCTTGTCCGACTTGTCCGACCTGTCTGACCGTCATACGATCAAAACGGCCTCTACCATCAAACCGGGACCAAACGCCATTGCGACCAACGGCAACGGGGCATTGCGCTCGCGCATCTTCTTGAGAATGAACAATATCGTTGGAGACGACATATTGCCGTGCGTTTTCAGAATCTCGCGCGAATCTTCCGTGACATCCTTGTCCAGGTCGAGCGCCTTTGCGGCAGACTGAATGATGCGCGGCCCGCCGGGGTGTATCGCCCACGATCTAATTTCCGGAAGGGTCATCCCGTATCCCGCCAACCATTCTTCCATCCAGCCGCGCAGGTGCGTGCAAATCAAATCCGGCACGTGCGGCGACAAACTCATCACGAATCCATGATCGCGGATGCGCCAAGTCATGGCATCCTGCGAATCCGGCATCAGACACGAGCCCGTTCCGACGACACGCCACCGGTCCGCCACAGGCTCGCCGCTTCCCACAATCGCCGCGGCGCCGTCCGCGAACAACGCATTGGCGACAATCTGTTCTGGTTCCCATCCATAATGGTAATGGAGACTGCACAATTCCACGGCGCAAAGAAGCACACGCGCATTGGGGTCTCCATGGGTGAAGCCGCGCGCCACGCGCAGGCCGTTGAGTGCGCCGTGACAGCCCATGAACCCTACGTGGGTACGTTGTACCGTGCGCCGAAGTCCCAGTTCCTGAATCAATCCCACATCCACACCGGGCGCATAAAAACCACTGCACGAAACCGTCACCAAGTGCGTGATGTCATCCGGCGCCAGCTCCGACTGCGACAGTGCTTCGCGGGCGGCCTGTTCCGCCAGGACCAGCGCGCACTTCTCGTACTTCTCCATACGCTGACCTATACCCGGTCCCAAGTCATTCCCGTTGTCCGGATAGGGAAAGAACGATTGGCGGCTTTCCTGATCTTCCGGCGCCTCGAGCAGCACGCTATGGCGCCGCTTGACGCCAGTCATACGGTACAGCGCGGGCAGCAGACGGCGCTGCTCGTCGGTATGGCACGAAACCTTCTTTGCGTATTCAACGACGATATCTTGAGCCATCGAGTACTCGGGCAGGCCCGTCCCTTGTCCCAGAATGGTGAAATTCATGCGGAACTCCTCGTAGCGCGGGTTACTTCTGCATTGAGTTGTCGTATCAAAGGCCGGGCCAATCCGGGCGCGACCGCCAAAGCTCTGACTATCGTGGCCGTCAGGCGCGGGTGGCGCAGCAAAGCGGACAGGGCTTTGCACACCAACTGCCGTTGCGTCACCATGCGGCGGTAGCACAGGCGCCACTCGTCCTCGATGGCGCTATGCCACTGTGGCAGTATTCTAGAAGCAATTCGCGCAAGCTCGGCTCCGCCGGACAGAGCCCACGCCATGCCCTCCCCGGTGAATGGCTCCACATACCCCGCCGCGTCTCCAACCAGGAGCAGGCGGTGCGCGCTAATCCGCGCCGTATGCCGCGTCAACGCGGGGGTGCCACGCCAATCCAACGAGTCCAAATCCGTCATTTCCCTGAAGCCCGCCTCCTCCAATACACGCGAAGCGACTCTCGCCAATCCGCCGTTTGTCCGCACTGCGTCGGCGTTTAAAGCTGCCGCGACGTCCAGACGGCCGCCTTCAATCATCGTGAACCCCACGTATCCCGCTTTGGCGCAGGCCATGTAGATGGTACCGGATTCATAACCACTGGGCGCAACTGGCGCAATGGCTCCGGCGCCGATGCGCGATCCAGGCGTTGGCGTAGTGGCAAATTCTTCGGAATCAGTAAGCAATTTGCTACCGAGGCCACTCGCTACCACCACCAATCGCGCTTGCGCCGTAACGGCCTCATCGCCGCTGCGTAGCCGCGCGGTTCGATAGTCTGCGGCCACGCCTTCGAGCGACGCGGACGTCTGGGGCAGAAACTGAGCGCCCGCTTGGATCGCGGCTTCGACTAGCGCGGCGTCCAGCGCCTCCCGCGACAGCGTCACGCCCCCAGGCAGCGGCAACTGACAGCGCCCGCCCATGGAAGCGACTTCAATGCGATGCAGCGGTACCCCGCCACGTTCGCGCACCAACGATCCCAATCCCGCCTCATCGAAAACGGACAACGCTCGCAGGTTTAGGCAACACCCGCATACCTTCCAACGCGGAAAGCGCGCTTTGTCCACCAGCAACACCTTCCGGCCCGTCAAGGCCAGACCGCGCGCCGCGATGGCCCCCGAAGGCCCAGCGCCTACTACAATCGCATCCCAATCGATTGTCCCTGTTTCGCGCAGCGTGAGAGTTGCGGCAATGCTCATGCGCGTCCAATCTCGAGCATGAATCGAAACGGAAAACGCCGTTCAATACGGTAGCGCGTCAGCCCCGCCCGTCGCGCCAGCGCCTGCGCTTCCTGCTCGGTAAACGCCGACATCACCGACAATGGCGCATCAATATGGACAACCCGTGAGGGAATCGCTAGCCGGCAGCCCCAATACGCCAGCGCGTAGCCGGGTTTGCTTCGCACCAAGTCGAGCAACAGCGCGGTGCGTTTTGCGCGTCGCGAAAGCTGTTTCAAAAGAGTCACTGCCTGTTCATCTTCCAAGTGATGCAAGAACAGCGAACACAGGATTACATCGAAGCCTTCGGGAACACCCTGTGCGACCACGTCCCACGCAAAGAAGTTCACCTGTGCTCCGGCGTCATCGGCGCCCCGCCGCGCGTATGCCACGGCGCGTTCACTAATGTCGCATCCCGCAAGAACCAGCGGAATGCCCGCCCGTCGGGCTCGCTTGGCCAGTGAAAGGAGTACCCCTCCGCCCCCGGTTGCGATGTCGAGCACACGCAGTGGCCGTCCTTCCACCTCGCGGGCCGCGTCAACGATACGAGGCCAAAAGTACCGTGCCCCGCCGGTCATGCAATGGATACGTTCGAGGCCGCGCAACGCTTGAACGTGTTGGGCTTCGTCCAGGTCAGGCAGGTCCATGATTTCGCCTTGCAGGCGGCGCGTTCGAAGAGAGGGAAACCATGGAATTCGGGGGGAGTGAATACATTTCTCGATCAGGTCCGATGCGGATGCGACTTCTGTCGAGGTGTCCTGCACGCCGGTGTGTACCTACTTGAATTGCAGAGAAAGGGAGACGCCTCCCGATTACATCCGAGTACGATGGTACGCGCCCATTATTTCACATTGCCAAAACCCGACAAAAGCGAGCGCCGGTATTAAACAACTTACAGATGCTTTCTGGCCGCGCCGCGTCAAATAGCCGACTTTCTGGCCGAACTCCTAAACTGCTGATGTTGGCGCGATCGGTGTGAACCGGGCGGAGCGCCTGCCGTAGCGCTCAGCCGTTAGACTTCCTGGACACGTCTACAGTTTCTGGTAGATTTCGTTACCGTGCTCGCGGAAGGACTCGGACATGACCTTCATGCCCTCGGATCGCGCCTCGTCGGCTTCCACGCCCAGTTGCGCCGCGTAATCCCGCACCTGCTGCGTGATTTCCATTGAACAGAACTTGGGCCCGCACATCGAACAGAAGTGCGCCAGCTTGGCCCCCTCGGCGGGAAGGGTCTCGTCGTGAAAACTGCGCGCCTTCTCCGGATCGAGCGAAAGGTTGAACTGGTCTTCCCAGCGGAACTCGAACCGCGCTTTGCTCAGCGCGTTGTCACGGACCTGCGCTCCCGGGTGCCCTTTCGCCAAGTCTGCCGCGTGCGCCGCTATCTTGTACGCGATCACGCCCTCGCGCACGTCATTCTTGTCGGGCAGTCCCAGATGTTCCTTGGGCGTCACGTAACACAACATCGCGGTGCCGTACCACCCGATCATCGCCGCGCCAATCGCCGACGTAATGTGATCGTATCCGGGCGCGATGTCCGTAGTGAGCGGACCAAGCGTGTAGAATGGCGCTTCCGAGCACCATTCCAACTGTTTCTCCATGTTTTCTTTAATCATATGCATCGGCACGTGTCCGGGGCCTTCATTCATGACCTGGACATCCTGGGCCCACGCGCGCTTCGTCAACTCGCCCTGGGTCTTCAATTCGCCAAACTGCGCCTCGTCGTTCGCGTCGGCCAGGCATCCCGGCCGCAACCCATCGCCAATCGAAAACGCGATGTCGTACGCCGCCATAATCTCGCAGATTTCGTCCCAGTGCGTGTACAGGAAGTTCTCTTGGTGATGCGCCAGGCACCATTTCGCCAGAATCGAGCCGCCCCGGCTCACAATCCCCGTAACGCGCTTCGCCGTCAACGGCACGTAACGGAGCAACACGCCCGCATGAATCGTGAAGTAGTCCACGCCCTGCTCGGCCTGCTCGATCAGCGTGTCCCGAAAGAGGTCCCAGGTCAGTTCTTCGGGCTTCCCCCCCACTTTTTCCAGCGCCTGATAAATAGGCACGGTCCCAATGGGTACGGGCGAATTGCGCAAAATCCATTCCCGCGTTTCGTGGATATTGGGTCCCGTCGACAGGTCCATCACCGTGTCCGAACCCCAGCGAATGGCCCACACCATCTTCTCGACTTCGTCTTCGATCGAGCTGGTGATGGCCGAATTGCCGATATTCGCGTTGATTTTGACGAGGAAATTGCGTCCGATGATCATCGGCTCGCTTTCCGGATGGTTGATATTCGAGGGAATGATGGCCCGGCCCCGCGCCACTTCGTCCCGGACGAATTCCGGCGTGATCGCCTTTGGCAGCTTTGCGTCCCAATTCTGACCCGGATGCTGCCGCTTCAATTCCTCCAGAACATGTTCCAGGCGCAGATTCTCGCGAATGCCGATGTATTCCATCTCCGGCGTGATCTCTCCGCGGCGAGCATAGTGCATCTGGGTGACCCGGCGCCCCAGCTTCGCGCGAAGGGGCTTGCGGATTCGGGTAAATCGAATCGGCTCGAGCAAGGGGTCGTGCTCGCGGCGCTGCCCGTAGTCCGACGTAACATGGTCCATCTCGACCACGTCGCCGCGGTCCAGTATCCATTGCCGGCGCAGCGGCGCCAGCCCCTTGTGAACGTCAATCGCCACATCAGGGTCCGTGTACGGTCCCGACGTGTCGTACACGGTTATCGCGGGATTGGATTCCGTAACCGCGCCGTTCCCTCCACGTCCCGCCCGCGTCGGGTGCTGGCTGATCTCGCGCATCGGCACTCGGATCGTCGGTTGCGAACCGGTCACGTAGATCTTGCGCGAGTTTGGAAACGGGGTCCGCGTGATTCGCTCCGATTCATCGTGCGAGAAAACGCGGTCCGAGGTGGTTAGCAACGTCATCAAGTAATCTCCTAGTGGCCTGTTGGGTTAGTAGCGTGGCGCGTGCTTATGCCCGCGGAGTCCAACGGCCTTCATCTTTCTGATAGTGGCGCGTCAAATCGGTGGTTAATTCAACCTTGTTTAGCCGGGAATCGGACGCTTAAACGTCGCGATGATTCCCTGCGGCTTGGTCCCAACGAGCATACCGGCGTCCCGCATGTCCGGGATGTAGGTCACAAGTTCCCATCCATCCTGACCAAACTTGTTGTAGTATTCGGTCAATCCCTGAATGGCTTCCGTATCGAGCGCCTTCCGTTTCAACTGTATGTACTCTTGCCGGTATTCCCAACGTGTCATATCCGCATCCACCTACCGTTCTCTTATCAAACACTCGGTTTCAAGCCGTTATTCTTTACGGCGCTCGCTATGCGGTAAGCCGCTGTACGGCCCGGTGCGCCGAAATGACGCAGTCATTCAGCCCGACACCTCGGTAGGCGTTGCCAGCCATGACCAGCCCGGGGAAACGGCTCTCCGCCGCTTCAATCTCGTTAAGATAGGTCCCGTGGCTCAACAGGTATTGCGGAATGCCTTTGAAATGCCTGAATATCCGCACAAATTCCGGTTTCGACGAAATCCCCAACAAAGGGTCGACTTCGCGTCGAACATGCTCGAGCAACTGGGCGTCGTCCAGCCGAACCACATCAGGGTCGTTATATCCGCCGTAAATCGTCCGCAACAGCACCCAGTCGTCCGGCGCTTGCTTCGGAAAGATGGACGAGGTCCACAGGCATCCCAACAACCGCTTGTTCTGATTGCGGGGCACGAGAAACCCGAATCCGTTCACATCGCGGCTCACGTGTGACTTACGGTATCCGGTACAAATCACCACACAATCCGCGTAGGCAATGTTTCTCAACGTCTTGCTCAACGCCGGGTCAAGCTCGCCGGTCAGTTCCGCCGCTGCGAACGCCGGTACGGCCACCACCACCGACGCCGCATCCACCGTCAGGCCGGCGCTGGTCTCGATTCGGAAAGTCCCGTTCGGTTTGGTTAGCCGCGTGACACGGTTCCCGCTGCGTACCCGATTGCCCAGCTTCGCCGTGGCGACCTGCGCCAAATGTCCAATGCCGCCCGCGAAGCTGGTCAGCACGCCCTTTGGTCCCATGGCGCTGGCCTCTTTGTCCACGCGGCGCTTTGCCATCAACGCGTTGAACAACGTGCCGTAGTCGCGCTCCATCGCGGCCATGCGCGGGAAACAGTGGGCCAGCGACAACGCGTGCGCGTCTCCCGCGAATATCCCGCTCACCATCGGCCCGACCATCATGTCGGCCGCTTCGCGCCCTATCCGCCGCGCCGCAAAGTCCCACACTGATTCCGGCGCGTCGTCGCGCTTGGCCCTAATCATGGGCTCGCAGAGCAGACGCGCCCGGCCCTTGACCGAAAGCAACGGCTGCAACAAAAACTTCGGCGGCCCCAAGATCTCGATCAATTGGTCGTTCTTGAGAATGAACCGGTGCGCCGCCGCCTCGTTCGCCAACACCAGTTCCGGCGTCAGACCCAGCTCGTCCACCCACTCCAAGGTCAACGGCTCGCGATTCAAGAAGCCATTTGGACCCCAATCGCACGAGAACCCGTCAATTTGGTCCGTCCGCGTGTGTCCACCGACGTAGTCCGAGCCTTCTATCAGCAGAACGCTATCCGTCCCGAACGCCTTGGAGAGGTGATGCGCCGCGCAGAGGCCGGTCACTCCCCCTCCGATGATGGCTACTCGTACTTCTTCGTGCATTGTGTTTGGCCCCCCGATTAAACCGTGCGCGAAAACAGTTTGAATCCGGCGGGACGCTTGATATAGGCGTCAAACAGCATCGCGACATTGCGAATGAAGATCTGTCCCAATGGAAGTACCTGCAGATTTCCATTGTCCCGCGCCACGAACCCTTGCTCCTCGAATTCGTGCAGCGCCTGGTCCTCTGTCGCAAAATAGTCGCGGTACTGCACGCCCAGCTTGCGCTCCAGCATCGCCGTGTCCAAATAGAAATTACACATGATCTGCCGTATTACCCAGCGGCGTATCACGTCGTCGCGCGTAAGAACACACCCGCTATGCGTCGCGAAACGGCCTGCTTCAATCGCCTCTTCATAGGTGGACAACTTCTTTTCGTTCTGCGCATAGGATCCGCCGATCTCGCCAATGGCCGACGTCCCTATCCCCAACATCTCCGAGGCCGGCACCACCGTATAGCCCATGAAATTCCGGTGCAGACGCCGTTCGTCCAACGCCGCCGACAACTCGTCCGTCGGCAGCGCAAAATGGTCCATCCCTATCGCCCGGTATCCGCCCCCGACCAGCATTCGCCGCGCCATCGCAAACAACTCGTATTTCTCAGGTCCCGTCGGCAACGCCGTCGCATCAATGCGCCGTTGGTTGCGCAGTTTCTCGGGCAGATGCGCGTAACTGTATATCGCCAGGCGATCCGGTCGTACGTCGAGTATAGATTCAATCGTGCGCGCCCATCCCTCGGGCTTCTGGCCGGGCAATCCGTACACTAAGTCGATGTTGATACCGTCGAAACCGGCCTCCCGCGACCACGCGCAAAGTTGCCGTGCCTCGAACTCGGTCTGATTCCGGTGAATTTCGACCTGCACCCCCGGATCAAAATCCTGCACCCCCATGCTGATCCGGTTGAACCCCAGCTCCCGAAGCGTCTCGATTTGCCCGCGTGTCGTAACCCGAGGGTCGACCTCGAGCGCCACTTCCGCCGCCGGGTCTATCGAAAACAGCCGCGCAATCGTCCCATGAAGCCGCCGAATTTGCGGAATATCGAGGTAGGTCGGTGTCCCGCCACCCCAATGCAGTTGTTTGACGGTTCTGCGGCCCTTCAACGCCTCCGCGGCCATCGCCAGCTCGCGCTCGACGTACCCCAGATAGGTCTCGGCAACCCCCGCCTTTTTCGCAATAACGACGTTGCAGCCGCAAAACGCGCAACGTTCATGGCAAAACGGGATATGGACATACAGCGACAGCGGCTCGTCTGGACGCGACGCCGCATCCGCCAGCGCGCCGCGGTATTCTGCGTCGCCAAAATCCTCGCGCCATTACGGCGCCGTCGGGTCGGACGGTGATCTGCGACGTAGCGGGCGGCACGGTAATGTCGCCGCCGCTGCCGGCCACCGGAAGGCCGCCGATGTTTTGGAGGCGTCCCTCGGCGCCGAGCCCG
>JACRLJ010000034.1 GCA_016215105.1 Candidatus Hydrogenedentota bacterium
CCGTAACGGTGAATGCGGCCCATGCGCTGTTCCAGGCGGACGGGGTTCCACGGGATGTCGTAGTTGATCATGAACCAGCAGAACTGGAGGTTGATGCCTTCGCCCGCCGCCTCGGTGGCCACCATTACCTGGGCGCGCTCGCGGAAGTCACGTTCCGCGTGGATGCGCGTGCCGGGTGTGTCTCGGTCGCCAATCTTCATGCTGCCGTGGATTTGGGTAACCGTCAGGCCCCATTCCTCGGTCATCTTGCGCACGAGGTAATCGAGCGTATCCTTGTGCTCCGTGAATACCAGGAGCTTCATCTTGGGGTCGCCGAATATGCCGTGCTCGGTGAGGACTTCCCGGAGCTTGACCAGCTTAGATTCGACTTCGCGCTTTTCGAGCGTGGCGGCGTATTGAATGAGCTTGTCGAGTTCGATGATTTCCGAGCGCAGAGCGGACGGGTCAACGGAGGCGACGACTTCCTCCAGTTCGTCCATGATTTCCTGCTGCTCTTCGTCCGTTAAATCCTCGAAGTCATCCGGCAGGCGCTTGGCCATGATTCGGTCGCGGTACCCTGCGGGGTCGTCCAGAATCTTCTGGCGTTTGTCGCGCATGCGTTCGAGGCTTCGGCGGACGGCGTAGACGCTTGATGCGAACCGGCGTTGCAACATGGCCATGGTGAAGCCAAGCGCCCGGCCTCGTGCGGAATCGTCCCCTTGGGCCTTCATGCACTGCTCTTCGACGTAGTGCGTCAACGCTTGGTAGAAGTCCCATTCATCCTCGTTGAGTTTGAATTCCGACGTTTGGACATCCCGGTTGGTGAAAAGCTTCTTGACCTGCCCCGTGTCGGGGTCGGGAAAGGTAACCAGAGCTTCCTTGGGACGGCGCAGGTAGAACGGTGCGCTGTTGCGGCGCATGGCCTCTTCGAGACTCTTCACATCGCCGTACACATCGCGGTCGAGCAATTCCAGGAACAGGCAAAAATTCTCGGGGTCGCCCTTGTGCGGGGTAGCCGTCATGAGTAGGTAGTGGTCCGTCATCTCGGACAGATGCTCGCCCAATTGATACGCGAGTGTCTTCTTGTCGGCGCTGTACGCGCTCATCTTGTGGGCCTCGTCCACGATGATGAGGTCCCATTGGCTACGAAATAGGCTTTCGCGGGCATCCTCGACGCGGGACACCCACGATACAGACGTAATGACTTGGTTGCGGTCCTGCCACGGGTTTGTGCCGTAATTGGCCCGAAGGACATCGCTGCGGACGACCTCGAACTGCTCGCGGAACTTGTCTTTGAGTTCGCGCTGCCATTGGAAGGTCAGGTTGGCGGGCGTCACGATGAGCGTGCGCGTGATTACCCCGCGCGTCTTCAACTCCTTGATTAGGAGGCCGGCCATAATCGTTTTCCCGGCGCCAGGGTCGTCGGCGAGCAGAAAGCGTATGCGGGGCATCCGAATAAAGTAGTCGTAAACCGCCTCCAATTGGTGGGGCAAGGGGTCCACTCGGGCAATAGACAGCGAGAAAAACGGGTCATACTCGTACGCCAGACCCAGCCGCCACGCCTCGATACCTAGCCGGAAGCGCTTGGAGTCACCATCAAAGGGTTCCGTTTCAGGGGAAATGGTGAGGGTAGCGAGTTGCTCATCGCTCAGAATGGGCTGGTGAACTTGGTTCGTCTTGAGACCTTGACCAATTACGCGGACAGCGCCACCCAGTTGTTCCACAGTGATAATGCGAACCGGTTCTGGAAAAACCGGTCCCGTGAGAACTACGTTAGCCTTGAGTTGGTCTAGATTCATGCCCCAGCCCCGTCAAAGAAGGTATCTCACTCCGCCGAAATCTGGAACGAGTATAACGAGGGGCATTGCACAACGCAACGGCACAGCGGGGGCCACGTGGCATTGATTCAGAAGCCGTCGCGCAGGTCCGTCATTCAATCTGGGAATCACTCGTTTTGAGCTTTCTGACGCGCGGACCGAATACGCCGTAGAGTTTCTCCAGCTTTTCGAGCAACCACGTGAAGTACTCAGGCCAGCGATCCCGATTGTCGAGATCTACCGTGCTACGGACGTAAACGCGGCACATCCGCTTTTCGGGTGGATTGTGCCACGTAAGGGGCTCTCCGAGTTCGCGTTCGATTTCATCGCGGTCTTGTTCGAGGAGACGGTAATAGCTCTTGGATTGGTCGCCAGTGATTACAAGCTCCGCACGGAGTTCCTGGTTTTGATAGGACTTTTTCGTTGAATCATATCGGGACGCAATAGCGGCGAGATTGAAACTGCTACGTCCCAGGGCAACATCCATCCAATGCTGCGGGTATGGTTTCGCCGTCTTAAGCTTGCTGCCCTTCTGAGTAAGGTATGCGCGAAAGTCGGTCCAGAAGGCTAGTTGAAGCTGCCGGTTTGGCGTCAGCTCGCCGGACTGCATTCGCGCTGCGCCTTCGGCTACGGTCTTGCTCCAGTTATTCGGTTGGCAGATTACATTAAACTTGGGGGCAAGTGGCGATTCGCCGATGCGCCACAACTCCACCTCCAACCCGAAAAATCGGAAACGGTCATCCGTGATTTCATTCAACCAATCCAGAGCCGCCCGGTGCTCGTCGGTAAATCGCTGGGCAATCCACACTATCGTTACGGCTTTCAGGCCGGCGGCGTACACCATCAACTGACCAAGGTGATTATGGTCGGTTCGCTCCAACTGGTTCTCAATGAGAACCCAATCTCCGGTCGCGGTGTCCTTGCAAAGTATGTCAGCGCGAAACAGGCCGACTTCCTTTTCGCGGGCCTCCAGTTCGAGTTCAAGTCCAATCGTGTCGCCGAGGAGTACGAGGTTGTCTTCTTCCGCAAGCCACGGCGTGAACTCGCACGACTCGCTCACCCATGCTTTGCGTAAGTCCACGCGTTCGAGTCGTCCCAGTTCAGACATATTGACGGCCCCTCCGTTGTTATCATCGCCCAGGAAGTCAAAATCGTAATTTCAATACAACCATGCGATCGACAGTTACTCAATTGAGAGAGTGATGCTATCGCCCGGGTGTAGTTCAATGTTTCGACCGGTCTTTTCATTCCGCAGGGTCACGCTGGTCGGTCGCATCTCCACTGCTTCAACGACCCAATGTCCCATGACCGTGTCACCCTCGGACAGTACCATGCTTTCGGGTGTTGGGCTCTTGGGTTTCGTCAACTGTGCAAATGCCTTTGCGCCTGCCACCCCTTTTAGCTCTATGGAAAGTGAGTCCAAAGGCTTGCTGGACGGCGGGTCTTCGGATATTGTGGACTGCTCTGCGGCCCTGGATGGCTCCGTCGTGGATTCACCGCCCTTGCCGACTTGCACGGTGTTCTTCGTGACGATTGCCGGCGTCAGCATATCGGTGCCGATGTTGCCGCGTGGTTGGGACGTAGTGAGTTCTTCTTTGCTCTGAGTAGCCCACAGAACGTTGAATATCGCCGCGGTCAGGACCACGCCGAGAATGAATGCGACTACTCCGACCACTCCGCGTGACAACCGTCTGGTTGTCACGCCTTCGGACGGTGCCGATCCGCGTGCTCGGCGAAGAAGTATCTGTACTACCCCGAACAGGTTTGCCCGTGGTTCACGCGCGGTATCGGCGTCGGTAATCAATTCGCGGTTCAGGCGCTTATTCACGAAGGAACAGGCCTGACGGAAATCGAAGAATATGTAACCGTCCAGTCTTAGCGCGTATCCGTATACGCGTGTGTGAGGCAGGCTGTACCGCTCTGCTACTCCACAGATGAAATCCCGTTCTTGGCGGTTCATCGGTTGGGCATACCTTGGACGGTCGCGGTGTATAAGGTTCCTCTGCACGTCATGAACACCACCCCGAACTCTCCGAACTTGGAGATTCTCCCACTCGTCAGCAAATGGTATACCCCAGAGACCGGGTCATTCACAAGACAGGCTTCCGGCCATTTGCATGACGTGGATGGCGGGATGTGGCGCGTAGTTCCCCTTTTGACCCTCGACGTACCGGCCCTCGACCTCGAGCGTGGCATGGGCCTTCCAGATTTCCGACCACGCCAAGCACAGCGCGCACAATGAGCCCCAATCGGCTTCGGTCAGCACGCGGGAGCGGCTAACGATAGGCACGATATGTTCCCAGTATTCACGGCCGCGTTTGGGCATATAGTCCGGGCACGGTGGACAGTTCGGACGGAACTCGGGCTGCTCGCGATTCTTGATGTTGCGCGAACCGCGCGCCTCAAGAATCTCGACCGGCGTAGGCTGCGGACCGCGTTTTCCCATATCAATCTCCTCGCTGGAATTTTATCATTTTTCCCCTGAAAACCGCAGCAAGCAAAAAGAGAACCACGATGACGGTTCCGGAATCGACTCCCGTAAAAAATATAGGCCCCCAGGGGGTAGGGGCGTGCTTCGCAGCCACGATCGTCGGGTGTACCATAGTGACAGCCTGTGACAACTGTTGTTACAACCGTGGATGCTTCGGTCTTTACTGCAAGGAGCTCACCGCATGCCGTTCCCATACGATGGTCGCTACAGCACACCACCCGTGAAGGACCTGATTGACGCTTGGTACACTTCCGAGGAATTCGTCAGAGAGCAAATTGTCCGAGCAATCTCCCAGCAGGAAATCACGGATTTCGGGCAGGTTCCAGCCGTAGTCGATGAATTTAATAGTCAGACAGATGACCTTGTAGATCACACACGGCGGGTATCTCTCGATGCAGAGCCTTTGAGAAGACTGAAAACGCTGCTAATGCAATGTCTACTGAGAATTGGCGACCTAAACTTCGTGCGCGAGAAGTACGAGGAATCTAATCAAGCGCGTGCGGATGCCATAGAACTGTTGCGCGATTTGGCTCGAGCAACGACCAGAAGAGCGGTCAGTTCAACAGGCGCGCCGGTGGACTACCCAACGCTCATTTACGAGGTATCCCAGCAAGCACTAGAACTTGGCGCTTGGCTTGACATGCGGAAATCTGAGGCGGGTCGGAGAATGCCTTTCGATATTCAGGTTTTCTTTCCGCGAGTCTACGAAGTCTGCAACAAGATTGAGCAGATCATCGCGAAACTGGATGCTACCCTGATGGATTTCGACTATGCGCCAATGGACAGGCTTTGCGTCTTGTTCAAACTGTGGCTGGACATAGAGTCTGATCGGGATTTCGAGCGGATAGAGTCAGAATGTCGAAACTCTGAGGTCGTCTTGCGCGCGGCAATACGGGATTTGAACCGCGCGAAGGCAGCTATCGAACGGGGTATCAGAAGCGAAGCTGAACAGCTCGCGCGTAGCGGCGAAAACCTGGCCTCGCAAACTGCGGTCCGCCCGAAGGGCGAACACCATAAAGAGTTTTCCCACAGTGATGATTATCGAACCGTAGCGCTAGCAGAGAATCTATATAGCCTTACGACAAAACAAGCGGCGGTTATCCAGTGTCTACACGAGAATGCTCAACGAGGAGTGCCGGACGTGGCATGGGAGACTCTGAAAACAGCGGCTGGCATAACCTCAAATACTGGCGCGAGAATACGGGACACGTTCAGGAGCCTTCCTAATTGGAAAACGCTCATCGTAAATGGCCGCCGAAGAGGGGCCTATCGACTGAATATCTAGATTTCCTTCCGTTTCCACGCAGATTCCGCCTTGTCCACGCAAATTCCCCGGGAAGATCCCCAGGTACGTCCCCTCTGTACCTCGCATAATTACTGCAGTGACACGAAGCAACATTGCAGGAAAGCGAGGTTCAGATGGCAACACGAAACGACTCAGGTAGTCCTCGACGAGCTCCAATCATAGAGACCGCAGTTAATGCAGTCGGAACGGCGGAGACCTTCCTATGACTGCAGAGATTGAACTTCTCGACGTAAAGGGGGCGGCGGCAATTCTCAAATGCTCTTCGCGCACCGTGTACCGCTTGTGCGATTCTGGGCAGATGCCTGCCCCAGTGCGAGTGGGCCGGCTGGTGCGCTGGCGCCGTGAAATTGTCGCGGAGTGGATTGCTGCAGGCTGTCCGCGGGTCAGGCGTGAGACCGGCCAGAACCGCGTGGCAGTCGGAGCCTCGCGAATCGCTTTCGCGGGCCATGGCGTGGGCACGGTCAGGCAACGTCGGACTTCGAACCGGCGCGAATTCCGGCGTGTTTGTGATCGACATAGACCAAGTCAAAGGCGGTGTCGTCCCACGCGATCTTCCGGACACCGTCACGGTCCAAACGGGCGGGGGCGGTCTGCACCTTTATTTTCGTATGCCCGAGGATGTCCTACTTGGTAACCGCAAGCTGGCGCCTCACGTGGACACTCGTGGCGATGGCGGCCAGGTGGTATTCGTCGGGTCTGTCCATCCAGAGACCAGTAATGTGTACGCGTGGGCGCCTGGCAAGAGCCCCGACGAAATTGAATTGGCTCCTTTGCCGCGCTGGGTGATTGACAAGCTGACGGCGCCGGTCAGTTCCGCTCCGGCGCCTGGCGATGATCGTAAGGAAGTGACGAAGCGGTCACCTCGCGCGACAGAACGCTGCAAAGCGTACCTCGAGAGGATACCCGACGCAGTCTCAGGCAATGGCGGACATGACGCCACGCTACGGGCGGCGTGCGAGGCGGTTCGGTTTGACCTCGGCGAATCCGAATTGTGGGAGGTTATGCAGTGGTTTAACGCTACAAAGTGTCAGCCGCCATGGACGGAAAAAGAGCTTCGGCACAAGCTGACGGACGCCGAAGCGAAAGCCGGCCACGAACGCGGTATGCGAAACCGTGATAACGGGGACGGGCATGCACTCAATACAACTGGCTCACCTGAGGCCTCCGAAACCCGCAACGTCGTTGCCAGTACCGAACCACTACGACTCGCGGAGAACTTCCTGGAAAAGAAGTGTCGCACAAACCGGCTGAAACGTCACGCGGGGGCGTGGTATCGATACAAGGACGGCGCGTACGAACTGACACCGGACGAAGAGATCGACGCCACGCTTTACCACCACTTGGATCGGGTGTGGTTCGAGAAAGAGGACGGAAAAACTGGCGAAATCTCGCTCGTCAAACTAATCGCTACAAAACGCCAGGTTGCGGAAGTTGTTGCGGCGCTTCCGGCAGTAATTGGTGTCACCGTTGTGGGCGCAATACCCCAGTGGCTGGTAAAGTTCCTTTACCAACCGCAGGGGGAAGTGATTCATTGCGCCAATGGCCTACTCGAGGCCGAAACGCTACGGCTGCATCCGCTCACCCCAGATTACTTTTCAGTCCGCGGCGTCGCCGTCGCATATGACCCGAACGCCTCCACACCGGCGGTATGGACTCCCTTCTTGTGGGACATCTTCGATGGCGACATCCAGTCGATCGCCCTATTGCAGGAATGGTTCGGATACTGCCTGACGACGGACACGCGCCTGCAGAAGATGCTGTTCTTGATTGGCCCGAAGCGCTCCGGCAAGGGAACTATCGCGCGTGTCCTGAGCGCTCTGGTTGGTCCGTGCGCCGTCGCGGCGCCGACGTTGGCGGGGCTTGCGACGAACTTTGGATGTTCAAGCCTTATCGGAAAGTCGTTGGCGATTATCAGTGACGCCCGGCTGTCGGGACGAACCGACCAAGCCATTGTCATTGAGCGCCTGTTGTCCATCAGCGGCGAAGACCTACAAACCATAGATCGCAAGCACCGCGACCCCGTCACGATGAAGCTAAACTCCCGCTTCATGCTCCTATCCAACGAACTCCCGGCCTTGACGGACGCTTCTGGGGCGCTAGCCAGCCGGTTCCTACTCCTGAGTCTCACGAAGAGCTTCTATGGCAAAGAAGACCACGTACTAACGGAGAAGCTGGTCACTGAATTGCCGGGAATCTTCTTATGGGCGATCGAGGGACTTCAGCGGTTGCGCGAGAACGGCCGCTTCATTCAGCCCGAGCGGTCCGAACATATCGTCCGTGAACTGGATGACCTGTCCAGCCCCGTAGGCGCGTTTCTGCGTGACGTGTGCGCCGTGGCGCCGGGCAACCGCGTCCGCTGCTCAGTGCTTTTCGACGCCTGGAAGGCGTGGTGCGCCAGCCACGGCCGCGACAATGCCGGAACGGTCGCCCTGTTTGGACGGAACCTCCGGGCTGTCGTTCCGGGGATACGGACGACAAACTCACGTAGCGAAGACGGACGTGATCGATACTACGAAGGGATCGCAATTCAATGAATTCTATGGCCCTGGAACGCGATGGAACGCGATCCTATCCAATGCACGCACGGAAAAAAAGTTACTCCGATCTCTGTACAAGACACATTAGATTGGATCGCGTTCCATCGCGTTCCAGGGGGCGTCCGGTGATGCGCAATCACGGACTTCAGCGTTCGCGAACCGATCGCCCCGCCCCCGGGTATGGGGTCAAAATCGTACGGGTTTGGCCCTTGGCGACCGCGCGTCAATGCCGCGCGCACAACCGCAGGTTTTGTAGGGGGAGATAAGGAATCTTTTCATGGACGCCATCAAGAACCGAATCGTAAAGCTAATCCGCGTCAAAGGGACCGAACTACGGCCGCATCCCAAGAACCCGCGCCGCCATCCGCAGAACCAAGTGTCCGCGCTGCGTGGTGTTCTGGAAGAGGTCGGTATCGCTGGCGCACTGCTGGTGTACAAGGCCAACGACGGCATACTGACGATCATCGACGGCGAGTGCCGTTCCAAGTACTTCGCCGACGAGAAGTGGCCGTGCCTGTTGCTCGACGTGACCGATGAGGAAGCAGACTACCTTCTGGCCACCCATGACCCGCTTGCCGCGCTCGCGGGCACGGACGCGGCGGCGCTACAAGCGCTACTCGAAACCATCGCCCCGGAGAATGCCGCCGTAACCGCAATGCTGGCCGAAATTGCCAAAGCGTCCGGTGTGGTCGTCAATGATGTGCCACCCGATGTCACCTTCCCGGAAATCGACGAAACCTGCGCCAACGAGGTGAAGTATGTCACTTGCCCAAACTGCGGCCATCAGTGGCCCAAGTAAGTATCGCCAACTGCTCGCGGACGCGTGGCAGGCCCACCTGGCTCCGCGGGCGCCAGATGCGCCGACCGTGATTAGCACGTTCGCCGGGTGCGGCGGGTCGTCGCTGGGATACAGCATGGCCGGGTACCGGGAACTCCTTGCGGTGGAATGGAGCGACCACGCCGCGGCGACGCTCAGGGCAAACTTCCCCGACCTGCCTGTCTATCACGGAGATATCGCCCAACTGAGCGTTGACTATGCGCTGGGGCTGGCGGGCCTCAAGCCCGGCGAACTCGACGTGCTGGACGGCTCCCCGCCCTGCCAGGGGTTCAGCACGTCAGGCGCCCGCATCCTGGACGACCCGAGGAACCAACTGTTCCGCGAGTATGTCCGCCTGCTCCAGGGACTCCGGCCCAAGGTATTCGTCATGGAAAACGTCTCGGGCATGGTCAAGGGACGAATGCGCCTCATCTTTGCGGACATTATCCGCGAGTTGCGGACGTGCGGCTACCGGGTCTCGGCGCGGCTGATGAACGCGATGTACTTTCGGGTTCCACAGTCCCGGCAGCGGATGATTTTCATCGGCGCCCGGGAGGACCTGGGGCTTGCGCCATCGCATCCGAGGCCTTTGAGCATGCCTTATCCCGTCTCGATGGCCATTGGCGACCTGGGGGATGTCCAGGACGCGTCCACGGGTCACGTGTGGATTGACGAATCGCCCGCTGGACGGAACACGAAGAACTGGCCCCTGGCGCACCGAGCGCGGCAAGGGGAGGTCTACGCCGGCCAGCAGCGGCGGGAGGTCTGGACCAAACCCGCGTTCACGCTCATGGCCGCGGCGATGATCGGCAAGCCGTATCTGCGCTCGCGGAACTGCCACCCCTTGTACACGCGGACCTACTCCCTGCTCGAGCACAAGCGGCTGGCCAGCATCCCCGATGAGTTCGTGTTCCCCGGCGAACCGTGGGCGGCGTTCACCCGCATCGGGAACTGCGTTCCCCCGCTGTTCATGCGGGCCATCGCCCGTCACATTCGCGAAACCATACTGAAGAGGATTTCATCATGACTGAACCGAAGTGCGTTCCGTTCGATGAGGCGCAGGCTGCCGAAGTGTACGAGCTTCTCCTCAATGGAGTCACCATCGCCCAAGCCCGTAAGGTCATGGAGAAGAAAGGTGTCACGTCCGAGCAATTCGACGAGTGCGTCCAATGGGCGCATGACGCCATGACTGGCGCCACGGGTAACCGCGATGTGGAGTACGGCAAGTCTCTCGCGCGGCTCAACCGCCTGTACCGCGACGCCATCGTGAAGAGCGAAATCAAGACCGCGCTCTCCATTCAGAAGGAGATCAACCGGCTCGTTGGTCTGCAAGGCGAAGGCATCGCCCGGGAGAAACGTGAGCGCATGCGCCGCCAGTCGGGGCTCACGTAGTCATGGGTCGGCGAGGTCCCTGCAAGAGGCCTACGGCCATCCGGATTCTTGAAGGTAACCGGAGCAAGCGCCGCCTTCCGGAGAACGAACCGGCGTCGACTCCGATCACAGACTTCTCCGCCCCGGCGGATTTGTCTGATCGCGAACGGGCCATCTGGAGCCAGTACGCCCAGCCGTTGTACGAGCGCCGGCTCCTGAATACAGAGAACTTCCACGCGTTTCGTGCGCTGTGCATTCATACCGCAGCCTTCGAGAAGTACGCCGAGGCGTTGCGTGAACTGGAGAAGAGCGGTTCGGCGAAGGCCGACTTGTTCGAGTCACCCAACGGCTACCCGGTAATCCATCCGTGGGTCACGGCCAAGAACAAGGAGTCCGCCCTCATGCGCCAGTACTTTCAGGAATTCGGCATGACGCCGAGCAGCCGCGCAGGCATAAGCGTGGCGCCCCCGGATGAAGACAGCGTAGAAGAACTCAATTTCCGGCTAATGCTGCTCAGTTCCAGGGAAAACAGGGCTAAGGTCCGAGCAGCAAACGCGCGACGAGTCAACGACGATGACGAGAACGGGACCGACTAACCAAGGAAAACCGCGCGATGGTAGCGCGTTGACCGGCCGGGGACGGCCGCTGACAAAGCCGACGAGACTACGCAATAATATGGCTAAGTTAGTTTGACATAATGACTTAGCCGCATGGCGATAAAGGAAAAGAAGACCCCATGGCCTCCCTGTTCAAGCAGATAACCACCCGCCCCATCCCCGCTGGCGCGGAACTGTTCACCAAGGACGGCAAACCTTTCGCCCGTTGGAAGGCCAACGGCAAGGTGCGCACCGCGCCGGTGACTGGCGGTGGCGCATCAGCGCGCATCCGGACCGAGACCAGCACGTGGTATGCCCGGTTGCGGCTGGCCAGCGGCGAGGTCGTCGAGATACCGACGGGGTGCAGGGACAAGTCGGCAGCGGCGGCCAAGCTCAACGAGTTCGTCACCGAACAGGAGAAGATTCGCGGAGGCGTGATCACGCCGCGCGAGGCACGGGTCGCGAAGCAGGGAAACAGGTCCTATCTTGATTCCGTCGAGGCGTTCATCCAAAGCATGGCGGCGCGAAGCTGCGCGAAAACCACGTGCCATGATTGGAAGGTCCACCTTGTGACCGCGGGAACGAACGGCCTCGGATGGCGGACGTTGCGCGACATGGACCGGGCCGAGCTTGAACGGTGGTTGACCATGCGGGCCTCCACGCCGAAGAACCTCAGCAAACTCGAGTCTGTCATGGGCGCAAGGGTGCATAACGCCTATGTGACAACGTTCAACGCGTTCGGCGCGTGGTGTGCGCGCCAAGGATACGTCAAGATCAATCCGTTCACGGACACGATGCGGCGAGATGAGCGGGCCGACCGTCGGCGCATCAGGAGGGCGCTGACTGCCGAGGAGTTAACACGGCTGATCGAAGCGGCCCGTCGACGCCCTGCGCAGGAAGCGGGGCTGCTCAATCGTGGCCCGAACAAAGGGAAGCCGGGAGCGAAGGTGACCGAGAGAACGCTGGACCAGCTTCACTGGCTGGGCGTGACCCGCGCCATGGCCTACTGGATGGCTGCGGCTACGGGACTGCGGTGGGGCGAACTCCGGAGCATTACATTGGGTGCAGTGCGGCTGGACGCTGATCCTCCGCACCTCATCCTTGCGGCGAAGGACGAGAAGTCCCGGCGTGGCGCGCAGATTCCATTGCCGGGCGAGTTGGCCGCCGAACTGGCCAAGTACATTGAAGAACGGCGCGTGCGCCTCCTGACGCCGCCGAGGAGGTCGGTCGTACTTTTTCCGAGCGCGATAGACAGTCTGCCCATGTTTGATGTTCCCGCGAAGATGACCAAGACCTTCGATGCGGACTGCAGGGCGGCGGGCATTCCCAAGCGCGACGGCGCGGGACGTGTCGTGGATGTTCACGCCTTGCGGCACACGTTCGGCACGATGCTCGCCAAGGCGGGAGTGTCGCTTCAGGTGGCGCAGCGGGCGATGCGGCACAGCACGCCGACGCTGACCGCGAATGTGTATACGCATCTTGGTCTGATCGATGTGGCCGGCGCCGTGGACAAACTCCCCAGCTTTGGCGAGATGCTGCAACACGCCGCAGAACAAGCCGCGAGTTCGGTTACCCCAACGGTTACCCCAACTGCTGTCCGTTCCCGCCCAAAGCGGTCACTTTCTGACAAGATGGCGCCGGTTTCACGCTTCAGCAAGACGGGTAGTACAGATCGCATTTCGGCCAATACTGACAAGACTATTCAAGCGGAGACCAAAGAAGTTGATGGTGGGCGATGTAGGACTCGAACCTACGACCCCCTGCGTGTAAGGCAGGTGCTCTAACCAACTGAGCTAATCGCCCCGGAGGGTGAACGAGTACTATAGCATGCGGCGGATTTGGGCCGCAACTGAGCGGCGGAAACCGGTGTGGGATCGGCGCCGACGGCGGGGTAGATGCGGAAAGGCGCGCCCTCGCACAGAAACCGCGGCAGATGAGGACATCCGCCCTCCCAGCGAGTGACAGGGCGGCGCTGCGGTCGGCGGGGACGCCGCTCCTCCCGGGTATGGGGCGTTCGCCGGCCCGAAGATGGCGGCGCGATGGTCGGCGAGGACGGCGGCGCTCCCGGCATGGGGCATTCGCTGGCCTGAAGATGGCGGCGCGAAGGTCGGCGGGGACGCCGACCCTCCCGGCGCGTCAGTCGAGCCAGCCCGTCAATTCTGCGAGTTGCAGGGCGTAGTCTTGGAAGTTGGGCCAGGAGACGTCGGGGGGGACGCCGTGGTCGCAGCCGGGAATGAAACCGCCGTCTCGGACGATGGGGCGGTTGCGGGCGAGTTCGGCTTTGAGGGTTGCGCCGCCGGCCGCCATGGCGCGTTTGTCAACGCCGCCGCGGTAGGATACCTTCTTTCCGAACGTGGCGCGCATGGCGGCGATGTCGTTGCCGGCGGCTACTTCGATGGGGTCGACACAGTTTACGCCGCACTTAATCCACACCGGTATCAGCGCGTCGATACGGCCGTCGGAGTCGATGGCGAACAGTTTCGTTCCGGCGGCGCGGGCCTGGCCGATCCACTGGCGATAGCAGGGTCCGCAGAATTCTTCGGTCATCTCCGGGCTGATCATGGGGTGCTCTTTGTAGGCCATGTCTTCGGAGAAATGCAGCATGTCGGGCACGACGCGTTCGAGGATGACTTGCATGACGTCGGAACAGAAATCTCTCCAGAAGGTGGCCATGTCGCGGACGAATTCGGGGTCGACAAGCACGAGCTCGCACAGTCCCTCGAAGCCGCAGAACTCGCGCAATTGCCAGAAGGGTCCGTTGAACGACACGGTAAGCGGAAAGTCACGGTTGCGAAGGCGGGCGCAGCGTTCCTCGAAGTCCGCAGGGTAGCGCGCGGGGTCGTTCGCGTTGAAACGCCACTTGATTCGCTCTTCAAAATCCGCGCGCGATTGCACGGGGAAGCGGTGCCATTTGCGTGTGACGAAGTCTCTTGCCTGGCGGATATAGGTGTAGTCGAACTCGTCGGAGATCTCGGTGATCGCGCCCATCCAGTCCTGGACGATGTAGTGCCCGTCCTTGTGTTCGAGGACTTTTTCCTCGAAGGTCGGGATCATTTTGAACGAGACGTCCACGCCTTCCTCGCGTTGACGTGGACGGAAATCCGCGGGTGGCAGCCCTTTCTCGGCGCGGCGGGCGGCGATTTGGCCGAAGAGCACGTCCATGTAGTTCGCGCCTTCAGGCAGGCCTTGCGCATGCCAGGCGCGTAAGGTGGATTCGCGCGGCCCGCCGGGCGTAAACGGAATCCGATCCGGTTTGCCAAATAAGAGTGTCTCAACAAAGCGTTCGCGATGTGTCATTGCGTATCCCAGACGTGTTATTCCCGGTCCTGCCGACCGCACCTGCGATTCGATGTGGACTAAAAGGACCTCGAACGTGACGGGGGCCAGTATACTGACGTGACCCGTCCAATAATATTCTCGCGAGGAATCCATCCGATGATGCGGCCATCCTTGGCGATTTCACTGTTATCCGCAAGCGTGAAATAGTGGTCCGGAGGAACTATGGCATACGAGTCTTTCTCCGATATTCCGTACACCTCCGCCGCGCCGGTGGATCGCGGCACGGTGTAATGCACAGTCGCCATGTCCGCCGGCAATGGGCATGCTTCTCCATTGATTAGGAGCTTGCCGTCCGCAATATGAACTCGTTCACAGGGAAGCGCAACGACCCGCTGAAGTAAGGTGCGGCGGGACACGCCCGCCTCCGGGCTGTAGAAAACGATAATGCTCCATCGCGTCAATTTTCCGATTGACCGTCTGTCGACCAGAACGCGGTCTTTTTCGTGCAGCACGGGCTCCATGGTTGGGCCGGTCATAGCAAACGTCTTCCATTCGCTAAACGGCAGTCGCGAGATTGAACCGGCGATCACGACCATCGCGCTTAGCGCAGCTATGCCGAAGACTAGCCATCTTCTGAATCGCGCGCCGCGTTGGTGCGAATTCGCGCTGACACACATTTCCATTCCCGGCTCCCTTTTACAAAATGTCCGAATGGTTTACGATATCTCACGCAGCTTCCGTAGCCGCGGATACTTATCCACCAAGTACTGCGGAAGTGCAACCGTCCGCTTTCCCAGCGCGCCTTGGATCTCGAGCGCGTTTACCACGGCCTGGCCCTCGAAATGGTTATTCGTAATCACGTAGGCTGCGTCCACTTGTTTGCGGACCTCTTGAATCTTGTTCAGCCACGGCTTCAACTCGTCCTCCGTGTAGAGGTAATTGTAGCGATCGTCGCGTCCCGCGTCCTCCCGGAACCAGTCGTCGTAATTGCGGCCGTGCAGGCGGACGTAGCCGATACGCGCCGTTACGGCGGCGGAAGGTCTTACGGACTTCGCGAATAACGGCTGATCAATGTTGCAGAACGCGATATTGCGCGCGGCCAAGCCGGCGTATACCTCCGGAACGTCCCACGACGCGTGGCGCACTTCGAGCGCCAAGGGATAGGCCGCGAACGCGTCCAATACGCGGGCCAACCATTCGCGGTTCGCCGGCGTGCGTTTGAAACTCCACGGGAACTGCGCCAGGAGCGCGCCCAGCTTTCCCGCCTCGGCCAATGGCGCGATGCCGTCGGTAAAGAGACGTATTTCGGTATCGGTGGCCCACGTCTCGCGCTGGTGCGTGAAGCGCTCCCACAACTTCGCAGTAAACATGAAGCGGGGGTTCCCAAAGACCTTGCCAACCCACGATGCACAGTTCCTCGCCGAGGGAGGCCGGTAGAACGTCGAGTTCACTTCCACCGTATCAAAGTATTCGCAGAGAAACGTCAGAGGGTGCAGCGACTTCGGCATGCCGGGGGGATAGACAATCCCCTTCCAATCGTCGTACGACCATCCCGCCGGTCCAACGCGCACGGCGCCGAGTGCTTCGGTTTCCATGCGGGCATTCTAGCAAAAATGGCCGCCGGGGCGAGAGTTACCGGCGCCGACCTTTCGGACGGCGCGGTTCCGGCGCGCTCCGAGACATCCCCTATTAGTACCAGCTGGCTGTTTCGGGTTTGAAGGGACCAAAGGGACGCAAGGGACTTAAGGGACCTAAGGGAAGAGGGTGTGGAAAGGGTTGGGAATTGGCAAGGCGAGGGTGAATTGGCTACGCGTGTTAATGCGGGCGCGAAAGAAGAGAAGAGTGCGTGGATTGGGCATGTGTGTCAGTCTTTCGAGTCGCGGTCCGTGCGGAAGGGCGACGCGGGGAGGCCGGCCTTGTTGAATAGGGTGGCTTCGGGGTTGTCGTCCCAGGCGTAGCGGGCGGCGGTTGGGTTGGGGACCGTGTCTGACCAGACAAGGATTCGTTTGCCGCGAATTTCGGCTTGCGCAGGGACGAACTGACGGTCTGCGCCGGCAATTACGAATCCCTTGAGCGCACCGTCTCTGGCGACGAGGCCTCCGCCGGTGTGGGTGAAGGATAGTTCGATCTTGCCGTGGACGAACTTCATGGATTTGTAGATCGGTCCGGAGTAGGGAATCCGTTGATGGTATACCGTCGCCTCGGCCGCGAGCGCGAGGCGTTTGCCAAGGTCTTGTTTGTTGCGCGGGTGAATGTCGTTCGGGGCGCCGATGTCAATGGTGACGGCCATGGCGGTGTTCTTGACGGCCAGCGACATCAGTTGCGCCTCTTGGATTACGGGCCAGCCGGTCCTCATGACGGGGTACTTCGGGTCGGTGATGAAATTGGCGAGTTGGACGTAGAGGAAGGGGAAGTCTCCTTGGCCCCAAAGCGTGCGCCAGTCCTGAATCATCGCGGGAAAGAGTTGGCGATAGACGACGCCGGAAGCGGTGTTGGCCTCGCCCTGGTACCAGATGACGCCGCGAATCGGATACGGCGCGAGCGGATGGATCATTGCGTTGTATAGCCCCGTCGGCATCAACGGGTCGCGGCGTCCGCCGGAAAACGGCTGGCCGGGGTACCACCCTTCAAACTGTCCCTCGAGAACTAGCGTTTCGGCCGCGCGCGTCCAGTCCACGACCTTTTGCTCGAGAGCGGGGTCAACGGGTTTGGCGGCCATGGCGTCGCGCGTCCCCACAGCGCCGGCGAAGGCCCGGTTCGAGCGCAAGGCCTTGTCGCTCATCCACACCTCGATGGGCGTTCCGCCCCAGGTGCTGTCGATCAGCCCAACGGGTACGCCGTGGAGCGCCTTTTGGAGCTCGCGGCCAAAGAAGTATCCCGCCGCGGAGAATTGCGAGACCGGCTTCGGCGAGCACGGCGCCCACGACCCGCGGCACGCGGCCTCGGGCTTATCCGAGACGGCCTTGACTACGGTAAACAGCCGTAGCGTCGGATGGTCTGCCGCGGCGATTTCTTCTTTGCCGTTGTTGACGTCGCTGAGCGGCAACTCCATGTTCGATTGGCCTGAGCACAGCCAGACCTCGCCGACGAGCACGTCCTCGAACTTGCGCGACTCTTTCTGTCCGGTCACGGTCATCGTGTAGGGTCCGGGCGAGTTGACGGATTTGAGGACGGCCTTCCACTGTCCGTTTGTGTCGGCGAAAGTTTTCGCCGTGCGTGAACCCAACGTCACGGACACGGGTTCGCCCGGCGACGCCGTGCCCCAGACAGGGATGTTCTTGCCGCGCTGTAACACCATATGGTCGGTGAATAGTGGAGCGGTGTCGAGCGCGTTGGCGTTGAGTGAGCCAATGGCGAGGTACAGTGCAGTGAGGGCGATGATGATCGCTGGTTTCACGGGTCTGTTCTCCAGTGAATTGTCTGGGGCTATCGTAGCTAACAATGGAATCGCCGTGGCGAATCATTTCTTCTTGGGAAGGCGTCTTGCCGCATCTTCAAGTTGCTTGAGGGCTTCTTCTTCAGCTTCCCTTTCGATTCTGGTCCGGCGCCGCGCCTCAAACTCGGCGTACTGAGCGCGGGCAAGGCTGTCCGCATGTTCACGCGACACGGCGCCAGCATCGGGGAGCACGGAGCGTTCGTTGAACTGCAGGAATGAGTCCAGCCGCTCGCGCCAATCGCGCATGAAGATCTGGCGGCGGCGACGGGCTTGGTCTTCGGCAAAATCGAGAAACATGGTCACCACGCGGTTCAGTTCGGTGATCTCCTGTTCATTCAGATAGTTCTTCGCCACGGTGACATCCCCTATGCGCACGATCGGGCCTTTCCACGTCGTCAGTCCCATGTTGGGCTTGGTGTGGTCGGCCCGCTCGGCGATCAGTTCCGGCGCAGTCTTGCCCGTGACCGCGAAGTGCAGCTTGTTTTGCACGGTCTGAAAGAATATCTGCGTGTCCTCTTCCTTGGGATCGTAATCTGCCGCCAGCGCTAGGATTTCCCGCAGCCGCAAGTACATCCGGCGCTCGCTGGCCCGAATGTCGCGAATTCGTTCCAGCAACTCGTCGAAATAATCCGGCGCGCCGGAACTTGGCGGGTTCTTGAGCCGCTCGTCGTCCATGGTGAATCCCTTCACCAAATACTCCCGGAGCCGCTCCGTTGCCCACTGCCGGAACTGCACGCCGCGAGGTGAGCGTATTCGATAGCCCACCGCAAGTATCGCGCTTAGTTCATAGTACAGCAGCCTCCGCTTTACCTGGCGCCCACCTTCCGTTTGAACTATTAAGCAATCCTTAATAGTTGCGGCTTCAGATAGTTCGCCGTCCCTGTAAATCGCTTTGAGATGAATGTTTACGTTTGAAATCGAAGTCTGGAATAGTTCCGCCATGAGCGCCTGTGTTAGCCAGATTGTTTCGTTCTCGCAGCGGCATTCGATGCGGGTTCGGCCATCTTCGGTCTGGTACAGCAGGAACTCGCCGGTTCCCGAGGGTACGAGCGGTGAGTCGCCGGGGTGTTGACTGGTCATTTATCCACTTTCCCACAAATAGGACTGGCGCCCGAATAATGGCAGTCTGTGATGCAGGCGTTCCACTATCGTTCCTGGTCCACGACGCGCATTCTAGCAAATGGCGGGTCCGTTACGAAGGCGTGGTGGCGAGGTCTTGCCGCGTTGGCGGGGCGCGTCGGATGCGGCGAGACGCCGCATCTACTTTGGGCGACCCCGCGCATTGCGGGTTATTGGTAACGGGTGGAGTTCCAGCGCTACGACTGGCGCGGCCGTACGACGCGCCTACTTCGGAAATTGACGGTCGTGGTTCACGTCGCCGACTTACGGCTTGGGATGCTTCGTGAAGAACTCCCAGATGGCTTGGGTGGCGTCGAAGTCGTGGCAGACGCGGCCTACGATGAACTTGGGCAGAAATTGCGAGCCGCCGGGCCAGGTGTGGCCGCCGCCTTCGATGGTGTAGAGCGTTACTTCGGTCCCGTTTCGGCCCTTGGACCACGTGGACCACTTCACGCGGCAGGCATCCGAGGGATCGCTGTCGGGCAGTTCACCGGTTTGCGGGGTGGTGGCGCAACCGTCCTGGCGCGTCCATAGCTCGACCGTTTTGTCCGTGTCGATGATGTGTCCGCGTCTGCCGCCAGCGACACCACCGCCGTGATACGGGTCCAGCGGATCGTCGGTCCCTTGGAGGATGAATACCGATACCGGCTCGTCCGGTTTGAACTGCGGGGCGAACGGTTCGGCGATGCCGCCGACTACGGGCGCGATCGCCGCGAACCGGGTGGAGAGTTTCGCGCCGACGTAGTGGGAGAAAATGGCGCCGTTCGAGATGCCCGTGGCGAAGATGCGTTTCGGGTCAATGGCGTGGGTTTGCGAGACGGCGTCGATCATCGCCGACACGAATCCCACATCGTCAACGTTGTCGCGGTGGGATGGCGATACGTAGGGCTCGCGGCCGTCGTTCCAGTTCTTACCGATACCATCGGGGTAGACGGCGATGAACCCCTCGCGGTCGGCGACGGGGCTGAATTGGGTGAGGCGTTCGGTTACCTGTCCGTTTCCGCCGCCGCCGTGAAACACGAACACGAGCGGACAGGGCTTGTCGGGTGGCAGACTTGGCGAAACGTGCAGGAGGTAGGTGCGGGTCAAGTTACCGACTTGGACGGTCTTTGGCTCCGTGTTGGGGCCGGGTTTGCGCTGCGCGAATGCCATGGCACAACCGGTGCAGATCGCGAGGGAGATTGCTAAGGCTATCCAGCGCTTCATGGTCGAGGTCGCTCCTTTTTGGCCGTGGCGGTTGGCGGCAGGGCCGTTTCTAGTATGTAGTACACGGGATTTCGAGGGAAGTTACGTGGGGAGGGTCTGGGGTCCGAGTAAGCGTGGGCAAGACGGACGGGTACGTTGACAGCGTATTGCGCAGGGCCTATGCTTAGTCCTATTGCGTTAGCTGGCGCCGTGGTCCGGCGCTGTGCGCGCGCAACCGTGGAATCGCTGAGACACTT
>JACRLJ010000106.1 GCA_016215105.1 Candidatus Hydrogenedentota bacterium
GAATGAAGACGTCTCGAAGCTTGGACGCCTCGATCTCGATATTGAAATCCCCCTCCACCTTCTCTCGTCCGGCTCGCCCAAAACGCGCGCGAAGTTCCCCATCGGAGAGTACCGTCTCTAAACGATTCGCAAGCGATCCCGGATCGCCCGGCGGCGTGAGGAAACCTGACACGCCTTCTTCAACCAGCTCCCCCACACCCGCAATACGCGTCGCGATCACGGGTACCCCTGTGGCCATCGCCTCCATCAACACCACCGGTACCCCTTCGGCGAAACTCGACATCACAAATACATCCGTTTCCCGCAGCAACGCCCGCACCTGCTCGGCCGACTGATACCCAAGGAATCGGACCTGACTTTCGATTCCGAGGTCCCTCGCCATGTCAGCCAGGAATGCCCGATCCGGACCATCGCCGGCGAGCGATAAGATCAGGTCAGGCCACCGCTCCTTTAGTTTGGCAACGGCTTCAAAGAGCACCGGAAGCCCCTTCACCGCGGCAATACGGCCCGTAAACAGAAGCCGCGAACCTCGCCCGCTATGTTGAATCGGAGAGAACTCTGCCGGGTTCACTGCGCAGTGAATAATGTGCAGGCGATTCCACCGCTCCGGAGGGGTGTAAATCATGATCTGACTTCGACAGAAATGACTGATACAGCACACAAACTGCGCGCGCTTGAACTTCTCGTCAATGCGCCACCAGTACGGCGCAAAGAAGATCGCCGGGCCGTGCTCCGTCAGGCTGAAGGTAAAGCCGCCCAACTCCGCGGCAAGCATGGCCACCGTCCCGCTCGAACTGGCAAAGTGGTTGTGCAGATGCGTCAACTCCCGCTCGTGCATACGCGCCGCCACAAGTCCGGCCTCAAAAAAATACGCCAGTTGACGAAGAAACGCCTTCAATCCGGGCGGACGAATCGACCAAGCCAGACGAAGCGCCGAAACATACCGGCCCGGCGCACGCGCCAACAGGCGCAGGTGCGCCGCAACCAGCCGACTCGGAGAAACCGGCAACAGACAATAGGTCTGCGCCATTTCTGATCGTTGCTCGGCGTTGACGGCCTCGCTGGCGTCCTTCAGGCCCCGGATGGATATGGTTTCAACGTGAACTCCGAGTCGGCGCAGTCCATCCACCTCGCGGTAGATGAACATGAACGGAGATATCCGCAGATATTCGCCCGTCATGTACGCAATGCGAATGCTCATGCCGAATGACCGGAATCTGGCGCGTCGGGGCGCTCGCCATAGCACAATGCCAATGCCTGTTCCAGCGTATAGCGCGGGGTCCAGCCGAGCACGTCGCGCAACCGCGTGTTCGGATAGCGCAAGGGCTTGAAACGGGCGTGCTGACGGCATGGAACAAGAATACTCGGAAGACGCGCCTTATCCTTGAACACCAGCCGATTGGTCCATACCGCAGTCCGCGCCAGCGCCCGCAACATCATCCACGGAACCGGAACCGGCACGGGCCTCGGATACAGATACTTGCTCACGCGCGAAATATATCCCCACTGCGTCGGCGGATTATCGTCCACCACGTTTATCGATTCCCCAGCCGCAGCGTCCGTCTCCGCCGCCAATACGATTGCGAGAGCGCAATGTTCGACGTAGGTCAGCGGAACGCGCGCCCATCCGGTAAACGTAAACCAAAAGTCCTTGGTCTGCATCCCCAGACGCGCGTTTACGGTCTTGCCCGGGCCAAAAATGACGCCCGGACGCAGCACCGTTAGCTTCCAGTTGTGTTCGTCTGAAAAACGCCGCGCCAATTGCTCCTGCGCCAGCTTCGAGAAGGTGTATGCGTCACGATCCAGCGGACGACTCTCCAACGGAGACCGTTCGTTCACCGTCGCGAAGCTCCATCGGTGAAGGTACTCATACACCGAAAACGAACTCACCAATATGAGCCGGTTAATACCGGCATCCTGCATTGCGACCAGCAGATTCTCCGTCGCGACGACGGTCCCCTCCATCTGAGCGTACACGTCTCCGCTTGTCTTCGCAGCCACGTGCAAGACCGCGTCTACACCCGCGATAGCGTCCGCCAGCCCCCGGCGAGACCGCAGGTCCACCCTCGCGTAGTCCAAGCGCTCATGGCCGTCCCACGGCAATTCCCCCACGTCAACACCGGGACGAACCATGGCGCGCACGCTGTGGCCGCGGCTTAGCGCCTCCGCCACCACGTATTTCCCCAGGAATCCCGACGCGCCCGTCACGAGCAGCTTCATACCTGGTTCTCCTTGCGCAGCATATCGTCCAACAACCGCGTCGAACGGTCCATGTCATCGAACGACACCGGCAGCGGCGTCCCCTCGCGGAGCGCCGTGTAAGTCTGATGCAAGAAGGTGTGTATGCCTTCGTACAGATTCTTCTGAATGATCTTGTTGCGGAATCCGACCGCGCTGGCTCGCACGTACGCCAATCCGTTCGCCAAGTGATTCACCAGCGGCATAAGCTGCGCGCCCCCAGGACGCGGCCCCACGACGCGCAAGCATGGGTGATAAAGGTCCGTCTCGACCCACGCCTTTGTGCCTCGCACGGCAATGGAGAATCCGTCGGGCGCCTGATAGCACGTCATACGAATGCGCCCATGCGCATCCCCTGCCACAACGATGCAATCCAAATCGTCATACTTGAATAGGTTGCTCTTTCCGTGCTTGGTCCATGCCGCGCCAACGCGATCCACGGGCGGCAGAAACCGCAGGGCCAAGTAGCATAAGTGAGGCATGAACTCATGCAGAGCGCCTGCGGGAAGACCATGACTCGGATGCGGCAGATTCGGGTCATTGTAACGCGACCCCGGACCCGCCAACGGCAACGCAAGCCGTACCTCGACTTCCCGAACGTCTCCCAAGCGTCCTTGCGCGATCATCTTCTCGATGGCCAGAACCGGTTCGCTGAATCGCGCGTTGTGATCCTCGAGCAGCGCCCGTCCACGGCTCCGCGCCAACTCCCACAACTCCCGGAACTCAGCGTTCGACGGCGCGATCGGCTTCTCCACAATGACGTGGGCGTCCGCGTGGAGACAGTCCCTAATTAGGGTCGTGTGAGTATGCGGCGGGGTCATAATATGGACCACATCCGGCTTGACCTCCGTCAACATCCGTTTGTAGTCGGTATAGTGCGATTCCGCGTTGAACCGGTCCGCCGCAAACTCCGCCATCGCCGAGGAAAGGTCACATACCGCAGCGAGAACCGCCTGAGGACTCGCGCTCAAGAAACGAAGATGCTCTTCGGAAATCCGGCCCGCGCCAATCGCCGCCACCCGAAGAACCCGTGAGCTATTGCGCTCAATCACCCTGGATTACTCCTCAAATTCCACGCGCGGAAGCGGTACTGCACCATCCGCGCGGCAATTGGACTCTTGCCATCCCGTGCCGCCCGGATGACGATCGTGCGCCCACCGAACGCCACGCCGCCCAGCAGGGACGGCGAATGCGGATAGACTATAACACCGCCGGAAATCGCCTTGCAAAACCCGGCGGTAAATGGAATACTCTGCCCGCTTCAGGTACTCTATCCACGGAGGATTCCGATACATGTCCAGCGAGACTCGCGCCCCGGCGCCGAGCCGCCGTTACGTCTTGATTATGCCGACGCGCGACGAGGAGCAGTTCATCCAGAACACCCTCGATTGTGTGGCGAAACAAACTGTGCTGCCAGTCGAATGCGTTGTCGTAAACGATGGCTCGACCGACCGCACTGCCGAGATCGCCGACGCCAACGCCGCCCAATACCCGTGGCTCCGGGTGGTCCACCGGTCCAATCGCGGCGAACGCAAGGTGGGAGGCGGCGTGATTGACGCGTTCTACGCCGGTTATGACACGCTCGTTACGAACGACTACGACTACCTCTGCAAACTCGACGCCGATCTGACCCTGCCGCCCGACTATTTCGAGAACATCATGAAGAAACTCGAGGAAGACCCCCAATTGGGCTCCGCCAGCGGCAAAGTCTTCAACCCGTCGCTGGGCATGGACAAATTGTTCGAAGAACGCATTATCGACGAACAGGTCTCCGGCGCCGCCAAGTTCTACCGGCGGGAATGCTTCGAGGATATCGGTGGCCTCGTCCGCGAAGTCATGTGGGATGGCATCGATTTCCACCGCGCACGTATGTTCGGTTGGAAAACGCGCAGCTTCCGCGAGCCCAACCTCCGCATCCTGCATCATCGTCTCATGGGCTCATCGCACAAGAGTATCCGCCACGGGCGCCTGCGCTGGGGGCGCGGCCAGTGGTTTATGGGAACACATCCCCTCTATATCATCGCCAGTGGCGTGTTCCGTATGGTCGAACGTCCTTTCATCATCGGCGGCCTGCTCATCATTGCGGGATTCTTCGAAGGCATGATCAAAGGCCAGCCCCGCTATGATGATCTCTGGTTCCGGAAGAACCTCCATCACTGGCAGCTTAGCCGGCTTGGCTTGGGCTGGCTCGCCGCAAGGCCGGAATATGCGTCCAAGACTCGAGGCGCCGCCAAACCGTGACCAACGGTCAGCAAAATGGCGAACCCGATGTAACGATTGTGGTCATTGGCTACAACGAGGCGGCTACACTGCGCGCATGCCTCGAATCCGCCCACGCCGCCGATCTGGACGGAATCCCCCATGAGCTCATCTATGTGGACGGCGGCTCCACCGATGACAGCATGCGTATAGCCCATACCGCCGGGACCGACAAAATTCTCGGCGGTGACCGCCGAAGGCGTGCTGCCGAGAACCGCAACCTCGGTCTGCGCGCGGCGCGCGGGCAGTACGTCCAATTCGTGGACGGGGATATGGCCATGGACCCCGGCTGGCCACGAGCCGCCCTCGCCTTCCTCCGCGAACACGACGAGTACGCCGCGGTATGTGGCAATCTGCGCGAGGCCAATCAGTCCCCCCTTTTCCGCGCCCTGCAATTGGAATGGGCGCCGCGGGAAGGCGTAATTCGCCATTGCGGAGGCGCCGCCATGTACCGCCGAGACGTCTTGAACGAGATTGGCGGCTTTCCTGAAGACGTGGTCTACGGCGAAGAACCCTACCTTTGCTGGCGCATTCGCAACGAACTGGGCAAGAAGATTTATCAGATCAATCGCCTTATGGCGGATCACGACCTCGGCTTTGCGGGTTGGCGCGACTTCTGGAAGCGCCAAGTCCGCTGTGGCGCCACCTACGCCGAGATAGCGGTACGCTGCTACCACTCCAACGACAGGCTCTGGTTCAAGGAAGCCATCATGAACGCTGCGTGGTTTGGCGCCATCCTCGTCGCGCTCGCCGTGCTCATCACCGGGCCGGTCCCGGCGCGCTGGTTCGTCCTCATCGCCGCGCTCGCGTTATTCCAGCGCAAATTCTCACAGACCATCCGCGCGGGACACCCCGCCGACGTCGCCGCCATCTATGCACTCCAAACCTACTACGCGAAAATCCCCATTGCCATAGGCGAGATCAAGTGGTTGATATCGCGTTTATCCAAACCATCGAGGAAATCCTCATGAGCGGCGCCTATTTTGCTCAGACCGTCCCCGGTGATGACCCGCGCGCGCTGGCCCAACTCTTGTCCTCGCAAATCGCATTTGGCGGTGAGCAGGTCAACCACTTTGCCGTCTCGAGCCCCGCCGCCATGGGTCTCGTCTCGCCCGACAACCTCAAGCAAGGCGTCATGCCGCGCTATCTTCACCAGCAACAGTTGTGGGGTGTACACGAAGGAGAACTCTACGCAAGCGATTTCCTCGACATTTGGCGTCAGGCCCATCCCGATATCCAGGACGATCTATCCGTCTTTGCTGAGATGTATCGGGGAGGATCGTTGCGCATTAGTCTTCCCCATCTCAACGGCGCGTTCTTTTTCCTCCTGTGGGATCCCGAGACGCAGACCCTCGTCGCCGCCAACGACCGCTTCGGCATGTACCCCATGTACTGGGCCCAACGCGGCGAGCGTTTTTGCCTCGCCAGCCGCGTGTTGTGCAGCGTTCTGTCTGGCGCCTCCACCGGAGAGTGGAATACGGCCGCGGTCGCGAATTTCCTCACCATCGACGACTTCCTTGGCGAGGCCACCCTGGTCCGCGACGTGGAGGCCTTCCCGCAGGCAACACTTCTCATCAAGCATACGGACAAGCTCCAGTGGGAGCGCTACTGGCGTTATGACTACACTCCGCGCAAGGCAGGAACGCGTCTAGACGCGCTGGGCCATGACGTCGGCGAAAAGTTCGTGCATGCCGTCAAACGCCAATGCGCGAGGAAGAACGCCGTCGGCATTACCCTCAGCGGGGGCCTTGACTCGCGCTGTATCCTGGCCGCCACCGCCAAACTTGGCATTCCAGTCAACACCTACACCTGGGGCAACTCCCGCTGTTTCGACCGCCTCTTCGCCAAGGACGCAGCAGCCCACTTCGGCTCGAATCATCACGATGTCGAGTACGACTACGACGGTTTCGCAAAATGCACAGCCGATGGCGCGCGCGTTGCCGAAGGCCTGGTCAACGTCTTCGACTTTCACATGCTGGCTCACCTCAGCGTGATGGCCGGCAAATCGTCCGTGATCCTGAACGGATTTGCCGGTGACCTCGTGCTGGGTGGCTCTTTTCTGCGCCCTGCGTGGCTGAAAGCGCCGTCGTCCGAAGAACTCGCGCGCCTGCTGTACGCGTGGCGCAATACGCTGCTTCCCGAGTCAGCGCTTTCGTCCGCAATGCCCGCGGAATCGATCCCCTCTTCCGACGGTCTCGCGGCGGCGCAATTCGTCACGTTCTTGGATAATCCGGACAAGATTTCCACGCCCGACCTGACCGACCGATTCTTCCTCGAAAATCGTGAACGCCGTATGATCGCCATGGGCACCGTACTTACGCGCTGCGCAGTCGAGTCCGCCGCCAGCTTCTTCGACTACGATCTCATCGATCTCACCACCGCTGTCCCCGCCGAGCTCCGCTACGAGCACGGAGTCTACCGCGCGATGATGGAAACGGTTCTACCCGACACGCTCAAGATCCGCTGGCAACGCACACTGCTCCCCGCAGGCGCACCGCCATGGATGGTCATCGGCGCCAAAGGGTTCCTCAAAGGATGCCGCATCCTCGAAAAGCGGATTGGATGGCCGCGCATCGCTTCGCGTCAATCGCCCGTCGATCTCGACCGGCGGCTCCGCAACACGCTACGGCCCTGGATGGAACGCATTTGCCGCGACCCCCATCCCGCATCCGAATCGGTTTTGCGCCACGACTTCTGCGAGCGCGTCTGGCAGGAACAACTTGCGGGAAACAGCCGCGCACGCCTGCTCGGCGTCATCGCCGCGATACGCGAATTCGGCGTCACCCTGGACCGCGCCCGCGCCAAAACACCCTCCTCCAACGTAGCTCCGACCGAAGTCCAGATCTCGTAACCCAGCTTCTTCCCGGTAGTCTGGTCTTCTCGACACCGGACAGTCCCGCGGAGAAACTTCCACCCGAAAAGGCAAGTCCTGATTTCAGAAAAACCGGGCAACCTCAGCGCCCGAACCGGCATACGCAATAAAAGTTGTTGACAAATCACTACCCAGTGTGTCTAAATATATAGCATGGATGAGATCAAAGGCAACGAACTGCGCGGGCACCTCGAAACCATGGTGCTCTCCGTGCTCGAACGCGGCGAGGCCCATGGCTACGAGATCCTCCAGCGCCTCGAAGACGCCGGCTGCGGCGCGCTGAAACTAAAGGAAGGCACCCTCTACCCGGCTCTCTATCGCCTTGAAGGACTCGGATTCCTCGCTGCCCGTTGGGAAGCCAATGAAGAATCCCGCCGGGGCCCGCGGCGGCGAAACTACCGCCTCACTCGTAAAGGCACAGCTGAATTGGCGCGGCGCCGCGCGTCGTGGCGGAGCTTTGTGACCATCATCGGCAACATTGTGGAGGCATGACCATGGAAACTCTGAGAATTCACGTCGAGCGTGTTGTGCGCCCCATACGCGCCAGTGTTCGGCGCAAGAACACGATGCGCGAGGAGCTCTTGGGCCATCTCACGCGGAAGGCTCAGACCAGCCTATCCAATGGCGCGACGGAGGCCGACGCCTGCGCCGCGGCCGTCGAACAACTCGGAGACCCCTCGGTATTGCGTCAGGAACTCCAAGCCACCGTGCCCCGCTTGGAACGCTTGATGTACGCGCATATGCCCTGCTCCGCTATCGCGGATGGCTGGTACGACAGACAAACCGGTGAAACTGCGGTACGGTTCGCACTGCGTCGCGCGGCATACACCACGCTGTTTCTGGTCATTGTACTGGGCGCAATACTGGCCACGGCCGCGATTGCGCAATCCTTCGGAATCACGCTTCACTCCGCCCATCGGAGTCCCGCCAGCCTTGCTGAGCGCGCGCTGACAATTGCTGCCCTGTGCGCCCTCCAGGCGGCCGCGGCATTCATCGCCTATCTACTCGCGGACGTCTCCGGTCTGCGCGGAATTCTCGCACGCACCAACAACTCCGGCGCATGGCGAAAGGCCGCCGCGCTGTTTCTGTTCCTGGTGGGTTATCTTTTGCTCTTTCTGGCGCCGTCGTTCGCCGCTCTCTCGGCTTTCAAGCCGGAAGCGCTGGCTGCCTTACTGTCCGAGAAAGGGCTGCGGCAACCCCTGCTGTTTGGGTCGCTCTTTATCGTTGGGGGCTTCCCTCTGATAGGCTGGGCAATGACCAAAGAACACGAGCAGTATGAGAAGTGGGGCCGGCTAAGGCTCGACGAATAGACCACCCCTTACCTCGTTGGGCGCCCCCGCAACGGAAGAAACGACTCGCGAAATGCCCGGCGGTATATGGCCAATCTCGCCGCCGCCGGGTGCTGCTTTCCGCGCAATTTTGCCACCAGCGCGGACGTATCCAGGATTGCGCGATCAGACCACCACGCAACACGCGCCGCCCACGCCCCGTAGTGCTTTCTGAAGCAGTAGTACTTGCTCCGGCACGCGTGAAATAACGAAAACTCGCGCAGATCGTTCTGCTCGACGCTGCTTCCCTTCCCGTGGATGACTACCGCCTCACCGCAGAAACCCACCTCCAACCCCCGCCGCCGCGCAGGCAAAAAAACGTCCGTCTCTTCCTCGTACATGAACAGATTTTCGTCGAACCGACCAACGGACTCCAAAAAGTCCCGCCGCGCCAAGAAACACGCGCCCGAAACCATGTCCACGGACATACCCGACACGTGCTCCGCCTCAGTCATGAAATTCTGTAACACGCGAAAGCGATTGGGAAAGCGCGCCTGAAACCCCGACAGATTCCAGAAATTGCGTATCGGATTGGGAAAGCGGCGGCACGAAGACTGAAAGGCGCCCCCAGGAAAAACCAATCGCGGTCCCACCGCCACACAATTCGGACGCGCCTTCAGATAGGCCATTAGAGCGGGCAAGGCGCCCGAAGTCAGTTGAGCGTCCGAATTCAGCAACAACACATACTCCGCCGTCGCCACCGCCAGCCCCCGGTTGTTTCCGGGCCCAAACCCGATGTTCTCGCTTAACCGGATGAGTTGCGCGTCCGGAAACTCCGCCGCCACCATCTCTGGCGACCCGTCGTGGCTCGCGTTGTCCACCACAATCGCGCGCACGCCGGACGTTTCCCCGCCTGCCTCGAGCACCGACTGGAGACACGCGCGCAGCAATTCGCACGTATTGTAGCTGACGATAATAATGTCGACGCTCATATCCGTCCTGTCGGCATCCGACTAGAAGTATCCCAGATTGTGCAATTCCAACCCCGCCCCTATGGCAGTCAAAGAGACAACGAACAGCGCGCCATCCAGCCATGGCAACCACATACCGTGCTTTCGCACACAATAGGCGAGCATCGGATAGTTCAGCAATTCCGCTACAGCAGTACTCAACAAGATGCCCGGAACGCCATATAGCTTTCCTGCGACGGTCATGCTTACAATCAGAAGGCACGATCGCGAAACCAACAACAACATGAATCGGAAGGAGTCGCCCACCGCCAACAAGGTCTGACTGATCGAGTTGGTGATAGCGGGAACCGTCGCGCCCCCCGCGATTAGTGTGAGCATCCACGTCGCGTCATCATAGCGCTTGTCGTAGCACAAACGGATCAGTAAAGGTCCGAAAACCGAAAGACCACAAAGCAACGGCAAAGACAAGGCCGCTGTTCCGGCGCGCGCCCGGAGCACCTTCCGCCGCAGATCAGCAGGGTTGTGATGGATTAACTGCGCATACAACGGATAGAGGATGCGGCTTGAAAGCGTCGCAGCCACGTCTATCGGCGCTTGGGTCAGATTATAGGCCAGCGACGAAACACCCAGTGTGCCAATGCCAAGGTATCCGAGCACCAGCCTGTCACTGCGGCTAAGAATGAATCCAAGCACACTGCTCAACAGCAGCCACTTGCCAAAATGGAAAAGCTCCGCGCGAGCCTGTGCCTCCCAGCGCAGCCCCATCCGTACTCCGCCATAGACCTTGTGACTCACCACCAATTTCACGATAGCTGTCGTGTACGACCCGACAAGCAGCGACCAGACCGATGGGAACAGGTAGCAGACACAAATGGTCGCGACTATGCCCGCAAGTTGCGTCCCCACTTCGATACGCGTCTGTTTGCCAACAATGAGATTCTTGTCGAGCGTCGCGAGGACCGTCGAGTGAAATCCCTCGATCACGGACACAAACGCCGCGGCGCTTAGCAGTCCTATTATCTCGGGCTGCCCATACGCCATCGCCGCCGGCCACGCTATCGCGCACGCGCACAGCCAAATTATGAATCCCCGAACAATCTGAACGGTCCAGGCCGTGCGCAGAAACTCCGGCTCATTTCCTCGCTTGTTCTGAATGATGCTCGTGCCAATGCTGAAGTCCAGGAACATATGCAGTCCCTGCATGAAGATCGTAACGACCAGCATCTGCCCCAGCGCTTCCGGAAACAGCAGGCGCGTCAAGATCAAACTGCTGGCGAAACGCGCGCCCTGGCTTATCCCCGTGCCACCAATCACCCAAAACGACCCCCGAATGGCGCGCCTCTTCAGCGAAGGCCCCGTCGAAACCGACGCATCCGTCGTTTCAGTCATTTCCATTCCCCCTGGCCAACCCGCGCTTTCGGAAGAATCCACGCGCACCCTCGGACCTGACAAGTCCCAGGTATCTCATCAAGTCGCTTTCTGCGGCCGGCGGGGAACGAAGCCGCGCGGACGCGGCCTCGGGCCAGGACCAGGCGTCTGCGAAGGTTCGGGCCGGCGCGGCGCGATGCGAACCGGCGCCGCCTGAAGCGAAAGCGGAAAGATCGCGATAATGCCCCCTGCAATCCACTTGATATGCGGATCGAGCGCGGCGTCAAAAACGGCGAACGCCAAGCAGATTGGCAACACCCCCGCCATCCCGTAGGCGAGCCGGCCAAAGCGCACCCGCGCCGTCTTGGCCGCCAATCGGTGAGCCGTAAACATCGTCCAGAACCACCACCCGTAAATGCACGTCACACCCACGAGTCCTCGTGACAACATATCAATGAGCACTTTCGAGTCCGTGGCCAAGCCTTGAATGCGGCCACGGCCCCAATTCCCGTAGCCAAAGATGATCTGCTGGCGAATCACGTGACTGTACTGCGCAAAGGCATCAAGACGATACTGCAGCGACGCCGCTCGCTCCGGATTGTACCGAGCCAGAACGTCCACAACCGGGTTCAAGACCTGAATGTCCATAAACAACAGAATCACCCAGAGAAACGCCGCCGCGGGAATCACGTACGCCAGCATCGCGAATTGCCGCGGCGTGTAGTACAGACCGACTAGGACCACAAACATCAGATACGGCCCGTACGACATCGAAATGATCAAGCCCACGAGCGGCGCCACGAACATCCATTTCCCGTAGGGATATCGCCGCGCAAGATCCTGCCGTAGCGGGAACGCCGCGAGAAAAGTACACAAAGCAAAGAAGCGCCCCAAGTCAAGCGCGTGCGGAAAACAAACCACCGGACGCCAAAAACCGTTGCGGTAGAACTGCACGAACACATGCTGAAAGTATCCGTACATCATCGTGTGAATTTGCGGGCTCATGCGGAATTCGTACAGCGCAAACGGCAGATAACACACGCTGGCAAGCACTAAGTAGATGAGAAATGCCCGGAAGCGTTCCGGGGTGTTTAGGTGGAGGCGCCCGAGACAAATCGGAATCACAATTTCCGTGGAGCGGAAGAATGCGTTCGAGATGCCGTCGTACACTCCGAGACCGTTGACCACGGACGTGGTCATCGAGCAGATCAACAGTCCCACAAGGAGCGCATCCAGCGGGTGAGGGCGAAACTTCACGATCAGCTCAGGGTGAAATACGAACGATCCGATCAGAACGCCCAACACGACCACTTCGGTCTTGGCAAGATTGGGCAGGACCGAGATCTTCGTCGCCCATATCTCTGGCAGGAAGAACTGCCCCAAAATCATTGCCAACGCAAAACCGCGAACGGAGTTGCGATCGATCATAAGAAAGAACGAGAAAACTATCCACCCCAACAAAGCGATATCTGGAGGAATCATAGATGTCCCTCCCCGAGCCAAGGCGAGGCGTGCCAAGAAATCGCAATCTGCCCCGCCTGACGAGTCCTGAACTTACGAGGCGCCAATGAGCTTCTCCGCTTCGGCGCGCCGGGGAAAATCAACTCCAAGTTGGTCCGCGTACTGCACTGCAAGGCGGGCGTGCTCCTTGCCCTTTTCCGCGTCCCCGCTCGCAATGAGCATTTGACCATAGTCCAACAGAATGGTCGGGTCGCCGGGCTGGAGGTCCAACGCAATCGCCAAATGCTCCCGGGCGCCTTCCTTGTCGCCCGACCGCAGTTGCGCCAAACCCAGCGTATGCAGAACGTTTGGGTTATTCTTCATCTTCTCCAGCGCTCTGGTCGAGCGGTCCACAGCCTCTTTCGCATCGCCCCCCGTCTCCAAAACGTAATACGCCAGATTGTTGTTCACAACGGGATCGTCTGGCGTAAGAACGGCTAGCTTGCGATAGGCCTCTAACGCAGACGTATTGTCCTTGCGGTCACTTGCGAACCGCGCGCACTGCTGCCAGGTGGTTATGGAATCGGGCGCAATCTCCTTCGCCTTCGTAAGCGCCTTCTCGGCTTGGTCGTCATTGCCCGCCGAGTGATAAACTTCCGCCAACCCAATCCAGGCCGCCTCTAGACGCGGATAGGCGCGCGTAAAATCCGTGGCCATTTCCAGCGTCTTGGTCTCAGAAGGCAGATGCGAAAGAGAGGCCAGCGCCATGGAAATCAAATCGGGCTGTTGCGGCGCGGCCGCATCCGCCTCCTTGAACGCAGCGAATGCCGTCGAGAACAAACGACTCTCGTACGACGCAAATCCATACGCGCTCGCGCTCAACGCTTCCGGATTTGCGCTCAACGCCTTTCCAAGCGTTGCGGCCGGCCCATCCTCCGGGGATTTTCCCAGCGCAACGACGATGGCGCGCCCAAGCCCTAACCCGTCGATCGGCGCGCCTTCTTTCGTCAGGAGCGGGCCGGCGGCCTCAGACACGCGGTTGGTGCGAAGCAGGGCAGCGACACACAAATACCGCATTCCCAACGAATACGCTGACGCTTCATCCTTTCCGCAAATCTCGGCGACTCGGGGCCATTCGCCTTTCGCGGCCGACGCAAATGCGGCTAGTTCACTCGCATAACGCGACGTTGCGGGCGTGGGCGAAGCCTTTCCGAGCGCATCCAGACACTCGTCCGCTTTGCCCGCGGCCAGGAAGGTCTCTGCCTGCATGAGGTGAGCTACAACACTATCCGGGTGTGATTCGACACCGCGCCGCGCCGCCAATATCGCCGAATCGTAGTCTCCGGCGTCAATGTATAGTCGCGCCAGGTGGACAAGAACGGTCTCATCTTTAGGAAACAGCGCAAATGTCGTCTGGGCGACTTCCCGCGCGCGGTCGGCGTTTCCCGAAGCGCGGTACACGCCAACCAGCGACGACCGGGCCTCGACATTCGCTGGAAACTGACCTATAAGCTTATACAACGCCCGAGCCTGGAACTCCGGCATTTTCGCCGCGCCATACATCGTCGCCAGGTTATACAGCGCCACGCCGTTCTCCGGAAAACGCTTTAGCGTTTCGGAGTACTTCAGCAGCGCCTGCGACCGGCGGTTCATTAGCGCGTACACAAATCCCGCCGCGTTTTCCCGCAAGATTTGCCGGTCGCGGTCGTCTGGCTCGTTCCATTTGTCCACTGCGGCCAGCATATCCTGCAGCTTCTTGGCCTGAAACGCCTGAACATAGTCTCGAAGCGGTGACGACGCGGGAAGCCCCTTCGCCAATTCGTCCAGCGCGCTCGTCCTCAGACTAAACAGGCACGCCAATACCAGCGTCTCCGGCAGATTGGCCCCGCCTTCCGCTACCGCCTCTTTTTCGCGGGCAAGCAGCCGCTCCAGCCTGGCTTGACGCCATAGCGCCGGCCAATGCTCGTCCGCCAAATCCGTTTCAACCGCGGCGGGCGCCGCTTGCGCTCCCGGATCTCGTGACTTCTGCGGCTCTCGGCCTTCGCCCCTCTTTGCAATCTCGAGCAATCGAACTACGGACGACTGACGCGGCAGCGCGGCTGCCGCTTTCTGCAGATACACCTGCGCATCGGTAGGTTTGCCGCGCTTCAAAAAGCACCCACCGAGAACGTAATTTCCCCAAGGGGAGTCCGGACGCCGTTCCAGGACCGGCTTGAGCACGGCCTCGGCGTCGTCCACCGCGTCGGTCTCCATCAACGCTCGCGCAAACGCCAGTTGAACCGCCGCGTTCTTGGCCTCTGTCACAGACCGCGCCTTTAGCTTGGCCACCTCTTGCGCCAGCGTACCCTTGTCAATGAACACGTCGAGCAACGCCATCCATGCGGCCTCGGATTCCGTATCGAGACCGTCCACGACTGTTCTCAACTCCTGCTCTGCCTTGTCATACTGTTTCGCGGCCAGGCAGGCCTCCCCGAGGGCCGTCCGAACCGCCGCTACCGTTGGGTTCTTGTCGCGTAACGCGCCCAGTGTCTCGATCGCCTTGTCAAGGCGGTTCGTGTCCTTGTACACCTGCGCGGCAAGTAACGCCCCATCGTCCGCATCGACTTTGGTCCGCTGTTCCGCCAACGCGTCGGCCTCGTCCGCTTTGCCCGCCGCAACCAGCAACGACGCTGCGCTGATATAGGCTTCCTTCAACGCGGGATCGAGTTTGATTGATTCCCTGTAAGCGGATAACGCTTCGTCGCTCTTTTTGTCCAACTCCAGAAGCCGGCCTTCCCCGTACTTCGCGCGCGCGTTGCCCGGGTTCAGCTCCAGCGCGCGCTTGAACGCCGCCTCGGCTTCCTTTGTCTTGCCGATTTTGATAAGGGTGTCGCCCTCCTGCCGCGCCTGCTCGCTTCGCCGTGCGCCGCAACCGGCCCCCGTAAACATAAGAGCGCACAACACCGCCGTCAGCGTGCAACGCCGCCAAACCGGGCCTCGCGAAATTTCGTTCATGTACCTGCCTCGCGCCATCACTTGATCCGATCCCGCACAATAGGCGTCAACTTCTCAGCGAAATCTTCCAGAGTCGCAAACGCCGCCTCACGGCCCTGAGGGCCGACGCGCATAGTCAACTTGATCATTGACGAAGTCGGGGCGCCGCGGGTGAATTGCTCCATCGCCCAGTCCATCGCGTTGAGAAAGAAGTTTCCCGTGAAATCGTCACCAGTCTTAAACCAATACAACACCGCTTCCGTCTGATTCCCTTTTGCCAGCACCAAACGCTTCGCGGTAAATAATATCCCGACCGGGTACGGCGCCTGTTCTTGAATGTCCCAGCCGTCTCCAACCAAACACACTTCCGGAAAATGCAGGCTCCGGCGCGTGGTTCCGGCATAGACAATAGTCAGTTGCACCGGCGCGCCACGGGGAGACAGATAGTTGCGAACGAAAATGGTGCTGGTTTGAAGCACGTCCACGGTGTGGGCGTCCACACCAACCTGGTTGCCCAGTGCGCGGTACGCGCCAATCTGCTCCGGCATGTCCAGCGTCTGCATTACGGCGTCTTTCTTGACGACATCCTCTTCCTGTGCGGCAAGAAAAGAGAAGTGCCCCGCAGACGCGGCTGCAAGCAACACCAAAGTAATCACATAGTGCTTCATTCGCGGCCCTCGCCCGTCGAAGCCGCCGGCGCCCAGCGCCGCAACTGCGTTTCAATCGCGAAAAACATGATGAACGCAACCACAAAGATCATCATACCGGAAATGTCGTGAAACTTGCCGGCGGCGACGTCGCTACCCCAAAAATAGCCCACGATGCACAGCGCAAAAATGCGCAGTACGTTCGTTATTACGGCCACTGGGCCGGACATCAACAGCAGCGCTGCGCGCGCCCAGGGCTTTGTCTTGCTGATATAGGCCATCAACGCGCCGAACGCCAGCAGCGCGATCAATGACCGCAGCCCTCCGCACACTTCGCCGACTTGAAGTTTGTCGTTGTTAAAGTGAATGAAGGAGCCGTCCCGCACCATCGGAAGCGTACACCAATTCGCCAGCGCCACCGCGCACTGCGTCGCAAGCAACTTCAGTTTCAGCGCCACGCTCTGGGTCAGCGAGGCGGGTATGGGAACCATGAAAATCAAGAACGCTATCGGGAACCACAGCAGCCCTGTGCGGCGCCGGCCAAGTGTAACGGCGGCCACGCCGAAAAGCATTGGTATGAGAGAAAACTCCCCTGCCACGCGGAAGCCGAGAAAGTCGCTTGCCAGCAACACAAGAATCGAGGCCACAATAAGCGCATAGCCCCAGCCCGCGGGTTCGTCGTCCGATCTCATTAACCCCGCGCGCTGTTTCCAAACGAAGAAAAGGCTAATGAACGGAATGAGAAATCCGTGGGAATAGTACGAGTCCACAATTACCCATGCTTTGTACATCTCGAAACCGGAAAACCAGTAGAGCGCCGTCAGAGACGCCAGGACCAGAATGCCCAAGGGGTACCGCAGATCAAAGCGTACGCCTGCCCGGGGGACGGATCGTGACTCTCGGGCGGCTGAATTCCGGGGGGTGGTCATGATGCGCCGGCTTCCTTCGACAGTCCCTGCTCGATTCGGAGAAGGCGGCTCTTGTCCACTCGCTCTCCCGCGTCCGCTTTCTTGCGCGCTATCTCATAGTGGTCGCGCGCCATCTTGACGTTCTTCAGACCCAGGTACGCTTCCGCAAGTCCCGCCTCCAATTGAGCCGAGCTCTCCTTCTCGGAATTCGCCAGTGGCTGCAGGTCGTCTATTGCCTGCTGATACTGACCGAGTCCGATAAGAACCAGACCCCGGAGCGCGACGAATTCGCTCTCCTTGCGCAACGCCAGCGCCTGATTAATCGACTCCAGCGCCTTCGCTAGCGTCGCCGGACTCTGCGCCTGAATGGACGCTCTGGCGTATAGCACGTCCGGGTCCTCGGGATGCGTCGCGAGGTAGCGATTGCACAGCGCCATTACTTCGATCGGGTTATTACGGCGCACATTGATTTGAATCATGTCGCGCAGGACAGTGGCGTTCTCCGGATCGATCAGAAGCACGCGCATCAACGCCTGTGCCGCGTGCTTGAGCGTCGCGTCGTCCTTGCGCGTCAAGTAGAACTCCGCCAGGGTCAACCACCCTTGTGTCGAGTCAGAGTGCTTCTGTACGTAAGACGTCAGCAACTCTTCGGCGTCGCTCGTCCGTCCCTGCTGATCCATCGCGCGCGCCAAGTCTCGCAGAACGCCCAGGTCATCCGGATTCTTTTCCGCCTGCTCACGAAGGATGGCCTCCGCTTCTTCGCCTGCCCCTTTGGCCACCATCAGCCGCCCGCGCAGGGTCTTCACCAGGTCCGCCAGTTGCGAATCCTGGGCGGCCTTCTCCTCCAAGCGGGGCAACAACTTACCGGCTTGCTGGATCTGGCCACTTTCAAAGTAACTCACCATCAGCATCCGCATGGCGTCCACCGAATCCGGATTGCGCTCGAGCGTCTGCTCGAGGGTCCGTTGCGCGTCCGCATGCAGCTTCAAGATCCCTTGGAGCCGCGCCAAGCGCAGTTGCGCCCCGAGCTGCATCGGCGCCTCCTCGGCTGCCCGCTTCACGTGCGCAATCGCCTTGTCAGTCTCATTCTTGCGCGACTCGATCTCGGCCAGCCACAAAAGCGCATTCACATTGGCGACGTCTCCGCTAATGGCTTTCTCAAGCAGTTCCTGCGCGGCGTCGAGGGCCGGCGGCTGCTGCTGCAACAGAATCTGCGCCTGCAACGCCAGTGCGTTCGAATTATTCGGATCGGTCTTGGCCACGTCGTCAATGAGACGCTTCGCCGTTTCACGCTGCTCCGGCGTATTCTGTTCCAGCAATTGCTGCGCTACGGACAGCTTGGCCGACAACAACGGTTGCGCGGCCACTTGCGCGGTTTCCGGCTTCGACTCAAGGTCGTTGAGAAGCTGAAGAGCGCCTCCCATATCGCCCGAACGCGCCAACATTAGAATCTTTTCGGTCAGCAACGTAATGCGCTGAGGACCCTCGACCTTCTCAGACCCTTGCGAAAGCATCTCTACTGCGACATCCGCGTGACCGCGCACCGCCATGAAACGCGCCCACCCCTGAATCTCGTCGGCCGTTACTTGCCCCTTGGCCAGCACTTGCGCAAATTGGGCCTTCGCGCCGTCCAGGTTGCGCTCCTCTAACAAAACTGCGGCGCGATTCAAATAGAACTGCTCCTCATTAATTCCGGCCGCTATTCCCCGCTCGATCACCGCCTTGGCGCCTGCCGGGTCGTGAACCGCCACCAGCACGTCTGCCAACGTCTTGTAAGACAACCCCAACGAAGGGGATTTCACAATCGCTTTCTCCAGGGACTCCTTCACCAAGTCCAGGTTCTTCTCCGGCTTGCCTTGCTGAATCGACGCCTCGAACAGCACACGCGCCGCCGTAACCAAATCCTCGGGTTGCGCGGATTCATTCGCAAGCAAGGCGCGGGCATGCTTCTGAGCTTCCTCAGGAGATCGCTTCTGCTGGGAATCCATTTCGAGCAGCGACCGCGCGCGCTCGTCACCAGGAAAAGTCTTGACGTACGCTTCGAGTGTCGCTCGGCCCTTGTCCGCTTGCCCCGAACGCAAGTACGCTACGCCCAGCAAGAATCTCGCCGACCCAAAATCCGGCCGCTGTTGGACTAGTGTAGCAAGGCGCGCCGCGGCCCCCGAAGAATCGCCGCTTACCAGCAGTTCGCGCGATTCGAAATACTCCGCGATGTGCCCACTTTCCGGATAGGCCCGCTTGTACTGGTCAAGATACTTCCGCGCCTCGTCCAGCTTGTTTCCCGTGATGAGCGTCTCAATCGTAGCGAAATACAGCGATTGGCTATCGAGCAGTACCGGCGCCGGCGCGCTCGTGAGTACTTCGATCGCTTTATCGAGTTGGTTCTTGCCCTGATAAACCACGCTCGCGACAATATACGCGCCCGCGTTGTCCGGCGCGCGTTCCAATGCTTTGTCCGCCAGAACTTGGGCGCGCCCCCATTCACGCTTCTTGGCGGCGAATTCGCCAGCCTCGAGCAAAATGTCGGGATCCTCCGGAGCCAATTCCAGCGCCTTGTTCAACGCGCCCTCCGCTCCCGCCGAATCACCCGCAAGCCGGAAATACTTCGCGCGTTCGAGTTGCACCCGCGCGCTATCCGGATACTTCTTGACCGCATCGTCGAGCGTCTGCAAGGCCTGCTGCTGCAGACCGCGCTCCCGCAGCAGACGCGCAACATTTCCGTAGACGGACATGTTTGGCGCGCCTTCTTCGATCAGCGCCCGATAGGCCGCGATCGCTTCGTCCTGCCGCTGCATACCATCCTTCGCGCGCGCGCTCGCATACTTCGCCTTCGCGTCATCCGGATGCCGATCCAATATGTCCTTCGCATAGTATTCGAGATCTGGCCACAACTGAAGACGCTCCAGCGTGTCCAGCAGCTTGTCCTGAATTTCCGTGTTATCGGGTTGGTATTGCAGAATCTGCGCATACGCTATTACCGCGTCATGCTGGGTCTTGGGCCGGTTGTCCCGAACTTTCATGCAGGCGTCCGCGTACTTCAACAGTATCGCCACATCACCCCGGTGCTGCTTCTTCTGCAGGTATAGTCCATAGGTGCGGGCGGCCTCGAACCACCTGCCGTCGCGATACAAACTTTCCGCCGCCGCCAGATTGTTCTGCGCCTTCCGCTCGCTGTACACAAAGTACCCGGCCAGAGCTGCGCCGGCCGCCGCCAACAACACGACGTGCGCAATAATGACGTATATCCAGATTCTCTTCATGCGGGAATCAGTTCCTACTTTCCTGCTGGTCTCTCGGCCCGGCGCGACTTCCAAAATTCGCGCCACGCCAGCGCTAGAAACAAGCTATCTTCAATCAGATAACGCCGCCAAAGCCGCCGAGGCTCCATGCATAGCCGCCAAGACCACTCCAGGCCGAACCGCTGCATCCATACTGGCGCCCGGCGTACTCGGCCCGCCACAAAATCCAAACCGGCGCCAACCCCAATCATAACCGGAACTCCGCTCGCCACGCTGTGGCCGCGCATCCACGTTTCCTGACGAGGAGACCCCAGCGCAACAAAACAAATGTCCGGAGCGGAATCCCGCAGGAGCGCGATCACCCGTGAATTCTCCCGCTCGTCGCGCTCAAAATACAGTGGCGGGCTATAAACACCCGTCACCCGCAATCCCGGATACCGCCGGCAGAGACGCTGGCTGGCCTCCGCCGCGACACCCTCCGCGGCGCCCAGGAAGAACACCGAATAACCGTGGCCCGCCGCGTATTCCGAAAGAAGCGGCACCATGTCCGACCCGCTCAACTTCTCCTTTAGCGGCCTGCCGAGCAGCTTCGCCGCCCACATCAGTGGCATTCCGTCGGGAAGCGACAAGAACGCCGCGGAATAGGCCTCCCGAAACGTCTCATCCGAATGACAGCGGCAGATATGATCCACGTTCGGGGTAACGATGATGCCCGGAGCCCGGCGCTCGATGCGCTCGCCGATTCGCTGAAAAACTTCCGCCCGGCTGAGATTCGATATCCGCAATCCAAATAACTCGACCGTGTCCCCATTGGAAACAACACACGACTCCGCCGCCGGAGTTCCCGGCTGCAAGGAAGTGCGCTCGTAACGGACTCCGTCGGAATTGATCGTATCCACCTCGCGTTCCACTAACTCTTGCGGCGCCACGATAGTCTCTTCCCCGCCTTTGTCACGGCTTGCGTACACCAAGCGGTCGAGCAGGAACTCCTCCGACCACTGCGTACGGCGAAACATCCTTGGTGACTACCGCATTGGCGCCTACAACCGCGCCGTCCCCTACCGTCACGCCGCGCAATACACACACGCCTCGGCCCAGCCAGGCATCACTGCCAATCGACACCGGCGCCACGTCGTAGGGTTGGCTGCGAACCAATTCTCCGCGCCGGGAACCGTGATTCTGGTCGCGAATCGTCACATACTCGCCAATCATCGTATTGTCGCCAATTCGGACTTCCTGATACGCCACGATGGTCGCGCCATCATTGATGGTCACATGTCTTCCGATTTCGATGCGGCCTGCTCCATCCGTCTTGAGATAGGTCCGCCGGCCGACCCGCGTTCCAGCGCCAATATGCACGTTGCGCGTGCCTTCCACGGTAATCACACCGATGAACTGGGCCCCAGCTTCGACCCGGCCCCGGATTTGACCGCGGCCCCAGATCTCGTACAGGAATCGGGCCAAGCGCAAACGCAACGGCGCCGCCACTCGCAGAGGCCAGCCAAGTAACGCCGCCAACCGCGAACGAAACACCACCAAAGGACCGGGAAGTCGCATAGCCGTTATCTAATCCCTGGCGCCGTCAAGCACGCGCCGTATCGGGCGCCGGGTCTGTCGAGACGAGCCAAATCTGTACGCATCACGGCGCTGAACCGCCCGCCTGCTTCTGTTCCGAGTGGGCGTCATCAACTATTAATATCGCGGGAGGAATGTGCTCTTCGCCGTATTCCTCGTCCAATACCGCCATCTCCGGTAGTTCGGTGTCCAACTGAGCTCCGTCGCGTCCCTCGGAGTATGCGTAGTATTGCTCCATATTCCGGCTCAGGTAACCGCCTCGCGTCGGACGAATGCCATTGAGTACAACTCCAATAACGTTCGCGCCGCCCTGCTGAAGCTCCGTCAGGCACCGTTTGAGCATTCCAATGGTAGAGACGCCAACGCCCGCAACGGCGATCACGCCGTCCACAATCGGCGCTAACAGCCGGGCGTCGGACATGATCAACGACGGCGGAGTGTCGATAATGACGTGTTCAAATGTCTCTTCGGCGTGCTCCAGGAACTCCACAATGTCCCGCGACGCCAGCTTGCCAATTAACTCGCTGCCCCGCAGTCCGGGTCCAAGCACAAACAGGTTCGGAAACTCCGTCGCCCGAACCAACTCCATGAAGTTATGTTTGGAACACAAGACCTCGCCCAAACCTTCCGCGGGCGCCAATCCAAATGAATGCTCGATACTCGGATGACGCACACTGATATCCACCAGGAGCACGCGCCGGTTGGCCTGCGCCAGCGACACCGCCAGATTGCTCGCCAACGCCGTCTTGCCATCGCCGCGCGAGGGACTCACCACCAGGCAGGTGTTCAACTCCGCGCTGCCTTCCGGCGGGTAAATAATCCGGGTCAGTATCCGCCGGTACTCGTCCGCGGTAGTCGATGCCGGATGATCCGCCGTCAGTAGCGGGGTGTGAGTGTTCGACGGGAGCTGATCCGCGCTGACGTGCGGTACGGTAGCTAAGATGGGAAGATTGGTGACATACGCAATGTCCTGGCCCGACCGTAACTGCTGGTCCGTCAATTCGCGCAAAAGCCCCGCGCCCAACGCGGCGCCCAGCGAACCCATGACCGCCATGATAATGAACTGAAAGCGGGTGCCAAAGTCTGGCCGCGTCGGTTTCGACGCCTGAGACGCAACCGTCACCGCCGCCGGCGCGGTGCGGTCCATGTCGATCTGATCGATCTGCCCCTGCATGCGATCGCGCATCTTCTTGGTCTCTTCACGCTTCTCCAGGAGTTCCTTGATCTGACTCTCGATCGCCGCCGCTTCCGAGCGCTCTTTCTTGTGGTCCGCGATCCGTCCCGCAAAATCGCTTGCGCGTTGCTTGGCGCCCTCCGCGATCTTCTCCGCCGCCGCCAGTTCCACGGTGTACTTGGCTTTGACCGATTGCAGCATCTCCCCGCGGACCTCGCGCTGGGTCTGAACCAGCTTGGATTTCAGGGACTCCAACTGGTGTTTCATCACCTTGAGTTGCGGCGCGTCGGCCTGAAGAATGTTGCCCTTCTCCGCCAATTCCCCTTCTTGTCTCGTAATCTGACTCCGCAGCGACGCGACATTCATGTCCGCGATCACACGGTCTTCGATACCTTGGGCGAAGATTGCCGCGTCCGGCGTGCTCTTGTACTGGACCTGAAGTTCCTCAACCTGCGCAAGAAGGTTCTTCACACGCTCCACGTCCTTGTCGGCAGTCGTTTGGTCCGCTTGCGCTCTGGCGAGATTCTCATTAAACGACATCGTCTCGCTCAGGCCCAACTCCGTCCCCACGCTGCTTTCCGGCATATCGAGCTTCTTCCGAAGCGTGCTAATGACGTCGTTATACTGCCGCAATTCAATATCACGCGACTGGACACTATCCGACAAGGTCTTGCGAATCCACCCCCCGGTCTCCGTGGTCTGCTGAGCGTCATAGTCAATGTATTCCTTGACGGTCTGCTGCACAATCAAATACGCCGCGTTGGGGTCCGTCAGCTTGCACGAAACCGTTACCAGTTCACTACCGGCCTGGTTGCGCGCCAAGACGTACTTGGAAAGAAACGCCAGCTGATCATCGGCCTTGTCGATCAGCGGCAGGTGCCGTATTCCTGCGTCATTGAGCACCCGCGCCTGGATCGTTGGGCCGGCGATGAGGCGAACCTGCGTTTCCAGATACTTGTCGTAGTTTGTGCCTCTGGAATTCGATTCCGTGGAACTCAGTGTGGGCCGACTGCTCGCAAACCGCAGAATCGCGGTCGCCTGATACTTCACCGGTGACAGCAGCCACGCAGCGATACTCCCCGGAATCGCCAGCGCCAGGAACACCACAATCATGAGCTTCGCGCGTAAGCGCAACAAACGCTTTATATTGATGGTCCGCGGTTGCACTGCGGCCGCGGGCGCATCGGAACCCCCCGCCGAAAACTCCGTCGAATACTCCGTGGTCATTAACACTCCTTATCAAATGATTTGCGGCCGCATGGACTCTGCTGAGCGCCTGCGTCCGCTCTTTCGCATCACTGCCACACTCGCGTGAGCCGTTGCTCATCTACCCACGGCACAACTCTAAACCGCGTCATACGATGAACCCGGTCGAAGAGAAGCCGCTACCTCGTTCCGGCCGCAAGCCAATTCTCGTAACCGGCGCAAAGCATACGGGTAGCGCATTTCGGCCGCGGGTAGCCGCCAGCCACATCCGCAGAGCGCCGTCAAGCAACTCTACGGTTTGAGAACACCCAAGCCGCTCAGCCCCGAAACGATCGAATTCGCATTCTGCAACTGTTGTATATAGCCCTGAACACCGCCCAAGACCTTGTTGTCGAACGTGCGGTGGAATTGCGCCGCCGTGTAATACGTACTCCAAGCCTGGTTGTACAAGCCCATCAACGGCGACAACGATCCCGTGAACCGGCCCACAAACTCCTGGGCGCGGACCAAGTCCTTCCTGGGCACATACACCACGTCGCCCGGCTTCAGCGGAACGTCCTGGCCTGTGGAAAGAATGTGCTTCAAATCAACAATGAGGACTTCCGTATGAGTTTCGTCCACCTCACGCAGAAGTACAACGTGCTTCAACTTCGCCGTCGAAAAATCCGGGCCGCCAGTCCGAACGATCAACTCTAGCAACTTCATGCCTTCCGTCATCTGGAAAACGCCTGGAGAGCGTACCTCGCCTATCACGTAAATCAAGTTCACGCCTTCCGGCACATACACAATGTCGCCCGGATATACCGGTGTGTCCGAAGCATGGGGTCCCGGACTACTCAAGTTGCGCAGATCGTATTCCGTGATCTGGCGCTCGTCGCCCACGTGCCGAATAATGAGCGCCTTGGTGAGTTGGCCTTGCTGACCCACAAACGTATCGCCTGAGCGCTGGTTTATCCGCAGACCGCCCGCGGTGTTAATCGCGTCCAGCAAGGTGGTATCGCGCTTATAGGGAAATTCCGCCGCCTTGTTGACGTCGCCCATGACATAGAAAGACTTGCTGCGAGACTCGCGAATCGTCAATGAAACCTGCGGGTCCTTGAATACCTTCGAGTACGCCTTGCGAATCATGTCCTCCGCCTGGCTCCGCGTAGCGTTCTTCACCACGAGATCCGGAACCAAGGGAAGCGATATGCATCCGTCGTACCGTACCGTGACCGAACTCGACAAGCTGGGATCGTCCAGCGAGCGAAAATCGAGCAAGTCGTCCGGTCCTATCGGGTATTCGTCGGGGTTGGGCGCGTTGGCGGCGGCGGCCGCCCCCGGTTCAGGCGTCCCACCAAGGGCCGGCGCCGGCGCTTGTTCGCCGCGCAGCTCCGACGTCGGAACCGTCGCCTTGTCCGACACCGCCGACATCGTCTTTACCTGCTTTACTGAGCCTTCAGCGCGATCGGGCGATCCGCCGCCGGACGTTGCACATCCCGCCGCCATCGCCAGCGCCGCCAGTATTCCCACCAACTTTATTCGCATTTGGCCACTCCCTCGCTCCAACACGTCGTCGTTCCGCTATTCCGACTCGGACTTCCCAATGTTGTACGCTTCGATTCGCCTCAGTAACGAGCTGTAACTGATGTCCAGTAACTTCGCCGCCTTACGCCGATTCCACAAGGTGTAGCGCAACGCCTCGCGGATTAGCGCCTGCTCGGTCGCCTCCACCGTGCGCCGCGTCGCTTCCTTCAACGATATAAACTTCCTCTTCGCAGTCTCTTCCGTCTCCTCACGGACCGGCGCCGGCGGCCGCAAGACCTCGGAAACCCGCCCAGATACCGGCTTCGCATCTCCTTCAAGCAACGCTTGAGGATCACGCGTAGCCACATATTTCTTTACATGTGCGGCTAGCTCGCGAATGTTCCCTGGCCACGGAAATTGCTGGATACGTTCAATCAAATGCGGCGGAATCGGCTCGTACTCGCGGCCGGTCCGCTTACATAAATTATAGTTAAAATGTTCCGCCAAGAGCGGAATATCCTCGCGCCGCTCGCGCAGCGCCGGCATGTGAATTATAACCTCGCTCAGCCGGAAATAGATATCCTCTCGCATCCGGCCTTCGCGCACCGCCGCTTCCAACGACATGTTGGTCGCCGCAATGATCCGCACATCAGTCCTGACCGGCGTCACCCCGCCAATCCGCATAAAGGGCTCGCCATCCAGCACTTGAAGTAACTTGCTTTGTACAGTATACGAAGTCTCCGCAATTTCGTCAAGAAATATCGTCCCGTTGTGCGCCAGTTCGAGGCGCCCAGGCTTGGAAGCGCCGGCGCCCGTAAATGCGCCACGCTCGTAGCCAAACAGTTCCGATTCCAGAATGCTCTCCGGAATCGCCGGACAATTTACCTTCACAAACGGATTGCCATAGCGAGGTGAGAGCTTGTGTAAGAGTCTTGCGGCTATGTCTTTACCAACACCGCTTTCCCCGGTGATAAGAACGGTGAGGTTCGACGCGGCTAGACGCCTAACCATTTCAGTCACTTCGCGTATGGCCGGACTAATTCCCAAGAGACTCTCATGCAGGGGGGAACGTATGCTGTCCAGGGTCGTCTGCTCGATCTCGGAAGATGCGGGGTAGCTCACAGTGGTTGTCATAGTGTCCTCGACTTTACCAAGCTGATAAACTTCTCTTCACGCGAGCGGAGAATATAGTCTCCGCTCTCCCATAGTAGCGCTTCACGGACCAACATCAGCACGTTCCGTGCCATAGCAGGACGAGACGCAAGATGCGGAACCAAGTCTACAGAACCCACAACTGATTGGGTTCGAGACGTCTCACGCCGCCTCCGATTCCCCGGTTTCAGGTAAGATCCCTATGCGCATGTGATATCACAAGCGCTACTATTTGTCAAACTTGATAAAGTGTTAGTCATATTATGTCCATCCATTGCTCCGGGTGATAACCTCGCTAGCCTATCCGCCCGCAATGCGCCAACCGCCTTATTTGGGCTGACGTCAATCCGAGCCACTGAAAGACAAAACGCGAAACTCCACGATTCCCCGAACGACTGTCGGAGTCTGTGGAACTTCGCGTCAGTTCCCTTACATTGTGCTCGACGCCACACCGTAGATGGTGGCTCCAAGCCGTTCTAATGCAGACCTACCGGGCTTCTGTTGCGCTCCTCTTCGGCAGGGCGCCTGCCGCAGCCTTCAACGACTTAGCCCCACTGGAAGTTGCAGCGCTTACGTCGGCAATGTACAGCAACCCGTCAGTATTGGTCGCATTGCTGATCGCCAACAGATGAACCGTGCAGAGGTCGCCATCCGGAATCACGCTGCCGACGCTACCCTTGGTTCCTATGGTCACAATGACCTTCCCGGCGCGCGGCTCGATGGATAGCACCGACTTGCCAGCCGAGGCCGCCGTCGCGCCAATCGAAACCTGCTCGTTCGGTGTGCCCGAGGTCTTTACCGCGAACAACTTCGGCTCGAACTGCAAAGTGAATGTTACGCCGGTCGGCTTGCCAACTCCTGGAGTCGTCAACGTAACGGGAACATCCAGAACGCTGCCGGCGACAACCTCCGCCGCGGGACTCATCTCGAGATACACGTCAGGAGTGAAGAAGCTGAATGCCTTCGTCAACGCGTTCGTTCCACCTGGCGCGCTTACCGTAACGTTGACTGTTCCCGTACCCACCGGCGTTATCGCCTGGATGGACGAACTCTTGACGTCGATACGGAACCACAGTGCGGGCTCTGCGCCGAATAGGATGTTATCCACCGCATCCAAATTCGTGCACTTGATCGTAACCATCGTTCCTCCCGTGCTCGCGCCCGTCGCGGGAGAAATGCTGCTAAGCACCGGCGCGCCGGTCACCGCCTGGAACTGCGAAGGAATGGCGCCATCATTCAATTCAGCGCCGTCCACGCTGAACGGCGCGCTGACACCCGCCGCTACCGTGCTGCGCGCCTTGAACAACAGCACCGCCAATGACCCGGAACCTGACAGCGCTTTCACGCCGGCCCCGGCCACAAGTATTCGGCCTGGCTGCGGATTGACCGTTGGATCGCCCCATTCGCGCGTCAACGACCCTTTGTCAAGACTCACAAATTCCAGTCGGCTATCATCGTAGCTCACCTGGAAGAAGTACCCTTGCACGGCGTTCGCATCGTCCAGACTAATCGGCAGCAACACCTGCGCATTGGGCGCCAGCGTTAGCGTACCCGCAGTGCTGATGATGCGCGGCGTCGCGGCCTTCTGAAGTCCTTCGATGATCTTTTGTGCGTCGGACGTCAGCTTGGCGCCCGCGGGGGCTGGCGGCTCCGGTCCCATGCTGTCACCATTGGCGTCAGCCGGGAACTTGGTTATCGCGCCAATACTCTTCTTCAGAATCAGCGCCGCGTCCAGTGTGCCTATCGCGGACGGTGTATCACCGCTCACATCGGCAGCCGCCGGATCCGGCAGGGAGCCTGCCAACTCCGTCTTGAACTTCAGAATCATGTCTGCGTCCAGCACGCCGACAGTCTTGTCACTATCCACGTCACCCCAAGTATACGTACCCCCTTGTATCGTAAGGTTTCCGTCCTGGGATACCGCCGTCAATTTGCCCGCATTCAACGACACGCCGACGAAGCGAATCGCCGTCTGTGTCGCGGGCGCGGCGCCATCCTTAACGCGCAGACGCAGCACCGCGAGACTTCCACTACCGCCGCCTAGAGCTGGGCCCGCGCCGCTTATCGTCACGGATCCCGCCGCAATGGCCGCCGTGGGATTACCCCACGAAGCCACTACTGTTCCCGGACTCACCGTCGTACAGTCAACAAGAGTCGAATCAAGGCCGATCTGAATCGAGTACGCCGTCAAACCCGTCGCATCGCTTAGTGATATGGCGCAATCCACCGGCTGACCCGGCGCTCCGGAAAGATTGGTCGGGGCCGATACCGTATACGTGGCCGACGTCGTGTACGTGCCCGAAAACGGCGTCGTCGCGCCCTTGGCAAGGGTTGCAGACTGAGACGCCGGCGCAGTCATCCCCGAAATGGGCTTGTACACTATCGAAACCGCACCCGTCGGGATCTTGGACAGCACTTGGGATCCCGTCCCGTCGTGGGTGGCATTATCCCCGTCCGTAACCGTCCACGTCGCCGACGCCGGAGTCACCGAAACCGACACGCTGCCCGTTTGCCGCGCCAATGTCACCGACACGTTTGCCGGCGCATTCGCGATAGTCAGATGCGCCAGGTTCGCGTTCGCCGCATCCTGGGTAGCGCCGGACCACGCCGTCAGATCGTACGCGGCGGTGGTGTCGGGTTTATACGTAAAGGTAAGCGCGGCGCCTGTTCCGTACTTCCCATCGGTACCGGGAAGCGGGCTAACCAGAATTGAACCGTGCGCGGGCTGGAAAATATTCACAGCAAACCGGGGCGCAGCGGCCACCGTCACCGTGCGAATCACTTGAGTCGCCGCATTGCCCGCGGCGTCACTGACGTTGTAGGTTACCGTGCAGACGCCCACGACCGCCGTATTCACGGAATTCACCGTCACCATCTTTGACGTCAGGTCACCGTCCTGCGCATCTGCCGCCGTGGCGCCCGCGTCGGTATACGTCGAACCGACCTCGATTGTGACGTCGCCCCCCACCATCGCTATAACGGGCTTGGCCGTGTCATACACCAACTGCGTGTCGCCCGCGCCGGCCGGATCGGCGGACTGATTGCCCGCGTTATCCTCGGCCTTCAGCGCAAAGCTGTACTGGCCATTGCCCAAGTCCGCACTGTACGTAAACGAACCAGACACGCCTGTCGAGGTCAGCCCGGTATCGCCCCATACGCCCGAAGCGCCATACTTCACCCAGAGGCCAACCGTCTTGATATTGCTTCCCCCGTCATCCGCCGCATTGGCATAGGCTATGGTCACGGGATTCGCATTGGCGTGCCCCGGAGCCGTCGCTATACCCGGCAGTGGTACCGTCGTGTCATAAATCGCGCTCCCCGCATTGGGGACGAGCAGCCCGGTGTTCTTCTGTATCGCCACGGCGTTCTGCAGCCCGGTAGCCGTGTCCTTGGGAAGCGAAAGCGACTGAGCAGGATCGAATGCGCGCGCCCGGCCGGCGGACAACACCACAGCCGCCAAAATCATCGCGAGAAGAACTCCTGCGCGGCCTGTGAGCAGTCCAGGCCGATACAGCCGGCATTTTCGCCTCATAGTCTCAATCCTCCTCGTCCACAATCTGCGCGCTCACGTCCTAGAGGCGCGGCCAGAAAGCCTCCGCTTACCAAGACCCGACAAAAGCGAGCGCCGGTGTTAAACAACTTACAGATGCTTTCTGGCCGCGCCGCGTCAAGTAGCCGGCTTCCTGACCGTACTCCTAGCGTACCACGAAGTTCGGGCGCGCGCCAGCGCGTAAGTACCTTGTCGACCGCATCGAAACACGGATCGACCGGGCCTCTCACATAGTGAACCGGGAATTACTGCGCAAAGCGCATGCCAGATTATCAGCCCTTCTCCGTCTCGCCCGTCCCACCAGCTTAAATCATTATGAGACAACCCGTTATGGCGCTTCTTAGACTCTGGATGGACAATTTGGCAGGAGGGAGAATCGGCTCCATTTATCCGGCGTGTCGGTCGTTCCGTCAAGCATTCGTCACCTATGACACGTTCTCACGCGGGGTATGCGATTGAGACCAACGGCGCGAATGCCTACTTGCCGTTGGGCGTCCGCTTACCCGGCTGCTCCACTATCGCCCCATACAAGTCCGGACGCCGATCTTTCAGATGGTTGTTGTCCTTGGCCTGGCTGAGGTCAACATCACAGAAGAGTACCGCAGGCGCCTCGCCTTCGGCCTTGGCGATCACCGCGCCGCTCGGGTCGGTCACGAGCCCCGTACGAGGATGCGCAAACGCAATGAAGCACTGATTTTCATACGCCCGCGTACGCATCATCGCTTCGTTCAAGTCTCCCGAAAAACCATACGTCGGATTTAGTATCAGCCGCGCTCCCTGAAGCCGCAGACACCGGGCCGTCTCCGGCCAGCGCCGGTCCGCGCAGATCATAATCCCCACCGGCCCCCAGGGCGTCGGCCACACTGGCAACGCCGAGCCGCGCGCAAATTGCAGGTCATGCCTCTGCAGATGCGTCTTGTGGTAGATCCCGATTAGCTCCCCGCTCGGACTCCACAATCCCGCCGCGTTCAAGACCTCACCCTTCTCCAGCGAGGTAAAACCGAAACATACGTGCATTTTCCGGTCTCTGGCCTCATGCGATACGTGACTGATATACGGGCTGGTCTCCAAGTCTTGCGCGACCGACCGCAAGCGTTCCGGGCTTGATTCCTTATCTGCGGCTGCGTAACCGTCCAGCCAGCACTCCGGCGTGATGAACACATCCGCGCCGCCCTGCGCCGCGTCGCGAATCAAGCGCAAGAATGTCGCGAAGTTCCCCGCCAAGTCCCATTTGGTCGGCTCGCCACGCATCAGCGCTAGCCGCAACGTCGTTTTCTGTTCGCTATCCATAGTCCCTCGCTTCATACACGCCAGCAGCGCCCTCTCGAATTCCCCCGCCACCGCCGAATAGTACCACAGTAGCTTCTTAGCCTTCCTACACCTGCGTCCTCCCATCCCTCCCATCCGTCCCATCCCTCCCATCCAACCTGTCCGACCTGTCCGACCTGTCCGACCTGTCCGAACCGTCCGAAAAACACCCACCACCACATCTCTGTTATAATGGCCCCGGCAACGTCTGCAACAGAGGTGACACCATATCATGATCGAGTTCAACTGCCCCGCGTGCGGAAACCCGTTCCGCGTTCAACCGGACGTGGCGGGGCGGCACGGTTGGTGCAAGATATGTCACGGTTTTATCCTCGTCCCTACCCTCAATACCGACGGAAGTTCAAAGCCGGTCACGATCGAGGACCGCGAACACCGCCTCGAACTCTTGCTTCGCGAAGCTGCCACGCGCTACGAACGTCTCACCATCAAAATCGCGCTCATCGCAAGGAAATACCGCGAATCAAGAGAAAAAGCGGCCAAAGCCGATGCCATCCAAACCGAACTAACCGAAACAAAGACGCGCTATGCCGAAGTCGAAAGCATTCTCGGACGTCAAACCGCGGACTTGCGCGACGCGGTACTGGCGCTGAGGAGGGCCTCCAGCGAACTAGACCGCCTATCGCTCGCGGCAAGAACTTCGAGCGAGACGGAATCGGGTCAGTCCGGGACGCAACCGCGCACGCCTTATCATTCTGACGTATCGAAGGTCGGTCCAGAGGCGGCGCCAGTCGTGACGGCCAGTGAATCCCGTCTTCACGAGGAACTCGCACAGATCGCCACAGAGCTTTCGCGAGTTACCAACGGCAGAGCGGAAAGCGCTTCCGCACTGCGAGACATCGAAACTCAATTGGGCGCCGCTCAACGCCAATACGAATCGCTGTTCGCGAACCTGGATGAGAAATCACGCGCATTGGGTGCCGCGGAAGCGTCCGCCAAGACGGCAAGACACGACCTCGAGCGGATCAACGGCGAACTCCAAACTGCGAGAAGCGCCCAACTCGCCTTGGAGGAACGTCTCATCGTTCTCGAACGCGAGGCGGCCCAAGCTGCGGCCTTGGAACGAGAGCGGATTTCCCTCTGCAACCGCCTCGAGCAATCGGACGCCCAACTCCAGAAACTCCGCGAAGAACTCACCAGCGTCGCGCTTCATTCCGAGAACGCATCGTCCCGCGCAGCTCAGGCGGCCCTCGACCTGGATCGACTTCACACTGACGCCCAGGAAGCCCGTGCCGCGCGCGCAACCGCCGAATTGGCCCTGCGCGACGCGCTCGTGCGCGCCGAACGCGCCGAGGCGCAACTCCCCCCACTCTCCGCCGAAATCCAGGAATTGAGACTGCGGGCCGGCCAAGCGCAAAATCTGGAAGACCAGTTGCGATCCGCAAATCTGCGGATGACCGAACTCGAGTCGCTCTTGGCGCGGCTGACTCCCGACCTGTCCGCCGCGTCACAAGCCCTCGGCGCCTATGAGTCCCGAGCGGAGCAAACCGCACGCGATCTCGAACGCCTCAAGGCAGAGCTCGATAGTGAACGCCAGGCCAAGCTACACGCGGAAGCCGCGCTTCAGAGCCCGGCGATGAACAACTCCGCAAGAAAACATGCCTTCGCCGACCCGGACGTAATCACACGCGAAGCCGACTCTCTCACCGGCTTCACCGACGAGAACCTGGATTTGGATAACGGGGAGTTGACCTTAGTTCCGGAAATCCTCGATGATACGGATGCTGAGCAATCGGAAATGGTCAATGTCTTGCTTCGCTTCCTCGAACCCGAAGAACGAGAACGATAAGAAGGAAACTCGATGCGCAAGTTAGTTGTGACGTGCCAGTGCGGTCAGCGCATGCAAGTGCCCCGTTCCGCTGTAGGGAAGACCGGCATGTGCCCCACCTGTGGCCAAACCGTGGTCATCACTACGGACAACACCCGGCCGGTCACCCCGACCCTCCAGGGACGCCTCTTTGGTCTCAAGAACACTTCATGGTGGCGTGGCGCCTCCGAACCTCCCGAGGACGCCAAGCGGCGTTTCGGACAAGCTGTGGACTTGTACTGTACGCAGCGTTACGCGGAGGCCTTGGCCATCTTCAACTCGCTGGCGAAACAGTTTCCCGGCAACCCCGATATCGAGAACGGCCGCGCGCAGTGCATCGCGGCGCTGAAACGCCCCCCCGCCCTCGCGCTCGAGCACAAGTCCGGGTCGAACACCCCCGCCAAACTCGACGAAACCACCGTCAAGGATATCGTCCTCGACAAACTCATTCGCGGCTCCAGCGAGTCCGTCCAGCTCCAAGCCGCCGAACTCGCGTGCCGCATGCTCGGACTCTTCGGCAAGAACGGGCACCTCACGCCAGAAGAATTGCGCCAAGCCGTCAATGAAGCCAAGAACAACTCTCAATCCGCCCCAAGCGCCGACTCATCCCCCGGTCCAGCGGAGAGCCCGGTCGAAACCGCCAACGAAGAGGGTGGAACCAAACCACAAGACCCGGCGTGGACCTGACCTGCCCGCAAGTTGAGCTGCCCGCGTTTGATAGGGTGAATTCCTCTTCATCTTCAATCCGTACTATTCATCTCCGGCATTGCGCATTCTCGTCGCGATTCTTCTCTTTTCAATCTGTGAAAATCTGTGTAATCTGTGGACCACCTCTTAGTTCTCGTTCCCAAGTTGTACTTGGGAACGCACTTTGCGTAGGTCTCGCCCCATGACCACCCCCGCGCTCCGCATCGCCATCGACGCCAGTTGCGCCATGGAAACCCCCATGACCGGCGTAGGCTACGCCGCGCTCAATCTCCTGCGCGCCCTCTGCCGCAGCCCTCACGGATTCGATCTCAGATTGTTCGGCACGCCGGACCGATCAACCCAGAACGCGCTCGACGATCTCCGTCCCCACTTTTCTACCTGGTACATTCGCCAAAACGCGCGCCAGCTCAAATACTTCCTTTGGCCCAGCCTGAACTGGCCGCCCATCGAATGGTTCTGCGGCGGCGTAGACATCGCCCACAACCTGTTTCACCAACTCCCCGCCGCGCGCAACGCCCGCCGCATCGTCACGATCCACGATCTCTCATTCCTGTTCATGCCCGAGGTACACACGAAGCACAACGTCCAGAAGCAAACTCGCCTGGTCCGTCACGGCGCGCGCCATGCCGACGCCATTGTCGCCGTCTCGGAACAGTGCCGCCACGAAATTATCGACACGCTGGGCGTCCCGGAAGATCGTGTGTACGTCGTAAGAAACGCCGTGGACCACACCGAATTCGCCGGCGCCCTCGATACCCCGCGGACCGAATCACTCAAGAAGCAACTTGGCCTCACCCACGAATACCTCATCCACCTTGGCACGCTCGAACCGCGCAAGAACATCCCCCAACTCCTGCGCGCATACAACCGCCTCCGCGCGAAAATCGCCGACTGCCCCCAACTCCTCCTCGTCGGAAAACGCGGCTGGCTCTACTCGAAGCCATGGCTGCGGGTACGCCGGTAATCTGCTCCGACATCCCCGTCCTCCGCGAAGTCGCCGGTGATACTGCCACCTACGCAAATCCAAAAGACGACGATGACCTCTATGCCGGTCTGGAAACCGCCATCCTCGAACCCGCCGCTGCCCGTGCCCGCGCGCAAACCGCCCTCGCCCGAGCCAAGTCCTTCACGTGGGACAACAGCGCAGACGCGTTGGCCCGCCTATATCGAACTCTCGTCTCAAAATAGCCGCGTACCCCCGAAACGTATCATCGGCGCTATTTGACGCTCTTCTTGAGCGCGGCCTGGGCCTTCTTCGCGTCGTCGGCGCTGTCGAACGCAAAATACACCACGCACCGCTTGCCCAACGCCGCCGCTGAAATCCCCCGAACATTGATCCCGGCGTCGGCCAGCGCTCGCGTGATCTTGGCGCCCAACCCCGGCTTGTCGGGCCCTTCAAGACGCAACGACTGCAGGCTCGCGGCCTTCGCCAATCCCGCGGCGGCCGCGGCTTTGGTTTGTTTTGCGCCCTTCAGAGGAGCGACAAACGCGACACCCGTTCCCGGTTGAGCGCGCCGTGCTATCACAAATTCGAGTTCCGCGCCCGCCGCCGCCAACGCCTCAAGCTTGCCGGCCAACCCGCCAGGCCGGTCTTCAATCGTCCCCGCCCATACATCCACCTTCTGAATCGTGTACGCCATGGCCTTTCCTCCTCTGTTGTGCCGTTCGGTGCTCCAACAAGAACACCGGTACGTACCCGGCGCCGCCGTTAGCGGACCGGCGACCCGGATAGCGTCACATCGCGCTACGCATCGATAGTATTATACGCCTCCTGAACGCTACCGATGCGATCAATCAGCACAGGCAAGTCCCAAGGGACGCCAGGATAGTAGCCCCCAAGCTCACGGATATCCCCACAATTGCGTCCCCGCATTTTCTGTTGCATCTAGCCAGCGCGCGGTTCTACTCTTGATCTGCGGGGGATTCCGCGCCACGCCCCGCGAAAACCCAACGCTAGAGAAATGACTCCTTCCCGAGCGCAACTCTGGGGACGAGGAGAACAACGAAATCGGCCGCATGCGCCTGGCGTCAGAACAAAGACAGTGGAGAAGCCCCTTGCTCAGAGCTGTAATACTTGTGATTGCACTTACAACGCTTGGACTGACTCCGGGCAGCGCGCGGGCCGGCAGCGCCGAGGGCAATGGTCAACAACTATTCCGCGAGACAGGAACCGATAAGGCCGAGAGTTTTGCGGCGGTGTCCCCCGTTCACACATTCGATGTGATGAATTCCGGCGCGTCCTATCAGATGCTGACGTTTGAGGCGAGCGCCAGCGCGATACTCTCTCCCAGCATCGTCCGCAATGCTCCAGGCGAGCGCAAGACGGTGCAGATGACTATCGGACCCGGCGTCGAGTCGTTCGACCTGCGCTACGCGGTTTCGGTATCCACGACTCCGTTCGGCGCGCACACAAACCGTTACCGCGCCTACTGCGAAGGCGAAACCTCTATGTGCGTCCCCGTCGCGCAAGATCTTTACGCCGCTATCCAAGCGCGGGCGGAATCCATCTGCAAGGAGTCCAAAGAACTCGTCACGGACAAAGACATGCCCGCCGGCACGCACATCTACACACCCGGTCCAGCATACAGGGCCGCCGGCCTATTCGCCCGGGACTTTCTCTATCAACTGGAAGGCTCGTACCGCGACACCGTCACGGCCGACGAGGTAAAGCGCGCCGTGGATTACCTTACACTCAAACAACTCGCAGAGAACCGGAAAGTTGGCCCCTACACCTACCCGAAGGGCGCTATCCCGGATCACGTGTATCCCGACGGGCGCTATTGCTGGGGACCGGGGCTGTTCTACGGTAATGACACGGCCCATTTCAATCGTCCTTCGATGGACGAGGCCATGTGCTACATCCTGCTGGCGTGGCATTATGGTTACAGGGCCGCTTGGGACAACGCATGGCAGGCGTGGTTTAATTCGAAGCCGGAGCGCTTCACGAATGCTTGGAACAGTGTGCCACGAAACCCCAAGACGGGTCTCGTAACGCAATGGACGACGCCCGGCCATATCGGCGCCAACGGTGTCACGGAAACCACCGGGGCCTGTGTGATGTGGGGATTCCACGACTCCTACGCTTTCGGAGGCGATGACATGGGGACCTCGGTCTTGGCCTGCAACGCCGCTCGAGCCCTGGCGGACATGCATGATCACGTTTCCGATTCCGCATCCGCAAAGACGTGGGACCTCGCGGCCACATCCATGCGTGACGCGATTCGGACGCAGTTCAACCCTGCCGGATACCTCCCGTGGGGCGTCGGACCAGCGGCGCCGACGATGGCGTCTCCGGACGTCACGGGCTACGCAGTCTGGTCAGGAATACTCTCCGACGCACAGGCCGACGCCGCCTCGGATTGGTTTGCAGCGCGCTACAACGCCGACAAGGCGGCGGGTGGCGCCGCCGACCTCTTTCACATGGCGCCTGGGTTTAGAGGTTCAGTTCGTATGGCCCGCAAAGCCGATGACGTGACGCCCGGCCGCCATGTCTGGCCAGACATGTCCCCTCCGCATTGGGAGAACCTCGCCTACGGCTACAACGCCTACCAGGACGGAGGCTATTGGTACTACAGAAGTCTCGGAATCGCGGCGGCGCTCTGGCGCAAGCATCCAATAGAAGCCAAGGAGTGGGTGGAAAACACCTATGCCGACATAACGACCGCGGACGAAAACCACCCCTACGAACGCATCGACGGCGCCAAGCCGGTCAACAACCGCTACAACGCGTCGGTCGGGCCTGTCCGTGGAATGGGAATGCCCGCAATCGCATATTCCGTGAACGTACACGTTCGCCGCTAACACGAATTCGGCCCCCAACGAAGGCGCGATTGTCCCGCCACGCCGCGCCAACGCGCGCGCTTGCACTCCCTTGTGCGGTAAACGCGTTCTTGGCCCCATGGAACACGCCCTGGGCCCTATGGTTCGACCCGCAAGCCCGGGCGTCCCTTCTGCAGGCGCGGCCAGATTCCGCTCTTTGGCTGAAGTACTGGAACACACCAAAAGGATGGCGCAGTGCAAGAAGTATATCCGTAGTGTCCCAAATGGCGCTCCCGCGCACTTCCCATCTCAGCGAAAACATCCTCGCCGAGAAAGCTGCACCCACTACCTTTCAAGGACAGCGTTGATAACGCGTTGAACGTCTACGGCGTTGATTTGACCATCGTTGTCTGTGTCGACGTTGAACGCGACCGCTAAACCCAACGCTCCATTGATGACAAGTTGAACGTCGACCGCGTCGAGTAGATTGTCTAAGTTGACGTCGCCAACCATCCCTGCGGAGACAGGGGTGAGTACAAAGTTGACTTCAATTGAGTCCCCATTGGGTACGGAGTGGCTGACGGTACTGCTCTGAAAACCTTTGGCGCTTGCGTCAATCGAATAGCGCCCTTCAGGAATCGCAGGGATCGCGTAAAGACCCGCCGCATTCGTCTCCGTAGAAATATTGGACCGTCCCAAGAGTGTAATCCGCACGTTGGGTATGCCCTCGTTAGTAGCGGACGAAACGGCCGATCCGGCGATCGTCCCAGGGAAAATGCCTTTGCTCAGTTGTGTGTCGGCCTCGGAGATCGCCCCGGGATTGAATACCACGTCCTGATCCTTAACGGTGTAATTGGGGAGTCTAAATTGCAGCTTCACGGACACCGATGCTTTCAGCGTCGGCAGATTGCGAAACGCATATTCGCCATCGCCGCAGGTATAGGTCTCATCCGTTGGCGTTCCATCAATCGAAGCCATAACATGCACGCCGACGAGAGGCTTACCGTTATCGACGTCGGTAACGACGCCCCGGATACCTTGCGTGAACGTGGCCAGATTCACTGGAAAATGGACAAAAACGGTCTTCCCCTCCTCGATAGTGACTGATTTGACGGCGGACTCGTGCGTCGCTGAGTAGAGACGAATGACGTAATTCCCTGGCGCAAGGTTGGGCGCTTCGAATTCGCCAACTTTGTTGGCGGGTACGATGCGCATGGCTTCGATATCCGGTTCCACATCCGTGATGACGAGCGCGGCGCAGTCCACGAGAGCGCTCGTCGCGGCGTCTTGCACGACACCGCGCAGGGTCCCCGTAACGGCCGTGGTCGCGAAAAGAATATCCGGATCCGAACCGATGGTGTTGTCGAGCGAATTGTATGATCGCCACGCTGCCACCCACGTCCCGCGCCCATCCGTGGTCAAATCCGCTGCCGTATCATGGTCGGACGGGCTGTCCGCCGCAGCGGTCGAATTTACGGGTTGGGGCGCGGACCATGTTTCGCCGTTGTCGGCCGAGCAGAGGCTGAATATGTCATAGTCGGCGCCGAACGTTCCGTCAATAGTATCCCCCGTCCAAAACAACATCAGCCAATTCCCAAGCGTGTCCGTAGCCAGCGCGCTGCACGCGTCCCCTTCCGTATCAGTGTCAAAATGGGGGTGGGGCGGATAGCGTTTCACAAATGTAAAATCATTGCTGTAACTCTGGCCGAAATAAATGTCGGTTTCCTCGTTGCCGCAGCAATCACCCCGGCTCCACGTCACCGTCCACGTTCCTTTCGCATCCGTGGCGAGGCGCGGCTCCAGGTCCCGGCGCGTCGCGCCAATGGTCGTCATGGGATTCGTAAGATAATTCGGTCGTCATAAATACCGTTGAGCGCGCCGAAGTGCGACCACACGACAAGCCAATTGCCGGCGCCATCTGTGGAAACGCGGGGTTGAACGTTATCCGGCAATGTTCGGGGCGTCGTGATAAGGGTCGTAGGCGCGCCCCAGGAAACGCCATTGTTCGTCGAACGAGTCCAAAAGATACCCCCTTGCTGCGACCACACCGCTACCCACGTTCCCCGGCCGTCGCTGGCAGCATGCGGCTGGTCCATTATGCTGACGCTATAGCCGAATGTGGTGGGCACGGGCGTGCTCAAAGCATATGGCGCATTCCAACTCTGCCCGCCGTCCACCGATCGCGCGCCCGCGATAAAGGAATTCGTGATGTCACTGCGTACCCAAAACGCAAGCCAAACCGAACTCGACCCCGCCGCGGCAAACGGAGCAGTATCGTTCGTCGAGTCCGTGCCGGCGTCCGTATTCAATGACGCTACAGCGGACCAACTCGCAGCTTTGTCCGTCGAACGAGCAAACAGAATATCCCAGTCCGTCTCGTTGCCGACAGTAGACCGATGAGCTTGCCACACCGTGAGCCATGTACCGGCGCCATCATTCCCTATGGCAGGCGCCGAATCGTCAATCTGGAAGTCGTCAGCGGCGGTCGAGTTTAGCGCCTTCGCGGCTGACCAGTGAATGCCCGCGCCGCTGGCAAAGGTGTTGAGACTAGACAGGATGAACATGCCCCCGAGAAACAGGAACCTGTCTCCTATTCTTCCTCGCGTCGTTCTACGTATATGATCCTTCTTACGGTTCATATCGAGTGTGACACCAGTCCCCAATTGCTTCTGTCGCGGCTGTCTACAATCGGGCTGAATCAGCGCGCCAGCGCCCCATCGAATACGCTTCTGGCTTCATTATGGGCCGCTGAATGTCGCCTGTCAAGGAGCTAGGGTTGAACTATCCGCGCCGCGTCAAACGACCGGCTTTCCGTCCGAACTCCTGGATCGAGTGCTGAGATTGAGGGAAACTAGGGGGAATTGGGAAGAGATGTGACTCGTTCCCACGTTGCGCTTTGGGACGTGAACGCCCAATAAACGGACTGGCGCTGCGATCATGCCAGTTTTGTTTAACCTAGCCGGTGCCGGCGGCGGGAGAAACTACTACAATTCTGACCAACAGAACTGCTAGATTAACTTGCACTCAGCAGCACGGAGGAACGTAAACTCATGAAGGCCATCCACATCAACGAAACCGGCGACCTCAATCGCCTCGTCTACGGCGAAGTCCCTTCTCCTCGCCCCGCGCCTGGAGAAGTCGTTATCAACGTTCGCGCCGCCGCCCTGAACCATCTCGATATCCGCGTGCGCCGCGGTAGGCCCGGTGTTCCAATTCAAGCCCCTCACGTCCTCGGTAGCGACGCATCTGGAACCATCTCCGAACTCGGCCCAAGTGTGACCGGCCTGCATATCGGCGACGAGGTAATTCTGAACCCCGGCGTGAGTTGCGGCCATTGCGAGTTCTGTCTGCGCGGCGAGCAAAGTGAGTGCCCCGCTTTCGGAATCGTCGGCATGAGCCGCCCCGGAACCTTCGCCGAGCAGGTTTCCGTTCCCGCCGTAAACGTCCACCCCAAACCTGCTCACCTCAACTTCGAGGAAGCCGCCGCGCTCCCCCTAGCCTACGTTACCGCATGGCGTCTCATCATGACGCGAGGCGGTCTCAAGGCCGGTGAAACCGCGCTCATTCACGGTATTGGAGGCGGCGTGGCCATCGCCGCGCTTCAACTCGCCAAGCTCGCCGGCGCAACCGCTATCGTCACCTCGTCGTCGGACCACAAACTCGCGCGGGCTCGCGCCCTCGGCGCCGATCACGGCGTCAACTACCGCAAGGTCGGGGACATCGCCACCGAAATAAAGAAGCTCACCGATGGCCGCGGCGTCTGACTCCGTCGGCGGCGCGACGTGGTCCGTCAATTTCGGTTCCGTGCGGCGCGGCGGACGAATCGTCATCTGCGGCATAACCGCAGGGGCCGAAGTCACCGCCAACTTGTCCCAGCTCTATTGGAACCAGATTTCCGTCATCGGCTCGACCATGGGTTCCAGCGAAGACTTCCGCAGCATGGTCGCCGCCGTCTCCGCCGCGCAACTGAAGCCCGTCATTGATTCGAAGTACGCCCTGCGCGATGCGAAGGAGGCCCAATCCCGCATGGAATCCGGCCAACAATTTGGAAAACTGGCCCTCACTCCGTAAGTGAATTTCGGACTGTCCCGCGGCTGCGGGAGGGAAGGCGTAGCAAGCGATGGAGAGCTTCGTACTCAGACTGCGCGCAGTAATCGAATGCGGCAATGCCGCCCACGCATTGAAAGATGTCGAGGGATTCCTGATGGACCCCGAAGGATACGCCCTGATGCTCTTGGCGGCGGAAGGCTACGGAGTCGGCGAAATCCTCGAGGTCGGCAGCTACATGGGCCGCTCCACCTGCTGGCTAGCCCTCGGAGCCAAACACGCCCACCGCGAGAAGGTCACCGCGGTCGACCATTTCAAAGGCTCTCCCGAACACCAATCCGGACGTGAGTGCGAAAGCCTTGCCCTCGTCGAAGAAGGAACCACGTTCAACCGTTTCATGGAAAACCTCCGCACTGCCGGTGTCCAGGATTACGTCGAGCCTATTATCGCCTCGTCCGAAGAGGCCGTTCGCAATTGGAATAAGCCCATCCGTCTGCTCTTTATCGAGGGCGACCATTCCTACGCAGCGTCTCGACGCGACTACGAACTCTGGTCCCCGTTTGTCGTCCCCGGCGGGTATATTTGCTTTCACGACATCGGCAATGCCCCAGGTGTGACCCTGTTCCACCAGGAACTTCTCAAGCAATCCTCGCAATACTCGCATATCGTTTCCGTTGTCAGTTTGTCCGTCCTCCAGAAAAACGCATAGCCCCAAGAGGATCCCATGTTTTCAGATCGGAGACGCGCCTGCTAACATGTCATTCTGAGCGGTAGCGAAGAATCCGCTACCAACGTGCGAGAGCCTTCCGCAGGAAGCAGGGCGTCTGGTATGCGCGGACTAAAGCATTCGCAAGGCCATACCCCGCAGGACGCGTCTGGAGGTGACCAAATGGTAACAGACCAACTCGCTGGCAATGATACAACGCCGCCCGCGCCCTCCATTCTCGTGGTCGAGGACAATATCGCCAGCCAGAGAATTGCCGTTCTAATGCTCCAAAGGCTCGGCTGCCGTTGCGACGTGAGCCACAACGGGCTGGAAGCCATCACGGCTACTCTCGCGCGCGGCTATGACCTGGTATTGATGGACCTGCAATTGCCCGACATGTGCGGAGCGGAAGCCGCCCGGCAAATCCGCCAGAATGAAAAGGACGGCGTTCGTACCCCGATCGTGGCCATGACTGCCGAGGCGCTTCACGAAGATCGCGAGAAATGCGTCAAAGCCGGCATGGATGGCTTCCTGTCAAAGCCGGTCTCACTGGACGCCTTGCGCGAAGCGCTGGCCCGCCACCTATGCGTCAGATCTCCCGCCAAGTCTCGTCCGAGCGAAACCGGTGCCTCGGAGCTTGTCGATATCGCGCGCATTCGCAGCGCCGCCAACGGCGATATCGCGCTCGAACGCGAACTCATAGACCTTTTTTTGGCCGACTCCGAGACACGACTCGACAGTGTCGAGCTAGCTTTGATGGCCCGCAACATCACAATCGCCCGACGCGAGATCCACACCATCAAGGGCGCCAGTGGCAGTGTCGGCGCGAACGAAATGCAGCAACGAGCGCTCGATCTCGAAGGCCTGAATGACGTTGAACTGGCCGATACGTCACATCCAGCGTTGCGCGCGCTAAACATGGCGTTTGCGGCCACGCGCGAGTTCCTCCTGCACCACATCGAGGAACGAGAGGCTGCGTCCTCCCAAGTCGCCGACTCGCGCATCGAGACGGTCTTCGCCTACGGCACGCTTCTGGACAGCGCCGTGCAGGTCTCATTGTTTGGCAGGATATTGACGGGCGCCTCCGATGCGCTCACGGGATATAAGGCGGCCTCGGTAACCCAGGACGGTCAAACCTATCCGAATCTGGCGCCAGACAAGGACGGACGAATTAACGGAGTGCTCCTTGAGCTTACTCCTCACGAACTAGCCACGGCCGACGCCTACGAAGGTGAGCCCTATTCACGGATCAGAGTTCTAACGGACGCCGGAAGAACCGCCTGGCTATACATCGCCGGCGCCCCCGGCGATTGAGCGGTTCTAGGAAAACCCGAGTCGGGCCGGACGGGGAGGGCGAATGTCCTCATTCGCCGGCCGCACAGAGATAAATCATTTTGTTAGGCGCTCCCTCCGCATGCTCAACCTCATGTTCCCGGTGCGTGTCCAGCCCGCGGCATTCCGCAAGGTGAACTACTGAAGACTTCCGTGCTAACGTGTCCCGCTACGCACAACAGAAAACTCCAAACAGAAAGGCTCCAAATGACGACGACTTTGGTGGCGCTGCTCATGACCTCAGCGCTGAGCATGGTTCCCAATCCTCAATTTCAATCGGCAAAACCCATCTGGCCATCCGGACGCGAAGCCGAAAAAAATCTCTGCGTCGGATTTCGCGCTGAGTTCACCGCTGCGGCCGGACAGCGCGTGTCGCTCCGGCTCACGGCCTCGACGCTCTACCGGCTCTACGTGAACGGCGTTCACACCGGCTACGGCCCCGCGCGCGGACCACATGGATTCTATCGTCTCGACGAACTCGACATCACGGACCGCCTCGCGCCCGGCGCCAACGTTGTCGCCGTTGAAGTCGCCGGATACAACGTCAACAGCTACTACCTCATCGATCAGCCCTCGTTCCTCCAGGCTGAAGTAACGTCAAACGGAAAGGTCATCGCTTCCACCGCCGGTGACGGAGCGCAATTCATCGCCCACATCCTCACCGAACGCGTGCAAAAAGCCCAGCGCTACAGTTTCCAGCGGCCCTTCGCAGAGGTTTATCACCTCGCTCCGGGTTACGACGCATGGCGCGTCTCCGGTTCGCCCGCCCCGCCCGCGGTCGAGTGCGCAGTCCAACCCGCCAAATCGCTGTTGACGCGTGGCGTGCCCTATCCCACGTTCACCGCGCGCCCGGCAATATGGGACATCGCGTCGGGCAGCGCCGAAGCAGGCGCCAAGCCGGAAAAACCATGGGCGGACCGTGTACTTACCGGCATTAGCGACAAAGTCAAAGGCTATCCGCAGTCCGAACTCGAGGTAATTCCATCCCTGGATCTACAGGCCGTTCACAACTCATCGACCCCGGCGATTAATCAGCCCCTGGATTCGGGGCGCCCCATCACCCTAGGCCCCAACTCCTTTCACATCGTAGACTTTGGCGTGAACTATACCGGCTTCATCGGAGTGCGCATCACCGCGCGTAAACCCACCCGTCTCTACCTCACGTTCGACGAAATCCTCTCCGACAACGACGTGAACTTCATGCGTATGGGCTGCGTCAACATTATCCAGCTCGACATCGCCCCCGGAACCCCGGTCCAATTGACCGCCACCCCGTCCGACATCCACTTCGAATCCTACGAGCCCTACACCTTCCGTTACCTCAAGGCCATCGTCCTCGACGGCGACTGCGACATCACCTCGCTCACCGTCCGCGATTACACCAACCCCGATGTCTACCAGGCCCACTTCGCGTGCAGCGACCCGCGCCTCAACACCCTTTTCAACGCCGGACGAGAAACGTATCGCCAAAACGCCGTCGACGTCTTCACCGACTGCCCCTCCCGCGAACGCGCCGGATGGCTCTGCGACAGCTTTTTCACCGCACGCGTCGAGCCCGACCTTTCCGGGACGACCGCCGTCGAAAAGAACTTCTTCGAGAACTTCCTCCTTCCCCCGAAGTTCGAGCATCTCCCCGGCGGCATGCTCCCCATGTGTTACCCCTCTGACCACAACGACGGCGTGTTTATCCCCAACTGGGCCCTGTGGTTCGTCGTTCAACTCGACGAATACCGCGCGCGTAGCGGCGACACCGCCTTCATCGAGTGGTCCAAAGCCAACGAGTTCGTCCAGGATGTGAACTACCCCAGCAACATGCTCTACGCCAAAGCCCTCGAATGCGCTGGACGTCTCTACAACGCGCCTGACCTCACCGCAGAAGCCGCCCGCATACGCGACGTCATCCGTCAACAATCCTTCGATGGTCAGTTCTTCGTCGACAACGCCCTGCGCAAAGACGGTAAACTCGAAATAACCAAGAATCGCAGCGAAGTCTGCCAATACTTCGCCTTCTTCTTCGACGTGGCCACACCGGCCTCACAGCCGGATTTGTGGAAAGCGCTCACCGAACAGTTCGGCCCGGACCGCAAGAACACCAAGGCCTTCCCCGAGATCCACGCCGCCAATTCCTTCGTCGGCAACATGCTCCGCTTCGAGATCCTCTCCCGCTACGGCAAGTCCCAGCAAATCCTCCAGGAATCCATCGGCTATCTCCTCTACATGGCCGAGCGCACCGGAACACTATGGGAAAACGACGGCCCCTACGCGAGTTGCGACCACGGCTTCGCGTCCCACATCGTCCACACCCTCTACCGCGACGTCCTCGGCGCATATTCCGTTGACACCGTAAACAAGGTCGTCCACCTCCGCTTCTCCGGCCTCGACCTTACCTGGTGCGAAGGCCGCATCCCCGTCCCCGGCGGCGCCATCGACCTCCACTGGTGGAAAGATAACGACACGCTCAACTACCGCGTTACTGCCCCGGCTGGCTACAAAGTTGAGACCGAAAATACCGGCGCACTCAAGCTCGTGCGCCATCCATAATTCGAAGATGATTGGACGCCACTGCCTAGCCGCGGCTTACCTCGGTTGAGGCGCCACCCCTATCCGACCTATCCGACCTATCCGACCTATCCGACCTATCCGACCTATCCGACCTATCCGACCCGTCCCAGTACGCCCGCGCTCGATGAGCGCGAGCCGCCGGGGCGCCAGAAATGCAGAGAGCGGGAGGGCGAATGTCCTCATTCGCCGGTCGGAGCGCAAAGATCGGTACCTATTCAATTGTGTCCTCAGAAGCCACAGCGAGGAATCTACTCGCGCGACACCCACGACGGTCGCTTTCGTCGTAGACTAACCGCGCGCAGCCCTGCACGGGGCGGCGTCAACGTCCTTGCTCAACGGGAGTCGAAGACACGGTCGGTAACGTCCCATCCGCCGTGTACCGAATAATGCCCGATTCATCTAGATAATAGCGGAGATACCCTGTACGTCCAGGCGACAAAGGGTCCGCCAGTACGCGATACGCGGGCTTGGTGTCTCCTTTCTGTTGAGTAACGACTACCGTGAACACGTAACCATTCTTTTCCCCGGCGCCAAGAGTCGTGTCACTCAAAGCCGGCGCCTTACCCATACCGTCCAGATTCAGCAATTGCTCGAGTGTTCCGTAATCACCAACACCGTCCTTGTCGGAGTCCGCATAACAGGACGCTTGAAACTTCGTCTCCGCAATGTAAAGACTATGCAAGACACCCAAAGCGCTCAGTTCGTTCTTCCCCAATACCTGACGTCTTATCTCCACCTGAATCTGCGACCAGAGTAACGCAATGGCCCCGCCCATCAGAATCACAAGAATGACGAGCAGGACCATGACAGCCACGGTCCATCCTGGCAGTCGCGTCTCGCGCACTGTATGGCTCATTCTGACCTCCCCGTATTACTTACCGTCATTCAGGAAGCGCAAGTAAACAGCGCCTCTAAAATGTAGTCTGCCAAAACACGCATTCACACTAGCACACCGCCAACCTGAATCCGTGCGCCCCAATCCGAGAGTGTAGGCTATAGTCTCGCGAGATCATCACCACTTCCTCCCGGCGCAATCCCAGACGGGGCGTCGTCACCTTCATTCACCATTCTCCAAAGCGCCCAGACACAGCAGTCGGTGTGACTCACGTCCGGATAATTCGTCCTTAGCGAACACTGAATATCGAACGCGCAACCATATGAATCGATAAGTCCGACTCGTGAAAGCTCGCTGTTTTCAAAAGACGCCGGAAATCCACCGCAGTTTGTCAGAACGCTGATTCCACCCCTCTTATCGACCAGATCATACCCTTCGAAAACAAACCGTCGGTCGCTGAGTTCGCCTGCGCAGTCAAGACCCGGCTCGCGGAGCGCCGCAAGAACTTGCACGTCTGTGATAGCGCGAACGCGCTCGAGCAAGTAATCGAGGTCCCAGAAAAAATCACTCAAGAAGTCCTCGTGGACATTGTGATTCCAATCCTCATCACTTATCTCGTCGATAACGTTTGGACAGAGAAGCTCATCAAGCGATACCACCTCGGTCAATTGAGTCAATCCGGACCATTTGACATAGTTGCCCCATCGGCCCCCAGCATCCGGGCCAAATGGTTGGCACGCGATAAACATTGGCTTGATCATTCAGTCAATGCTCCCAGACTCTTCCTGCACGCCTTCCAAATCGAAATCAGTCCAATACCCCGCGCCTACTCACATATACTTCCGCATCACCCAGTACAACACGCCCACCCCCACCGACACCGCCGCCGCGCCCCAGCCCGACTCGATCACCATAGGGACAATGCCAATGACAATCCCGAACACCAACGGCAACGGCTCCTTCTGCCGCACGCCATACACAAACATCGCCGTCCCCACCGCCCCCGTAACGATCACCACCATCCACCACAACCCGTCGCCTTCAGCGTTCACGCGCGCTCCCTTCCGCCACCCTCGTCCGGACCCGAACCAAGAACGGAGCCAATAATACCAGCGGCGCGCCCAAGGGTGTATTCGAATAGACTGTCAGCGCCACGCCCGCCACGGCCAATACTAACCACGCGCCGACTTGCCTACTGGAAAGCGTCTCAGTTGCCGCCCGCGCCTTCCGCCAGCGCCTCACCAAAACCAGCCCGCACATCACGCACCACAACCCAAACCCAACGCATACCGCGACGCCAATCCAAACCACCCAAGGCGTCCTGCCGGCCTTCTCCGCGCGCGAATCCGCAAGCGCCGTACGAGTCAAACTGAACAGCATCCCAGTCTCCCCCACATACGGTGCGTCCGATGCGCTCGAGAGCATACGCGGCCCCAGCATCGATCCATCCGGCAGCGGCCACGACGCGGCCAGCGCCTCAGCGCTCAGCGCATAGGCGTGGTCGGGCCGGCCGTGTACGCGCGCCGCCGCAACGCCGAATGCGCTCGCCGCCGTCCCAAACCCGCCAATCACCGGACCCGCGTCCACTTCCATCTGCCACGCCGATTCACGAGCTTCTCTCGAAAACTCGCGGAACCCCGCCAACATAGGCCGCTGCTCCCAGAAGCGCCTCTCGTACGCCGCGTACCACTGCGCCGCCGTATCCGGCCAAAGCTCCGGCGACCAAACCAGCATGAACGATATCCCCACGCCACGCGCCGGACCCATGCCGCGCCCGGACCGCGAATTCGCCCGATAGGAAGGCAGCCCCGTCTCCGCGTCCAAGGCCTTGCCCTCAAACGCGCGCACCGCGCGCGCGACAAACGCCGAACGATCGGTTCCCAATACCGCATCGGCCCGCCGTATCGCCGCCACCGCCGACAACACATCAACCGGATAGCACTCGCCCGGATAATCGTCCAACAACCCGTGCGCCGACGCATCCATCTCGTTGGATAGCGATTCCACCTGACTCGACAGCAACTCCCGATACCGCGCGTCCCCCGTCAACTTCTCATAACTGGTCAGCCCACTGATCAAAAGCATCCGATAGAACAGATTCTCCCGCGTCAGATACCCGTCGCCCCAATAGTCCCGCACCCACTTCGCATGATTGGGATCGGCGATCAGCGCGGCCGCCGCCTCAATCGTCTCGCGCGCACACACCTTCGGCGCCACAGCCGCAAGTGACCTGTCCTTCTCCCACGCCTCTTGCAGGGATTCCGTCGCCCACAAATAGAACACCGCGCTGAACACCGGCCACTCCGTCGTCGTTACGTTGACATGATCCTGCCGCGTCGCCCTGCCCGACGCCACGCGCGCCCGCGCCCAAGGCCCAAACTTCTCGGTCAGCGTCTTGTGCCAGCCGTACGTGAACCGGGGAATCTCCCCGGTCGCCAAACCGGGGTCGCGAAGCTCACGAATCACGATCACCGGAGGCGCCACGAAGTAATACAGCCCCAGCCCCGCCAGAACGACCGCGTTGACATACATGCAGACTCGCAGCCCTTTGCTCACCATTCCCTCGCTCTCTCCTATACCACGTGTTTGGCCCACGCAGCTCCCCACACGGCCCCATCAGCGCATAATCGCCAAAGTCCCTGCTAACGCCTCTTCAGACCATGTCAAGCCATGTCGTTTCTTCGTCTCCCCGCAATACCCTCACAACGTGTCATTCTGAACGTAAGTGAAGAATCCGCGGCCAACGTGCGAGCGCCGCACACTTCGCTCCAAACGCCCGTCTCGCACGGATTGACGTCTCAAACCCACGCGTTCGACTCCAAATGACCAACACCCACGTGAATCGTCACACCCATACTATACCACCAATAACAACGTCGTAGCAAGGACTTTTCTATACAAAGACATAAGAAAAGATCTAGCGTAGTGAGGTATAACTAGGTTGCCATATCATCTTCTGTGGAGACTGCGTCTGGCACCGTTAGGCGCGCCAGATCTTAGCCCACGGCGTGAGCCGTGGGATCAGCCCAAGCATGAGTGTCAGCCCTGTAAGGGCGAAAGACAACTTTGCCCCGTGGACGTCACGCCGGCGTACTAAGATGCCAACAACACGAAACAATACGCTAAGTTCGTTCGCGCTTCCCGCCTAGCTCCCCGCTCGAAACACCGCCGAGAACGCCCCCGCCGCCGAAACTGCCGCTGCCTCCTTCGCCTGCGCCTCCCGCAACAATCCCACCTTCGTGTCGCTATCCATATCCTTGTCGCTAACCCGCTGAAGAAGACTCGCCAGATCCCGGTAGACCTCCGCCAATTCCGCCGCAAGCGCCGATGTCCCGGCGTACTCCCGCTGTATCTCGCCAAAATACTCGGACGCCATGGCCCGGCACTCCGACCACACCGTCGCGTTCCACCAATTCCCGTGGCTCGCCCCAAACTTCGGCGCCGCGGCTATCCAATTCGCATACGCGTCAGGACCAACCCCATACCCGTCCATGCTGTACTGCGATGGATTCTTCTGAAGGTCAATCGCAAAATCCAGGCTCTGCAAAATGATCGTCCTGCGATCCGACGGCCGCGCCTTTTCAAATGCGAAGAAGCTCGCGTGAACGCGATCGCCGAACTCCTTCCAACTCCCAAACGACAATCGCGCCGGAGGAAAATCATTAACGCACACCCACGGCTGCGCGGTGAAGAACCCCTCCGCGTCGTATCCGGTAATCAGCTGATTCTCCAAGTTCAGCAGCGCGCACGGCGTCCCCACGTCCAGCGCCGCGCACAACCGGCGTTCCACCTTGGCCCTTTCCTCCGCGCTGCTAGCGCGCGAGTAGAACCCCAAGTCTCTCACCTGCACGCCCAGATTACCCAGCAACCGATCGAACTCCGCCCGCTTCCAGCAGTAAGGCCCGCTCGGACACAGTTCCTTGTGGATGTTAATCAGAAACGCATGCCCGGTTCCCCCAAACACCGTCGCGGGACTCGCCTCGATCCCAAAATAGTCCACGACCCCTTTCACGACCCCCATCAACGTCGTGTTGAATCCCGGCATCGCCAAGTTCGTCATCTTCACGCCACGCCTCCTTCCCGTAGTCGCACACCCTTCAGACAAACACGCCAGGAGCGGCGCCCCCGACACGCGCCCTAGAAAACTTCGGCGGCTCAGTTACGTGCATCGCGGATTGTGAGTCACTCAGGATTCCCCGCGCTCACTGGATTGAATCACGGTTCGTGACATAGTCAACCCCACTCCCCAGCGCCCCGTTTCCCGACACCTCTCCACAATACCACCGTGTCAGAGATTCGGCAATAGCCACAACGTATACCGGATGAACATAAATTCATCTGACATTCACGAAGCAATCATATTGGCCCCCTATAATCCAATCGAAGTAAAGAACCACGAATTGCGGGGAAGCCCCGCGTGCGTTCCTGAGGGCTTGCCGAATAGCCGCCAATCTTTTGCCGGAGAATAGTCTGATTCTTGCCCAACGGCAAAAGCAAAAGGAAAGAGTTGAAGCCGATGAGAGTTAGTTGCATCACTATGATAATTCTGGTCGCAAGTATCATCCTGCCGACTGTCGTGCTCGGTATCATGTCATCGCAGGCAGACGCGAACCCATCCGCGGCTCTCAGCCCTCGATTTCGAGATTGCCAAACACATACAAGCGAAACGTCTGCAAGAAGACAAACCGAAAAACAGTAAGGATAGCGTTAACATAAGACGGTTTACTGTGAGAGTCTCGCTACTCACGCTGGCGCTATACCCATTGGCGCACGCCTGCGGCCGGCGAAAGCACGGGCCGTGACGGTACCTGCGACAGCGGCGCCAGCGTCACGGAAACGGCCTCACTGGGAAACTTCCAGGAGTCCAGGCACCGGTGAAGCCTCCTAGTAGTACGCCTTGAACCGAGGCCAGAGCGCATCAAGCCTCGCTACCGGCCTGCGGCACAGGAATATCGGACGTCCGGTCCTCGACGCATTGCGCCACGGGTTGGGCGCTTCCGCCACGACACGCACATCTTGAAAGCAAGCTTTGAGCAAATCTTCCTTGTAACCGAATGCAATGACGCACTCTCCCGTCGCCCCTTGCGATCCCCAAAGGTAGTAGGAATTGTTACCGCTAATGGCGTCCGGAAGCCCCATTTCCCGCCCCAGGACGTTCACATTTGACGCGCTGTCGTATTCGTTCGTCAAGATGACGCACCGCCTCTGTTCTTCCGTGTCTAGACCCCGGTACACGCCGAGATACGCCTGAAGTTCCTCGGGCCGGCGAAGTTGGTAGCGAAAGTCGAACGTCAGATCCGACGGGTCGTCTACCAATCGCAGCCGATAGCCCCGCGCGCGCATAGTATCCCCGCAGCCGCGTAAGGCGCCGTTCGAGCAGCACGGCGCCGCCCGCCATGAGCATGGGGTAGGCTGGGGCGAGGTAATATATCTTGGCCTTGAATGCCAGCATGACGGACAATACCGTGATGAATATCCATCCAGTAAGGCGATAAGAACGTCCTGCCTCACTCGTAAGGAAATAGACCAAGCCCGCTATCCAGACAATCGCTCCGAAAACGTTCAAGAACACGAACTGCGCGAGAAGGAATTCAAAGCGGGATGTACGTTGCATCGCGTTAGCGTTGATGCTTCGAACGAAGTCGAGCGTCGCCCAATCGTGCTGGTATTGCCAAAGAAGATTGGGCAGGAAGATTAGAAACGAGATTACCGCCCCAAGCCACGGCCAAGCCGTAGCCAGGTCCTTTCGTCGGTGCGTGAGAGCAAGCCCAACCGCCATGCCGGTCCCCAGAAAGAGAGTTGTGTGCTTATTGAGAAGCGATACGCCCGCGAGCACGCCAATCGCTAGCCACCATCGCGGCTCATCGCGCTTTTCGAGAGTTACGAGGAGATGGACGGCTATAAGCCAGAAGAGCACTTCGAAACAAGGGATATTCAGGAAGGCGCCGAAGCGAACCATCATCGGAGCGCACACGAAGCTTAGCGCCGCCAGGAATTCGCCAAACAAACCAGCCCCCAGCCTTCGCGCCAGCCAACCGGTAAGTATGCAGCTCACGCCCAGCGCCAGAGCAGGAAAAAGCCGCAACGCAAACACGTTCACACCCATCAACTCAGTGGCAAACCGCGCGGCCAGCGGAACGAATGGCGGGTGGTCTACGTACCCCCACGCCGGCCTCTCTCCACACGCGATGAAATAGAGCTCGTCGCCGTGGAATCCGTACTGCCGATTCACCAAGAGGTGAAAGATAAAGAGACCAATCCCCATGGCGCCTGCACACCAAGGCATTCTCTCAAGGGAGTTGGTCCTGACCTCGCCTCTCAAAGAGGTTCTCCCCCTGTACGCATCGAGTCCATAGCGCGGCAGCTCAGGCCAGCCACGACATTGACTAATCCCGAGATTCGAGCATTCCTCAGGATTCGCGATAACGGCACGGATGGTCGTCTCATGGTAGCCATCGTGCCGGTACTATACGAGACTGTTGGCGCCCAAACAAAGGTAGCTACTTCTGAAGCAAGGTCTTCGCCGTCACCAGTAAGTTAATGAACTCTGCGCGCTGGCCGCGCGGGTCGAAGCCGTTGGAGCCTTCGGCGATAGCGCGTGCGCTGTCGATCGTAGCTGTGCCTTTGAATTGCGAGTCGCGCAACACCATGCCGTACTCCGCGACGGCAGCGGCCCAGCGATAGTCACGCGAAGATTGGTCGTAGCCCTGCCCCGGATCAGTTACCGGCGCGTCGATGCGCTTGCTTGCATCCGCATTGGGATCCTTATAACGAATTTTGATGGTCATCAACTCGCCGCTCGCTGCGGCTGCCCTCGGATCTTCTTTAAGCTGACGCGTTTGACTCGTTAGGTCGTCTAGCGTCTGCCCCGGACCTTGAGGCGCATACTTCAGTGGATCCAACCCCGGCCCCGAATACGCCACGCCCGCGGGCACGATCTCATACAACGCCGTCACTGCGTGCCCCGCGCCCATCTCACCGGCGTCCTTGCGGTCATCGTTGAAATCCTGAGGCGCAAGCAACCGGTCATCGTACCCAACGAGCCGGTACAGATTGACCTTGGCCGGATTGAACTCGACCTGAACTTTGACGTCTTTCGCAACCGTCACCAAAGTCGCTCCCGTCTGCTCGCCCAACACACGGTTCGCCTCATTGAAGTTGTCAATGTAAACATAATGCCCGTGCCCCTTGTCCGCCAACGCTTCGAGCCGGTCGTCCTTGATATTGCCGGACCCAAAACCCAACACCGTGAGAAAGATGTTCGACTTGGCGCGATCTTTGAGCGTCTGCACGAGAGCGTCATTTTCAGTGACCCCGACGTTGAAGTCACCGTCGGTCGCCAAGAGGACCCGGTTGATACCGCCAGGAATGAGATTCGCGTTAGCGACCGTGTAGCCAAGCTGAATCCCGCCCTCACCATTCGTCGACCCGTCGGCGTGCAAACTTTCAATCGCGGCAAGAATCGTGTTCTTGTCTTCACACGGCATTGACGCCAGCGCAATGCTCGCCGAATCCCGGTAGGTCACGATCCCCACCCGGTCACGCGCATTGAGCTTGCGAACCAGGAGCTTCATCGATTCCTTGAGCAACGGCAACTTGTTGGCGTCGGCCATCGAGCCGGACACGTCAATCACAAACACGAAATTACCCGCCGCACGATCACTCATTGGCACATCCCTGGCCTTGAGCGCCACCCGCGCCAAACGATGCTCCGGCGCCCACGGACACGGCGCCACCTCCACGCGTACCGCAATCGGGTCGGCGCCGGTCGGCCCCGCATATTCGTAACCAAAGTAGTTCAGCAGTTCCTCAATCCGCACCGCTTCCCTCGGGGGCAAATGGCCCTGGGTCAGGAAGCGACGGACGTTGGTGTACGACGCCGTATCCACATCAATCGAGAATGTGGACAGGGGCGCTTGTAGAGGCGACTGGAAACCAGACTCTGCCGTTACCGGATAACTCCCAGAACCACTCCACCTGAGGCTGGTCTGGCCACTCTCTAGACCCGAACCCTGTGATCGGTACGTATAGAACGGGATTTGGCTATTCACCCCATCACCATTGACGTCATAGCTCCATTCCTCCCTCCTACTAATTCCCCAAACGTTGCCCACAGAAGAACCGCCGCCGCCAAAGCCGCCGCCAAAGCTTTCGCCGCCGAAGCCACCTCCGCCGCCGGTATTTCTCCCCGAATTTCCGTGCGTAGTTTCGGCGCCAGCATTTTTCGTCTCAATATAACCTTGGTAGAGATCCACGCCGTTCCGCGGCGCCTCTACCTGCATCTTGTAAGGCTTAATTCCGGACGAATCGGTGCCCAAAGCCAATTGCTTTTGCGATTCAACGTCCTTCATGATTCGTGCGCGATCTTCATCAGTCTTCCTCTGGGAAGTCGTTCTGTCGGCCAATTGAAGCTCAACTTCTTCGACTGACCGCTGGGCTAACTGGAGCGAAGGGGCCGAAGCCTTAGGGGCAACGGTCGCCTTGGGAGCGCCCGACGTCGCTGACGTGGCGACTCCCGTTGCCGACACATTCTTCTTGGCTGACAGTGTCTTATCCACCAAAACCGATGCCGAATCGGCTGGCGCTTTGGCTTTGGACGAAGGCGATGCGATTGACGCATGTTCTGATACTGTTGGTGGCGCGGGTTGTACGGCGACCTCGCTGCTTTCCTTTTGAGCCTGCCCATCAGTCTCCTGCAGGTTTCCTAGAGTCTCGGTATCTACCATCGGTTCATCAGGCGGCTTTACGGCCTCTGTAACCGCGTTTGACGCCGCTGGCGACGCGGTACTGGTAGCAGCTATCTCATCGATCTTCTTCCCATTTCCCCCCGGCGCCAATGCGGATTCAATCGCCAACGCAGTGACCTTTGCGAGGTCAAATGATTTCTCGTCGTCTGCTTTCGACGTTGATTCAGGCGCACGTGTGTTCGGCAGGACCGAATTGATGGAGTCAATTGTTTCTGTAAGCGCCGATTGTGCACGCTGGTCCCAATTCAATTCCGATACAAAGAATGTGATCGAAATAAGAATTGCGGCAGCGGCCGCAACGCCCCAGCCAACCCGTACGTACCAAAACCTGGTTTTCGTGGCCTCGGTGCCACGGCGTGCCCCCTTGTCCGCCGATAGAAGAATCGCTTGCCGTTGGTCTTCTGACAACGACTCCGCAGCTCCCAGTTGCAGCGCCGCGCGAGAGACCTCTGCCGCTCTCTGAATCTCTTGGACCGCCGCCTGCGCGGCGTCATCATCGGCCAGGGCCTGTTCAAATTCGTTTCGCTCCGAATCATCCAATTCGCCCAAGGCGTAGGCCGTAAGACGGGGATCGTCCTGTTCGATGTTCATGGTGTCAATCCTTGTCGTTCGGGGGTAAGCACGGCGCAGGCGCGCAGGCGTTCCCGGATAGTTTGAAGCGCCGTGTGGACGTGCAAGCTCACGGTCGTGTGCGGCATACCCAGGACCTGCCCGATCTCCCGGTAGCTGAGCCCGTCCTGGAATTTCAGCCGGAACACTTCCTGTTCCCGCTCCGGTAAGGTCTCCAGCGCCGCCAACACCATGGCGTGCGTCTCATTCTGTTCCGCCCGAACCGACGGTCCCGGCGCCGGACACGCCTGCAACTGCTCCTGCCGCTCCGCGAGCCCCTCCATACGGCCTTCCTTCTTGCGCACGTCCAGCGCGCGGTTTCGGCAAACCGTGTAGAGCCATGCGGCCATATGGCCGTCGATCCGCGCGCGGTCCGCCTGACAGAGTTGGAGAAACGTGTCCTGAACGACATCGCGCGCCGCCTCGAGGTTGCCGGTAAACCGCAGGGCATAGTTCAGCAAGGCGCGCTCATAGCGCTCCAATACCGCTCCTACCCATTCCTCCTGGCGTGACGCGTCGTCGCTCATCGCGAACTCCCGGGTATCCACGTGCTTCTCAGTTATATAACGATTGGGTCCGCAAACTGTACATGCTGTTCCCCGCCCTCTTGGGCAAATACTCTTCCTAGGGCATCGCAACCTTCCTGCGTCGATTTCTTGCGAACCAATAGGCGAGCTTGTCCTGTCTCAACCCTTCATGTAACCTCAACTCCCTGCACACTTCTCGGGCGGAAGACTGCGCATAATCGTTTCAGGTCCACCGCACGATAGGGAGGAACTTTCTGTGAGCCTCGATAGGAGCGGCGGACTCGACCACGCCGAACAAGACGAGACGCTGGCCGGGCTGAGGGCCACCGTATTGAACTGGATACTACGGGCCGCGGCAATCGGCGGCGTCCTGCTGGTGGCTAACGGCATCTTCGATGAGTTGAGCGAACACCGAGGCGTTACAACCATCATCATTTATCTCGTCTGCTATGCCGCCGTAGTTGTTGCGGCGGTGGGCAAGCGCCTGGGCAATCGCATCCGGGGCGCAGTGTTTCTCCTTGTTTTGTACACCTTGGCAGGCTCCGAACTGTGGTTCTTTGGGCTCACCAGCATCACAAGCCTCTACCTGTTCGCGTTCGTCATGTTCTCCGGAATTCTCCTCGGACTCGAGGTGGGCTTGGCGGCCTTTGTTGTATCAATGTTAACGATGGGCGCCGTCGCCTGGCTCTTCCTGTCGGGAGTGTGGACCTACGATGGCCGATCCAATGTTCCCCTGACCACCGCAATTATGCCCTGGGTGACGTCCGCCATGTCGCTCGCCTTTACCTCGGGAGCCGCACTCATTTCGTTCACGCTGATCCTGAGGAGCCTGGATCGTAGTATGCGATCGGCGCGTCAATCGCTGGAGGACCTCCGAAACGAGATACGTGAGCGGGAGCGGATCGAGAATACGGTGCGCCGCGGCAAGGAGCGGTTCCGTTCGTTGATCGAGAATTCGTCCGACGTAATCGTATTGACGGACACGGACGGCGCGATACAGTACGTCAGCCCCGCCGTGGAACGTGTTCTCGGATACCCTCCGGTCCAGTACGCCGGAATGAATTTGTTCGAATGCATGTATCCCGATGACCTCGTCAGCACACGGGAATTGTTCAATCGCTTGCTCGACGACCAGTCGAATATCGCGCGGACGTTCGAGTGCCGCTTGCGCCACGGAAATGGGAGTTGGCGCATGGTTGAAGCCGTAGGAAAAAGCACGGAGGAACCCGAGGGAAGGCGCTCGATCGTATTCAACTTTCGTGATGTGACCGATCGCAATCGCGTGGCGGCCGAGCTTGAACACATCTATGCCCATGCGCGCTGTCTTCTCTGGCACGCGGACGTCGCAATGCGCGACGGAGAATACGTATGGTCTATCGACGTGCCCAACGTAGACGCCGCGCAGCGCTATCTGCCCTTGGAGATTAAACCCGGTCAAAGCTACGTCGTCGCCCTGGCCGAAAACCGGGCGCAATTCGACGGACAAAACGAACGCATTCTGGCCGCGTCCACCCGCGCCTTTGAGGAAGGACGCCCAAGTTATCACCACGAATTCGCGTGCCGACGCAGCGACGGGGAAATCCGGTGGCTATACGAAGACGCCTACATTCAGGTCATAGCCGAGCGCCGCTGGCGCGTCGTGGGCGTCTGCACCGACATCACCGAACGCAGACAGGCCGAAGAAGCGCTGCGGGAAAGTGAATCGGAATTGCGCCAGGTAATCGATCTCGTCCCGCACTCCATCTATGCAAAGGATGAAGAAAGCCGGTTCATTTTTTGCAACCGGCGCAGCGCTGAACTCATGGGCTCCACCCCGCAAGAAGCCGTGGGGAAAACTCAGTTTGAACTCACCCCGATCACCGCCGAGGCCGAAATTCTCGTGGCCGAAGACAGAGAGGTCATCCAGCGCCAAACGCCCATTTTCGGTCGCGAGCATGTCTACACCGACCCCCAGGGCGTGGAGCATGTCGAGGAAGTCTCGAAAATACCGTTCACCACGCGCCGTTCCCACGGTGTGGCGGTGCTCGGAATATCGGTGGACATTACCGAGCGCAAACGCGCCGAAGAGGAACGGGTGCGCCTCATGTCGGCTATCGAGCAAGCCGCGGAAACCATCGTCATCACCGATACCGCCGGCGCCATTCAATACGTCAATCCCGCCTTCGAACGAAACACGGGCTACGCGCGTGACGAAGTCATCGGACGAAACCCGCGTGTGCTCAAGAGCGGAATGCACGACGAAACTTTCTACGCCGAAATGTGGGATACGATCTCGCGCGGCAACGTCTGGATTGGCCGGACTATCAACAAGAAGAAAGACGGCGCCTTGTTCACTGAAGAGGCCACCATCTCACCCGTGCGCAGCGCCACCGGACAAATTGTCAACTATGTCGCCGTCAAGCGCGATATTACGCATGAGGCGGAGCTCGAGGCCCAGCTTCGGCAGGCGCAGAAGATGGAATCCGTCGGAAGGCTCGCGGGCGGAGTCGCCCACGACTTCAACAACATGCTGAGCGTAATTATGGGCAATGCGGAATTGGCCTTGGAGGATGTCGATCCCGCCCAGCCGCTCCACCACAGGCTCGAGGAAATCCGGTCGGCCACCCGGCGCTCCGCCGATCTCACGCGGCAACTCCTGGCCTTTGCCCGCATACAGACCGCAACGCCGCAAGTGCTCGATCTGAACGAGGCCGTGCAGGGAATGTTGAAAATGCTGCGGCGCCTAATCGGTGAAAACATTGATCTCGCCTGGATGCCGGGTGCAGACCCCTGGTCGGTCAAGATCGACCCATCCCAGGTTGACCAAATACTGGCCAATCTGTGCGTCAATGCCCGAGACGCCATCGACGGCGTGGGCAAAGTGACTATCGAGACGGAAAACGTCGCGCTCGACGAGACCTATTGCGCCGATCGAATGGGGTCAGTTCCCGGCGACTACGTCATGCTCGCCATCAGCGACGACGGCTGCGGCATGAACGCGGACACGCAGTCCCACATGTTCGAGCCCTTCTTTACCACCAAGGAAGTCGGACAAGGCACCGGACTCGGACTCTCCACCGTGTACGGCATCGTGAAACAGAACGGGGGCTACATCGATGCCTACAGCGAGCCGGGAATCGGTACAACCTTCAAGATCTATCTGCCGCGATTCGCCGGCGAGACTCCGGCTGCGGCTTCGGCCACTTCCGCAAGACTGCCGCTTGGCCACGGGGAAACCGTCCTGCTTGTCGAGGACGATCCCGCGCTCCTGTCGCTCTGTACCGGAATGCTCCAACGGCTGCAATACACCGTGCTGACCGCCGGCAAGCCCAGCGATGCGATACGCCTAACGGAGACCCGCGCCCAATCCATCGCCCTGCTCATTACGGATGTGATCATGCCCGAAATGAACGGAAGGGAACTGGCGCAACAACTCACCGCCATTCAACCCGGCCTCAAATGTCTGTACATGTCCGGCTACCCCTCCGACGTGATGGCCTCCGGCGGTCTCCTCGACGAAAACGTGGAATTCCTCCAGAAGCCAATCTCAATCTACAACTTGGCCACCAAAGTCCAACAAGCCATGACGCGCCAATAACCACCAAAGCGACCGTCCACTCTGTCCCTCTGTCCCTCTGTCCCTCTCGTCCCTTCCGTCCCTTCCGTCCCTTTCGTCCCTTTCCCCTTCATTCCCTTCCGTTTCGTCTCCTCCGTCTCCTCCGTCTCCTCCGTCTCCTCGGTCCACTCCGTCCACTCCGTCCGTCCCGCCAAGGCAATCTCTTTCAATAGTTTGGCCTCAGGCGGGGTCTATACGTAGAATCCCTCATGGGGAGGGTGGGAGCTACCCAATCATGAACGAAGCAGACGCCGTAATCCTGAAGCAATGGTATGCCCAGCGCGACGCCGAGGCGTTCAACACCATCCTCGCGCGCTATTCCGCCATGGTCTACGCGACGTGCCTTCGCATCCTGCGAAACTCGACGCAAGCGGCGGACGTGACCCAGGAATGCTTCGAGTCCCTGGTCACGGCAACTCGGCCTCCCGACAGGCATCTCGGCAGTTGGCTGCACCGCGTCGCGACAAACCTGTCCCTCAAACATATCCGCGCAGACCAAAGACGAAGAACCCGCGAAGCAGTGTTCACCGCCAACCAGGCAACGCGCGTCGAAGCGTCCTGGGACGACATCTACGAATACGTCGACCAGGCCATCGCCGAACTTCCCGAGCGCTACCGCGTACCGCTCGTAGCCTACTACCTCGAGCGCCGCCCCCAATCCGCCATCGCGGCTGAACTCGGCGTTACCCAATCCACGATCGCCTACCGCATCAACCAAGGCGTCGAACGCATCGGTAAAGCGCTACGGAAGCGGGGCATAATCGTCCCCGCCACACTAGCGGCGCTCCTCACCGCAAACCTCGCCCAAGCGGAATCCTTTCCGCTACCCCTGGCAGCCTCCCTGGGAAAGCTCGCGCTGTCGCAGTCGGCAAAAGCAGTCGCAGCCGACTCAGTCGCTACGACGAATGTGGGCAGCGCGTCGTTGGCGGCGATAACCATAAAGAAAGCGCTGCTAGCCGCAGCGATCATCGCGCTCGCTCTGACGTATCTGTACGTGCCCCGTTTGGAACAATGGATGGCCAAGAGAGGTGAATCTCCCACTCCAGCGCCCACCGTCACGGCGCCGTCTCTCCCGGCGAAGGCCAAGATCCCTTCTGCTGGCGCGACCGCGTCTGTCCAGCAACCCACCCCGCAGGGCCCATCCATTACTGGAACTGTGGTCGACTCGGTAGGCAATCCAGTCGCAGGGGCAAGTGTGGATGTTGTGGACTGGCAACGATACAAAGGTTGGGTGATGCCCGACGGTAGCTACAAAACCGCCCCAGGATGTAAGTTCGGCGCCATTTCCGGAACGGATGGCTCCTTCCAGATCGTAAACGTCAAGCCCTCGCGAAAGCTGAGGATCTCCGCCGAGAAGAAGGGAATGTTGTCAGCGCCCGGTCTTCCGACCGAGTGCGAACTGACCACTGACGGCCTGGACGTGGTCATCACTCTGTACGAACCAGCGTCGGTCGAGGGCGTTGTAGTCGACTCCGGCGGCCGACCGCTCGCGGACAAAGAAGTGACCGCCCGGTATCAAGCGAAATACTTGCCTGCTGAATCAGCAAGAACAGACAAAGAGGGCCGCTTCAAAATTGAAGGTCTCCTGCCGGGCACACAGGGTCTCGTGGCCATGCCCGAAGAACAATATGCTCCAGGACTCGAGGACAAACGGGTTGAACTGAGTCCTGGGCAGACGCTTTCGGGAATACGCTTGGTATACGCTGGCGACGACTACGTCTTGGCGGGCCGCGTCACGAATGAACGAGATGAACCCATCAAAGGCGCCCACGTTCAAATAAGTGGAATCTATAGCTCGACGTCCCCATACGTTTACACGGACTCAGATGGCCGGTACTCGTTTGTGCGGCTTCCCGACGGAAAATGGGAACTGTGGGTAATGCATCAGGCGTACAAGGCATCGGGAATCCACTTGGCCAAGGCCGGACGGAAAGACGCCGACCTGGTGATGAAGGACCGGGAGCGCGTCAGCATTGCGGGAAAAGTGGTTGATGACAGCACCGGCCAGCCTCTCCCTGAGTTCGAGATTCAACCCGTGAATGACTCGGTCGCTATGCTCGACCCAAGTCTTTACGGTGAGTTCCGGACTATTCATGATAAGGACGGGCGATTCACCTTGGAAAATGTGTTGCTGGGACCAACGACCATCGTCGCGCGGGCGTCTGGGTATGGACTCCGATGCAAGATGATTAACAACCTCGAAGTAATCAAAGAACGGGACTTCGTTGTCGACCTTTCCCGCATAAACCTTAACGGTGAAGCGTCCAATGAGCCTGCGGAAGAAAACCCGGCGGAACCCCTTGTCGAAGGAATGATCCTTACCCAGACCGGAGCGCCCGTCCCGAATGCCTACGTATTCGTGGGGGATATCCCCTGGATCAGGAGCAGCTCCACGTACTCTTGGGATCTGGTGAAGCAGTCCTTCGAGGATACCGCTGCTGCCCGGTCCAAGGACGACGGGACGTTCCAAGCCGGCTCACTCAAACCGGAAACGCAAACAATCTCCGCCTACGATCCCGAAATGGGTCTTGGCTCGGTGACCGTGACGCCGAACAGGCCCCGGACCACGGGCGTGCGAATTGCACTATCGCCTGCGGGAATACTTGAAGGCCTAATTACCGCCGACGGGAATCCTGTCGATCACGCGTGGGTGACCGTCTTTCCAACCGAGTCGTTTGAAGATGTAAGAGGGGAAGCGTTCACCAAGATGGACGGGGCGTACCTGGTAGGACAACTCGCCGCGGGTTCTGTACACGTCCGGGCCCAGTTGCCTCACTCGGGTAAAACACTGATACGACAAATCACGCAAGAAGCCGCTGTCGCGAGTGGTCAAAAGACATTAGTCACCTTTGACTTCCCATCTACCAAAGGTATTCTGGAAGGCGGCATTTCCGTTCATGGAAAGTCGGCGCGAACGGCCCATCTCCAGTTGCGTATAGTGGTTCCAGCCGGGGTTGAAGAACAGACTCTGGAACTCGATGAGGATTCCAGCGGACGATATCGATTCGAAGACCTACCCTCGGGTTCAGCTTCGTTGACGGTCACCGCAGTCGTTGATGCAGTTGCCTGTCGACAAGAGTTCCAGTTGGCGCTGAAGGAAGGGGAAACCATTCACAAGGACATTGAACTCGATACCGTCAGTACCGAGAACCACAATTAACGGGCGTTCGGTACTCGCCCAACAGCGGTCGAACGCACGATCGCATGGAACAGACGGGCAGGCAGAATAGTCAGACCCACTGCCATGAGTCCGCAGAATTTCCTGTGAACTCAGCCGCCAAGCGCCGATCCTGCCCGCTCCCACCACTCATCCAAAACCCAATACACAGCAACGACTTATCCTGCCTCCCCCCTTGTTTCGAAAAACCGCCCCAAAGGCCTCTCAGCCCCGGCCCAAGCCGAAACAAACACCCTACAGTATAGGGGGGTATTCGGAGCGCCTGACCAGACACCGCCCGCTACCCACCCGTTCACAATTCGTAATTCTCAATTCGTAATTCGTAATTTGTGATTTGCAGTTCCCTTGCGTTCTATGCGTTCTTTTGCGGCTAAGGGATTTGGTCGCAGCTCTGCCGCGCTACGGCATCGGCGGAGCAATCTTTTTTCGGTCTTCCGTTTCGCGTTCATCAGCGCTCAGTCGCGGTTCATGGGATCGGTTGAGTCCCTCTCCTGGCGCGCTCTTCTCAGCGTTCCTCCGCGTTCTCTGCGTCTCTGCGTTGAAGATCAACCTCCCAGCCGCTTTGGTAGCGGCAGCGCGGCGCCATCAAGCTACCCGGAACTCCCTCCATCTTAACGCGTCCAATACCGCACCCCCTCCCCGTCGCCGCCCTCCCATGCCTTCCCACCTCACCTTCAAAACCCAATACACAGCAACAACTTATCCGCGCTCCCCCCTTGTTTGGAAAACCACCCGAAAAGCCCCTGAGCCCCGGCCCAAGCCGAAACAGTTGCCCCATATATATAGAGGGTTGTCAGGAAACGTGACTCGGCGTTACCTCGAGTGTAGGGGCCGTGCGAATATCCCGAGATGGTTCCCGACGACGCGTTCCGTCCCGGGGACCCCGTTGTGGATGGGACGGTTCAAGATCTTCGCGCCACCGGCCTCGTCCGCGATGACCATCGCGCTGGAGCCGCCGCCGTCGAGGTTGAGCGCATCGTACGCGCCCAGCCACTTCATCCAATCGGCAGTCTCTGCCGTTGTGGCGCCGGCGCTGTGCAACGGTTGCCGTCCGTCAAGGACGAGAAGGTAGAGATAGCGCCCGTCTCGCGATACGCCCGCCGCCGTTCGGGGATGCCGCTTTTCCTCTTCTTCCCCCACGTTCTCGCCGTGTTCAAGCAGCGCGCCGAATCCGCCCACGCCGTTGTATGCGTTCGACGCGTCGACCGGTGGGGCGGCAATCGTGACGCGATTCGCGCGGTCAATCATCAGCGCCCCGTAGTTTTCGCTCGGCGGGGAATACATCACCCCCTCCGACACGGAGAGTCCAACGATGCGTATCGGGGTACCTTCGTTTTCCTGGACGGGATCGAACGCGGACGCGTTTACGGCGAGTTGCAGGCCGTACCGCTTGAGAAAGGTCGAGGTCTTCATCCCGGACGTCTCGGATGCCCCCGGCTCGAGCGGCGGGGTCACGAAGAATCGTATGCCCGGCGCCCGCAAATCGATCCGCGCCGCCCAGATCGCTATCGGCTCCGGCAGCGCACGGTGAAACGACGCGAGGCTCACCCCCTCGAACGCCGGGCGCCAATGTGCCCTCTGTAGCGGCGGCCCAACGCAACCGGTGGACGCCCCAATCGTCGTGCAACCGAGCAGCGCCGCAAACAGCGCGCAAACAACAGCGCGAGCAACGCGGGCGCCGTTCAGCGCGATACGAGACTTTGAGGAACGAACCCAATGCATATGCGCCACAACTCGATCTCCTTAAGGCGCCGTGGCCGGGAGGGCGAATGTCCTCATTCGCCGGTCAGAGCGCGTAAACCGGCGCCTGCGCGACTGTGTTCATAGGAGTGATAGCGAAGGGATCGCGATAATGACCGCCTTCCCGTAGAGGTCTTGGGCCAATGACAGCACACCAAATCGTACCGTTCTATGCGCCCCGGCTGGCGGTTGGGGACAGCCGCCCTCCCACCCTACCACCCTTCTACCTCCGCTCCTTGAGACAGCGTTCTTCATGCGAGTCAGCCACCTCACTGCAACTCGATCGCGCCCAGATACGCCGCCTCGAACTTCCAGTCATTCGCTACGTCCTCAATCCTCACCGTGATCGTCCGGCCTGCGTACTCGGCCAGGTCCAACACGACCTGCTTCCATTCGCCCTTTGTATCGACTATCTGGTCGGCCACTACGTCCTCGTTGACGAGTGCCTTGAACCGGAAATCCCCCCGTTCGTCCGACGCCACGTCAATCGTCATCTTCGGCGCCGCCCCCTGCGGAACCTGGTATTCCGCGCTAATCGCGGCCGCTTTTTCCCGGCTGACCGGATGCAACACCAGCACATTTTTCTTGCCGTGATACTCCGACCGCACCCCTGGGTCCATCTCCGTGCCGCACGCAATCTCCTTCCATTTTGGATTCCACACCGCAATCTCTACCGGCGATATCGCGACCCCGATCGCCGCTTTCTTGTCCGCGATGCTCCACTGCTCCAATTTTTCCAGCGCCTTCGGTTCCTGCCGCGCAAACACATACGCGTCCGCCTTCACTTCCCCACCGGCGCGTTTCACGATCTGCTCGGTAACGCGTTCGCACGCAGGAATAAGCGTCTCGAAGGAATAGCTCGTATACGAGAACCTCTTGTCCTTGATCGCCGCGATGCCGCCTGTCAGCCCCGCGTCCAGCGCCTTGAAGCCCTTCATACACCCCAGCACCCCGGCCGCGTTCGACGGATTGCAGTCCGCATCCTGCCCGCAACGCACCGCGTACTCCATCGTCTTCCGCACGTCGCCTTCCCCGTACAGCAGCCCCATCACGACATACGCGCCGTTCAGTTTCGCGTCAATGTTGAACGGATTCCCCGGCGAACAGTCCACGTCGTCCTGCCACTTGGCCTCAATCTTCTTCCACACTGCGAGCCAATCCTTCGGACTCTCGCTGTGCCATTGGATCACGTCGCTGATGCACTGATGATACGTAGACTCCTTCGGAATGCACCCCAGCCCCGCGCGCACAACCTTCTCCACGTCCTTGTCTTCAAAATAAGCCGCGGAGTACATCCCGGAGATGAACATCCCGCCGTACACGCCGTCACCGTAGTTCATGATATGGCCGAACACGTCGCACAGACGGTTCGACTCCTGCGGAAGGCCCGGACACAGGATGCCGAACAAATCCGCTTCGATCTGGAAGTCGATGTCGTCCGCATGCCGGTTATTCTTCGGATTGCCGGAGTCCGGGGGCATAATCCCGTGCCGGACATTCTCGCGTCCGGCCTTGTTAGCGTGCCACAGTTCATACTGCGACGCCCCAAACGCTTTTCCCGCCTGCTCGAAGCTGATACCCAGTCCGTAATCCTCCAAGGCTTTCAGAAAGGTCATCTCGACGTAGCAGTCGTCCTGATCGAGCGCACCCGCCACGCGCTCCGGCGTCCACTCCTGAATTGGACCCGTGATCGGTTTTCCACAGGACTGAAACTCATAGGGCGCGCCATAACACACGCCAATCATCTGCCCCGCCCAGGCGCCTTTGAGCTTGTCGAGAAAGACGTCCTTACTCAGGGTCACCGGCTCGGCGAAGACCGTGACGGTCAGAAGGCTGGTGAGAGTCAACATCGCGTAGATTCTGGTTTGCTTCATAGAGTCCTCTTCCTCTGGGCTACCGATTTGGATGATTTGAAACCCGGGATACTAGTTCACAACCACACCCACGAACTCGACGCGGCGATTAAGCTTACGGTTTTGCGGGGATGTGTTCGGCAGACACGGCGCAGTCATGCCTCTGCTGCTGCTCTTAATTCGACCCGCATCAATCCCATTCTCCACCATGTACCTTCTTACCGCGTCCGCTCGGCGCTGCCCAAGAGCCATGTTGTACTCTGGCGGGCCAATGTCACAGGTGTGTCCGTAGAGCTCCATCAAGTCTTTCGGGTACTTTTTCAATTCAGCAATTGCCTTGTCGATTTCCGCTTTGCCCTCTGGCGTCAGCGCTGCCTTGTCAAAGTTGAACAACACGTTATTGTAAAGCACCACCTCATATGATGCCGCTAACCGCTGCTCGACGGGTAGCGACGCCGGCGCAAACGCCCGCACTTCTTCTTTCGATTCTTCTTGTTGGGTGCTGCTCGATTCCCGTGTGCTGGGACGAACTTCCTCACTGACGCTGGCTAGTGGTTCAGCAGAGGCCGTTACTACCAGAGCGCCAGCCATGACCATTAAGAAAGCGAATTCTTTCATCTTGGCGTGATTTCCTCTAGCGCGCGGCCGCGCCACAGGCCAATGACTCGTCCACCATGGTCAGATAATTCTTCACCGGCACGTAGCTTGGCACGGAGTTCCCCGAGCCAATGGCGTACCTACCGCGAGGGCCACAGGTCTCGATAAGGAGGCGCGTGTGCTTGCGCACTTCTTCAGGAGTTCCGCCGGACAATATGTTGATGTCGATCCCGCCCAGCACGCCAATCCGCTTACCATATCGCGCGTGAAACTCCTGCACGGGGATAATCGCATCTTCATAGGAATGCTTGGCGTCAATCTTCACGTCGTCAATCAAGTCTTCCACGATCGTGGACAAGTTGCCGCAGGAATGCAGGAAATACGGCAGACCGTGCTCGTGCGCCAGCGCCGCCGATTTCTTGTGCCACGGCAGCACGTAGGTTCGCATTTCGTCGGGCCCGATCAGCGTGCCCGTACGGAATCCCATGTCGTCGCCCTGAAACAACGCCACCAGACGGTCCAGGCCCAGCAGGCGCTTGTGATAGGCATGCAGCGACTCGCCGACCTTGTCCGCCACCGCCCGCACCAGGTCCGGTTGCTCGCAGATCGCCAAGCACAGCCCCTCGATCGACATGATGGACGACAAGTGCTCGAAGTAGCCCCCGCCGTGACACGATATCAGCCCCATACCCTCCGGCAAGTGACTATTCACATACTCCATGATGAAGAAGTCCACGTCACTCGGCGTAGGCCATTCGTACTTCTCGAAGTCCTCCCACGTTTGGATCGCGCCCTCGTGTTGATTGACCCACGACCGCTGCTTGTCAGATCCCGGCGCGGCGTCCGCGATGACGTTCCGGTTCTCCTGAAACGGATAGCCTATCTCGAGCCGAACGCAGTCGTACCCCATCTGATGCCAAAACGCAATGAAGTTATCGAGGTATGCGGTCAGCGACGCGCGATCCGTTGGCGTAACCCATTCCCGTCCCAACACGTCAGTCACCACTGGCCGCAACACGACTTCGTCTACAATATACTCGACCAGAGGCACGCGGCTGCTCCGCGAGCGGCCCATCACAATGTCAATGAACTCCGCCGCATTCGGCCTCGGGTCCTTGACAGGCACGTGCTTGAACTCGGCCATCATCTCTCTCCGCAAAGAACCAGCGCCCGGTTAACTCAGGCCAATGCCGAGTTCATCCAATGCTTCCCGCTTCAGCGGATGGCGCTCGGGATACTTCTTGTCTTCCACGCAGCGTCGGTACTGCACCAGCCACGCCCGCGCAACGTCTTTTCCAACAGCGCGCGACAACCCCTCGAAGAACGTCTCCGGATACTCCGGCGCCAGCCGGAATGGACGCCCCGCCCATTCCCACCGCGCCGCCACGATCTGATCGATCAATTTGGGAGGAGTGACGTTGCGCAGCAGATTCCGGCACGCGATCACCTTGAGCTTCAGCGGACCCTGACCGGGCTTCGTCACCACGAAGTCGCCCGAAGCAATCTGCGGCATTTCCATGCACGTGCGCTTCGCCGGATCGTACGAGCGCGCCACGATCTCCACCATCTGCCCCTTCAGTTCTTCCGTTTGCGCAATCGAAAGGCTCTGCGGATTCACTACGTTGATGTAGAACTGGTGATTCTTGCCCACGCCCAATTCGTGGTACGTGCCCTGCCACTGCGTCAAGTACGCGTAAACTTCCCGGCCTTTCCCCTCGCGCTGCAGGCGATCCGGCAGAAAGATCGTCCCGCCCTGATACGGTGTCACGATGAATTCAGGCGCGCGGGCATGCAGCAATTTCAGGTTCGAATGCTCGATTCCCGCCAGTTTGCTGAATTCCCCTTCCTTCTTCGCCACCACGAACCCGAGCACCGCCTGCTTGCGCTTGTCGTTTGTCGCGCGCAGCCGAAAGATCAGTTGGAACTGTCCTTCTTGAAACAACTCAAACGCCAGCGACACCACCGGCGATGGCCCCAGCGCCCGCTGCACGCTCGCCACGATGAACTTGTCACCGCCCCGCTCGATCATGCGCTCCGTCGCGTTCGCCAGCGTCTCCAATTGGAAGAACCGCTTGATCTCCTTACCCCAAAAGTCAAACATCGGACGAAATCCCAGCCACTGCACCCGCACGGCCGCAGCGCCCGCCGGTCGAATGGGGAGACGCACATTCGGACGCCCTTTGGACCGCGAACTGGGCCGGGCTACGGGAGTCGTTGCGGCGTGTTCGGCGGACTGGTCATCAACGCGTTCACGCGTTGGCCCCTTGTAACGCGCGACGGGCCGCTCACCGGAACGTTTGAGATAGCGCTTCTCTGTGCGCGCTTTAGCATGGGTAGTAGGCTGTTCCTCGGGCCGGGCGTCTTCGCGCGGACTGCGATATTCCTCGGATCGTTTCCTGGATGGTTTGCCTGCGCGCGGCGCAGATCGCCCTTCGGAACGCCCGAAGGAACGCTCGCCAGGCTTTCCTGAAGTCTTGGACCGAACACGACGGGGCAGAGGCATGGAGAACTCCTGGTAGGTTGAATCACTGTTGACGATGTAGTATACGGCATCATGACCTTGCGTTGCACCGTCGAAAGGTATCTCGAAATGAACATATGCCGTGTACTCATCAGTGTGGCCTCGCTGACCTTCGCAGCCCTCGCCCTCGATCTCCGGGAGAAGGCCGGCCCTATCCGTATCGAGTCTCTCGACGGCCGCGCCATGACGATCGAGAACTTCGGTGAACGCGCCGGAACAGCTATCCTGTTTCTGTCGTCGCGCTCTCAGGCCATCGACGCGGCGGCGGACGACATCAATCGCATCCATCAAATGTTCCGACTCAAGGACGTGCTCTTCGTGGGCGTCTGTTCAAGTCCTGACGTAACCGGAGAGGAACTGCGGATTTACGCTCAAGAGCGCGGAATGGTCTTCCCCATCTACCGCGACCCCTCCGGCGCTGTCGCGCAGTCGTTCAAGGCAACGGTGCTTCCCGAAGTATTTCTGCTTGATCGGCAGGGCGTTATCCTGTACAAGGGCGCGCTCCTCCCCGACAACGGGAAAGGCGGTGTTGAGGCCGCTATTACGGATCTCCTCGCGAATCGTCCCGTAGCCGTTACAAACACGACCGCGCACGGCGACGCCCTCTCTGAAAAACGCCCCTCCCACAACGTCGAAGACCCCTACGCCACACCGTGGTTCGCCTCCGAACTGCTCTTCGAGAAAATACCTGGCGCGCCTGCCCACCATTGCTCGACGCTCGCCCAGGCGGCCAACGGCGACCTCCTCTGCGTGTGGTACGGCGGCAGTTACGAATCCGCCGACGACCAGGCTCTCTTCATCTCCCGCCGGAAAGTCGGCCAACGCGTTTGGTCCGACCCTGCGGTACTCCTGAGCAACCCTGGACAGCCCCCCGGAAACGCCCTCATTTTCAATGATGGGCACGACCGGTTGTGGGTGGTGTGGGGACGCATGGAAAGCACTCGCCCCCTGCGCCGTGGGTCCGGCTGGGGGCAATGCCGCCTCTTCACGCGGATCTCCAATGACAACGGACTCACCTGGAGCGCCGACAAAGAGTGGCCGGACTCTTTCGGTCAATTGCCACGAAACGCTCCCGTCACGCTCGCCACCGGGGAATTGTTGCTACCCTTGAGTGGGCATATCGGTGACAAATCCGGCGCATTCTTCATGATCACGAAGGACTACGGCGCCACGTGGCAACGTTCAAACGTAATCCCCAATGGCAGCCAACCCACCGTCGCCCAACGTGACGACGGATCGCTGCTCACGCTCATGCGCCACGAACCTCGGCTGTTGTCCAGTGAATCGAACGACGGCGGGCGCACCTGGAGTCCACCCGCCGCCACGGATATCAAGAATCCCGACGCCGGTATCGCGTTGCGCCGGCTTTTCAACGGGCATTTCGTACTCGTGTTCAATGACACCGACGCAGGGCGAACACCGCTGAGTATCATGCGCTCGACCGACGGTGGGAAATCTTGGGAATCCCCGCTCAAACTAGAGGACAACCCCGGCGAGTATTCCTATCCTTGTGTCATCCAAACCACCGATGGCCGCATCCAGATCAGCTATACTTTCCGCCGCTATTCCATCAAGCATGTCGAACTCGACGAGGACTGGATAACCCAAACCAAACGCCCGAATTAACCGCAAACGCAACTGCCGATTCCTCATCATCGCAGACCGCACAGAATGTGACTTCCTTGACCCCATTGTCTCCCCAAGCGTAGACTTCGGCAATTACCTTGGCTCAACGTATTGGGGAAGTATGTCATGAAGGCCTATTACTGCGTCGGCACCCATTGGGACCGGGAATGGTACGAACCGTTCCAGGAATACCGGATGTGGCTTGTCGAGTTGATCGACGAATTGATGGATTTGATGGAGCGCGATCCGGAATACCGATGCTTCCATCTCGACGGCCAGGCGGTCGTTATCGAGGATTATCTCGACATCCGCCCCGAGCGAAAGGAACGCTTCGTCAAGCTGCTCCGGGATGGCCGCTTCGTCGCCGGTCCGTGGTACGATTTGCCGGACGAGTGGCTCATATCGGGCGAGAGCTACATCCGCAATCTCATGAAAGGCATGCGCACGTGCAGGGAACTCGGCGTCGAGCCCATGAACTACGCCTATACCCCTGACCAATTTGGCCATATCGCCGCGCTGCCCATGATTATGACCGGCTTCGGGCTAAAGACCGGCATTGTCTGGCGCGGCACTCAGGATGAAAACTATCCGGCCCATTTCATCTGGGTCGGCCCCGACGGTAGCCGCATGGTCACCCACAAGCTTCTGGACCGCGGAAGCTACGGTCCTTTCGACTTCCTCGCCCGCACCCCAATGAAGAAGGAAGCCTTCTCCGACGAGAGCTTCAAGAAACACTTCGATCCCTATTTCGACGCCGAAAAATCGCGCAGCGGCGCACCGCTCGTGCTTATGCTCGACGCCATTGACCATCAACGGCCCGACCACGAAATGCCCCACCTCTTCAACGAACTGAAGGAGCGCTACCCCAGTATCGAGTTCACTTGGGGCTCCCTGGGTGACTACGGCGCCGAACTCATGAAGCACGCCGCGAACCTCCCGGAGCGCAGCGGCGAACTGCGCGAACCAGCCCGCGACATGCACCGCGTCGGCCAATACCTCATCGTCCACACCATTTCCGCGCGCTATCCCATCAAGAGGCGCAACGGCCAGTGCCAGGCTTTGCTGGAGAAATGGGCCGAGCCCTACGCGCTTTTCCAGCAACTCGCGGGCGGCGCCCCTATCGTCCGCTATCTCGACAAGGCCTGGGAGTACCTGCTCAAGAACCACCCACACGATTCCATCTGCGGGTGCAGCATTGACCAGGTACATAAGGATATGCACTACCGCTTTGACCAGTGCGCACTTATCGCGGATGGCGTTATTCGCCGCGCCATCGCCTCCGTCGGCAAGGCCACAGACAGTCTCGAACACCAGCGCAATCTCGTCCTCCACAATCCGTTGCCGTTCCGGCGAACCGGCCTCGTTGAGCTCGATGTCCCCATCCCCAACGATTGGCCGCGCGCCTACATCGACGGGCTTTGCTCCGCCGAGCGCATCCATAAGTTTGCGCTCAAGCGGAAGAACGGCGCCGTCGTGCCGTTCCAAATAGCGGGTGTCTCGCGCGCACAGGATTACAGACGCCTGGATGCGGACGGACGCCGCAGAGGCTACGCGCCGGACGTCTACCACCTTACGATTGATTTAGATCTGCCACCGGCTGGATACACGGGCCTTCACGTCGAGCCTACCGACGACGCCGTGCGCAACTTCGGCAGCTTGATGACCGGACGTCTTTCCGCCTCGAACGGCGCATTCACGTTTCACCTGAACTCCGACGGCACAGGGCGTCTCGAACACCCCGCGTCCGGTCGCGCCTTCGACAAGCTTTTCATCTACGAGGACTCCGGCGACGCCGGTGACGGCTGGACGCGCGGGCAACTGCTCAACGATATCATCTTCCGGAGCCCCGGCAGCCGAGTCACCACCGCCATAGACGAAGACGGGCCGCTCCGCACCGTCTTTCGCGTCGAGCGCGAGTTTTCGCTGCCCCGCATGCAGGACCGCAGTACTCATTGGCGCTCCGAGGATCGAACCACGCTGCGCGTAACCGATCTTATCTACGTCGAGAAAGACTCACCCTGTCTACGCGTCCGCACGTCGCTCACAAACACCTGCATGGACCACCGGTTCCGCGTGATGTTTCCCACGGACATCGCCACGGAGCATTCCTTCGCGGAAACGCCCTTCGCCATTGTTCAGCGGCCCATCCGTATCCCAGCGGATACGGGCGCTTGGCATGAGCGCGTTAACCCCGAAACGCCGTTCACCACCTTCTGTGGAGTTCACGACGCGGCCGGCGGCCTGGCGCTGCTTGCGCCCTTTGGTCCCCACGAGTACGAGGTTACGCAGACCCCTGACCGTTCCATTGCGTTGACCTTGTTTCGCTCGACCTACCGGACCGTCATGACCGCGGGTGAACCGGGCGGCCAACTCCTTGAAGACATGACCTTTGAATACCAGCTCTATCCGTTCGCGGGCGCGTTCGACGCCGTTGGCGCCGCGCGCCTTGTAGCACAAGCCCAAACCACGGTGCGCAGCCACTTCGCAGCTGAATTGCCCGATGACAATTCATTCGTTCAACTCACGGAGGGCCGCGCCATCGTCTCCGCGCTGAAACTCGCGGCGGACGGTCAAGGCGGAGTGATCCGCCTCTGGAATCCCTGCGCCGCCGAGGTCCATGACACCGTGAGCATCGCCAGAAAACTATCCGCGGCATTCCGCTGTAATCTCAATGAGGACACGGTCGAACCCGCTCCACTCGACGCGAACGGGGCCATTCCGGTGCGTGTTCCGTCCCATGGTTTGTTGACCGTGCGTTTCCTGTGGCAGTGAGCCGCGGTTCCCATCCGACACCAAGTCCCACACGATAAGGGAAGCTGAATGAACTCACGAATGATAGTGGCGGCGACAACCCTCTTAGGTATCGTGATTACGCTGACCTCCGGCGCGGCGCTTGGCGATGAGGCCACGGCGCGGCGCTGGGTCGAGCGGCTGCTGTTTAACCCGCCGCAAGTCGACACCAGCGGCGTTTGCGCTGGCAAGATCGGAGACCTTCCGGACTTTGAAGTAACGCCTCCGCGCGCCGGAGTCCAGTTGGTCCGATTGTCGCTCCCCTTTGCCCCGGCGGCGCTGCCAACCGGCCTTAGCGTCATCGCCCATTGTGACGGCGCCGAAGTCACACCGGATCTCCGGGTACTCACCTTACATCCCGGCAGACCCACATCCGTGCGTCGGGCTCTTGTAACGTTTCCGTTCGAGTTCAAGGCAGTGCGCCCGTACCATTTCACGCTCACGCTCGGTGAAGAACCCCAGTCTCCCTCCTCCTCTCTAAGCTGTTCGGATGGCGCGTGCTCCATCGAATTCGGCCAAGCGCAGGTGTCCATTTCTTCGGACTCCGTCGTCGTAAACTACAAAGACGGATCGAAATGGTCCGCCCGGTTGATCGCGCCACAGCGCGCTCAACCACTTGCTCCCGTGCCCGAACTGGTGGAATCCGGTCAGTACTACTTGTGGGCGCGCATCCTCGTTCCGGACGAACAGTGGCCCCATGTAATCGAGTTTCGACTCGACTCGCTCGGAACCATCGCGATTCAGGCCCATGTGCAGCGAACGGCGGCCGGCGACGCCACTGCTCCCGATCTCGGATGGGAAATCGAAGGACCGGCCCTACCCGAAACGCCCAAACATTCCTTTTCGGATGGGGCGCCGTTCACCCTGCTCTCTCAAGACAAGTCCCGTGCCCTGGCGTTTCCGCTCGCTCCCTTCGACAAGCGCGGCGCCGTAACCGTAACCGCAAAAGACCAAGGTTCGGTCGTTCGCTTCCTTCGGTGCAGCGAAGACGAAAAGGTACCGTTCCAACAAGCCGCATGGCGCCGCGCCGCATTCGTTCTCGGCGGTCCCAGCCAAATGGATCGGAACTCCTTGCTCGAACCGGTAGTATCGGCCAAAGTATCGCCGCAGGCGTTCAGCAGTGTTTACGATATAGGCAGCGCGAGCGACCTGACCCTGTGGCCGATTCTCGCCGATCTGCGCCGTTACAATAACGAAGCCATCAAACGTCCCGTCTTCAATCCCGGCGCGCCCGCCGGCGTCTTCGGCATGAACCGCCTCAACCACTGCCCCGCCATCTTTCTGGAAGCCTGGCGCGCGGGCGACGCGGAACTGCGCAACGCCGCCGCGAATTGGTGCAGCAACATGTATGATCTCTCTATTTGGTGGGGCGACACCGAGACTTACGGAGGGACACGCTACAACAACTCCATCGCCGCCAATCAGCCCGAACACAAAGATGACCAGGCCTTTATGTGGCGCACCAACGGCGACTCTAACTTTTGCACCAAGGGGTACGACTCGTTCTTCTACGCCTACGAGGAGACCGGCGATCCCCGTATGCTGACCGCGCTGAACGCGCAGGTCGAATATGCTCGGAAATATGTTCACGTAGATCGCGGCGAGTGCCGGAACATCGGTGACGCCGCCGACTTCATCCGGCTTTACCGCAGCACCGGAACAACGATGTACCGCGACGAGGCCATGCGTTTGTTCCGGGAACTGCGGAACAAACTCTCCAAAGGCGATCTCTTTAGCCAAGGCGGCGAGCCCATCCTAGATGACGGTCCCTTTATCGATGACGACGCCCACGGCACTCCCGCGCCGTTCGCCAAGCCCTACATCATGGGGTACGCGCTGGCAGGCCTTCCCGCGCTTCTGGAAGAATTCCCCGACGAGCCCAAACTCCACGACGTCGTGCGCGCCGTAGCCGATTTCCTCGCGAGGTCGCAAGACCCTGTCGGAGGATGGCGCTATCCCGCTCCCGCCAGTAGCGGTCTCATCATCAGCCAGGGTCTGGAACACGCCAACCAACTTGTGCGCGCCTCCGCCGTGCTCGAAAGACGCGGTGAGAATATCGAGAAACTGCTCGACGCGATCGAGCGCACCCTCCAGGCGCGCGTGCTTGGCTTTGCCCGCACCGGTCGAATTCTCGCTGGTCTTTCCGGCTGGGAACAGGCCGCGGGAATGTTCAGGGACGGCAAGACCATCTATGCCCTCTACAAGAAACACGCTGCCCGCGATCCCCCGCGTGCCATGCCAACGACCCGTTACGCGCGGTCTTGGCGCGCACGGTAGATCAGCGCATCAAGCTCATTCCCCAACCCGCCGGGGCCTATCTCCGGATGGAACGCCCCGAGAACAAAGACATCGGATTTACGTTGTGGGGACCCGAATGGGCCTCGTTTCCCAAGCTCGGCTACGCCCCCGATGAACTGGGCGGCATGAAACTCGATTGGAAATCCGACGCCGAGACCGGCGCCGTTTGGTACTCGGTCGACCGTCCAGAGGCAACCCTCAGCGTTACCTTCACGCCGCATACCGACTACGTGGAGTGCGCGTACACTGTCTGGCCCAAACCCAACGTGGCGGCGCCAGCAAGTCTTGGCATAGGCCCTTGCCAACAGTTGAAACAGGGAGTCTTTGAAGGCGACGACGCCGATATGCTCAAGCGGATTTCTTACTTGTCCGGTGGCGCATGGACGTCGCTTGCGTCGGGCGCCAACGGCAATGCGCGCAATGTGCTCTATATCGCCGGTCACGATTCACCCGAGATGACCGGCTTGATGGCCGAAGGTGGATGGAAGACCATTCAATCCAAGCGCCCCGATAATGCGCTCATCGCCTGCGTCAGCAAGGATGGTCAATGGGTCACCGCGACAGCGGCGGAGTTCTCGGACAGCGTATGCAGCAACGCCGACGCGTCGCATCGCTGTATCCATTCTCAAGGCGCCATGCGCTTGCACAAGGATAGCCCCACTACGTTACGCGTAAATGTCTATCTGGTTCACGGCAGCCTCGACGACTTGCGAGCCCGGTATGACGAGGACGCCGCGCGCTGGAAGCAGCAGCCACCGTCAGCGGCGCAAGGGGAGATACAGTCCGCGGCATACGGTATGCGCGCTGGACTTCCCAGCGATCACGAGGCCCGTCTTTCCCGCATGGACTTCCCGCTTGCGTGGTCGCCGAAAGAGAAATCCTTCGCTGCTTGGCGGGAACGCGCGCGCGGAGCCTATATCAAGACGCTCTCGCCGCCGCCGCCCCGAGCGCCGTTCGCGCCGCAAGTCACTGCGACCGAGGACCGCGGGAGTTACGTCGCGCAAAAGATCGCGCTCAACATCTCCGAGGACAATCGCGTTGGCGCCTATCTCCTTGTCCCTAAGGGCAAAGGCCCCTTCCCGGCCGTCCTCGCCCTACACGATCATGGCGCCCATTTCTCCATTGGCAAAGAAAAAGTCGTGCGCCCCTTCGGTGTCTCTGATGAGCGCATGAAAGATGCGCAAGACTGGGTCAACCAATATTACGGGGCCAAATGGATAGGCGACGAGTTAGCTCAGCGCGGCTACGTCGTGCTCGCCGTTGATGCGCTCTTCTGGGGTGACCGAGGGCGCGCTGAAGGCGCCAAGTACGAAGCGCAGCAGCAACTCGCCGCCAATATGCTCCAGTTCGGCGCGTCCTGGGCCGGTACCATCGTCTGGGATGACCTGCGCAGCGCCGAATTCCTTCAAGGCCTCCATGAAGTCAATCCCGGCCGCATAGGTTGCATCGGCCTTTCCATGGGATCTAACCGCGCCTGGAGCCTAGCCGCCGCAACCGATATTATCAAAGCCGGCGCCGCCATCTGCTGGATGGGCAATTCCGCAACCCTTATGGCCGAGGGCAACAATCAAACCACCGGTCAATCCGCGTTCAGTATGCTTCATCCCGGACTGCGCAATCTGCTTGACTACCCCGATACCGCCGCCATCGCCTGCCCCAAACCCATGCTCTTCTTCAACGGTTCCGAAGACAGGCTCTTCCCCATATCCGGAGTCGAAGCCTGCTACGGACGCATGCGCCGCGTCTGGAAAGCCCAAAACGCCGACGACAAACTGATTACGAAAATCTGGCCTGTACCGCATGTATTCAATGCGGACATGCAAGCCGAGGCGTTCGACTGGCTAGATCGCCAACTGAAACCGTAGGCCGCGCAAACCGCTCAAGGCTTTTGTCGCTCTCGTTTGCCAGACCCGTAGCGTGCGGCGCATGGCCGCGTCCGTGACTTGAAAACCCACTCTGATTTTCCTACACTACGGTAAGAAACATGAGCCACCTGTACAATTCTGTTGGATAATGGAGAGGAGTGTCCATGTCCGTATCCCCGGTACGCGCCAAGGTCAAGAGCGAAGTCACCGAACTCTCGCTGCTGTTTGCCATTAGCCAGGCTCTCGACCGAAGTATGGACCTACGCGACGAGGTCGGTGACGTCCTGAAGTCCATCGCCACCCATACCGGCATGGACCGCGGTACCCTTACCCTGCTCGACCGCCAATCCGGCGAACTTTACATCGAAGCCGCCCACGGTCTCTCCGCCAGCCAGCGCGAACGCGGACGTTACCGGGCCGGCGAAGGCGTCACCGGGCGCGTTGTCCAAACCGGACGCCCGATGGTCATCCCGCACATCTCCGATGAGCCGCTTTTCCTCGACCGCACCGGCGCTCGCAAACATCTCAAGAAGGAAGAAATCTCCTTCATCTGCGTGCCCATAAAACTCGGGAACGAAGTCATCGGCGCACTGAGCGTTGACCGCCTCTTCTCTGATTCCGTCTCGCTCGATGAAGACGTTCGTCTACTCTCCATCATCGCGTCCATGATCGCCCAGGCCGTCCGGCTCCGGCAGGAGGCCCAGGAAGAGCGCCGCCGCCTGCTCGAAGAAAACACACGCCTTCAGGCCGAGCTCAAGGACCGCTTCCGCCCGGCTAACATCATCGGTAACGCCCACACCATGCAGGTCGTCTACGATCTCATCGCGCAGGTCGCCAAGAGCGATACCACCGTGCTCATCCGCGGTGAGAGCGGAGTCGGCAAGGAACTGGTAGCCCACGCGATTCACTACAACAGCCAGCGCGCCAACAAACCCTTCATACGGGTCAATTGCGCGGCGCTTCCCGAAACCGTCATCGAAAGCGAACTCTTCGGCCACGAAAAAGGCGCCTTCACCGGCGCCGTCACCCAGCGCCAGGGCCGGTTCGAATTGGCGCATGGCGGGACCATCTTCCTGGATGAGATTGGCGACCTCTCCCCCACCACGCAAATCCGGCTGCTGCGCGTTCTCCAGGAACGCGAGTTCGAACGCGTGGGCAGTTCCGAGACCATTCGCACCGACGTGCGCGTTCTCACCGCCACCAATCGCGATCTCGAGGAGCTCATCAAACAGGAGAGATTCCGCCAGGATCTTTATTACCGTCTCAACGTTTTCCCCGTTCACGTTCCCCCGCTGCGCGAGCGGCGCACCGATATCCTGCTGCTCGCCAACTTCTTCGTGGAAAAATACAGCAAGGCCAATCACAAGAATGTGCGCCGCATTTCGACACCCGCCATCGACATGCTCACCAGCTACCACTGGCCGGGCAACGTCCGCGAACTTGAAAACTGTATTGAACGCGCCGTCATTCTCAGCAACGACGATGTCGTTCACGGCCACCATCTGCCCCCGACGCTTCAAACGGCGGAGGCCAGCGGCACCGTCATCAAGGAGACCCTGGACGCGACGCTCGACAACGTGGAACGGGAAATGATCGTCGAAGCGCTCAAGAACGCGCGCGGTAACAAGGCCAAGGCGGCGGCGGCGCTCGGCCTCACCGACCGCATCATGGGCCTCCGCGTGCAGAAGCATAATATCGACTACCGCCGTTTCCGCTCCTCCCGCTCCATGTAGCTTAGCGGCACTCGCTGTGCCGCGCCAGACGCCGGAATTGCTTACCCTGTCCGTACGTCCAAGTGGGTTTCGAGCGGCGCTTCCTACCAGTTCGTAGCACGCGCCGGTACTCTGGAATTTCGGTTGCATCGCGCTGCATCCGCCTATCCCAACTCTAAGCAATGACTTAGCGCGTTGTTCGGCGAATCGCCGCTCACGAACTGGCACAATCGTTGCTTTCGTCTGCGCATGCAGACCTGGAAGCAGACCAGCGCTGTTTGGCCGGTTGGCGCCACCATGCCCGAGTTAGGGTTATCGACGCCAATGCTGCGTGTGTATGAACTCGCGGGCGATATCGCCCGATCTGAAGGTCCTATCCTGCTCCTGGGAGAACCCGGTACGGGTAAGCGGCGTCTCGCCCAGTGGATTCACGATCAGCGCCGTGGCGCCACGGCTCCTTTTGTTCAAGTCTCGTGGGACGAGCTTTCGGAGCTGTTTGTCGAACGACGCCTATTCGGCTTTCCGGACACCCCTAACGGAGAGCGTGCGGATCGAAGCACCGGCCAAGTCGAATCCGCCGCCGGCGGAACGCTGTACCTCCAGGAGATCGGGCGCTTCTCGTTGGCCACACAAGCAAAGCTCGCCCGTGTAATCTCGGATCACTGTTTCGAGATTCCCGGCGCCAATCAATCGGTTACGGTTGACACTCGAGTTATCCTGTCTTCGAGCTTGGGCGCCGACGCGCTGCTTGAACGCGGCGCGCTGCATCGGGACTTGTTCGAGCTAGTGAGCGCCTGCTCGATTGAGCTGCTTCCTTTGCGCGAACGGAAGGAAGACATTCTCCCGCTCGCCTTCCTGGCGATGCGGAAGTTCGCTGCTCAGTACCACAAGGACATTCGGCACATTGATTCAACGGCCTGCGCCGTTCTCATCAGCCACGCCTGGCCAGGTAACGTCTCAGAACTCGAACACGTAATCGAACGCGCCGTCGTCGCCTGCCACAGCAATAGTATCGATGTCAGCGCTCTGCCCGCTTCTCTCCGGAGTGAAACGGGTGAAAGTATCGAGCCCGAAGAAAAGAACCTGGACACCACGCTCGACAACATCGAGCGCGCATTGATCATTGACGCCCTTAAGGCCGCAAAAGGCAATCAAGCCAAGGCCGCTCATCTGCTCGGAATCACCGAACGCATGATGGGATTGCGCGTTCGTAAACACGGCTTGGCCCCGCGCGGATTTCGCTCCTCCGTATAGCGTGTCCCGCCACGCCATATCACCCGCGTACGGATCGCATTTACTCGTACGCCTCCTCTTGTCCCAAGCCTGTCGACGTGCGCCACCCGCCAAGCCCCCTCGCGCGGGGGGAGACCTCACCGGATCACTCCGTCGGTTGATACGGAGGCGCTATCTAACGTATATACCCTCTGGGTCTTTTCACCCTGTGTCCAGTGTGCGCGCCCAAACACGTAGGATCTATTCAATACATGGATATTTCGCCGCAGAATGTTCCAGGCCTTATTTGGGCGATGCCGTTCGTCGGACTGCTGCTCGCTATCGCTATTCTGCCGCTCCTGCCCAAGGTCTCGCACTGGTGGGAGAAGAATTCCAGCAAACTCCTCGTCTCCCTCATCCTTGCCGCGATGATCACCGGGTACTACGCGATCCGCGGATACGGATTCGCGCACACCGAGGCCGGAATCGGCGCCGCCAAGACTATGCTTCATCACGCCCTGCTCGATGACTACATCCCGTTCATCGTTCTACTCTTCAGCCTGTACGCGATCAGCGGTGGCATCCGCTTCAGCGGCGATGTCCCGGCCCACCCTGTCACCAACAGCATCATTCTGCTCGCCGGAGCGCTCCTGGCAAGCCTCATTGGAACCACCGGGGCCTCCATGCTCCTCATCCGGCCCCTGCTGCAGATCAACTCCGAACGCAAGCATGTCACCCACACCGTAATCTTCTTCATCTTCCTGGTCAGCAATATCGGCGGCGCGCTTCTCCCGGTCGGAGATCCCCCCTTATTCCTCGGATTCTTGCGCGGGGTCCCTTTCTTCTGGACGCTGCATCTCATCCCTCACTGGGCTGTAGCCATAGCCGTTCTGCTTGTCGTTTACTATGCCTTCGACCACTTCGCATACCGCCGTGAGCGCCCCCGGGATATCACTTTGGACGAATCGACTCGCGCCCCGCTAAAGCTCGAAGGAAAACGGAATTTCATCCTCTTGGCTCTCGTGGTAGCCCTCATTGCCGTGTTGGTCCCCGGTAAACCAGTTCTCGGAACCCAATGGATCGCCCCCGAAGGCCACTTACGGGAATTCCTGCAGATTGCCCTTGTCGCGCTTTCGTTTGCGTGGACGCCTCGACACATCCGTTCCGGCAACGGGTTCAACTTTGGTCCCATGACCGATTCGATTCTTGACAACGCGCCCACCTACACCGTGTTCTTCGAACTGGCCGGAGCCACCCCTTCAGGCGGCGCCGCGACTCTGACCCGCGTCGCCACCGCCACGGGCGAGATCCCTGTTGGTGACCTCGTTGCTATCTGCGTCGGCGCGGTCTTCATGGGCGCCAATACCTATATAGGCAACGGCCCCAATTTCCTTGTCCGTGGTATCGCCGAAAGCCAAGGCGTCAAGATGCCCAGTTTCTTCGGATATATGCTCTGGAGTGGTCTGATTCTTATTCCGCTCTTCGTATTAATATCCGTCATATTCTTTATATAGATTATATATTGCCAATTCCATATATACTCACTACACAATATACACTTGGATCGACATCGCACTTGCATAACGTATGGGGGATGCTGTCCGTAATCCCCCTCTATCCGATGCGCTCGCGCCTGCTTCGTGATGGGCGGCTTAGTCGAGAAAAAGCTTCCGGTGAAACTGCGTCAGCGATTCGCCAGGCGAGTGCTGTCCATCAAATATGCTCGACGTTCCAAGGACGAGAATCGTCGCGCCGGATGCGACCAAGCGCTTGGCGTTCGGCAAATTGATGTTCCCGTCCACCTCAATCGCCACGTTGGGACAGCGAGGAACAACTATTTGTTTCAGTCGTTCCACCTTCTGAAACATGTTTGTAATTATATCTTGACCTGCGTAACCGGGGTCTACGGTCATCACCAGCACCCGATCTACATACTCCAGCAGGTAGTCTATTCTGGACAGAGGGGTACATGGGTTGATGGCAATACCCGGGGAAAGCCCCAGTTCGCGAATCTGCGACAACGTCCGAGGGGCGTGTACACACATCTCTGTATGTACGGTAATCATTACACATCCCGCCTTGGCGAAGGCGTCGATGTATTGCTCTGGTTTCGCAATCATTAGGTGGGCGGCACACGGTAGACTACAGCAGCGCCGAGCTGTCCGTATGAAGTCGAAACCAAGCGTCATGTTGGGAACGAAATGGCCGTCCATCACGTCAAAGTGAAGCTCGTGGCAACCCGCCGATTCCAGCCCCTCCAATTCCTCCTCCAGCCGCCCCAAGTTCGCGCACATGACGGATGCGGAGTACTTCACGGCGGAGCTTTCCGGCGCGTGCGTACTGGTTGGAATACCTTCAATCATTCAACGATCCACGTTTCGGGATTCGGGTTTGAAAACGTCTGGAGTCTCTTGTGCATGATCCACCTTCACTGCGATGATCGCATTCCGCCCAGATGCCGGCAAATACGCGCTCGAATGCCACAACACTCTAACCGGGACGAGCGTATTAGGCAAGCAAGCACGGCTTGGCGCCAACGCGGAACAGGAGACTGATTGCGGCCCAATTGCGGCCCAATGTATATTGGCCTGGAAATAGGTCCAGTCGTCCGAGGGTACATGGGCCTCACGGAGGCACGGACCTTGGGCTACGTCTTGGCGATGCTATCGCGCGCACGCCAATGGCGAAGGGAGGATTGATAACGTGGGTAGCCGATTGGTTCAAATACTCGCCGCGTGCATTCTGGTCACCGGAGGGTTCGCGTGCGGCGGCGCAAGCAGGGGCAGCGAAGGCACGAACACGAAGGACCAACTGGAACGCATCAAGAAAGCGGACTCCGAAGGCAAGAAACTGGGCGCGAAACAGCGCGCACTACTTAACGAGAGCCGAGAAACGGAAACGGAAGATTCAGTCACCGGGAGCAAGTAACTTCCGGGCACTTGGACGCCGGCTAGAACGGTCGCTGTTTGACGCAGCGGTCTCGCCACGTACGAACGGAACGCGCGCGCCGCTACGGAAAGAACGCGTAGCCATCACTGAGCAACGGCCTGCTGACGACCCAGAGCGAGCCTGGGTACTTGGCGAACTCGACATGTCCGTCCATGAACATGACGTTCGTGCCTCCGGGAATATGGTTGAATCCCTCGTAAACAAAACCCGGATCGTAATCGCCGGCGTCGAAATTGATGTTGTCCCACGTCACGGCGACTGAACTCTGCGCGTGCGCCGACCCTGCGGGGTTGTTAATATCGGTGATAAGAAATCGTTCGGCGCCTTCCTTAAACCAGTACAATGATATCGTTTCTGCGGGGACCGCAGGGGATGCGCCGGTATGAGGCAGCACAACGCCGCTGATGTCCTTCCATTCGTTCGACCAATAGGCCGCCAGGTCGTCGACCTGGTCTGTGATGGCGACGGCATCCGCTGCGGTTAAGAGACGCTCACCCGGAATCATCCACCCCCAATACCGGTATTGGCAGAATACGGCTTGTACGTAGCAATAGGGATAATTCGGGTCGAAAACGGGCTTATCCCCGCGACACTTATTCTTATTGATCGCGGCGTCACCCCCGGCGGCGGCGACTTGACTCCCGATACCGGAGTAACCGGATTCTGGCCAGTATTTCCAATTGCCCTTTACTTCTTTACGGTAGCTCTGTGGAAACGGCTCCGTCGCTTGCCAATTGCCGGACGGACAAATAAGGACGTTCAGATCCGTCAGATACTCAGGATAGATGTGGGGAACGTGGACTTGAGACCATACTCCAATAATGGTCGGCGCGGCCGGTGTGCCTGGATTTACGTTCGAGGACACGTGCCGCCATGGCCACCTGCCGTTATGCTCCCCGGCAAACATCTTGAATGCGAGGCCCATCTGCTTCAGGTTGTTTTGGCAGCTCGCGCGGCGGGCCGCCTCACGAGCCCGCGCCAACGCCGGCAACAGAATCGCTGCTAGAATGCCAATGATGGCGATTACGACCAGCAATTCGATAAGTGTAAAGCCACGCTTACGCACCTATTGCTCTCCTCGCTCTAGAATCCATAAAAACAATACGCCTATCGCCGCTCGAATGACGGTCGGTCGGGACAAACTACACCCGCCCCTCGCCACAATTGCGGCGCTTGGACCCCGGCGAGAGAAAAGTCTGCTCTCGTCAGGTCATACACTACTCCACGAATAAGCGCGATCCCTGAGTCGCACCACGCCCCTTGACGACCTCGGTAGGCCCGCCCCCGAGCCTTCACGAAGCCAAATCCCTGATGGGATGAGCGTAGCTCAGGCAGGGGCGTATGTCAAGCGATTCTCGCGGAATACACAGGATCCTCGCATTGGGAGCCTGTGATATGGTAAAAGTACGGCCTAAAACGCAAATGATAGAGGAAGCCTGCAATTCAGACGCGTCCACGGCGGGCGCCTCTTTAGGCGCAGTTCGAGGATGACGCCAGGTCGTCCCGCGAAAGGACGTACGACTTAGATGAGCATGAGAGGCATTCGATCTTGCTTGGCCGGAGTCCGTGAATGGTAGTTTCACCTGACTCCAACACGCCCCTTCACCTGAAAAACCAAACATGCAAGCATTTCGGGGATTGCGGGGGGTGTCAGTGTCAAGATGTCCCGTATCAGGAGCAACTGCGGCTGAAATCTGCGACGCTGCGTGAGACCTTTCAGGAGTACTGGACGGGCGAGATTACCATCACACCGTCGCCGCAAGTTTGGCGTTACCGCAATCGGCTGGATTTCAATTTCGGGCGCAAACACTACCCGGAACCACCACCAAAGGACTTTGTGCGAGAGTCTGCGCTCGGATTCCGGCGGCGGGGACGCTGGTACTGGCCGGTCGATATCGAGGACTGTCTAATAGGTATGGAAGGCAATTCCCACCTGCTCGACGCGGTCCGGAGCTGGATGTACGATCAGGAACTCCACGCCTATGACCCGCGTTCCCACGAAGGAACGTTGCGGGCGCTGCTTGTCCGCGAGGGCAAGCGCACGGGACAGCGAATGGTCGTTCTGATCACGCGCGAGGCCCTCGCCGACCCGGACCGATTCGTTGAGGTCGTAAACGCGGCGAGCCCCGCCACGAGTATCTTTCAGGGTATCTTCACCGGAAAATCCGACATCGTCGCTGCAGATGACCTCCTATTGCTGCACGGCTCCCCCACTATCGACGAAGAATTGAGGATTCCCGATGACGACGCGGCGCGCGCGTTGCGCTTCCGTCTTTCGCCGTTCAGTTTTTTCCAGACCAATACCCTCGCCACCGAACGTCTCTACGGAACCATTCGCGCATGGGTGCGGAATCTCGGCGCGTCGATAGTCTACGACCTCTACGGCGGATCGGGTGGCATTGCGTTCAGTTGCGCCGATCTCGTGCAACGCATCGAGTCGGTCGAGAGCGTCGAATCCGCGACACACGACGGCGCGCATAACGCCGAGGTCAACCAGATCACCAATGTCAGTTTCCACACCATGAACGTCGAGGACTATCTCCGGCGCTTGGCTGAACAGGGAACGCTCGAGTCGAATGCGGCGGTCATTCTCGATCCTCCGCGGGCCGGACTCCATCCCAAGGCAATTCGGGCCCTGCTCGAACTTAAGCCGCGCAACATTCTATACGTGTCGTGCAAGCCCTCGGTATTGGCGCAAGAGCTGAAATCGCTGGCGGAGATCTACGCGATACGGAAGCTATGGGCCGTGGACTTGTTTCCGCACACCCCTCACGTGGAGGCCGTCGCTTGGTTACAGGTGAAAGCATCGGCGGAGGAGGGGTAGAATATCGGCAGTGTTGCCCAGCGCGTTGGAGGCTACGGCATGTGGAAATTCATCGTGGTGCCCGCTGGAACCCTGGTCCTGTTCATCGTTCTTTCAGTAGTGGGTAACGCCATCGAATCCCAAGGTCTGATTACGTCTCCGGAAGAACGCGCGAAGGCCGAGTCCATCGCAATTACGGCCGCGTTTGTCCTGTTCCTGGTGTTGGGATACTCGGTGGTCCCCTTGTTCGTCCGAGTCTTCATTCTCGGACAAGTCAAGATTGGCAACGGAGAATTCCCGCCAGTGAAGGCCCTTCGCCGGCACGAGAAGTATTTCGTGTTCGGGGTTTGGGCGTTCTTCACTATAGGACTGTTGATTGCGTTTCCCGCAATGGTCGCGGACGGATTCTTCCAAGTGGCGCCTGCCTCCAAATAGCGCGGAGAGGGGAAGGTAAGAGACGTTGGCTGCGCCCCAGGCGGAATAGAAGCTACGCGTCCAGTGTGAGCGGCCCCGATCCCGCAATGGGTGTGAACGATATGGCGCCGGGCTCGAGTCCGTTGGGCGCGTAGTACAGGTCGGTCATCCGCTGAATCACCTGATCCGCAGACGCCTTCTTCGCCAACACCATCATGCACCCGCCAAGACCGGCGCCCGAAAGCTGCGCGCCAAGTACACCCGGTGTCCCCAGCGCGACGTCCACCATACGATAAATCTCGGAAATGCTGCACGCGTATAGGCCGGGCTGCGCGTGCAGTTGACTGGCCACAGAACGTGGCGTATCCGCGTCGCGCAGATTCTCAATGTGGGTATGCATGGCGTTGTCACTGACGTCCACCGCAAACGCGTGACCTTCGCTATCGACAACGCGATCCCCGTTGTGGGAGATATTCATCTCCACGCCGAGTTGCTCCATCCGCCCCTCCTGAAGAAGCGTGAGGCAACGGGCGCTTCGGGCGCATTCCGCGACGCCGTAGAGCAGGCGCCCGCGCAGGTGATACTCCTCAGGCTGGCGATGAGTGGCGAAGTATTTCGCGCATAGCTCCTCGCCCAGTTCAGCGACGAGGTCTCCGGGAGTGATGCGTTCGGGGACCCGAAGCAGCAACCGGTAGATGTCCGCCGGGGAAATACCGAGACCTTCCGGGGAAATGTCCCGCAAGTGGTTGATCAGCGGCGCGTACTTCGGAAGACGCTTTCGGACCAGATGCACGGCAAATTCATAGGACGCCACCCGTTCGTTGAAGGTATCGCGCGCGCCTTCGGCCTTGCGCGCGTGGATGCGCGAGTTGCATATCACCAGCGAATAGTCCTTGGGGAACGGCACATAGCCCTTGATCGCGAATGGGAAAAAGGAAACATGGGCGACTTGTCCAAACTGGCTCAGCTTTACCGCGGCGTGATCGGCGCTCCCGCCACGCGTCCCGACGAACCATTCGCCTTCGCCGCACACGTCCACCAAGTCGTGCGGTGACACGGCCAGATTGTTGGTCAAGACAAGCGCGTCCGCCATGGCCACTACCAACGCCGACGAGGAACTCAGGCCAGCCGCCATGGGAATGTCGCCGTCAATCACACAATCAACGCCGTAAATTTGCCGATCTTTGAATTGCTGCTGCAAACGCAGCAACGGCGCTTTGAGATAGTTCCCCCAGTGGCCCTGCAAATCACGGACCATTTGTACGACGGCGGCGCTATTGACAAATTCGACCCAGTCGTCGAGCCGCACCTTCTTGAGCAGATCGCCCTCGCTCAACTCCAACTCGTCGAAGTGGCCGCGATCCATGTTGCTCGCGCGCACACGCGCGTCGTCCCGGCCGCGCGCAACCATGATCTGTTCGCGGTCGATGGCCATAAGATTCACCGCCCCGCCGCGGTGATCGACGTGGCGGCCCATGAGATTCACCCGGCCTGGCGCCCGGATTATCGCGGCCTCGCCTTCGGAGCCGTAGCGATCCACAAATAGCTCAACCGCTTGAAGCAAGCGGGCGCGTTTCTCTTCCTGCAACTCCGGATGATCGCCGTATATGCCGATGAGCATCCGGTTGACGGCGGCGTCAGGACGCGATAGGAGTTGCGCCCACATTCTGGGCGATTTGAATACGCGCGGATCACGCTTGATTTCCGGGCCCGCTGCGATCCGGGATTTCTTCCGGAAATGCTCCTCGATTTCGAGCAATTCCTGAGGATTGTTGAACGCCAGCACGTCGTCCGGATCGTCCACCGGCACAGCCAGCACCGTCTTTCCCGATTGAACCAGCAGGTCGATGCAGTCCGTAAGGTACTCTTCCGCCTGCACGTTATCGCGTCCAAGATGGTCTAACGCAGCAAACAGCGCCTCCGCGCGAAACAAGTACGTTGCCTGATTGACGCAGTGCGCTGACGCCTCGACTTGTTCCGCGGTCCAAGTCTCGCCATGCACGATCAACGTGCGTCCGACTTCCGCCGCATGCGTGATATCGGCCTTCTCGATACAACACAGCACATGCCCGGATTGGTCCGTCACAATCCGGCCAGCATCGGGCCACCGCTTTTTCGGAGCCACCAAGAGCGCCATGTCCACGCGCGAAGTCTCGAACGCGTGAATAAGCTTGCGTAGCGCCCTCGGCTCCATGTTCTTGTCACCCGCGATAATCAGGACGCCTCCCGCGAACGCCGCGCTGCGTAATACCGCCACACCTTGCTTCGCCGCGTGTCCTGTTCCCAGTAAGTCCGCCTGGTACGCATAGATCGCATTGGGAAACTTGGGTCCCACCTCATCCACTATCTTGCCCGCGAGATGACCCACCACGAGAATGTTCGGATTGATATCCAGGTCGCTTAAGCCGTCGAGCGTATGCAAGATCGCAGGCTTCCCCGCCACCGGGAAGCACACCTTTGGAATTCGCGATTTCCCCATGCGCCGCCCCTTGCCCGCGCACAGGATGACTGATGCAATGCCAAGTCGTTGTGTCATGGTCGGCAGTATAGCCGGAACGTGCGCCGGTCTGTCAAAGCGCGTCTCTCACTGGGCCGGCCATTGGGCTCGGCAAGTGGGCACTGGTCCCATCATCGTGACGCTAGCGCGCATCGGCGGAATCCCGCCTTTCAGGCGATAGGTTAGAGTTCGCTAGTATCAATGTCGTGGTGGATGTTCCTAACCGCGGGAAGGTTCTGTCCACTCGTTATTGCGGATGGAACGGCGCGGCGGTCTGGCCTGGGCCTGCTGGGAACGTACCCGCTGTCCGGCGCAGCCGCACCCGATTCTACGGCGCTGATCCTATTCCCGCCACCCACAATACTGGCCAATTCGGTCACCAAGGTCTCCAGCCGCCTAGCCTCCGAGGCCAGTTCCTCGCTAGCAGAAGCAGCCTCCTCTGAACTGGCGGCGTTACCCTGCGTGACTTGGTCCATCTGAGTAACTGCCGTCGAAATATGGTCAATTCCTTGCGCTTGTTCGCTTGTCGCGGCGGTAACTTCGGCTACTAGCTGATCCACTTTCTGAGCCGAGTTCGCGATTTCCTCCAATATTGTGGCGACCTCACTGGATACCTTGACCCCGTTGTCGGCATTATGCTGCGCGCCCTCGATCAGGGTCGCCGTATTCTTGGCCGCCGCGGCGCTGCGCTGCGCCAGATTGCGCACCTCCTCGGCAACGACCGCGAACCCTTTTCCCGCATCACCCGCGCGCGCCGCTTCGACCGCTGCGTTGAGCGCCAGCAAGTTCGTCTGGAATGCGATCTCATCGATAGTCTTGAGAATCTTGGCGGTCTCGTCGGACGATTTTTTGATATCGCCAATCGCGCTGGCCAGCCGCCGCATCGCCTCGCGCCCGCGTTCCGCCGCCTGCCGCGCCTCGGCCGCCGTCGAATTGGCCTGCTTGGCGCTTTCCGCGTTTTGGCGGGTCATCGAAGCCATTTCCTCGAGAGAAGCCGAGGTCTCCTCGAGGCTTGAAGCTTGTTCACTCGCTCCCTGCGCCATGGCCTGGCTCGATTGGGACACTTGAGTGGCGGCGGAGTCCACTTGCGCAGCCGATTCCGCCAACCCATTGATTACGCGTTGGACCGGGCGCGTGATGGCGCGCGTAAGGCCCCAAGCGAAAAGCGTGCCCGCCACCAGGGCCGCTATCATTGAAACCAGGGAAATCCGTGTGAAAAGCGTCCCGTGCCGGGTCGAGGTGTCCGCGACTGCTACTTGCTCCGTGCGAGCCTGGTCGTTCAACTCTTGCATGGTGCTTGTAGCCGCCGTTTGTGACGCACGACAGGGCCCCATGACGCATTCCGTCATCTTCTGTTTCATTTCGACAGGCTCGGCGGCAATCTGCCCGATCTTGTCAAAGTCTGCCAGCGTCGCTTCGGCGGATGAAACCATCTGCTCGGCGAACGTCTTCTTGGCCCCCTCGAAGTCGCCCGCGGATATCTGCCCCTTGATTGTCTTGACCGAATCGTGGAACGCCTGGTGATGCGGATAGACGTCCTTCAGCAGCGCCGCGATTTCCGGATTGCCAATCTTCTGCGTGGAAAGCCATTTCCCAAATCCGCACCCGGTGTGATCTTCGTGTCCTTCGAACACCTTGTGCGAGACGATCATATCCTGCACAAGCGTCTCCAATTTGTAGTGGTCACCGCGAAATCGAAAGATGTGGGACGACAGCAGTTCCGGATTGCCGACCTGAAGCGCGTCAATGGACTTGCTCAACTCAAACGCAACGTTGTTGTCATCCTGCCACTTTTTCCATTCGCCTTGAAACTTCTGCCATAGGGCAGCCATTTCCGGACTCAGGGGAAGCGCATTGAGCGCGTCAAAGGACTGCTTAACCTTTCCGCGCGCCTTCTCCACGTTCTCGTATTGACGCTTCCGGTCCGTTTCTGACATCCCCAGGTCCAGCAGACTGCGTTGTGCCACCTTGATGTCTAGAGCACGGCTTTCGAGAGACAACAAGTTGTCGCTGATCGGAATTTGCACATTCACAACTTGGTTCAGATCTGAGGCGCCTTTGCTCGCGCTATAGTACCCGAGCGCGCCCAGCGCCAACGCAACAACTATCAACAGGCCGAAGCCAAAACCGATTTTCGTTCCAAGTTTGATACTCTTCAGCATATGTCAACTCCTTGCTTGTCAGACGTGAGCCTCTCGGTCGAGGTGGGACACCCGGGTTGTACGGAAGCTGGGCGCTACCCTAGGAGGTGAAGGGAAGCACTCCCGGAAGCGTTCGGGCAGGGCGCAAGCGGTACTCCCATCCCCGACTTTACAGATCGGTCCACACTGCAAACACGTGAAACTTCTCTCCCCCGGTCACCCGGCGTATCCACTCACTCTGGGATTCACGCTCCAGGTTACCGTATACGAATTATAGCACATTGTGAATTGATGATAGTCAATGGGGGCCCGGCTTACCCCTGATTTCCCTTTACGAAGCGCCTTGCGCGGTGCTAGAGTGAATGATATGGGCGGGCGGTACCATTAGAACCGTCCCAAGAGGGAATGCCGCATGAATAAGAGAGGGGTCCGTTGGCTCTACGCTGAACTGCCCGGATTGGTGTCCAAGGGCGTGCTGTCACGCGAGTCCGCCGCGTCGCTCCGCGAACACTATGGCGAGCTTCCGTCGTCCGTGGGACGGGGCGCCGCCGTTATTGTCTTGGCGGTCTTTGGGGCGCTCTTAATAGGCTTGGGCGTGATCCTCGTATTCGCGCACAATTGGCAGGATTTGTCGCGGCCCACGCGCGTAGTCTTGTCCCTGGCGCCGCTCATTCTCGCTCAATGCCTGGGCGGATGGGTGTTGTTGCGGGCGTCCGGTTCCACCGCCTGGAAGGAAGGCTCAGCCACAGCCATCATGCTGGCCGTTGCGGCGGCCATTTCACTCGTCGCTCAGACCTACAACATCTCCGGAGATCTTCCC
>JACRLJ010000107.1 GCA_016215105.1 Candidatus Hydrogenedentota bacterium
ACGAAAAGCGAGTCAGTCCCCGTTTTTCGCTTGAGCCGCGTGTCTAACTACGGCGTTTCAACTTTGGTTCGCTACACTATCCGCCGATTTCCATCGCCAAAACCGACACCGCGGGATCAGGCGCGTCCTTCGGGAGAAGCACCGTTACGCCATCGGGACGGGCCTCGGTCTTGAGCGGCGTGTGCGCCGGATCGGTCATCAGATACGCGCGCCGCAGTTGGTCGCCCTTGACCGCCACGTCGAGTCGGCCGTTGGCGGGCCAGTCAAACACGTGGGCATACACCTTGCCCGGTTTGATCGTGTACCGTCACCACGGCGCCGCGCCGTACGGACTCGCGGTGGTGCCGTAGATGGCGTCGCCATTGACGGCCATCCACTTCCCCATCTCCCGCATCCGGACCACGCTTTCCTCCGGGATGCTGCCGTCGCCTTTCGGCCCTACGTTTAACAGATAGTTGCCGCCCTTCGACACAATATCCACCAGCGTGCGCAGCAGCGTTGGCGTCGATTTCCAGGCGGCGTCCTGTTCCGAATATCCCCACGACGTGTTCATCGTCATGCAGACTTCCCAGTCCACGCCGGGCGCGCCGGTGGCCGGCACGGTCTGCTCGGGCGTCGTGAAGTCGCCGTGCGCCGGCGTCCACTTCCGCAAGCGGTCCGAGGAATCCTCCTTCTCGATGTCGGGCGTATCGTACAGGCGATCGTTCGCAATGATGGCCGGCTGCAAGCTCCGCACCATCGCCGTCAGTTCATCCGAGCGCCAGAAGGGTCCGTCATTTCCCGCCTTCGAGAAATCCCACCACAGGATGTCGATGGGACCGTAGTTGGACATCAGTTCGCGCACTTGGTTGTGAAGGTAATTCACATAGATGGCATGGTTGCGCGGACCGTTGGGGGATGGCTGGCCGTGGCGCGGGTGGGGCAGCTTATTGGCCGCATCGTAGTCGTACTGCGGGTGATGCCAATCAATGACGGAATGGTAGAACCCCACTTTCAGTCCCGCGCCATGAACTGCTTCGACGATCTCCCTGCACAGGTCGCGGCCCACGGTATCGTAGGCGTCGAAATCGGTGTACTGCGAATTGAAGATGCCAAACCCTTCGTGATGTTTCGATGTGAAGACCAGATAGCGGCAGCCCGCGTCATGCGCCAGCGCCGCCCATTCCGAAGCAAAGCCGGGTTCGGGCCGGAAATGCGGGATGGCCTCGTGGGCATACTCCCACGTATCCGCCTTCACCGCCTGTTCAATCCACTCCATCCCCCCGCTCGAACCGGTGGACTGGCCTCTCCAATTTCCCGCCAGGCCCGAGTACAAGCCCCAATGCACGAACATCCCAAACCGCGCCTCACGCCACCATGCCATTCGCGCGTCGCGCGCCGCTTTCGTCTCCATACTGGTCCCCGTCTCCTTTGCCGCTTCCTCGGCGCGGCCCAACGAGGTCGCGCCTAACATCATTGCCGCCACCAACATGGCTACCGGTATCTTCGTATTCATCTGATTCTCCGTACAGACACTATCGGTCCCCATGACCCAGCCTGCGGCGAGTATACGGCATCAGAAACGGCTGCTCAATAGACGTCGGCGACGTCAACACGCGCACGCTCCAACATGTTGCGTTTTTCCGCAAAGTCGTGCAGTATGGTGGTGAGGATTCGGTGAACGCGGTGTTCAAATCGATGCGGAGTACCATAGCGCCATGACTATCACATCCACCCAGACGGGTCTATCTCCGCAGCAACAGGAGACGTTTCTTCGCGAGGGCTATCTGGTCGTCGAAGACCTGTTCACCGACGCGGACCTCCAACCCGTCATTGGCGAGATCAACGAAGAAGTCACCCGGCGCGCCGGCGAGGCCGTGTCTGCGGGAGAACTGTCGAGCGTGTTTGCGGAGGCCGGTTTCGAGCGCCAACTCACCTTGATCAGCCGCGAGACCGACAAGGTCGCCCGGTCCATCTGGAACGGAATTCTGTGCGGTCCCGCGATATTCAACCTGATTCGTCATCCGAAACTGCTCGACGTTGCTGAGTCGCTCTGCGGTCCGGAACTCATCGCCAGCAGCGTCTACCGTCTGCGTCCGAAGATTCCACATTACGGCTTTGGCGCGGTGCCGTGGCACCAGGACTCCGGGTACTTCGAGCCGTATTGCGACAAGGCGCTGGTGCTGACCGTGTGGCTGCCGCTAGTGGACGCTACGCCGGAGAACGGTTGCCTCGAAGTCATACCGCGCAAACACCAGGGGGAAGTCGCGGCCCACACCACCCATGCGCCAACCGGCTACCTGGTGATTCGTGAGGACGCCATGCCCCAGGGACCGAGTGTGCTCGCGCCGGTGCGCAAAGGGGGCGCGCTCCTGCTCACGAACCGCACTCCGCACGCGAGCGGGCTGAACACGACCGACATTGTCCGGTGGAGTATGGACCTGCGGTATCAGAGCGCGGCCCTTCCGACGAACGCGGCCATTCCTCGACTGGACGGCGAGAGTGTCCCCTCGCCCGAACGCGGCGTTCCCGTTGCGTGCTATCCGCCCGAGGCCGATTTCCTCGTTCGCAGCCGGCTGCGTCCGCACGCGGTGGTCACGGACCCGGCGGAATTCCAGCGCCTGCGGACAACACACCAAGCGCGGCCCGTAACGGATCGTTGGCGGCTTACGGACACCCCCTTCTGGAATGTAAGGGGCCAATAGCGGATCATTTGACCTCGTTAAAATGAGATACTCGAATTCGGGAATTCGATTCAAGACTTCGCCAGAATCGATATCGATACTGTCTTGACGACCGGCGCAATTGATCCTAGTTACATCCGCTGAGAATCCGGCCAACAGGTCGGCTTCCTGACCGCGCCTTTAGAGCACCGTTCGAATTTCTTTCCTCTCCGGCTACTTACAAACCCTTGCGACAATACCAACCGATGAGTCTGAATTACTCATAGTACCGAGCATCCGGAACAAGCTACTCCTTTGATTCTGAGGGCATTATTGGAATAGTGAGAAAGTCCAGAATGCAGGTGTCTACCTTCCAGTGAAGTTGGACGTTAGCTCAATGGAGGCCAATCCAGGTCATTGGCTCTTGGGGTCGTAAACAGCATCCTTTTGCGGAAACTTTACCGCCCAAACTTCAGAGGAGAAGAAGACGATGGAGCGAACGGAGTTTTTTGAGACTGCGGTTCAGCAGGGTTTCTACGGGAATGAAAAGACCTCGCTCTGGGGCAAGAAAGATAACGTTCGTCGCTTCTGGGAGGATATCTTCACCAAATTGCTCCTGCGTCCTGCGGTCGCGCAATTGCTCAAGGAAGAACCGCGCCTTCGAGTAGTCGACCTCGGCTGCGGAAGCGGGGAAGGGCTGGACTTGCTTCGGCACATTCCCCTCGGGGCTTCGCCTCACGAGCCTAGCCAGAATTTCCTGCTGAACTGGCCCGAAATAGAAATCTACGACGGTGTAGATTTGTCGTCAGCGATGATTCTGCAGGGACAAACCAACTACGCGAATCGAGATAATGCCCAATTCCCCGTTGGCGACTTGTCCCAAGGTTTTCCCCTGACTGACAGACCTCCGTACCATCTCTACCTCTCAACGTACGCGTCGCTCTCCCACTTAACATTTCCCGAACTCGAACACCTACTATGCGACATTTTCAAGCATGCGCAGGAGCATGCATACGTCTTGATTGATGTTTACGGACGTTGGTCGCCGGAATGGCCGGTCTATTGGTCCGCGAGTGCGAGCAAACTCGAACCGTATACCATGGCTTACCTGTACGATCAGCGGCAGCTGGATAGGGAATCGGTTGAGTGGTTTAAGGTCTCCTATTGGACCGCCGCCGAATTAGAAAGCGCGGTCCGGCGCGCTGCCGAAAAAGCAGGTGTCCGCGTGAACGTCAGCGCCATGAAGGATCGCTCCATATTGGTCGGGCGTCGATCGTGACTATCGAGGCGAGATTTCCGCTTTGTGCACCGATCTGCGCTATCTGGAGAGTTCCGCATCGTCTGCGCCAGAGGCGTTTGCGCGCATTCGCGAGTACGCCGGGCAGTGGCAAGTTGTCGTAGACACCGTGTCGGCCCTGATGCGCCAAGATCGTCCCGAAGTAAAGCGACTGATTGAGTCCGCAGAGCCGGCATTGTCCGATGAACTCAAAATGCTGGCTTGGACCTATCGGAATGCCGATCGGTTTCCGGTTGTAGATTTTTGGGCCAGTGTTATGGGACCGCAGGTGGCATGCGTGCTACGCAATCTCGAAATGTCGTTGCCACCGGGATTAGGGTGCGGGCACGGTCTTCTGTGTATGCTGGAAATCGAAGCAGGCAATTCTGCCGCATAACCGGCGGCCTGACGCGTTAGACGGAGGAACCGGACGCTGTGAACATTGCTTGGGATGTGCCGAGTGGAAGATCTTGGCGATTGATCGGCGAGGCCGGACGGCGATGGGGATTCCCGAAGGTGAACTCTTGCAGGCAGATCGGGTATTACAGACTTCAGAAAGTGAGACTCGTATACCGTGCGCCTCAGCAAGTCAATGCTATGGACCACTGCAATTGCGCTATCGTTAGTGTGCGCAGTTGTCTCGGTTCGCTTGTGTTTCCCTTCGCGTCCCTGGCCGCCGAAGCCGCTCGACACGGCGTTCTACGTGTGGCAAAACCAGTGGAACGACGGCGTGCGGAGCGCCGTTGAGAGGGCCGCGAAGACCACGCACCACTTCATGGTGTCTCTGGGGGAAGTGAGCGTATCGGCGAACGGCTTCACGTTTAACGCGGCTCAGCCGGATTGGAAAGTACTCGCCGAATCGCAGGTCAAGACAACCATTGTTCTGCGGGTCGGTGTCGGGTTGAACAAACTACTCACGGCGGACTCCTTCGAGAAATCCCACCGCTATCTCGCATCTTTGCTGAACGACATTCTCGCTACCGCGAAACAGAATGGCGCCGCCCTCACCGGGATTCAGATGGATTACGACAGCCCGACCTCGGGACTCGCCGCGTATCGGCGCCTGATGAATGCCCTGCGCGGGGACATTCCCGGCGTCGAATGGTCTGTTACCGCGCTGCCCACGTGGACGAAGGACCCGGACTTTCCCGCCTTGGTCAAAGACCTGTCCTACTATGTGCTCCAGGTCCACTCGCTTGAACCGCCTACGAGCATTGACAAACCGATCGTGCTATTCGATCCATCCAAGACCGAAGGCTATCTGCGCCGGGCCGCGTCGATCGGGGTTCCGTTTTACGTCGCGTTGCCCACGTATGGTTATCAGGTCGCGTTTGACGAAAAGGGGCACTTCATTGCTCTGTCCGCCGAAGGTCCGAGTCATGCGTGGAAGCCCGGCGTTCAAGTGCGCACCGCCATGTCCGATCCTGCCGCGATCGCCAAGACCGTCCAGCAACTTGGAGCGAGTACTCCTCCCCCGTGCATTGGGATCGCATGGTTCCGCCTGCCCGTCGAATCCGACGAACTGAACTGGTCCTGGTCCACCCTTGAAGTAGTGCGGCAGGGCCGCGCGCCACGTGTCGCGTATACGGCCGAGATCCGGAACCCGAGTCCGAATCTCTACGAAATCTGGATCAGCAACACGGGCGAATCCAATGTCGCCCAGAAGATCCAGTTCGACGTCCATTGGCAGGATACGAGACCTCAGGTTCATGATCTGGTCAATGAGTTCCAGGCCGTCAAAGGGGGACCAGAATCGGCCCTGCGTCTCGCCGGCCCAGCTCCGCGGCAGGGAAAACCACTCATGGTGGGATGGTTTCGCTTCGCTCCGCGGGATTCCGAAGTGAAGCCGCCGTTGCGCAGCGGGGATGTGGCGGTCACGCCGTAAGAAACGCCTCAAATCCAAGGGCCAACGGCCCCCAGATCACGTCCGATTTCGTGACAAGATTTGCGCGGGGCAAAATGCTATGATTCCCGCGACTGAGCAAAGCACGGCGGTCCATGGGGGAGCGTCGTGAATCGGGAGCAATCGTAAGATTAGAGGAAGAAGACCCATGGATCAGTACAACATCACGCTCAATCCCAAAGACATGCCAGACGCCTGGTACAACATCAACGCCGACATGCCCGAGCCGATGGCGCCGCCGTTGCATCCCGGCACGATGAAGCCGGTTGGCCCAGACGACCTTTCGGCTATCTTCCCGATGGGGCTTATCCAGCAGGAAATGTCCGCCGATCCCATGATCTCCATTCCCGGCGAAGTGATGGATAAGTACCGCCTGTGGCGCTCGACTCCCCTGCGCCGCGCGTATCGCCTTGAAAAGGCTCTGAATACTCCCGCGAAGATCTATTACAAGAACGAAAGCGTGTGTCCGGGCGGCAGTCACAAGATTAACACCGCTATCGCGCAGGCCTATTACAACAAGGCCGAAGGCACCACGGAAATCACGACCGAGACCGGCGCGGGCCAGTGGGGCTCGGCGCTTTCGATTGCCTGCTCGATGCTGGGCATGAAGTGTACTGTGTACATGGTCCGCGTGAGCTACGATCACAAGCCCTACCGCCGCGTTCTCATGCAGACCTATGGCGGCAATGTGATTCCCAGCCCGAGCCCGACGACGAATTCCGGCCGCGCGTTCCTTGCAGCCGACCCGGACACGACCGGCAGTCTGGGCATGGCGATTTCCGAGGCGGTCGAGGTCGCGGCCACGAGTGGCGGGAAGATCAAATACAGCCTCGGGAGCGTGCTCAATCATGTTCTCTTGCACCAGACCATTATCGGTCTCGAAGCCAAGAAGCAGATGGAAAGCGTTGGCGCCTATCCGGATGTTGTCATCGCGTGCTGCGGCGGCGGCTCCAATTTCGGCGGAATAGCTTTCCCCTTTGCCCACGACAAGCTCCGCAAGGGAAAGAAGATCGACTTTATCGCTGTCGAACCGGCGGCGTGCCCGAGTCTGACTCGGGGAATCTACGCGTACGACTTTGGCGACACGGGCAAGCTGACACCGCTCTTGATGCAGTACACGCTCGGTCACGACTTCGTTCCCTCGGGCATTCACGCGGGCGGCTTGCGCTACCACGGCGTCGCATCACAACTCGCGTTGCTGGTCAAGAAGGGCGTTATGCGCGCAGTGGCGTACAAGCAGAATCCTGTGTTCGAGGCCGCGGTGATGTTTGCCAAGGCCGAAGGAATCATTCCCGCCCCCGAAACGTCGCACGCGATCCGCGCCGCCATTGACGAGGCCATCAAGTGCCGCGAGTCTGGCGAAGCGAAAACCATCCTGTTCAATCTAAGCGGTCACGGGCATTTCGACATGATGGCCTATGACGCGTACAACTCGGGCCAGCTTGTAGACCTTGAATTGGACGAGAAGGCGCTCGAAGCGGCCGAAGCCGCCATCCCGAAAGTAACCGCGCCGGCGTAAAGCGCTCGATTCAAGCTTTCTGGTGTAAGCCCCGGCAGGGGCGTAAGAATCTGCGACTCGGTGTGAAGAGATCAGGAATTGAAGGCCTTTAGGCCCCCGCACGGGGGCCTTCTCTGTAATACTGGATCGGCTAGTTGCCTGGGAGACTGAAAAATGAAGCTTGTCATTGTTCTTGCCGTGATTCTGGTGTCCGTCGCCGGTGAGCAGGCAGCCTGTGCGGCGGCGGCCGCAGAGACTGCCAGGCCCGATTGGTGGTTGACGCCTTTCTGGGAAGGGACGGTTACGCACGGTGAAAGCCTGTTCTTCATCGAGTCTTCCGGCGAACGTCCCACGGCGGGATTGCTGTTCCACACGTCGAAAATAGTTCGCGTCGAACAACCGAGTACAGGCTTGGTCCTCGTCGAGGGCAAGGATTACGCGCTCGGGGCCAACGGGCAGTCCGTGATTCTTCCCGAGGGCTCCCGTATTCCGTTCAAGAAGCTCGACGAGATGTATCCCGAAATTGGCGCGCCCCAATCCATCAAGCAACGCGTGGACGGCAAGAAGAGCCTCTTCTTCAGTGAAGGACACGTCTACCACGACCTTCAGGTCGAGGTCACGTATGAGCAGCAAACAGTTGCCGGCCACGATGGCCAAGCTTAACAAGAAGCTGTCCGTCAAGCTGGTGTTGCTCGGCGATAGCATTTCGGCGGGCGCGAATGCGTCTGTTACCACCGGCGCGCGCCCAGGCATGCCACCGTACGGCCAGTTGGTCGCCGACGGCCTGCAGGCGCGATTCGGCTCTCCGGTCGAGTTCAAGAACTTTGCCGTGGGCGGAAAGGCCACACCGTGGGGAATTGAGGAAATCGACAAGATCGCCCCGTTGAAGCCCGATCTCACCATTATCGCCTTCGGAATGAATGACGCCTCGGGACGGACCCCCGCCGACGTGTACGCTGCGAACACCAAGACGATGATCGACAAGGTGCGCGCGGTGAATCCGGCCGCCGAGTTTGTTCTCGTCGCCACAATGGAAGGCAACCCCGAGTGGTCGGCGACCTCCGAGCAGCACTACCTCGACTACCGTGAGAAGCTTCTGGGCATGGCTGGCGAGGGCGTCGTGGTCGCTGACATGACCAGCGTCTGGCGCGAACTGCTCAAGTACAAGAAGTTCGCGGATATTACGGGAAACGGCGTCAACCATCCGAACGATTTTGGGCACCGCGCGTATGCGCAAGTGATCTTGGGGCTGGTGAAATAGTCGGGCGTAGGAACGGAAACGCTAGATCCAAGCTAATCCACCGGCTGTGCCGGTGAGCATTGAACAGGCTCTGCCGTTCCGGCAGTTCTCGAAATGCGAGACCTCCGCCATTTGCGATGAGCTACCAACGTGTCATTCTGAGCGGTAGCGAAGAATCTACGGCCAACGTGGACGGCCCACACTGAAGAAGTCCAGCGCCCAACCTCCACAGCTCACGAGCAACACGCCCAGCCCGTGGCGCCCGTAGAGCAGATTCTTCGCTTGCGCTCAGAATGACACGTTGCTGGGCTCATATCGTAAATGAAATCGAACGGCCCCTTTTGAGGGCCTTCCTCATACCACCAGCTCTGCTGGTGGTTTCTGATTAGCCGGTGATGAATCTCGGACATTCTGGACTGGCTAGATTTCCGCAGTGGTGAGAACGAGTTAGATGCGTTTTCGTCATAGGGCGATCCATCGAGGCCCCCGAAGGCCGTCACCGATCGGAACCCGGCTTCCCTGAGCATGTCGGCCAATTCTTTCGCCGAATACAGCCACAACTTCAACGTGAACTCGATCCGCTCAGTTTCCGTGAGATAGATCCAGCGGCTCTCCACAAACGACCAATCCCCGATGATCTTTTGTTCTAGTAGGCGAACCACACCGTTCTGTTCCGTCCAGTCCTTCGGCGTGAATTTTCGCGCCCCCGCTTCTTTTCCCGCCAATTCCATCAGCAGAACGCCACCGTCCCGAAGCGAATGATACAGGTTTGACAATACCCTTTGGTTCGATGCCTCGTCTTCAAAATACCCGAAGGCCGTGAACATGTTTATCGCGCCGTCGAACATGTTCGGGGCGCAGAATTCACCCATGCCGCTTCGAACAAATTCGATGCAAAGCCCCTCGTCCCCAGCGCGGCGTCTTGCCTCGTCGAGGTACGATTCCGTCCTATCGACTCCGGTGACTGCGAAACCCCGCCGTGCTAGTTCCAGACTGTGCCGCCCTGGTCCGCAGCACAGGTCCAGGATTGCCGACCCCGGCGCCGGGTTCGTGAGCGCCAGTATCTGATCCACCTCGGCGCGTGCGCTCTCCCAGTGCTTGTCGCTAAAGCTCCACTTTCGCCAGCATTCCCAAAACCGTTCGTCTTCGTGCCACGGAATTAAATCGCTCATCGCATTACAGTCCTTTCGTTGGCAGCTTCACGAACGACATCTCCCTTTCCTCCATCGGTTTTATGCGCACCGACTTGCCCCTGGATTCTTTGCGCGTCCTGCCGTGTTATGTATACAAAAACGGTACTAACCTCAGGCGCAAAATGAACCCATCCTCATCACAGCTAGATAGCACATTCCGACGAATGTGGCGCTGGTATTACGCTGTGCCGCCGGAAAAAGGCGCGTGGGTATGGTGGATAGGGCCGATGATCGTCGGGATTGGGGCTGCGCGTCACCTGACGCCCGAACTGGCGCTGCTCATCGGGGCCGCACTCTCCGGATTCATGATCAAACAGCCGCTCACGCTGGTCGTCAAAGTCATGAGCGGACGCCGCGGCAGCCCGGATTGGGGGCCCGGGATTGCCTGGACTCTCATCTATACAGTAGTTGTCAGCGCTTTCGCGGCGGCGTTGGCGATGGCGGGGCATGTACGGGTATTGCTCACGGGCGCGGTTGGCCTGCCGCTATTCGCCTGGCATCTCTGGCTTGTGAGCCGGGGAGAAGAGCGCCGCCAGATCGTCGTGGATATCGCGGCGGCGGGCGTCCTCGCGCTTACCGCGCCAGCGGCGTACTGGACTTGTGGCGGGGCAGACGCGAGCGTTCCCTGGGTTGTGTGGGTGTTGACTTGGTTGCAGTCGTCGGCGTCCATCGTTCATGCGTTTCTACGCCTGCAACAACGCAAGTTGAAGGAAGCCCCGTCACTGTCCGAACGCTGGCGCAGCGGCGTTCCTTCATTGCTCCACCACGTCTTGAACGTTGCGGTGGCCATCGTCTTGGCTGTCGGCGGTCTGGCTCCGGCCTTGACCGCCGTGGCCTTCATTGTGCCGCTTGCCGACGGAATCGAGGGCGTCATGCGTCCTCCCGTTGGCGTCAAACCCGGACGAATCGGGATGCGGCAGCTTGGCGTGACATCAGTCTTCGCTGGACTCATGCTGATAGCGTATTTGGTGTGACGTTGAAAGTCGAAGACTGAACGGCCAGTGAGGATCCCTCGACATCCTCAGCAGGGCAATTGTCACGACACAATGTTCGGGTCGGCACAGCGGGTCTTGCTACCGGTGTGTCTGCCAAGTATGCGATAAGGGATGAATCCAATACGGATGCAAGCTTCGCGGGGTAATGAGAGAACGAGAGTCGCAGCCCTGAAAGGGCCGCGCTATCGCAGCCCAGGGCAACGCCCTGGGAAAAGGGATTGGAATTGTGCGAGCCCTGAAAGGGCGTTCTACTGAAGGCGCCGTGCGAGAAATCCTTGGGCGAATAGATGGCGCTGAAGAGAATATAGGCCGCCCTTTCAGGGCTGTTCTCGGGGGCGGTCACCAGCACCCAGGGCGTTAGCGCGGGCAAAGACTTCATTGCCGGAGGTCCGTTCCACGATTTCGAGCGCGGCGAGGATGGCGACACCGCTTCGGGTCAGGGTGCTCAAGGTGCGCGCAAAACGGCTGATAGCCACTTTCCGCAGCAGTTTTCCGAATACCGGCATGCGCAGCTTTATGTGATCGAGTTGCAGGCGGCCCACTGGCGTTTCCGCGTAGAAGCGGACCCCGATAAAGGCGCCAACCGCCGCGGCCGCGACGAGAATCGCGGTCCAACTCCGAAGCGCCTCGCTGATGCCCAGAAGGATTCGCGTTGGCAGGGGAAGCTGCTTTCCGAAGCTCTCGAAGATGGTCGCGAACTGGGGCACTACGAAAATAATCAGGCCCGCCGCGATCAGCACGATCATACTGAAGGCCACCACGGGATAGGTCATGGCGGACTTGATGCGGCGCTTCAACTCTTCGGAGGCCTCGAGGTAATCGGCCAATTGCAGAAGAACTCCGTCCAAGTCACCACCGGCTTCACCGGCGCGCACCATACTTACATAGAGATCGGGAAAGACGCGGGGATGCTTCCGCAGCGAGTCCGAGAAGGTCTCGCCGCTTTCGACATCCTGGCCGATCTGCTGAATGACTCGGGCAAATCGTTCGTCTTCGGTTTGTTCGCCGAGAATATCCAAGCCCTGCAAGAGCGGCAAACCGGCGTTGACAATGGTTGAGAGCTGACGCGTAAAGAGCAGGATTTCGACGGTCTTGACTTTGGGACCGCCGCGGCCGACCGCGCCATCCTTCCCTGCGGTACGCTCCTGAATCTGCTCGGCAGACAATCCGCGCTGAGCGAGCAACTGTGTGACGGCCTGGCGGCTGTCCGCCGTCAGGGTACCCGACTGTTTCTTCCCGTCGCGAGAACGAGCAACATAGGCAAACGTTGGCATACGGATGGGCCTCCAAATTCCGATGTGGCAAGATTATAGCAAAACCGGGTCGTTTGACAAGAGTTTTCTTTCGCGCACGAGTTTACATTGCCGCAAAGCACTCCGCGACCTTCTTAATCGCCGCCGCAATATCCCGCACATCCTGCTCGATCATGTGTTCGGTGATCGGGCAGCGCCAACTGGTGGCTTCAACTTCTTCGGCGGCCGGACACATGCCGGGGCCGTAGGAGACCTTGCGGCCGTAGACGCCGTCCCAGGGGTAAGAGCAGTTTTCGTAGGCGTTATGGTCCGCCAAGACCGGGTATTCGTAGACCATCTTGCCGATGTAGCCCCCGCTTACCGGCACGCCTTCCGCGGCGACGGCAGCCACGAATTCGTCGCGCGGCACGTTCAGCGTCTTCGGGTCCATACGTCCCATGTAGAACCAGTAGGAACTCTTGCAGCCATCGAGGACTTTGTGCGGATGAATGCCCGGAACACCCTTAAGGCTCGCCGTGAGCAGGTCGCCGAGCATGTTTCGCTTTTCAACGATGGCCGGCAGCTTGCGCAATTGCGCCAGGGCCACGGCGCCGTGCAGCTCGCTAGGGCGGTAGTTCATGGCGAGAAACGGCGGCCTCCGTCCCTGTCCGTCGCGCGCGTATCCCTTGTCGAGGCACAATTGGGCGCGCGCGGCGAGGGCGTCGTCGTTGGTGAGCACCATCCCCGCGTCGCCTGCACTGATGTGTTTGAAGTCGTTCAGGGAAAAGCACCCGATATCGCCGAGCGTCCCCGCGAGTTTTCCCTTGTACCAACACAGGTAACTCTGGGCGCAATCCTCAATGACCTTGACGCCACGTTTGTGGGCCACGGACAGAATCCCGTCCATATCAGCGGCGTTTCCGGCCAGATGCACCACGATAACCGCCTTGGCCTTGCCGGTGATTTGGGCCTCGACGCTTTCGGGCGTGACGTTATACGTATGCGGGTCAATGTCGGCGAAGAGGGGCACGCCGCCTTGCGCGAGGATGGCGATAACGGTCCCCTGGTCCGTCATGGGCGAGGTGATGACTTCGTCCCCCGGGCCGACGCCCAGGGTGGCGGTGGCTACGTGCAACGCCGCTGTGCCGCTGGTGACCATGTGGCAGTGTTTGACGCCGTACAATTCGGCGAACTGGGCGCGAAACGCTTTCACCTTGGCGCCGTGCCAGTAGAAGAGCGTCTGCTGGTCCAAGGCCTCCTTGAGTTCCTGAAGTTCTTCCTCGCCGAAACGAGGACCGGTGGTGACCATCGGAGTCGTCCGGACTGGAGCTCCTCCGTGAATCGCCAGTTCATTCATCGTCTACCTCCTTCGGAATCCACGATAAACCGTTCTGATTCGCCGGCGGTCGGTGTTCTGCACGTGTCACGTTTGCCAAACCATTGATACCGGCGTCTTGCGATGAAAGTGTACACCGCGTCGCGAATTGGCCTCGGCACGGCGATGAACGCATACATCACCAGGCACACGCCACCCAATTGCCGGGTGATCCGCAATACGGCGGTAGATTTGTCGTAACAGGCGCCTCCTTCGATCAGAAACACCGTGTCGAGATCTTCGGCGCTTCGGCTGTACCTCGCAAGCAGGTTCCGGCCCGCATCGGACTGGAGCGCAGCAAAGCGGAACTTGCCCGCGGGGTCGCGGTTCAGAATAAAGTCCACCCACGCGTTACACAAATTGCACGCGCCGTCAAAAAGGATAATGAGATTACTGTCCGATGGACTCATCCGTTCCCGCGTCGGCCGCGTTACTCAGTCGTGCAGCGGCAAGCCGTTTCCGCCAGAGTACCACATGGTGTCTTCACCAAGGAGTTGTTCGACCGTGGCGCGCAAGTCGGGCGACGGTGTGACCCGGCAGGCGTCAGTCGCGTGAACGGTGACCTCGCCATGTTCGGGGGTTTGGCAGTGCAGATAGACGTCGCACTTGCCCGGCCGTTCACCTAACGACTCCGCGAGGCGCTGTAGCACAATCTCGTCGGTTCCGACGGTATTGATGCGAATATGAACGGCTTTGGTCAGGGTCTTCTCCGCTTCTTCGATGGGGATGATTTCGGAGGCGATAAGACCGGCCTCGTTATTGCGAAAATTCACCCGCGCCGAGATCATCACAATCATATCCTGCACCAGCAAGCCGGCCTTTTGCTCGTACAGGTCGCTGAAGACGGTGATTTCGACCGGGCCTTCGAGCGTGTTCAGCGTAACGAATGCCATCTTCTTGCCCTTAGCCGTAATGTGATGCTTTACTTGCGTGAGCAACCCCCCAACCACGACCTCCTGGGCTTCGCGGGCCTCGGCGAGGTCGACCAGACTGATCGAGGAGAAACGCTCCAATATGCTCGCATACTTCGCCAAGGGATGGCTGCTGACGTAAAGGCCGAGCATTTCCTTCTCGAATTCAAGAATCTCGTTGTCCGGCCAATCGGCCACGTCCGGTTTCTGGCGCATCACCGGTTCCGCGTCGTCCCCTTCGCCTCCCATCAGGTCCAGCAACGAGAACTGCCCGGACGCGCGTTCCCGCTGGCTAATCTGGCCTTCGCTCAATGCGGAATCGAGCACATGGTCGACTTGGCAGCGATTCCAACCGGTGCTGGCGAAGGCGCCGGCCTTGTTCAGGCTTTCGATCACGCGCCGGTTAACGGCGCGCGTATCGATGCGGCTGCAGAAGTCAAAGATGTCTTTGAACGGGCCGTCTTTGTCGCGCTCGGAGACAATGGATTCAACGGGGCCGCCGCCAACGTTCTTGACTGCGCCCATGCCAAAACGGATGCTCTCCCCTTCGACGGTGAATCCGGAATAGCTTTTGTTCACGTCGGGCGGGAGCACCTGGATGCCCATGCGGCGGCATTCCTCGACGTAGATACCGACCTTATCGAGATTGCTCAATTCGCTGGTGAGCAAAGCCGCCATGTACTCGACGGGGAAATTGGCCTTGAGATAGGCGGTCTGATAGGCCACGAACGCATAGGCGGCGCTGTGGGACTTGTTGAAGCCGTACCCTGCGAACTGTTCAATTTTGTTGAAGAGTTCGTCGGAGATCTTCTCATCGATCCCCTGGCTCTTCGCGCCTTCGTTGAACTTACTGCGCTGCTCGGCCATAAGATCGGCCTTTTTCTTCCCCATGGCGCGGCGAAGAATATCGGCCTGCCCGAGGCTGAATCCGGCGATCGCCTGCACGATCTGCATGACCTGCTCCTGGTATAGAGCGACGCCGTAGGTCTCTTTCAGAATCGGCTCCAGCCGGGGATGATCGTATTTGATCTTGTCGGCATGGTGTTTGTTCTCGATGTAGGTGTCTTTCAAGGCCATGGGGCCTGGACGATACAACGCGACGAGGGCGCAGATTTCCTCGAGGCTTTCGAGGCCGATGCGCTTGGCGAGATCGCGCATGCCCGCGCTTTCAAGCTGGAAGATCCCGGTGGTCTTGCCCGAGCGCAGGAGCGCGTAGGTCTTCGCGTCCGTCGGTTCGAGACGGTCCACATCAATGTTGACGCCCCGGTTTTCCTTGACAAAACGGGCGGCATCGTGGACCACGGTCAAGGTACGCAGGCCGAGAAAGTCCATCTTGAGCAAGCCGATAGCCTCGACGTACGTCATTTCCGCCTGGGTGGCGACCACCTCGCTGGCGGCGGCTTTGAACAAGGCCACGTGGTTGGTCAAGGGTTCATCGCAGATTACCACGCCCGCGGCGTGGGTGCCGCAGTTGCCGATGGTGCCTTCGAGGCGCGACGCGAGTTTCCACAAGCGCGCGACTTGCGGGTCCTCTTTCACCATCCGCTGCAGTTCGGGTTCACGCGAAACGGCGTCGTCCAAGGTGATCTTCAGTTCGTCGGGAATGAGTTTCGCGATGCGGTCCACATCACCGTAGGCCATGCCGAGGACGCGCCCCACATTACGAACGACCTGTTTGGCCAACATTCGGCCAAAGGTGATGATCTGGCTGACGTTGTCGCGTCCATACTTGTTGCGGACGTAGTCGATCACTTCTTCGCGGCGTTGGTAGCAGAAGTCGAGATCGAAGTCCGGCATCGAAATACGTTCCGGATTCAGGAAACGTTCAAAGAGCAGACCATAGCGCATGGGGTCGAGATTCGTGATTTCGAGCGCGTAGGCGACGAGGCTTCCCGCGCCGGAACCACGGCCCGGACCGACGGGGATGCCGTGACTGCGTGCGAAAGCGATCAGGTCCCATACGACGAGGAAGTAGTCGACAAAGCCCATCGTGTCTATGACGCTGAGTTCGTAGTGCGCCCGGTCCAGATGCGCCTGCGAGGGCTTGCCGTTGTAGCGGTCTTCCAGCCCGATCTGAACCAGGTGTTTCAAATAGTCGACCTTGGACATCCCTTCGGGAGGGGTGTACTTCGGAATAAGGTGTTTGCCCAGGGGCAGGTCGAGGTTGCAGCGGCTGGCGACCTTCTCGGTGTTCGAGATCGCCTCGGGCCATTGCGTGAATACCTCGCGCATCTCGTCCGGACTGCGGAAATAGAGTTCGTTGGTGGGAAACTTGAAGTGCTTATCATCGTCCAACATGCCGTTGGTCTGGATGCACAAGAGGGCTTCGTGCGCGTCGGCGTCGGCCTTGTCGAGGTAATGGCTGTCGTTGGTGGCGATCACCAGCAAGCCGTGGTGTTCCGCCATTTCCGCCAAAATCGGGTTGATTTTGCGTTGTTCCGGCATTCCATGGTCCATGAGCTCGATTAGAAAGTTGTCGCGGCCGAAAATCTCGATGTACTTCCGAATGGCCTCGTTGGCTTTGTCGAGGTCGTCTTCAAGCAGGAACTGCGGTATCTCCCCCGCCAGGCACGAACTGGTGGCAATCAGGCCTTCCTTGTGCTGAGCGATCAATTCGAGATCAACTCGGGGCTTGTAGTGGAATCCTTCGAGATAGCCTGCCGAACTTAGGCGGCACAGGTTGTGGTATCCCGTTTCGTTCTCGCAGAGCATCAGAAAGTGGTTGTAGGCGCCGCCCTGCGAACGCGCGCCCCGGTCAAACCGGCTTCCTTTGGCAATATACAACTCGGAGCCGATAATGGGCTTTACGCCCGCCTTTTTGGCGGTCTGATAGAACTCGATCGCCCCGAATAACGCGCCGTGGTCAGTAATGGCGCACGCCCGCATGCCGTAGTCTTTGCAGCGATCAATCAGTTCCTCGACTTTGGCGGCGCCGTCGAGCACGCTGTATTCCGTGTGTACGTGTAAATGGACAAAACCTGCGCTCATGCAATCCGCTCCAACACCATATTCAACGCATTCTCCGCTGTTTGTTCTTTCACATCCTGCCGTGTTCCCGGAAACACGTTGCGCGTAACAAACGTACCTGCCGCGCCGGCTACCGCGATGTAGACGAGCCCCACCGGCTTATCGGGCGAGCCGCCGGAGGGCCCGGCGATGCCGGTCACGCCGACACCGTAGGTCGCCTGAAAGCGGATTCGGACACCCTCGGCCATGCGCTGCGCCACGACCTCGCTTACAGCGCCATGCTTGGCAAGGTCCGTTTCGGGCACGTTCAGTAGATCCATCTTTGCCGCATTGCTGTAGACGACGACCCCGCCTAGGAAGTAGACCGACGACCCTGGGACATTCGTTATCCGGTGCGCGATTAGGCCTCCGGAACACGATTCCGCTGTCGCCAGGGTCTGGCCCAGCCGTGTCAGCCGCTCGCCAATAGCGTGCGTTATGTCCAGTGGCGCGTCTTGGGTCATTGTTAGGGGCGTTGTTTGGCGTACTTTCCCGGATAACCGCGGCAAAACCGGCTGGTTTTCGGTAACAGTACCATAGACCGGCGGCCTTGATAAATGCCGAGCCTTGGATGGCATGCGACTCAGGGGCGCCGATTCCCCCTTGCCTCCCCGTACGGGGATAGGGTATACTCTTGACACGTGAATGGATGAAACAAACTGCCAGAACTCGGAAAGGCTGGGGAGTAAGCGGCTTGAAACGTTATCTCATTCTGTTGTGCGGTGGAATCGCGTTGTCGTGGACGGCCTTCGCACAGAATGCGCCGGTTGCGTCCGCGCCCGCCGCCAAACCCGCCCCCTCCGCGTCGCTGACCCAACCGACCGAAGCCCAGAAGCGCAAGAAGGCCGTCACTCATCTCTCCATGTCTTCGGAAATGCACCTGTTCAGGGACAAGAAGGGTACCCCGGTCCTCACGAATCGCCCCGAGAAGTATCGCGGCAAGAAGGAGTACATCGAGATTGCCATCAAATACGAGCCAATCTCGACTCCCAGCCGGTTCAGGAAGTACATTTCGCCTTTCCAGTATAGCGATGCGAATATTGCCGAATTAGTCGCCGAGTATTCCCGCCGATATGTCCTGGACGAGAAACTGGTGTGGGCGGTTATCCGTGCGGAGAGCAACGGGAATCCCAACGCGGTTTCTCCGGCGGGCGCCTGCGGTCTAATGCAACTGATGCCGGGCACGGCGATGGATATGGGCATTCGCACGGAGGCGGACATTTTCAATCCAGCCAAGAATATCGCTGGCGGAACCCAATATCTGGCCAAAATGCTCAATCTTTTCGGTAACAATACGAGTTTGGCGTTAGCCGCCTATAATTCCGGCCCGGAGACGGTTAAGAAATATGGCGGCATTCCGCCGATCCCGGAGACTCAGAACTACGTGCGGCTTGTCCAGCAGTACGCAGGAATGAGCGCCAGGCCCATCTACGTGCCCGCGGATAGAAAAGACATACCCTTGGATGGCCGGTTCTACTGGTTTCGCCTGAAGAGCGGACGGAGTGAGCCAGCCGAGAAATACGCAGAAGCTGGAGATACCTATTGGATTACGTACAAGAATAGATTGACTCCGATTCGCAAAGACAAGGTACAGGACGTTACCCCGCCGAATAAGAAGCTCGCGGAAGCGAGTTTTCAGCAGTAACGCGCCCCCCACGCTAGAGCCTCTGTAACGTCATCTCTTGGTTCAGGCGTAACACCGGATTTCGTAGACGCGCGCAAGCGGGTCACCGTTGGTCTTGAGCACTCGCAGGCGTATTGCGGAGGTCTCGATCGGTGCCCACTCGTGGCGGACCAGGCGCAGGTAATTGCCCGTGCCCCTGGCCACCTCGCGCCATCCCTCAGCAGCCTTCACCTCGATTACGTAGTCTGAGACGGTTTCTGGCTGGGCGCCGCGCGTCTGAGGCAGATATGCCGCGTCCTCGCCGCTCAGGAACAGTTTTCGGTGCAGCCCAGAGTCAAAGGTAATTTGGATTTGGCGTAACGCATGAGATTCCTTCCAGTCCAACTGCACCCATGGGGAGCCGTCGCTCATGGCCGCCCGCCACTGGTTCAAGACACCTTCGCCCATGCCGCGATTCCATCCGTCAATCACCGCTTCCGGCGGCCCATCGTTCGTGTGGTGCGAGCACGTGACTTCGGCCGAACGCGCGAGGTCGTCCAGGTCTTCGTTACTGACGCCCAAGAGCGATTGGTCGTCCCGCAACAACCGCTGCTGGAACCGCTTCAGGCGCGCCGGGTCCGCCACAATGTCGCGCGGCAGGCGCCTTTCCGAAGCGCAGAAGGCCGCCGCCGTCCCCGCCGCCTGGCCCATGGCGGCGCAAGTGGCCATGACCCGGGTAGAGGTTAGCGCGACATGGGAAGCGCTGATGTTGCGCCCCGCCATCAGCAAGTTCGGCCGGTCCACGCTGTACAGCGACCGCAGCGGGATCGAGTAAGGCCGGTCAAACTGGATTTGGACACATGGCGGTTGATCACGATCATCCATGCCGCCCGGAGGGTGGTCGTCCATGGGCCAGCCTCCAAAGGAGACCCGGTCCGGGTAGAGGACCGCGTCCTCAAGTTCCCGCTGAATCATGACGTGTTCGCCGAGTATGCGGCGGCTTTCCCGCTTGCCCGGGATCATGCCTATCCACTGCAGCGCCCAGTTCTCCGATTGCGGATGTTGGCCGCTGTTTTTGATGTAGTCCCACACTCCCAAGAGGATGCGGAGCAGTTCATGGCGAATACGCCGATTGTCCTTGATGGTGTCCAGTTCGCCGCCCCACTCGATCCACCAGTAACCGTACTCCCAACTCTGGATGCTCCGGTGTTTGAAATCGTCCTCGGTGAATTTACGCGCCCACGGTGGCGGAGAGAACGGCATCGGCCGGTCATGTTTGCACGCCATAAACAGCAGGCTGTTTCCCATGGTCTTTTGGTCAGCCTGTTCGGGGGCCAGACTCTCGCCGTACTGGTCGCGGCCTTCGCGGCCTCGCATGCAGCGGGCGCCGGACAGCGCCGCTACGGCGCCGTCGCCGGTGCAATCCAGAAAGTAGTCCGCCCGGATGTCGTAGCGCTCCGCGAGCTGCGGACACGCGGCGGTGACGGCGCTTATTCTTCCCTTCGCTACTTTGACGTCTATAACGGAGGTGTCAAGCATTAGCGTGATGTTGGGTTCGCTGATGACCTTGTTGTAGAGAAGCAGGTCCCACATCTCGAACGAACGCTGGAGGTTTGTGGCGGAATCGGTGAGTTTCAGTTCCTCGATAATGCCCGATTCGCGCCACAGCGCAGTAGCCTTATGATTATTGGCCCCGCAGACGTGCATCCGGATTTCGCTGCTCGAATTGCCCCCCAGCCGCGAGCGGTCCTGGATCAAAACGACCGAGGCGCCGTTGCGCGCCGCCGCGATCGCCGCGCAGACCCCCGCCAATCCACCGCCCGCCACCACGACGTTCGCTTTGTGCTGCTTCTGCGTCCAGGACTCCGGGGCCGCCGTGGGTAGCGACGCCCCCTCGACGGTGTTCCCGCCGAACAAGGTTCCCGCGGCCATCACACCACCCGACATCGCAATAAACTCCCTGCGCGACGGCATAGTTGACCCTCCTCGTTGCCATGCCCTCAAGCCCAATAAGTGGCAAGCGTTTCCATATGCTTGCTTGCCGCTACCATACCACGAGGCCCTGAAAGGGCACACTATCGCAGCCCGGGCAACGCCCTGGGAACACGTAACCGTCCCAACGGCAGCCCTGAAAGGGCGCGCTATCACTTCATCCGCGGCGCCTGCGCGCCAAGAGATTCCAGCATGGAAGCTATCCAATAGTACGCCCTTTCAGGGCTAACACGATTCCGACCTTATTTCCCAGGGCGCTGCCCTGGGCTGGAATAGGCCGCCCTTTCAGGGCCACGGAACCGGCGCTGCCGCCTTACACGTTCGTCAGTTAGTGTTGCCTTATTCATGCGCCTTCTGTTCCGCGCGCCGGACCTTCATCTTCGCCCGGTAATCCGCGACGGCCTTTTCGTGTTCCGCCAACGTTTCGCTGAAAGTGTGCGTCTGGCCGTCGGCGTTGGCAACTTGCATCTCGAATGGCTGAACACCAATACTAACGCGTGCCACGATCGAAAGGAAGGGGCTATGAGGAAGATCTTGGACACCGCCACTCCAACGCGTTCCAGCTTGGACTGCACCCACTTTCCGGCTGCCGCCAATGCGAAGTGGAACGTCGGCAACATCCGACCGGCTCGCAAAGGCCGCGGCGAAGGCGCACGACTCCCCCACCAAGAAAGGCGCAATGGCTTTCTTCGGATGGAATAGACCGGGGACGATAGCCCGGTTGGCGCTCCTACTGGCGGGTCTCGGATGTAGCGGCACGTTGCCGTCTGATAAGGGGCCACTACTCATCGATACCGCGACGGGAAAATGGGAACCCGGTCCGGTCCTACCCGGGCTCGTCGTAGGATGGAACGATGCCAAAAGTCAGTTCTACCTTCTTTCCGAAAACTGGGACTCGGAGACCACTACGGTCGCGACGGCAACGTACAAGGGAGAAGTGCTCGAAAAGTGGCGAGTGGATACGCCACTAAATCCCCTCGAACGCGAATACGCGCTCTCGCCTGATGGGACGCGGCTGGTCTACTTTCGCATACACCAGACGAAGGGCCCTTCCTCGTTTGAATTTACCTGGGAATTGTGCGTGCGAACGCTGGCTACGGCCGAAGTCCTTCCGGTATTGACCGGTACGGATATCATCAACGGCGTTCCCATCAGATGGGCTTCAAATGATCGCTTTGTAGTTCTGTTCGACAACATGGCGCCAAAGGAACAACGGAATACCATTGTGAGTTTTTCGTCTCCTGACCTGTCCCCTGTCGTAGCATGTCAAGGGAAGAATCTTGGTGTGCTGAACGAAGACCTCTTGAGCGCGTCGCCTGACGGACGCCACATCGTTTTCGAAGAAGGCGGTTCTTCCATGTGGGTACTCGACTTCATCAACAACCGGCAGACCCTTGTGCCCGACGCGGACTGCATACGCGCCGCGTGGTCGCCGGACAGTTCGATGTTGGCTTTTTTCAAGAAGAGTAGCCACAGGTTGAGTTTGTGGAAGGTTTCCGACGAGAGCGTGCGGGAAATCGAAGAGGCTCCGCGAGCGACGTCGATTGAGACGAACCTTCTGTTCGTGGGCAAGAATCGGATTGTCTACACCTTTGATGGCGGCACGTTCGGAAAGTGTCCGTTGGTGATCTTCGAGTTGGAATCGAAGACGAAACGCCAACTCCGAAGCAAATCCTGGGGTGGAATCGTGCCGATTGAAAATGGGAATAGAATCCTCATCGGCTCAATGTCTTATTCGCCAACTATTCCCGGCGGCGCCGTTGCTGGTGTCCCAAATCCATGAGCTGAATACTTGATCGTCCAGACCGAAGCGACGCGAGAGAGGGTCCACAACATGACAGAGACAAAGGGCAGAGACAAATTGACGCCGGTCGGCAATGTCCCCGTCGGTAAGAGACTTATCCTACTTGCGTTCTATATCCCATTATCCCTGGCTGTCGCCGTGCTTTCCTTCGGGTTCGGGCATGGCTCCTTCATCCCTCTCGCTCTGTTCTATTCGTGGATGTCTGTCGTTGTAGGCCTAATAATGGAGTTTAATTACTTTCCCGGCGTTGAGTGGGTTTTACTCATCCTGCTCGTCATATATCAGGTGATTTACTTTGTAATCACCACGGTGGCCGCACGTCGCGGCGTTCGTTACTACGCAGCTTGCATAGTCATTCATCTAATAGGGACAACCGCGACTCTCTGCTTCGGTGTGAAGAACGATTCGTTCCCCGCGAGCCTTTATCTAGCAACTATGATTATCGCCCTGGTCCTGTTCTGCGGGTATCACTACGTGGATTGGAAACTGATGAAGGGCGAGAGTCTGATGGTGTGAGACCTCGAATCTTTTGGGCCACTCAAGGAAGCAAAGGTGATGAGACGCCGTAGGCGTATGGATACCATAGTTCACTACACGACGAAAATGACGGTTTCCAACCTGTCACAGCTCGACATCCGTTCGTGGTGAGCTTGTCGAAACATGAACGGAGGCGCGGAGTCCCGATGGGTGTGACGGACTAGAGGAAATCGGGACTTCACGACGGCGAGTGACGACGCTTTCCCGTCCACCGCGTCAATTTGCGGCCGCCTGTTCATGCGCCTTCTGTTCCGCGCGCTGGACCTTCATCTTCGCCCGGTAATCCGCGACCGCCCTTTCGTGTTCCGCCAAGGTCTTGCTGAAGGTGTGCGTCTGGCCGTCGGCGTTGGAAACGAAATAGAGATAGTCCTCCTTGGCGGGATTCAATGCGGCGCGCAGACCGGCCATTCCGGGATTGCCGACGGGGCCTGGCGGCAGACCGGCGTTCTTGTAGGTGTTGTACTGCGAGTCCACCTGTTTGTCCGCGTCCATCATGCGCTGCCCGTATTTCGAGAGCGCGTATTGGAGGGTCGAGTCCAATGACAGCGGGATGCCCTGGCGAAGCCGGTTGTAGATCACCGCGGCGACTAGGGGACGCTCCGCGTCGAGTTTAGCCTCTTTCTCGACCAGTGAAGCGATCGTGACGACTTCCATCTTGTTGCGGGCGGCGGCCTCCGGGAACTCCGTGAGAAGGCTCGCATAGGCTTTTTCGAATTGCTCGACCATTCGCGCGACTACCTCGCGTTCGGTCGGTTTCTTCTCGAAGAAGTAGGTGTTGGGCATAAGAAAACCTTCGAGCGTTTGCGCGTGAATCCCCAGACGCGCGATGAGCGCTTGGTCCGCGGCCGCATTGAGAAACGCCCGCGGATCGGGAAACATCTGCGCGATTTGGCTCAATGCAAGGCCTTCCGGCACGGTAACCCGGCGGTCGTCCGGGATTTCTCCCGGCAATAGCGGCGCATTGGGTCCCTTCTGCATGAGACGCAGCAGTTCGAGCGCGGACAGGCCATGCGGCAGCGAATACGGGCCGTATTTGATGGGCCTATTGGACCCGTCGATCCGAATGGCCAGCCAGAAGAAGGACGGATGCTCGATGTAGCCTTCCGTGGTCAGTATGCGGCCGATGTCTTTTCCTTTCGCCCCTTCCGGGACGACGACGCGGGACACAGATCCCGAAACGCCGGGGCGCGTCACGTGGTCGTAGACCATGTAGGCCAGAAACGCGCCCGCCACCACCAACAAGAGCAAGACCAGGAAGAACAGTCCAGCGAGCCGGGCAAGCCACCGGCGTTTGCGTTTGGGGCTCGGCGCCTGTTCGTGCGGGGGATTGGCGGTCATGATGCGCTGCGGTCTCGCGCCTGCCGGTCGAGATAGGTTTGCAGGATGTATTGCGCGGCCACTTTGTCGATGACCTTCTTGCGTCCTTTTCGGCTTACGTCCGCGTCAATGAGCATGCGTTCCGCGGCCGCGGTGGTAAAGCGCTCGTCCTGGGTGACGATCTCCGCTTTGATCAAGGGGCGCAATTCGTCCAAGAACGCGAGGACTTTCCGGGCTTGCGGGCCGCATTCGCCGCGCTGATCCAGGGGAAGGCCGGCGACGACCCGCACGACTTCCTTCTCTTCGACCAACTTCGCGATCGCAGCGGCGTCTTTTTGGGGAGAGGTACAACGGATCACGTCATGGGGCGACGCGATGATGCCCAAGGGATCGCTCAGCGCGACGCCGATGCGAACGTCGCCGATGTCGAGTCCGAGAGAGCGTCCTGGATAGGGCTGGCTCATCGTTAGATCCTATTCTCGATCATCCGAGCAACGCTTTGACAACTTCCGGCGCCGTTGCGATGGCCTCACCCAACTTCTCGGGGTTCTTGCCGCCGGCTTGGGCCATATCGGGCCGGCCGCCACCGCCGCCACCCACGATGGGCGCCAACTGCTTCACGATGTCCCCCGCCTTGATCTTGCCGACCAAGTCCTTCGATACGGATACGCAGAGAGACGCTTTTCCTTCCGCGGCGCTGCCGAGCACCAACACGCCCGACGTCAGCTTGTCACGGAGCGAATCCAGGACCATGCGCAGACCCGCCGCGTCCTGGCCTTCGACCTCGCTGGCGAGCAACTTGACACCGTCAATCTCCTGTACGCGCGACATATAATCAACCGAACCGCCCGTCGCCGCGGCTTGTTTCCATTTCTGGACTTCCCGTCCGAGGCGTTTGTTCTCGTCGATCAAAGCCTGTACACGCGAAGGCAACTCGTCCAGGCCGGCGTTGAGCAACTGGGCCGCCGTGGACAGGTTGCGCTCGCGGGACTGCAGGGCCTCGACGCAACGCTCACCGCAAACCGCTTCGATACGGCGAACTCCAGAGGATATCGCCGACTCGCTCATGATCTTGAAATAGCCGATCACGCCGGTGCGTGGCACGTGGACGCCACCGCACAATTCCATGCTGATATCCCCCACGCGCACGACACGCACCACCTCGCCGTATTTCTCGCCGAACAGCGCCATCGCCCCCGCCGACCGCGCATCCGCTATGGCCATCTGATCGATGGTCACCGGAGTGTCGGTGCGAATAAACTGGTTCACCATGCGCTCGATATCCTGCAAGCGGCTGGCTTCAATGCCCTCGAAATGGGTAAAGTCGAAACGCAGACGATCCGGTTCCACCCTCGAACCGGCCTGATGCACGTGATCGCCGAGGGTCTCCTGCAGCGCGGCCTGCAGCAGGTGCGTGGCCGTGTGATGATTCATCGTGGCTTCGCGGGCGCGTCTGTCCACCTGCGCGTTCACCGTGTCGCCCACCTTGAGCGCGCCGCGCGTAACGCGGGCGTAATGCAGGGTCATTTTGCCGACGAGCGCCTTCGCGACGGTGACGTGCGCGTTGCCGTCCACGGCGTCCAAGACGCCAAGGTCGCCGACCTGCCCGCCCGATTCCGCGTAGAACGGCGTGACGTCAAGGACGATCTCGCCTTCTTCGCCCGATTTGAGGGAGTCCACGCGTTGACCGTTCTGCATGATGCCGACGATTTTGGAGTGATGTTCGAGCGCATCGTAGCCCACGAACTTCGTATCTCCAACTTCGTCGTGCAACACGCGGTACGCGCGTCCGATGGCTTCTTCGCCCGTACCGGTCCACGCGCTGCGGGCCTGCTCACGCTGACGCTTCATGGCCGAGTCAAACCCCTCACGGTCCACCTGATAACCGCGGTCCGTGGCGATGTCCGTGGCAAGATCAAGCGGGAATCCATAGGTGTCGTGCATGCGGAACAGATCATCACCGGGCACGAGTTTGCGCCCGTCCTTGTCCAAGCCTTGGAATATTTCTTCAAGCATGTCCATGCCGCGCGCGAGGGTACTGCGGAAGCGCTCCTCTTCCGTGAGGATGATCTTTTCAATCTGCACCCGGTTCTCGCTCAGTTCGGGATACTGATGGCTCATGCGGTCCACCACCGTCTGAACCAACTGATACAGGAACGGTTTGTCGAGCCCGAGTTCACGCCCGAATCGCGCCGCGCGGCGCAGCAACCGCCGCTCGACGTAGCCCCGTCCGTCGTTCGCCGGCAACACGCCATCGGCAATCATGAAGGACAGCGCCCGCGCGTGGTCGGCGATCACACGAAACGGAGTGGGATTCTTCTTGTACGACACTTTGCACAGCGATTCGGTGGCTTCGATGATCGGCATGATGCCGTCGGTGTCGAAGACCGTTTCCTTGTCTTGGAGAATCGCGGCGAGCCGTTCCAGGCCCATGCCGGTGTCGATACCCCGGTTCTTCAGCGGCAGCCGCGCTCCGTCCAACTGCTCGTCAAATTGCGGAAAGACCAGGTTCCAATATTCCATGAACCGGTCCGTCGGATCGGTACCGGGCGCTTCGTCCGGATGCGTCGCGTTACGCGCGGGATTGCGGTCCAGATGCAGTTCGGAACACGGACCACACGCTCCCGTATCGCCCGCCGGACCCCAGAAATTGTCTTTCTTGCCCAGCCGGGCGATCTTACGGACGGGAATTCCAATTTCCTTTTCCCAGATCGCATACGCCTCGTCATCGTCCTCGTACACCGACACCCAGATATGATCAGGGTTGATCTTGACGACCTGCGTCGAATACTCCCAGGCCCACTGTATGGCTTCGCGTTTGAAATAGTCGCCAAACGAAAAGTTGCCCAGCATCTCGAAGAACGTCATGTGACGCGCGGTCTTGCCGACTTCGTCCAAGTCATTGGCTTTCCCGCCTGCCCGCAGACACTTCTGGGACGTTGTGGCCCGGCGGTACGGAACCGGGTCGGCGGCGTAATACGGCTTGAACTGCACCATCCCCGCGCTGGTAAACAACAAGGTCGGATCATTGCTCGGAACGATGGTGTCGCTCCGTTCGATCACGTGTCCGCGCTGACGGAAGAAATCCAGATAACTGGCCCGAATATCGTCTATTTTCACCGGTGGTCTCCGTTAGAGTTCACTTGGATAGGAGGCAGAAGTCTAGCAAATTCAGCGGGTTTCGTGCAAAAAGTAACCACTCAGGCGCGATTCAACGCCCCGTCGACAGCCCGCGCTCATCGAGCGTGGGCGTACTCGGACGTCCGACTTGTCAGACCTGTCCGATCTGTCCGACCTGTCCGCGGTCCCAAAAAGTATGCGCACTACCTCTCGATCTGATACGCTGCTTCGTTCAAAGCTAGAGGATATCAAACAATATGTTCACCAATATCCGCAGTACACTAATTCTGGCCGCCTGCCTCGCGACCCTCTCCCCCGTCGCCCTTGCGACGGAAATGACCCCCGAGGACAAGGCGCTGGCGCGCGGTTTCTTGGGCGCGCATTTCGCGGCCATTCCGCAGACCGCGTTTCCGTTCTCATTTGTCTATGACGGCCACCCTTCGGCGGAATTCCTCTCAGGCTGGAATTCCGCGATGACGGAGAAGAAGCTCGATGCGCAACGCATGGAGCACACGTTCGTGTTCGCAGATGCCAAGACCGGTCTGGAAGTCCGTTGCGTGGTCACACAGTACGTGGACTTTCCGGCGGTGGAATGGGTCCTCCGTTTCAAAAACACCGGCGCGGCCGATACACCCATCCTTGAGAACATCCAGGCGCTCGATACGTCTTTCGCAGCAGGCGCCGGTGATTGCCGCCTTTACTATGCGGAAGGAAGCCACGAGCGCATTACCGATTTCCAGCCCCTGGAGAAGGCGCTCGCCGTGAATGATCGCGTGCCCTTGGCGTCGTTCGGCGGACGTTCTTCGGACGGATTCCTGCCCTTCTTCAACCTGCCCCTTCCCGGAGGCGGCGGCGTGGTCAGCGCTGTCGGCTGGACGGGACAGTGGGCGGCGGAATTTGCCCGCGCCGGCGACTCCGTACAGCTTCGGGCGGGCATGGAAAAGACCCATCTCGTCTTGCATCCCGGCGAGGAGATTCGCACCCCCGCAATTCTGCTGGTATTTTGGTCCGGCGCCGACCGGGTTCGCAGCCAAAACCTCTTCCGATCCTTCCTGCTTCGCCATTGCACACCAACGCCCGGTGGCCATCCAGTGGAGCCGCCCGTCGCGGTTTCGCCGCACGGAGAAATCCCGTTTGAAGGAACCACCGAGGCCAACACAATCGCGATTATCGAGCGCATTTCGGCGCAAAAACTCCCCGTCGACACGTGGTGGATCGATGCGGGCTGGTTCGATTGCGAGAAGAACTGGGCGCGATGGATCGGCAACTGGCAGCCCAGTCCGGAACGGTTTCCGCACGGTCTCAAGCCCATGGCCGACGTCGCTGACCAGAAGGGTCTGAAGTTCCTGCTGTGGGCCGAGCCGGCACGCGTGAGGCCGGGCACGTGGCTCCAGAAGAATCACCCGGACTGGCTCGTGGCGCCACCGCCCGCGGAGAGCTTTCCAGCGGAACTGCGCTACATGGCTAACGACGGATTTCATCTGTTGAACTTCGGGAACCCCGCCGCCTTGGCGTGGGCCAAGCAGAATTTCAGCGGCATGATCGGAGAACTGGGGATCGACGCTTACCGAAATGATTTCAATATGTACCCGGTGTACTACTGGCGAAACGGCGAAGCGCCGGACCGTCAGGGGATCAATGAGATCCGGTACGTCACCGGCCTTTATGACTACTTCGACGCGCTTGTGCATGACCATCCCGGGTTACTGCTCGACAACTGCGCCAGCGGCGGACGCCGCATTGATTTCGAGATGTTGCGGCGAGCGCTGGTACTCACGCGCAGCGATTACCTTTGGGACCCCGTCGGCCAGCAGTGCCACACCTTCGGTTTGGCGCAGTGGATTCCCCTGACAGGGATCGGGGCCGCCTCCACCCAGCCTTACGAATGCCGCAGCGGCATGGGCGCCCACTACGCGTTGGCGATTAACACGGCCAGCGCCGATGCGGCCGCCTGGAAGTCCGTCAAGGACTTCCTCGAACACTATCAAGCGATTCGTCCACTCTTTCAAGGTGATTTCTACACGCTCAGTCCCTACAGCACGGACCAGAAAGCGTGGCTGGCCTTCCAGTTCGACCGGCCCGACTTGAAGGCGGGTGTCGTGCAGGTCTTTCGGCGGGCGGAATGCACGGACGCCTCCTGGACCTGCCACCTCCAAGGTCTCAACCCCCGAAGGAGCTATACCCTCACCGATTGGGACAACACGCCTCCGCAAACGCTGACGGGTCAAGAACTCTCCGAAAAAGGCGTGAGCGTTACCGTCAAAGACAAGCCTGGGGCGGCAGTGTTGGTCTACAAGCTGGTCGAGCGCTAGCGTAGTGAATCAGAATTGAAGCACCCTAAATGAATACGGAGCTCAAGCGAAGATCGGGGACTGACTCGCTTTTCGGCAGTTTGAAAAGCGTGTCTGTCCCTGCTTTTCGCGGCAGTCCCGTCCAAAACACAAGACTCCGTCAGCGTAGCTCACTTCATTAGTTGCGAGGTCGTGAGGCGCCTTCATCCGGGATCGGCTTTTGGGGAGCGGTCCAAGTCATTTCTAATCCACCAGCTTTGCTGGTGAGAATTCGTCTGGCTTCGCCGTTCCGGCCCCTCTCGGAACGCGGAGACCCTGGCCAATTGCAGGGGACCGTCAACGTGTCAGTCTGAACGAAGTGAAGAATCCCCCGCACACATTCGGATGACACTGCCCTATGCGCGGAACGATTCCACGTTAGACTGAGATTCTTCACTTCGTTCAGAATGACACGCTGTGTAACACATATCGCAAATTGAGTTGATCTGTGCCTCCAAGGCGAACGCGGCAGGCCTTCGCGCCCATCATGGGCTTTCCGACCGGCTTTGAAAACTTGCGCGGCCATAGGCTCCTTTTGCTATCCTATTCGGATCGGGTTGGCGCAGTTTGAGGGTGAGTGCATGTCCGTAGTCAAAGTCCACGATGGCGTGGCATTGATCGAAGTGAACGATCCGCTTGTTTTGACGGAAATTGAGAGCGACGCAGCGCTTCAGCCCTTCCTGGGGGAGCGGTTATCCGACCAACGGATCGCCGTACAGCCCCAAGCGTTGCCTGAGGTATTGAAACGGCTTCAATCGCTGGGCCACTTGCCACAGGTGCTGGAATGAACCAGCGATTCAGCATACGCGAGTGTCTCCATGGCTATTCGAACGATACCTTGGGCGCAATCTGCGATTACTGGAAGCTCGCGGCGACTTCTAAGCCAAGCCGGCTCAAGGCGATAGAGCGTGTACTGGGCGACCCGTTCCACGTCAAGAGTGTCCTGTCGGCCTTGGACCCCGTATCGGTCCGAATACTGAAACGGACCGTTGAGCGGGGGACTATTCCGGCGGCGGACCTGCTCAGTGTCCCCGGACTTTTCGGTACCCATCAGCCCAACCAGGCGCTTCAGCGGCTCGCGCAGTCTGGGATGATCCTGGTCTGTCCGAGCGACCGTAACGGCGTGTTCTCGCTGGGTATGCTTTCCCGGGAACGTCTGAACGGGAACCGTGGCCCCGATCTCATCGTGCCGGGAACCGTGGAAACTTCCCTACCGGAACCTCCGCCTTTGGGACTGGGATTGCCGGTGAGCGCCGACCCTCCGCAGACGCTTGATGCTCCGGGTCCCCACCGCATCACGCAGACGATGCTGGAAGTCTTCCGTCTGGTGGACCTGGTTGAGCCCCGCATTACGGGCGCGGGTGAGCTGCATCGCAATGATGAGGTACGTCTTAACGAATTACGCCGCGAATCCGGCCTCTCGCGCGAGTTGGTGAACCTGGGTGTCATGATGGCGCGCCAGATGCGGTGTGTCGTCGTCGAAAACCGGAAGCTGGTCACGTGCGCGCGCGCCGACCTCTGGACCGAGCAGACCCGCGCGCGGCGGATGCGCGACCTGTTCTGTGCGTATGTCGCGTCACCGGGACTGGCTGACCTCCAACTCTTCTTTCCAGACATGCTGGCCGCATTCGAGGAACACCTCCCTGTCGATTCGGTCCGGCGGAATTATCACCGGGAATTGGCAGTGTCCATCCTTCGCGTGTCACCCGAGGGCGCCTGGCATCCTGTCGGTGGACTTGCCGACGCGATCGAGCAGTCGGACCGCAACGTTCTATTTGTCGAAGAGCGGTGGCGCTCTATTCTCGCGCATGCGCAGGACTCCGGTCCGGCGTGGCAGGAGCGCGCCTGGCAGGCGGGAGAAAAACGCCTTTTCACTTGGCTCGTCCAGTCGTTCTTGGCGGATTTAGGGATGGTGGAACTGGGCGGTCAAGGGCAGCTCTTTCGTCTTAGTCCCATCGGACGCTTTGTCTTGGGCGTGGGACCGGAGCCGGAGGACGCGCACCTGAACGGTGAGAGCAGCCTAACGGTGCAGCCAGACTTTGAGGTGATCGTCTACTTAGACCGGTGCGCCCCGTCTTTGCAACGGAAACTGTCCCGCTTCTGTGACCGGCGCCGGGCTGGCGCCGCCAGCACGTACGTCCTTACGGAACAGAGTATCTATCGCGGAGCGGGATCAGGGATTCCTCCTCGAGAGGCGCTTCAGTTGCTCTCCGACTCTTCGAGTCATCCGTTACCCGACAACGTGCGCGAGCAGGTGGCGGCGTGGCAACGGAAGATGGAGTCGATAACCCTTCACCGCCGATGCACGTTGGTGGAATTCCTGGACGCTGCGAAACGGGACTCGGCCATCGCGAGCTATCCCAACGCGCGAGCGATCGGGGATCGTTTTCTGCTTGTCACCGCTGACCTGGCGCCAGCCGCGGCGCCGCGTATTCACTACGGGGCGCCACTCAAACCTGCGCTGCGTCAGGAAGAGGGTCTCCAACTGCGTCTGCCTTGGGACGAGGTCGATCTATTTGCGCGCAAGCGGCTGGCCGAGATTGGCGAGTTGCGCGAAAACGATTCCCAGGACCTCTGCCTGCGCCTGGAGCGTGGCAAGACGGGCCGTCCGGAAGACTGGAACTTGATCGCCGCGCAACTTGAGTCGCTTACGGCCGAACCGCTGCGGGCGCGTTACCGGCTTGCCTTGCGCGCCTGGAGTGGTGAACTCGGTCCAGCCACTGCGGGGCCCGCGACGCTCTTGCGCTTCAACGACCTCGACACCTGCGAAGCGGTTCTCGACTTCCCGGAAGTGGCCGAATATGTCGAAGGGCGGGTCGGGCTTTATACGCTCCTGATTAGCAAAGGAAAGCTCGCGCACGTCAAAAAGGCGCTGCGAGCGCACGGCATCGCCATCGAGGCAGGCGCTGCGTTGGCGGACCCGCTTCCGCCGGAGAAATGGGTCGAGCATTGGGCCGAGCGGCGAAAGAGTTTCGACGACGGGAATCGGGAGAACCAAACGGTATCTCCCGGCGTGAAGACCGTCACCGAGTACCACGACGCGCTTCCGATGTATTCGCCGCGCATCGTTTGTGAGTTGCTGGCGGACGCGATTGCCCGGCGCAAACCCGCGCTGATCGAGTATCGGCCGACCTGGAGCAAACAAGCGAGTGTCCGCCGTGTCGACCCGGTTTCGCTGGATGTTTCGGCCCCCTCCCCGTTTCTCAGCGCCTTCTGTCACACCGCGCACTCGGCGCGCACGTTCCAACTGGCGCGCATTCAGGGCATCCGCATCCTGGAAGACGATTCGTATTAGTTCGGGCTAATTGCTATAAAGCGACTCGATCGCGACGAGACAGCGGGCGGCCGTAACTGGAGCGGAATACAGCGGCGGATTGCGGTCAGTGGCGGGCGCTTCTGACAGGGTGCGTCTCAGCGCCGTAACCGCGACCGGCCGCAGGCGCTCCAGCCATTCCGTGCGGGCCTTGCACACCATGGCGAGGTCGCTTATGGCGAAAATCGTCCTCTCACCCTCCAACGCCGGAAGCGCCTTCAACGCCGCAGTGATTGGCGCATCCCAGCGCGCGTCGTCGAGCGGAATGACCTCAGCGGGCCAGTATAGAAGCGGGTTCTCAATCTTCCAGTTCTGAGAGGCGTCGAGGAAGTGATACTGGGCCGCGGCTTTCATCTGCCGCATACGTTCGGTCCATTCGGGTCTGTCATACCCCAGGTACTGCGCGATATGAAGCGCGGCGCCTATTCCTCCGACGATACCCGCCAATTGCGCATCGGTTCGCCCGTCGCGCCAATACGCGTCCACAAAGAACGGAAGCGGCTCTCCGCTGCGTTCGTCCACCCATCCGGTTAGGAAATCGCCCGCCAGGTCGGTCGCCGCCCAGACTTTCTTCAGGTATTCCAAGCGCGCATTCTGGTCCAGCGATTCCGCGTGACGCCAAAATGACCACACCATCCAGGCGGAGGCCTCGACATCCAGGATGAGATGCGGCAACCCCTCTACGCGATTCCCATACATCGCCGCAGGCAGTGAGCCCGCCGGTTTTCCCGGTCCGCTGGTCTTGCGAAGGCACTCGATATAGAACAACGTATGTTTTTCCGCCAGCTCCGAATACCCGGCGAGGTCAAACGCGAGAGTAATCCACGCGCCCTCTTTGGCCCGGTCGAACACAAACGGCGCTTGAGTTGGCGAGGCGCTGACCACGGCGCCGCTCTCGCGGTCCCGCGCGTTGGCCAGAACAACCAAGCACTGCTTGCCCAGCTCGATTAGCGCGGGATCGGCTTGGGACGGAAGCCGGGCCTCTTCGAGCCACTTGGCCCAATGTTTTCGGTTGTTCTGGAGCAATGACTCGTATTTGGCGGACGCGGCTGAATCCAGCGCGTTCCGTACCTCGGCTACGTTCATACCAAATCCAACGAGTACCGTTACCGAAAACTCGGGAGCCCCCGATCGGGGGACGTTCCAAAAGAGTGCGGAATCGCACTGGCCCACAGCGCTGCGTTGACCGGCGAGTTCACCGGCGTCCGCCTGGCGAAGCGCCGATGACGCCTCTGACTTCTCGCCGCAGTGATATTCTGACGGCGACTCGACGCCACGGTACCCAATCCACACCCCATCGGAAAACGAGGACCACTCGGACGCCGAAGAAGAATTCGCCGCCAGGCGTCGGACGTGTTCCCAGTCGCTCTTGCCGGGGTCTTTCGGACGGAAATGGTAAATGGTTCCGCTTTCCGTGTCGGCGAACGAGGCGAAATCACTGATGGATTCCAGCCCCCAACCTGCCGTTGGCAGTTCTGGAACGAGAAGCGTGCAGGGGGAAAAACCGGCATACCAATACACCTGGGTCAGGTCACCGGTTCCGTATGCGCTCAGGTGCGACACGAGCACATTCTTATCCGGACACACGAACAGGGCGTGCTTGGCGACAAGACCCGTGCCCGGCAGCGTCAACAACGTTTCGGCCACGTTCGGAGTATGGGTAAGATAGCGTGTCGAGGTCTCCCAGGGCTGGCCCGCGAGCCACAGTGTCTTATCCTCAATTCGCAGTCCCCACATCAGTCCGCCGCGCTCGCTCGAGCCGGTGGCGCCACGCGGTGAGAATGCTTGGACCCTCAATTGGTTGTGGTAGCTTGGGCTCGGCCACTGGCACGCCGTGACTTGCCCGTATGCGGTGACGTAGACGGTGAGGTCGCTGTTACCCGAAACGATCAAGTTATTGCCGGCGCTGAGAGCCGGGCTAGCCGCCGCGTACTCCGGTTCGGGAGGGCGAACGTCAGCAGCCAAGAGTGCGCTGATTGCAATCGTCAAGGCGATAGTCATTGGACTGGTCTTGCCATACGAGTGGGAGAACGCGCCAGATAGCCATTGAATTCCAGCATGGCTCCTTGGTTCCGCGCTTCCAGTTGAAGTGTTCCCAAGTAGGCAATAGCCTTTGCAAACGGAAGGACATCCTTGTCAACGTCCGCCTTGTTCATGCCCGGGAACAATTCATGCGCGCCGGCATTCTCAACAACTTCTTCTGCAGCGGACGATAGCTTTTTCCAATTCAAACGGACGGCGAGATCGGCGTCTACGTTGTCGTCGCTCTTCAGTTTTCCCGCAAGAACCGCCATAAGCGGTTCGTTGGTGGCAGCAATCCACGTCGTACCGCTCCGGCAAAGGCATAGATTCAGCGAATTCCCCAGAAGCGGCGCAGCAACGCCGCGCTGACCGTTCCAATCGTAGGGCGTTGGCGCGAGGGGCGCCAGTACCGGCGCGAGTGGATGAGTTTTCGCCTGGGGCGACGCGTTCCTCAGCAGCAGCGCCAAAGACGGGACTGGGACCGCCTCTGACGTGTCAATCGAAGTCAACGCCAAAGAACACTCTTCCATCTGCTCGTCCCAGTCCGCAGCCAAGGAACCTAAGGCCCATCGCTGCCCGAGCGAAGTGGCGAAAGCGCCAATGGCGTCGCGCCCTGGTAGTCCGTGCAGCGGCTCGACGAACAACTCGAGTACGGCCCGGATGTCAGTCCAACGCGGGGCCGAAATCGAACACAGAGGATCATTCGGCCAGGCGTTGGCCAAGGTCAACGGCGACTTTCGCGTCGTGGTCTTGACTCGGAGTTGGCCCTCGATTGGCCAGCCATCCCGTGCCCGAAAGCGGATCAACGCATCGTGCGCGGACGGGAGAAGAACGCGCAGTTCGTCTCGCCCGTTCGATTGCGCGAGACGGGGCGCGGGCGCCCTCAAGGCGGCGCGTACATAATCGCTGGAGGTCGATACGATCAGAAACCCCTCGCGCCAACCATAGGCATACTCACTATAGCGCCCAACGCCGTCGGCGTCCGTCGGATATCCTAGCGCGGCGCGTAGCCGGCTTGCGGTGCGCAGAAGCAAACCGGGATAGACGCAGACACCCAAACCATCTGGAGATCTTGCGGCCAGGAACCGGTGGCCCATCCAGGTGGACCAACGCGCTGGAAAGGGCCGGATTCCTACAGTCTTTCGAATGTGAAGAATCGTCGAGGCGTCAGGACTGGGAATCTCCTGGCAGAGGCTCTTCCAGGCGTCCGATTGTTCGAGGCCATACCAGACAGCGCCGAAATCCTCCGCCGCGAAGATGTAGCGCGCGTCTTCGGGACAGAATCCGTCGGCACTGGTTTTCGTGAGTGAACGATCCCACACAGTAAGCGCCACGAGCAGGACAGTTGTCAGGAGAAGCGGGATCCAACGCCATCCAATAGCGTGGCGCCGGGAACGTCGTCCGTGTGGACGTTGTGAGCCGTTTTCCGTCATGGATTAGGCGTATCGAGTCGCGCTATCCGGCTGATTTGGCGGCGCACCGCTAGCCTTCATTCCAGACGGCGTCCTTCTCTTTGTCGCGCTGAGATTCGAGTCGTGCGACCTGGTCCGCGCAGGTAGCGCGAGCCGCATCGAATTCTTCGACGGTTTTCGCCGCCGCCGCTCGATCATCGTATTGCAGGCGCGCCTCAGCGATTTTGGCGTCGTATTTCTTCTCGATTTCGGCCAGGCGCGCCCGTTGGGCGTCGGAAAGCTTCTTTGTCGAGCCGCTGTCCTTCTCAAGGCGTTCCATGGCTAGTTCATAAGCCGTCTTCATATGGGAATCCTTTCTTAGATCACTTCAAAATGGCGAGCCGCCGTTTTCCCGAATGTGTATCAACGAAACGCCGGCCCTTCGGCCAACGCGCGCGGAGCTGTAGTGGAAACAGGATTATACCGAAAACTCGTCTTCAAGGATCGAAGATATGAAGCGTTCAATCGATACGGGATAATAGCGGCTGTTAGGCGTGACGATGAGCCCCGTCGTGATATCTTCGTAGCGCTCCAGTTCATCCAGCGTTCGCGATAGGACGGAATCCACCGAGGCGTCTACCTGTTTCACCTCGAGGTGTTCCGATTTGCATTCGACCGGTCTTCCCCGAAATCCCAGGAATCCAAACACCCTTCCGGCGAGCGCCGCGTCCACGTTGTCCTCGCCGAATATTTCCTCGTAGCTGGGTTCGAGTTGGGGCGGACGGATGATAAAACGGGGCGACACCTGCACTTTGCCGCGAACTTCGGTAGTGCCTGCCCCGGAGCTAAGTGAGGCCCCTAGACAGATATACGGCAGCTCGTGATAGCCGCTGATGATACCGTGTGTTGGCCGGCGTACAATCACCGTCTTCTGGAAGACTTCCCGCATTTCATTCGGACTAAGACCCATACTTCGCAGTGTTCTCCACTAAGCCAATTGCCGAGGGTTTCCGTGACAACTCGATTGGTCCAGGCCGCCGGCGCAGACGGCGTCCGCCGGATGTTCCTATTTCAATTCTACCCGATCACGAGGCAGTACTTCGCCGGCCTGAGGTCCAAGAACGACTCTGCCGCTGCCGTCTGGCGCTCGAAATATCAGCCGCGACCACAGCGAAGCGGATGCGGACAAAGCAAACGCCCGTCAATCCGCGCCGTGTTCCTCGTACTCGGCTAGTCCCCCGCGTCCGGCTTCCTTACGATTCGTTCTTTGAGACAAGCCGCCGTTCCTTTGCGTACTTGTAGAGTTGGTCGCGCAGCAACTTTCGTCCCCGGTACAAGCGGGACATGACCGTTCCGAGCGGACAGTCCATAATGTCCGCAATTTCCTTGTAGGACATGTCCTCGAGATCCGCCATGATTACGGCGTCCTTGAAATCCTTTGGCAGGTTTTCGATGGCATTGCGGACTTCGTCATCAAGCAACTCGAGCAAACTGCTGGTGTTTAGGACTGTCGGGTCGTAACGAACATGGGGGTCTGGAGTCGTTTCCGCTGCTTGTTCCGTGCCGCTCAGTTCGACGAAAGAAGGGCGCCGCACCTTGCGGCGGTACTCGTTGATGAAGGTATTGCGCAAAATGGTGAGCAGCCAAGCCTTGATGTAGGTGCCCGCCTGGAATTTCGAATGAAAACGCAGGGCTTTGACAATAGAGTTCTGCGTCAAGTCCTGCGCATCCGCCGGATTGTGCGTCAACCGTAACGCAACAGCGTAGAGCATGTCCAGGTGTTCGAGCACAAGCCGCTCAAACTCTTCGGAACGAGGCCCGCTTTCGCCTTCTGTTGTATCGCGCAAAGGAATATTCCCGCGTATCGATAGGATATACAATAAGTTACCAGCACGCGCCGAAGCGCACGCCGGCGTTGTGCCGACTGTTGGCGAACCATCCTATCAGTCCCCAGCATGAGCATTCAATAACGCAGCACGACGGTTGCGAACATACAACGTAAACGACGGATCGTTGCCGTCTGCGCCCTGGAGACAGCGCGGCGGAGGCGTCAATCTATCGCCGGGTTGAACCAAGTGATTCCGGCTTGTATTCTCTGGTTCACATAATCCGCGCCGCGTTGAAAGGAAAACGAACTCTTATGGCACATGAAGCAAGCGCATTTGCCCGAGCGGGATTGGTGGGCAATCCGTCGGACGGATACTTTGGTAAGACGATCAGCTTTGTGATTCGGGACTTTGCGGCGAAGGTGACGATTTACGAGCATCCGCAGGTCGAAATCGTACCCAGTTTTCAGGATCGGTCAGTCTACTCTTCCGTACGCGATCTCGTTCGGGACGTGCAGGAACAGGGGTATTACGGCGGTATCCGCCTCATGAAAGCTACGATTCGGAAATTCGTCAACTATTGTGACGCGCACGAAATTGAGTTGCCTGACCGGAACTTCTCGATTCGGTATCGATCGAACATCCCCCGCCGCGTGGGGCTTGCGGGCTCGAGCGCGTTGGTCACCGCCACGCTGCGGTGCCTGATGGATTTCTATGAAGTCGACATCCCGAAACCGATCCAACCGAACGTGATTCTGAGTGTCGAGAATGAAGAACTGGGCATATCGGCCGGGTTGCAGGATCGCGTCATCCAAGTTTACGAAGGGTGTGTTTACATGGACTTCGATCGCGAACTCTTGTCCGCGCAGGGCCATGGAAACTACGAGGAACTGGACTTGGGGCTTCTGCCTCCGCTCTTTATCGCCTACCGGACGGATCTTGCGGAGGGTTCCGAAGTATTCCACAACAATATTCGCGAGCGCTGGAACAACGGTGACTCCGAGGTCGTCCAAGCGATGCGCGACTTCGCTGGGTACGCCCAGGAGGTGCGCGACCTTCTACTGGCGGGCCGGAGCAGCGAGATCGGCCCGTGGATGGACAAGAATTTCGATAGGCGCCGCTCGATCTATGCGATCGACCCGGCCAACGTGGACATGGTGATGCGGGCGCGTTCGGTGGGCGCCCACGCGAAGTTTGCCGGTTCAGGCGGCGCGATCGTGGGTTCCTACGAGGACGATACCATGTATCAGCGCATTCGTGATGTGTTCGAAAACACCGCTACCGTTGTGCTGAAACCCCAGATCCGAGGCGGAGCAACTTAGGAATCCGGATGGTGCGTCCCGGCCCCCGTCAAGTTCTTGGGTAGTTCATATGAAGCGTTTCATGTACTCGATGCTGCGAACCGCGATAGCCTCCGGGCCAGGTTCGAACTTGAACACCTCGACCGACACGTAGTCCCGGTAGCCGACGCTCTTCAATGCATCGAAAATGGGACCGAAATCGACCTCTCCCCATCCCGGTCCGTTCATGTTTTCGTCGTTGGCGTGATAGTGCGCCAAATGCTTTGCATGTCTGCGGATGGTTGCGGGCCGCCCTTCTTTTTCGAAGGTCATCGCTTTGGTATCGAGAAGGAGGCGGAAATTCGGGTGATTGATGCGCTCGATGAGGCGAACGGTTTCCTCGGCGGAAATGCAGAAGTTGGTCTCGAGATGGGTGAGCGGCTCCATGCAGATGGTTACACCCCGCTCGGCGCACACCGGCAGAACTTTCGTGAACGACTCGACAGTAAAATCCAGCGCCTGATCATAGGTCAGGGATTCGTGGACGTTGCGCTGCTTTGGGGAACCGAAAATGATGAGCTTCCCTCCCACGTCTCCGCAGAAATGCGCCAAGTCTACCAGATACTGACTGGTGCGGCTGCGAACTGCCTCGTCCGGACTATTAATATGAAGCCCTTCGGGACCGACCAACACCCAGTGTATGCCGAGCACGTCGAGATCGGCCTTTCGCGCGCTCTCCACGATCATCCGGCGTGTTGCGGCCGGTATGTCCGTGACATGCTGCGCTAGTGTGAATGGCGCGATTTCAATTCCATCGTAGCCAGCTTCTTTCACGTAGCTCATGGTCCTGGGAATGTCGTTCCAGTCCTTGAATATCTCGCTGCAAATGCCAAACTTCATGCGGTCAGGTCGTCCTTTCCATATCGCTTGTTTGGGGATCGTAAACGTACACGCGATTGCCCCCCGAGCGCTTTGCGTCGTACATCATCGCGTCCGTGAACTGAATAAAGGTCCGCAACGAATACCCTTCTTTATACGACATGAGACCAACGCTTAGCGTCAGGTGGTCGAAATGCTTGTCCTCAAAACTGCGCCGAATACGTTCCGCAATGGCCAACGCCTGCGCCTGATCCGCTTCCGGCAAGATCGCGATGAACTCGTCACCCCCGTAACGGAAGCCAACATCGACGTGGTCACGCGTGCATTCCATGACGACGGCGCCGGCGGTCTGCAACACGCGGTCGCCCTCGAGGTGGCCGTGGCAATCGTTGTAAGTCTTGAATTGGTCCACGTCAAATAGCACCAGCGAAAGCGGGTGTTTCTGACGGCGCGCGCGCTCGATTTCAGTCTCGAGGCGGTCATAGAAGTACCGTTGGTTGTACAGTCCCGTAAGGCTGTCCTTAATCGAGATTTCTTTCAGCTCTCGTTCGAGACGTTTCTGCTGCGTAATGTCTTTGCAGATCGCGAGAATAGATTGGACATCGGCGCCGGCGCTGTTCACAAGCGAGAGGGAAATATTCACCGGGATGACGGAGCCGTTCTTGTGTTTCAACTCGGTCTCATAGTTTGGCAGCGGCGCGTTCCCCTGCATGATCCGGCGGATGTGTTGTATCTCCTCGAGCCCGCCCGCAAACAAGCCTGCCGCATGAGCTGCCGCCACTTCCTCATTGAGGTACCCTAACATCCGCAGCGCCCCGGAATTCACGAATTCAACATTGCCGCCGGGACCGATGGTAAGAATGGCGTCCACGGTGCTGTGAAGCAGGTCCTCTAGATAATGCTTCGTTGTTCGAAGCTCGAGGTTTATTCGTTCGAGGTCTTCGGTAGCGGCCTGAATGCGCGATTCCAACTGCTCCTGGTATTCGCGATTCTGTCTGACGAGATTGCGTTTCTCGAGTACGCGCGCGACCGCGAACGAAATCTCGCTCAAATTGAACGGTTTGAGTACGTAGTCATCCGCGCCGGCGCGCATGGCCTCGATGGCGTTCTTCACTTCGATAAGGGCGGATACGACGATGATATTGACGCCGCTTCCGATTTCGCGCAGGCGCCGAACCACCTGGATTCCGTTCATCTCAGGCATGCGGAGATCAGTAAGGAGCAACGCGATGTCTTCGGAACTACAAATGCGAATCGCCTCTTCAGGCGATAGCGTCCCCTGGCACTGGTAACCTTCGGCGGTCAGGTGCTGACAAAGCACATCAAGGATGATGGCTTCGTCGTCCAGAACCAGGATCCGTTCACTCATGAATGAAAACCCACCCCACCGGCCTGGAGATCCCGATTCGAGACGGTCAGTTTAGAATCCACAGGACAAGACGCGTACGTGATACTGATTCTAGAGATACTTCACTACGGCCCAGGCAACGGGGATCGACGCCAGCCCAACACAGATCTGGGGCCAGCTTGCCGTCTTGAACTTCTTGTTGGCCAGAGCATCAAACCCCTTCTTGCTCATGCTGCCATCCATGCCGTCCCCAGCGGCATACGCCTTTTCCGTGAAAGCCATCGTTATCACGCCTGCGGCGAACACCAAGACCAACGCGACCATAACGGTCTTCATTGCCATCGTCATATTCCTTTCCTTGTGGCATCCGTCCGGCATCGAGACCGGATATCACTTTACTCTTGTGCGGAAGCCGGCTAGCGCCGCACAGCACTGCCCTTACACTTCTATTGTACCTAGTAGCGCAGGAACTTGCAATGCGCCGCGAGCTTACAATCGGACAGCGGTACCCGTCTGGGCCGCCTCAACTGCTGCGAGCGAAATCTTCAGGCTTTTTAGGGCGTCCGAGTAATTGCTTCTGATTTTCGAGAAATTCTTCGTTTTGACGGCATTTACAAACGCGGCGTCGATCTTAGGTGAAGTATCCGCCATTATCGTCTCGCTGGTCGTCTTCCCGTCTACTTTTCGAATAATCTCCATCTTCTCGTAGTCAATCTTGAGGCGGAACTCCGTAGTGAAGATGTCCAGCAGGACCTCGAACAGGTAGTTGACTTGACACGAACAGGTGAAGACGGCCGGGACGGCGGACTCGAACTGCATTAACAGCGTCGTGGCGTCCCAAATGTTGTACTCGTGGCGTTCGAGCCCCGCCGTGGCCGAGGATGCCGACCCTTTTCCCAAGACGGTGGCGTCCAGAGTGTCCGCCGAGACGACGGCGCCCTGGCGCTTGGATGCGGCGACCCATTCGACATCGCCCAGGATGTACCGCATCAGGTCCAGCATGTGGGTGGCCTGTTCGGTGATCTGGCCGCCTGACAGGGCCATCCGGGTATACCACCCGCCGATGGCGCCGCATACGTAATACCCCTGCGCCATGTTGATGAAGGCGCCGCGCAACATCTCTCTTGCCCGGTCCACGATGTCGAAATAGCGGACTTGGTAGCCGACACAGGTGCCGATCCCGCGCTTGATAACGCGTTCTTCGATGTCATTGGCCAGGGCCAGCGTGGTCGCCAACGGTTTCTCTACGAAGAATGGCAGGCCTTTCTCAATGACATCAATCTCGGGTTCCCCATGCTGATACGGTGGAATCGAAATGTAGCAGCAGTCAAGGGATTCTTCAGCCAACATCACCTTGTGGCTGGCGTAGGGCTTGGCGCCGTGTTTCTCCGCCGCGGCCTGGGCTCTTGGAAAATCGACGTCGGCAATAGCCATGACCCGGCCGTCCGGAACATCCTTCAGCATATCCATATGCCAGCACGCGTTACCTCCCGCCCCAATGAACCCAATCTTGACCGTCATACCGCCTCTCCTTCAGCTTCGTGCGACAAGCTTCCCACGTAAATCGAAAACTACAAGTTCCCGGCGCCTCTGCGGCGTCATCGAATTTCGTATTCTACATGCGCGGCTAACCGTTTTCACACTGGCGTTACCGCGCCGTGAGTTCGCGCCATAGTTCGAGCATGGCCGCGCACTCGCTTCGCGCCGACGGGAAGACGGTAGAGCGCAGAACGCAACGCGCGCCCGTGGAACGCACCAATCCCCCAATGCGGCGGACATAGTCTTCCCAAGATTCGTCGGGGAGTCCCTCGACCCGGCTGTATAAGACCGTGTCGTTCTCGGCGCACTGTTCCAGGAGCCACGAGGCGCTGTGCATGCCCGGTTGTACGTCGATGGCCTTGATCCATGGCGAACGGCAGAGCTCCTGAAAAAGGTGATCGCACCGCCCGCAGAAATGGGCAAACGCCCCGCCAAAGGGGACCACCGACCGAGTGATGATGGGTAGTATCACTTCGTCGATACTTTGCGGAGAGAACAAGATCGCGGTGTCTTCGCTGGTGCGCGCGCCTGCGTTGGGAAAGTAGACACCCTGGGCCGTTCCATGCCCGTGGATCATCGTTCCCTCGGAGTCGCCGATCGCGGCCCGCATGCGCTGCGATACCCGCACGAAGAGGTCGAGACAAATCTCCAGAAGTTCATCGACCCACTCCCGGCGCGAGGGATCGATAACGTCGTAGAAGATCTGATCGCCCCACAGCATATGGGCAATGTCGAATACCCCTTGCGTGTCGGGATGGTACGGCGCGATCTCGGTTTCGCCGGATGCCCGGTGAATTGCGTAGAACCGTTCTGCGTTTCGGATCATGTCGGTGTCGGCCAGCTCTACGGAGCGCGCAGCCCGCAGCGCGTCCTCGCTCAGCGGCTCATCCGGCCAAGGCATTTGGCCATCTTGAAGCAGATACTTCTGACCCGCCATTGCCGGTATGAATACTACGCCAAAATTCGGACGCACCGTCGGGATGCCATCCGTGGGCCAATCGATGACCGAACGGGCGCGTGTGGTTTCGCGCTTCCAGACTTCCTCGGGATTCAACGAAAACGTGGACATAGCTGGCGATACGCTGTCCGTCGCCGCGATTTCACCAGGGGCCGGAATGAGGATCAGACTCGGACCGGCTCCAGACCAGAATTGTTTGTGACGTTCGATTTTCTCGTGCAACATAAAAGCGTGTTCTCTCCTTACGCCCATTTAGCTTCTTTGTCCGCAACGTCCATATTATTCGCGTAGATGTTGCGGACAAAGAAGTCACACCATTAGCTACGCCTTTGCGGCCCAGCCGCTTCAGGGACGTCCCGGTCCCCGCGTAACTCCGCGCGGCTGCCTTGATATCCCCAAGATTCACTGTTCCGCCTGTTCCTCGTGGAGCAGGTCGCGGAAAGCGCAATGCCCTCGCGCAAGCCGCAATCTTACCACCGCGAACCCCGAAGATGAAAAACGGCGCCGCGTCGAACAACTCGCCCTCTGGCCGGAGTCCTAGTGTAGCGAATCAGATTTGAAGCGCCTTGACTCAAAACGGAGCATGAGCGAAAACCAGGGACTGACTCGCTTTTCGGCAGTTTG
>JACRLJ010000108.1 GCA_016215105.1 Candidatus Hydrogenedentota bacterium
GGTGTCCTACGAGCGTGGTGGACGCGAAATGGACTCTCACAACGCTTCAGACTCGTCCTAGTGGCGCATGAAGCGTACTTGTGAAAAAAACACGCGCCGATAACGGACGCTGGAAAAGAGCCGGGTTTTTCAACGGCTCCGCTGTCCCCTATTTCCCCGCCCCCTATTTCCCCAGGGTACTGGCCTTATCTACCTCAGTATGGAGTGAGCGTCGTGCGCGAAGGTAAGATTTCTGGCATTGTGGCATCCACGTACCCGAGCGTGTGAAGAAACGCCAGCAGACCGCTCTTCTCCCGTTCAAAGTCCATAGCCGGACCAACATAGATTCGTTTGACTGGCGGGAGTTCATCATCTTTCTCTCCGAGACCTATCTCGTAATATGTGACGAGATCTCCGTTTCGGCCTACACGAGCTTTGACAGGTATCTTAACCTTGGCACCGTCCAGCTCTATAAGGTTTGACACAACCAATCGCACCTCTGCCTCCTCCTGAAATCCGTTCTTCTTAAAGCTCATCGATGCGAACCAATAACCCAAAGCCAAGTAATGCCCTAGCACAGTTTCGACTTCAATGGCAGGGGCAGCTGTCGGTCTTCCGGCTTGAAGCGTTTCTCGGTGACGATTCACGCATTCGGCTATTCGCGTCAGCAGGCTAAACTTCTTATCATCCTCATATATAAGCCTAAGCGGCGTGAAAATCGGAATCGTATCCATGCCTGACTTGAGGCGGCGGTGAACAAGAATCTGTAGAATCCGCTCTGCGTCAAATCCTATAGAAAAGCCTTTACCTGAATCTGAGTAGGCCCGCCACTGACTTAGTAGGTCACTCTCAGTGCTGAGGCACGCCGCCATTTGGTCCTGAATCGCTTTACGACCAGTATCCAGTTGCTGAATAGCAGTCTCGAACACGTAAGGCATTACAAAAGCTGGGCTGGTCGATAGCGACTTCAGCACCTCCACACAATAGTGATGGCCATGGGTAAGTTCCTGCGGATCGTTAACGTATGACAAGTTGGTCGCCCAAATGCATCGCCGTGTGAGTATGCCAATTAGTCCTGCCGCATTCGTGTAGTGATAGAGAAGGGATCCCTGTCCAGTGTGTGGCCCCTCGATTTGCGTTTCTACGCAAATGTCACGTATTTCCAGCCATAGTTCTGTGAAAGCATCCGCCATTGTCTTTTCAGTTGACATTTTAGCCTCTAACTGACATACGATTGGCCTCCACGAGGCAGCTGAGGCCACAGCCTAGCACTGCGCTGACCCGCCTACAACAGATCGTTCCTGGTTCGCGTCCGTTCACCTTTCCGATACGGTTACAAAGACTCGTTATCCGACCAGCTTGAGAATGCGGTGGCCCGCCATATACCCAGACTCGCCGGGGCCGCAAAGCTCAGTCTGGTGCGCACCCGGGAAATATTCAGAATAAAGCGAGACGGCAACCTATTCTCTCAATTCTGGCTGTCGACTTTACGCGTGAAAGACGAACGGCTTCCGGTATTTGCGCTTGATGAACTTGCCGGCTTCGGGGGCGTTGGTGGCCTTTAGTTTCACGTGGTCCCATTCGAGCTTCTTGCCGGTGCGGTAGGCCACGTTGCCGAGGTGGTTGGCTTCGGTGAGCCAGCCGGCGTACTCGAAATTGCAGGTGGTTGGGGCGCCGGTCTTGCAGGCGTGAATCCATTCCTGGTGATGGCCGATGGACTCGGGAATGGTCTGCGGGGGACGCGCGAAGTCTTTGAACTTGTCCTCGGGAAGCAGCGCATGCTTGCCGTAGTCGGCGAGGACCATGCCTTTTTCGCCGATGAACAACACGCCGTCCGGCCATTGCGGGATGGCGCCGCTCGTCCATTGCGCAGGCTTCTCCCTGCCCTGATGCCAGGTTAGCGTGAGGGCAGGCATATCGCCGCGCGCGGCGTATTCGTACTTGGCCCACATGGACGCCGGCGCGATATCGGGATGGGCCGGAGGTCCGCCTGCTTCGATGGTCAGCGGGTGCTTCAAGTTGAGCGCCCAGAACGGCAGGTCGATCCAGTGGCTGCCTAGGTCGGACATGGTGCCGTTGCCCCATTCCCACCAGCGGTACCACTTGGGACCCGGAAAATACACGTTATTGAATGGGCGCTTGGGCGCCGGTCCCAACCAGAGATCCCAGTTGAGACCGTCCGGAACAGGATCGACGGTGGCCGGTCGTTCCTTTGTGAACACAATATCCTTGGACTCTTTGAATTCTTCCTCCGTCGCCTGCCAGCCCCAGGTGCGGGACACCCACACATGGACCTCGCGCACCGGGCCGATAGCGCCGGATTGGATCAACTCGACGACGCGCCGGTAGTTGTTTCCCGCGTGAATCTGCGTTCCCATTTGCGTGGCCACCTTGGCCTTGTTCGCCGCCTCACGGATGATGCGCGCTTCCCAGATGTTGTGCGTGAGCGGCTTCTCGCAATACACGTGTTTGCGCAGTTTCAGGGCCGGCAGCGTCGCAAAGGCGTGCGTATGTTCGCAGGTGCTGACCACGACGGCGTCGAAGCCCTTGAGCTTGTCGTAGAGCTTCCGGAAGTCATTGAACTTAGCGGCCTTGGGAAACTGTTCCGCTATCTTGTCCACGTTCTTTGCGTTGACGTCGCAGAGCGCCACAATATTCTCCCCGCGCACCTCCTGAAGATTGCCGCCGCCCCGTCCACCGCATCCGATGATTGCGATGTCCAGCAAGCTGTTCAGGTTCTGTCCGCGGACAATCGCGGGAGCGCCAATCGCTGCCGCGGCAGCAAGCGCGGATGACTTCAGAAATGACCGCCGCGTGATTGCGCCCTTCGCTGGTGTACCTTGAGAGTCGTGTTGCCTCATGACTGCAGAGTCCTTTCAAATGATGGCCGTGGCCCCGGCAATTCCTACCCGCCTAACCCTGGAAATAGCTTCTCACTACAGCACGGACTAAAACACTCGACAAGAGGCCCGTTCGCGCTTTGCCGCTCACTCGCACGGTGTAAGCGCCATTATCTTCCTCAAGTCGATCGGCGAAAGATTGACTTTTTCGGCAGTTCGTACCCTTTGCGCCGCGGACGCCCGCGCATGGCATTGCCTTCCTTGCTATTGGTAAACCGCTCGGCCTTGGGGTCCCACTTCAGCGTTTCGCCCACACGCCCGAGGTCACGCGCAATGTTGACCAAGTAGCACAAGGACGAACTTCGCTGGCCGTACTCGATGTCAGCGGTACACCGCTTCCGGGTCTTGATACACTCGATCCAGTTCTCGATGTGCGGCTGCGTCTCCGGGACCTGAAGCGTGTTCGGGCGATCCGCCGACAAGACCAATTCCTTCGGGTTGGCGGAAATCTTGTCGCGGTTGATCTCGATCGTGCCTTTCTCGCCAACGAAAGCGCACCCTAAGCCGGGCCCGCGATCCGCGTCGAGATGAAACAGGATCTCGGTTCCGTTGGCGTACTTCATGCGCACCTTGGCGCGCGGCCCCTCCGTGTTCTTCACCATGCCGTAGTAGGGGGCGCCCGTCTCGTCTTCCGACGGTGTCCTCTCGTCGAACTTCCCGCTCTTTTCGTTGCGCAGCGCTTCTTCGAGCACAATCTCGATTGGACCCGTTTCATCGGTTCCCAGCCCGCGCTGGATCTGGTCAAAGCTATGCGCTCCCCATCCGGTGACGCCGAACGATTGGCCGCCGCCATCGTAATCCCGCCACAGGCCCCAACTGCGATGCAGTTCGTGGTGATAGGGGCGAAACTCCGCTTGGTTGGTCCAGATATCCCACCAATTCTCACTGCCACCGGCCGGCATCGGCTCGGCGGGTTTCGGCGTCCACTCCCTCGGTCCCATGAAGTTCGGCGCTAGCACGTTCTTCACTTTGCCGATGGCGCCGTTCTTGACGAGGTCACTGGCCCAGTTGTTCAGCGGGATCGAGCGCTGCTGCGTACCGACCTGGGTGACACTCTTGTATCGGCGCGCCATCTTGACCATCGCGCGGCCCTCGGCGATGCTCAGGCACATGGGTTTCTCGATGTAGACGTCCATTCCGGCGGCCATGGCGTGACACGTCACCCAAGCGCGGGCGTGTGTCGTTGTCTCGACCATCACCGCATCGAGATGTTCCTTCTCAATCATCTCCCGGAAGTCGGTGTACCCTTTCCAGGGCTGATCTTTGCCGGCTGAACTCATGAATTCATCCACCCGGGGTTGGAAACAGTCGCACACGGCGGCGATCCGCATTTGCGGAATTCCCAAACAGGTTTTCGCAATTTCCCGGCAACGCCCCCCAAGACCAATCAGTCCCACGTTTACCGTTTCGTTAGGGCCCGGCCCCTTGCGTCCAAACGCTTTGGCCGAAAGAATCAGCGGCGCGGCGGCCAGCGTAGTTTTCAGAAAGTCCCTGCGTGTGAACATCGTTCATTCCTTGTGAATTGCGCGCGTTTACGCCGTCACCGTCTTGATGCGAATTTCCTTCACGGTAATCTTCATACTCTTGAATTCCTCGCCAGGGTGAACCTGGAACCCAATCTTGCCTTTGGGGTACGAAGCTTCGTGAACGTCGCCCGTTACGACGTCGTTGAGCGTGACAATCAGGTGATCCCCTTTGGCGTTGACCTTCATCGTGTTCCAGCCATCACGCTTCTCCAGCTTCGGGTCTTTATTCACCGCTAGAAACATTTTGGCTGGGCAGTAAATGGTTCCCGAATAGGCTTCCGGATTCTTGAACTCGAGGATGTCCGCCTGATACGCCTTTTTCGGGTCCTGGTACCGGAACCAGATGCCCGAGTTGGCCGGCCACTGAATCTTATAGGTCACCGTCAATTCAAAATCGCCGTACTCTTTCACGGTGAAAAGGTCCCCCGGAGCGCCTTTGGGACCTTGCTTGCCGACGAGACATCCGTCTTCGACCGTCCAGACGGCGCCGCCTTCCGGCGCCCATCCGGCAAGGTCCTTGCCATTGAACAGCGGCGTCCATTCGCCCTCGCCGGACTTCTTGGCGTCTGCCGTGTCCTTCTTCGCCGGGGCATCCGCCCCGTGACTTTCGCTCGCAACAAGCCCGGCTCCGACGAGGCCGGCCAGCATTCCAGTTGTGCCCTTCAAAAACGCTCTTCGCTCGACGCGCACGTTATTCATTTGTCTCTCCTCAAGGTCATTACGAGACATCGCTTAAGGCTACGTCCCAAGGACAAGGTCCGGGTTGTTAGGCCCAATATGCTTTAGCATTACCAACGGATCCACTTTGCTCGGATTACTGATTACCACGCCGGCCTTCGCCGCGGATTCAGTGACAAAGAACTCATCAAAGGTCAGTTGCCCAAAGCGGATCAGCGCGGGAGTCTCAATGTCCCACACCCCCATCTTCCCGCGACCTTGCAGGACAATGAGTCCGTACGCGCCGCCGTCCTTGATGGTGACGGAACGGCCAGGGAGGACGGTCAACTCCTTCGCGCTGAACGCGTCCGATTTGTAGCAAATCCAGTTCTCGCGATAGCCTTCCTTCTCCATTTCCGCCACCGGACGAACCGGCTTCGGACGCATGAAGTGGTGTTTCGCGAATTCGGGGTCCACGTTCTTTTCCCAGTCGATTACTTCGATGAGGTAATCGAAGTCGCCTTTGCGATCCTTTGGCGTGTCCTTCCAAAGCAGTTCTTCGGGGACGATTTGGTCACCGGTGAGCGATTGGTACATGGCGAACACGTCCGATGCGCGTTGCGGCTCGTAGGAGCAGAGGCTGCCCGGGGCGTGGAGTATGCCGGGCGGCACATCCCAGCCGGTCCCCGGCTCGAGACGGTAGGCGGCGGACAAGTTCGTGATCTTGTTGTCGCCTTTGGTGAAGTTCACGAGGCATTGGCGAACCTGGTCTTTCGTGACGCCGGGCTGAAGTCCGAAAAAGGTATACGGGTAATCGGCGCCGTAGTTGTTCAATTGCGTCGGGAAGAAGTAGGCCTCGGGTTTGCCCAGTTGGCCCACCAGGGCGGCGTGCTTGTCGTCGTGATGGATGTGGTGGGGCAGCGCGCCTTTGTTGTCGAAGAACTTCGAGTACATCGGCCACTTCCCGTACTCCTTCCACAGCCGGTCCCCAATGATGGCTCCCTTGAGTTCGCTGACCGCGTCTCGCAGCAGGAACCGTTCGGTCTTCGCGCCGTCTTCAAATGCGATGAAGCTGAGACCTTCGTTAGGACTTGTGAGCGGCCCGTTGTCCGCCGGCGTCGTCGACGAGAACCAGCGTTCGTCAATACCGCCGCGGTTTCCGCCGAGCGCATAGTAGTCGTCCGGGTGCAGCTTGATGCGCCTACCCGGTATGCAGAACACCCGCGGTACCCACGTCGGCGTCAGCCGCAGAATCCCCTTTCCCTGCTCGATTGCCCGTTCAGCCTGTGCCTTAGCGCTCATTGGTTTTCCTTTCCCGTCAATTATTTGCCCAGCGTTTGCCAGGATTCAGTCGAGGCCGATTTGAGGACTGCGTCGCACACGTACTGGGTCTCCAACGCGTCGCGGAAGTTGGGACGCACCGGAGTCCCGGACTCAAGCCCCTGGAGGAAATCGGCCAACGCATTGATAAAAGTATGCTCGTAGCCGATCACGCATCCGGGCACCCACCAGTGCTTCATATAGGGGTGGTCCGAATCGGTCACTAGAATGGTGCGCCAGCCGTGAACGTGCGACTCCTCGCGGTGGTTGAAGTACTGCAATTGATGCGCATCTTCGAGGTCGAAATAGATCGACCCGAATTCGCCATTCACCTCGAAGGTATTCTGATTCTTCCTGCCCCGCGCATACCGGGTGGACTCGAACGTCGCGAGCGCGCCATTCTTGAACCGAGCGAGGAATGCGCACGCGTCGTCGATCTTCACCGGCTTTACCTTTCCGGGTTCGTCCTGGATCGCGCGTTGTTTGATGAACGTCTCCGTCATAGCGGAGACTTTCTGGACACCACCGATGAGCCAAATCGCCGTGTCGATGCTGTGCGCGAGCAAATCGCCCGTCACGCCGCTTCCTGCGACATCCGCGTCCAGCCGCCACAACCCTGCGCCGCCCTGGGGCAGCTCGGGACTGATCGTCCAGTCCTGCAAATACTTCGCGCGGTAGTGAAACACACGGCCGATGCGGCCTTCATCAATGAGCTGTTTGGCCAGCGCAATGGCGGGTACGCGCCGGTAATTGAACCAGACCATGTTCGGCACACCCGCCTTTTCGACGGCCTGCGTCATTTCGAGGCCCTCGCCGGCGTTCATCGCCAACGGCTTTTCGCAGAGGACCATCTTGCCGGCCGCGGCGGCCGCCACAGCAATGTCGCGGTGCGTGTTATTGGGGCTACCGATGTCAATCGCGTCGATGTCTTTGCGCTCGATCAACTTGCGCCAATCGGTCTCGACACTCTCCCACCCCCACTGCTCGGCGAACGGGCGGACCTTCGCTTCGTTCCGCGCGCAAATCGCCTTGAGGACAGGTTGATAACCGACATCAAAGAACTGATTTACCTTGCGATACGCATTTGAATGCGCCCGGCCCATGAAACCATAGCCAATCAGGCCAATATTGAGCTTCTTTCCCACGGTCGGTCTCCCTTTTTCTGCTTCGGTAGCGTGTCCGAAAAATGGGGACAGTCCCTACTCGAAGACTCGTGGGGACAGTCCCCATTTTTCTTGTCTTGGTGTTATTCGACGCAGTTCCTATTTCACTCCGTTTCCGTACTTCTTGTTGAGCTTGTCGATGGCCAGCTTGCATCGCTCGGTAACGACCCATGCGTCCGGCCAGAAGCAGAGGTCAATGGTCCACCAATCGTGTTTGATTCCCGAGCGCATCAGTTCCGGGATAAGCTCGTCAAAATCGAGTACGCCATCGCCGAACGGCGCGTGCGTACTGGTTTCGTCGCCGTGCA
>JACRLJ010000113.1:0-30570 GCA_016215105.1 Candidatus Hydrogenedentota bacterium
TCATAAGAAACAAGGGATACCAGCTTGACTACGCAATCCAGGATATGCGCGAACTCGTCACGCGTCAACATGCGCCAAACTGGGGATAAGTCAGACAAAGAAGCTATTGACTTTTTCCGAGTAAAATGGCACATATTGTCGGACTTCGCGAAGGACGCGGGTTGGAGGCCCACCGAATCGCGACGAAGCGGAGCGGAGCATAATGAACGCGATTGTTACGCACGGGCTGACAAAAGTGTACCGCAGCCAGTTTGGGCGGACGCACGGGCGTTCGCTGGATGCGCTGGACCTCGAGATCGGCGCCAATGAAGTGTTCGGGTTTCTGGGCCGGAATGGCGCCGGTAAGACGACCACTATCAAGATCCTCTGTAGTCTATTGCGTCCAACGTCGGGTGAGGCGTTCATACACGGAGAGAACGTCCGAACCCGGGCTTCCCGCCGTCTCATCGGCTACTTGCCCGAGAACCCTTACTTCTACGAGTACTTGACGCCGCGGGAGACCATTGATTTCTACGGCCGGCTGCAAGGCCTGAGCGCCGCGCAGCGCAAGACGGCGTGGGACACACTGGGCGGATTGCTGGACCTTCATTCGATTTCCGAGGAACGCGTTCGCGGATTCTCAAAGGGGATGCGGCAGCGGCTCGGCTTTGCCGTCGCGCTCGTGGGTGATCCGCAAGTGGTGATCCTGGATGAGCCCATGAGCGGGTTGGACCCCTTGGGGCGACGCGCGACGCGCGAACTGATTCTGCGTCTGCGCGATGAGGGCAAGACGGTGTTCTTCAGCTCTCATGTCCTGGGTGACGTCCAGCAAATCTGCAGCAAGGTGGGCATTCTCGTAAAAGGACGGCTTACATCGCAGGGGCGCATCGACGAGTTGCTCACGCAACGGATCCAGCGTGTCGAAGTCATTGCGGACGGCCTCACGGCGCCCGCCGCGGAAACGGTGGCGGCCGGCGCGGAATCAACGCGGCGGTCCGAGGCGGGTCACCATTTCTTCTATCACGATCTTGACGCGGCGAATGCGGCGGTCCGCGCAATCCACGCCGGCGGGGGGTCATTGGTGGAGTTCACGCCCGTGCGCGAGTCGCTCGAGGACTACTTCATGCACGAGCAGGAGAAGCACTCATGAGAATCCTGGCGGTTGCGCAGAACACGTTTCGCGAAGCGGTGCGCGACAAGGTGCTTTATGTGCTGCTTTTCTTTGCCAGTGTCACCATCTTCGGGTCGAAGGCGCTGGGCTGGATCAGCATCGGCCAAGACATCAAGATCGTCAAGGATCTTTCGTTGGCGTCGGTGTCCGTGTTTGGGGTGCTGATTGCGATCTTCGTGGGCACGAGCCTGGTCTACAAGGAGATCGACAAGCGCACCATTTACACCATCATTTGCCGGCCGATGCACCGCTACGAGTTAATCCTCGGAAAGTATCTGGGGCTGGCGATGCTACTGGCTGTGGTCACGGTGACCATGGCCGCCGTGGCCACCGGATATATTCTTCTGCTGGGTGGCAGTGTGAACGCAACATTCTATTGCGCCGTCCTGCTAATCTATTGGCAGTTGCTGCTCATCACCGCGTTTGCGGTGCTGTTGTCGTCGCTCACGTCGCCGATACTCGGGGCGATCATCGTGTTCATGGTGTTCGTCGCGGGACACGCGACCGGCATCTTCATTAATCTGCCGCCCCAGTTTCAGGGAACCATTTCAGAGAAGGTACTGAGATGGGTGTACTACATTCTTCCAAACCTGTCCAACTTCGACTTGAGCAGCCAGGCCGCCAATTCCATCGCGGCGCCCCCCGGCTTTGTGGGGTGGGCGTTGCTGTACGGAACGGTGTACACGGCCCTGCTGCTTGCGCTCGCGTCGATCGCGTTCGAGGACAAGGATGTATGAAACGCGGCGGGCTTATCGCGGTAGTCCTGGCCACGGCGGCGTTTGCCGTGCTCGTGCCGGTCCAGTGGCGCATTGACAGCGCCCGCCAGGGCGGATTTGACGAAGAACTGCTCTACCTGCCCCAGAAGGATCTGCTGAAGCACTTCACCGCGGGTCTCAGTGGTGTTGTCGCGGACGTGCTCTGGCTCAAGTGCATTCAGTACACCACGATGCATTTCAAGGGCGACAGCAAGTTCACCTGGCTTTACCAGATGTGCGACATGATTACGACGCTCGATCCGCACTTTACCGACGCCTATCGGTACGGAGGGATATTCTTGGCCGCAATCAAGGCCGACGACGACTCAAGCCTGAAATTGCTGCGGAAAGGCGCCGCGCAGAATCCGGACCGCTGGGAACTTCCGTATGAGATGGCCGTGGTGTACTTACTCAACCGCCGCGACGAACCGGGCTCCGCGGAGACTGCGGCCATGTACTTGAAGTCGGCCGTGGAAACGGGCACGGCGCCGCGGAATATCGCCGAGTTTGCGGCCAACCTCCAATCCCGCCACAACCTCAATGACATGGAAGAGGCAATGTGGAAGGAGATGCGGAACAGCAAGGACAAGATGATGCGCGACCTGGCGGAGCGGAAGCTGTCCGACATCGCGTTGCGTTCCGCGTGCGCCGCGTTGACCAAGGCCGCTGAGCTGTACAAGACCAAGGCGGGAACGGCGCCCGCGCAATTGTCCGATCTCGTGTCTGCGGGCATCATCACCGGGATTCCGGCCGACCCGCGCGGCGGTTCGTTCATCCTCGAGCCGGATGGCAGAGTTCAGTCAACTACTTTGCTCGACGCGCTCAAGGAGCGACGTCTCAATCAACTCCGGGCGAGCCTTAAGCTCTATCACGAGCAAAAGGGATCGTGGCCACCGACGTTGGACGATCTCAAGCAGAGCGGCGTAAGCGGCTTCGTTCCGTCTCCGCCGTACGCGGGCCAAAGCTGGAAGTACGACCCAAGCACCGGAATAATCGAGTAGACATTTGTCATTCGTGACCAACGGACTGCGGCGGCGAAGGATACAACGTTGATCCACGGTGGAACGGCTATGACTCGTGGGTTATTCTGCTGGATGGTGGGACGGGTAACACGCAAGTCCTGCTACGCGCAAACTATCCGCTCACGGACGGCGAACCCATAATGAAACATATACTGGAGCAAAGCGTACGACGATGAAAACCTCTCGCGAACCAAGCAATCCCGGGTCCGAACTCGCCATTAACGGCGGCCCGAAGTCCGTCCCAGGCGCTTTGCCGCCCTGGCCTTGGTTTGACGCGCGCACAATACAGGCCGTGTCCGACACGCTCAAGAGCGGCAAGGTCAACTATTGGACCGGGCCGCAGGGCATGGAATTCGAGCGGCGCTACGCCGAGTGGAACGGCAGCAAGTTCGCCATTAGCACAAGCAACGGGACCAGCGCGCTGCACACCGCACTCGCCGGTCTTGGCATCGGACCCGGCGATGAGGTCATCGTCCCCAGCTACACCTTTATCGCCAGTTCGTTCTCTATTGTCCAGGCCGGCGCCATCCCGCGTTTCGCCGATGTGAACAAGAACGACCACTGCCTCAGCGTCGAATCGGCGCGCAAACTCATAACCAAGCGCACCAAAGCCATCATGCCGGTCCATCTCTATGGCAACGTCACTGATCTGGACCCGATTGTCGCGCTTGCCCGCGAGCACAAACTCTTCGTGATCGAAGACAACGCCCAAGCCTTTGGCGGCGCGTACAAGGGCAAGAAGACCGGCGCCGTCGGCGACGCCGGCGCGTGCAGCTTCTGCCAGAACAAGACGTTCACGACCGGCGGCGAGGGCGGCATGGTCACAACGGACAACGAGGAAGTCGCGTGGCGCTGCCGCAGCTTCCGCGATCACGGCTACGACGTGCGCGAACGTCTCCGCCTGCTTGAGATCGAGCAGAAGTTGCCCTATATCCACAACATGGTGGGCTGGAACTACCGCATGACCGAAATGCAGTCTGCCATCGGCCTGTGCGAACTTGACCGCATGGACACCTGGAACATGCCGCGCCGCCGGCGTAACGCCCAAATCCTCCTGGACGCGCTCCGTGATGTGCCGCAAATCCTGCACCTGCCCGTGGACACGCCGGAACGCCAAAACGGCTGGTACGTGTTTCCCATCACCCTCGACATCGACAACATGAAATGCGACATGGCGGCCTTCTTGAACGCCCTCGGCGCGGAAGGCGCCCCGTGCTGGAAAGTGTTCTGGCCGCAATGCCACACCGAGCGCGCCTACACCGAGCACAATGGGTTCGGAAATTCGAAGTTCCCGTTCGAGAGCAACGAATTCGCCGATCCGGCGTCCGTGGACTACAGCAAGGTCGAAGTCCCCAACGCAATCTGGCACCAGCCGCGCACATTTATCACCTTCATCTTCCCCACCTACGAGGAAGAGCACATGCGCGGCATTGCGGACGGCATCCGTAAAGTGATCGCGGCGTACGCGAAGTGAGCCCGGCATGAGCGGATACCACGCCGGCTTTGCGTCGATAGATATCACTCCCCCGCTGGGCACGCCCATTGGAGGCAACTTCCGCGGCGACTATGCGTCGCGCGGCGTACACATGCCGCTCCAAGCCAACGCCATGGTCGTGCACCATGGCGAAACCGCAGCGGCATTGATTTCCGCCGACCTCCTGGTTGTGACCGAGGCCATGGCCGCGGACATCCGTGGCGAAGTCGAACAACTCACCAATATCCCCTGCGCGCACGTCATGGTGGCCGCCACGCACACCCACAGCGGTCCGGCGACCCTCGAACTTGTTGAAGGCAGCCGCGCGTCGAATGATGTTATCGCCGAACTCAGCCGCCGCATTGCCAGCGCCGCTGCCGAAGCAAATAACAATCTCAAGCGAGCCCAACTCACTATCGCGCGTTTCGATGAACCCAGGCTGTCGTTCAACCGGCGACTGCGCATGAAAGACGGTTCGACGCGCATGAATTGGGAATCGTTGAACTTGGACGACATTGACGGGCCACTCGGGCCGACCGATCCGCAGGGATTTGCGCTGACCGCGCGCCACGACGGACGTATCGCCGGAATGCTGGTCAATTTCGCGCTGCATCCCGCCGTGCTCGCCGGCGATAATTGGGATTTCTCGCCTGACTGGCCGGGATATCTGCGCGAAGCGCTGCATCGATACGCGGGCTCCCGCGCGCCTATCGTCTACGTCAACGGCGCCCAGGGCAATATCAATCACCTCGATGCGTGGGACCCTCGGCAAGGCCGCGGCGTCAAAGAGGCGCAACGCATCGGCTATGTGCTCGCCAACGATGTGGCCTCGGCTCTCGCCGCAGAATCGGAACTCGACGGGCCGTTGCGCATCGCCAGCGACTTGGTCATGCTGCATAAACGGCGCGTTGCCCCGGAAGCGGTCTCCGCCGCGCAAACCCGTCTCGCGGCGCGCGGCGCTCGAGCCGTGGCGGGACAGGAGGACGGAATACCGGAATGGTATTTTGACCGCGAACTGGTCGAGCACGCCGCGCGCCAGAATGAAAAAGTCGTCGCGGAAACGCAGGTCATACGCATTGGCGAGGCTGTGCTGGCAGGGCTGCCCGGCGAGTTTTTCACCGAATTTGGATTGCAGCTCAAACAAGAGTCCCCCGCGCGCTTCACTCTCCCCGTCGGACTGGCCAACGGCGCCCTCGGATACATTCCTACACCCGAGGCCATCGTCCAAGGCGGGTACGAAGCCCAGACCTGGCGCTACAATCAATTCGAGCCGGATTCCGGCGAGCACATTGTGCGCAGCACATTGAATCTTGCGCGGTCGATCTATTCTTGAGGAATATTCATGCCAACGTCGCCCCACTCGTGGAAACACTACAAAGAAAGCGAACATCGGATCGCCACCGGCACGTCCACGATGTCCAAACGTCCCCGCTTCGAACCCGAGGAACCGTGCTACATCGCTCACGGCGCCGGGTGCCGCGTATGGGACATCGACGGCCGTGAGTTCATCGATTTCCGAAACGCGCTGGGTCCGATAACGCTGGGCTATTGTTTCCCCGCCGTCGACGCGGCGATCCGGGCGCAACTCAATCAGGGAATCATCTTCGGCCACCCGACGCTGCTCGAGGCCGAGGTCGCGGAACTTCTCATTGCCGCCATTCCCTGCGCGGAAAAGGTACGCTACCTCAAGACCGGCGGCGAAGCCATGGCCGCCGCGTTTAAGGTCGCGCGCGCCGCGACGGGCCGCGACATTATTCTGCAATGTGGTTACAACGGCTGGCTGAACAGCCTTGCGTCCGGCGGCGCCGTTCTGCCGGGCGTTCGGCAAGACGCGCCTTTGGGTGTGCCGTCCGATATCGCCAAACTGCACCGCATGCTCCCTTGGGGCGATCTGGCGCCGTGGGAACAGACGTTTCAGGAACTGGACGGGCGTATCGCGGGGGCCGCCGTGGCCATGGACTATTTCGCTCCCGAAAAAGCGAAGGACTTCGTGCGCGGCCTGCGCGGCCTCACTCAGCGTCACGGCGCCGTGTTGATGATTGACGAAATCGTCACGGGCTTCCGCATCGCCCGAGGCGGCCTCCACGAGTACTGCGGCGTGAACGCCGACCTCGCCGTGTTCTCGAAAGGCATCGCGAACGGCATGCCCCTTTCGGTCCTCGCCGGTAAAGCTCATCTGCTCGACGTAATCGAGAAGGCCCCGATTAGCTCGACGTTCTCCGGCGAGACCCTTTCGCTGGCCGCGGCCAGGGCGGCCATCACCACCTACCGCAATAACGACGTGATCGGTCATCTCGCGCGAACCGGCAAGCGTTTCCAAGGCGGACTGAACGATCTGTTCAAGCAGCGCAATTATCCACTGGAGTGCGTCGGCCTGCCCAGTTGCATGGCGCTGCGTGTCGCTCTACAACGTGTGTTACCCCAACTTCTCTCACACAGACCACGATATCGACGAAGCCTTGGACCGCCTCGCCAAAGCCATGGACGATCTTGCATAACGCCAAGTACGCCTGCGCTCGATGAGCGCAGGCCGGCCACTACACCGGCTATTCCCACCGGCGCGGCGGGTGGATTACAATGGAGATATCCAACCGGAGACCCGCCATGAAAGCTGGATTTGCGCGCCGATGCATCACGCCGCCCCTGGGCACGACCATGATGGGCTTTGCCACCCGCGACCGGGAACACGGCTGCGCCGGCATACACGACGACCTGTATGTCCGCGCCCTATTTGTGGAACACGGCGGCGCGGCGGCGCTCATCATGGGGTTCGACCTGTGCTTCCTCGGACGCGCCGACACAGACCGACTCAAAGACGCCATCGGCCACCGCCTGCATCTCACCCCCAAACAGATTCTCCTCAACGCTTCTCACACCCACGTCGGACCCTCCGTCGGAACATGGGCGTACGCGGGGTACGAACCGCCCGATACGCGCTATCTGAACGATCTCGAAGCGGCCACCGTCACGGCGGCCGTCGAAGCCGCCGGGCGCGCCGCAGACGCCACCCTCCATTGTGGCGCGGTACATACCACGGTACCGATGAATCGCCGGGGCCGCGGCGCGGACGGAGCGATCGCGAATTGCCCCAATCCCGGCGGTCCAATTTACGACAGCATCCCGGTGTGCGAGTTCCGGAACAAACACGATAAGCCGATCACCTTCCTGTTTTCCGTTTCGTGTCACCCGTCCATCATCAGCGGTTTCGACATCAGCGCCGAGTATCCCGGCGCCGCCATGGAGTATCTTGACGCCCATTTCGGCGGCCCCGTTTCGATGTTCCTGCAAGGCGCCGGCGGAGACTCCAAACCCGCACACATCGGCGGCAATATCCCGCGCTGGCGCGTGGGAACGTGGGACGACGTCAAAGCCGTCGGAGAGATCGCCGCGCGCGAAGCGCTCAGCGCGCTCGAAGAAGGCCTCACCGAAGTCACCCCGCACATCGTCACCGCGATGGTTGAAACGTACTGGTCTCTGAACCCGCCCATGGACCGCGCGGGTTACGCCGCCGAAATGGACACCGACTACGAACTGCGCCGCCTCTGGGCCGAACGCATGATCCAGCGCCTCGACCGCGACGGCGCATTGCCCACGCACGCGCCCATCACCGTCCAGGGTATCCAGCTTGGCGAAGGGCTCCGGTTCATCGGCGTCGAAGGCGAACTCGTCGCCGAACTCGGGCGCCTCGTCCGCGATTTCTTCCACGCCGGAGTCACGTTCCCCCTCGGCTACACCAACGGCGAGGGTCTCTACCTTCCCACGTCCAAAATGCTCGACGAAGGCGGTTATGAGGCCGTCAGCTTCTGGGAGTATGGTTTTCCGTCACCCCTAGCCAAAGGCATCGAAGACCACCTCACCCACGCCCTCGACCACCTGCGAACAGCCGGCATACGGTAATACGGCCGCGCACAGCACGACCAATCTTGCCGCGCGGGAGGGTCGGCGTCCCCGCCGACTGTCTTCACCACCGGTAATACGTCCCCGCACAGCGCGACCAATCTCGGCGACCGGGGGGGGTCGGCGTCCCCGCCGACCGTCTTCAGCTCCCGAGTTCTGCCGCGCTCGCCGAGCGCGGCAATCCCGAGCGGCACAGTACCTGGTCCAGCGCGGCAAGTCTTGAGTCCCGGAGGGACGCCAGGAGAGTAGCCGGGGGTGACCGATAGGGAACCCCCGGAACAGGCTAACAGGTAGGCAGCCCCGAAGGGGCGCAGCACTTCAATTCTTTGCGCACCACACGATATCGCCGCGCCTCCCGTCCCCACTCACCCCGCCGTCGTCAGTCTTGTCCTGCCCAAGACTGTACATCTTGAACCCCGGGTCCACCCGTTTATACGGATACGACTTTCCACTGAACGTGTCCTGCGGCAACTCTTTGATGTAGTTGGGAACAAGCACTAACAACTCATCCGGATAGCTTCCCTTGTCCTTTTTGTAGAGTCTCAGCGCAATGGCGATCTCCGCCAAATGGGCGTGAGCGATACCGGCTTCGAGTTTCTGGACTGTCTCTTGCATCTCTACGGTAGGCAAGATTGTTGTAAACAAGTATCGCTTCGAAAACCTGGAAACGTTTTCCTCTAACTTCTTGTACGCGCTATTTCGTTGTTCAAAATCGTCTTTTGACGCTGCATCCGCAAACCACGTAAACACATCGATTTCTTTGATTTGGACAGAGGTCCAGAAGGGGCGCAATTGTCCTCTCCCTCCTTTCTGCTCTTTCCAGTCTGAAAACGATTCCCGGTACGCCCACGAATACGTTGAACCTTGAATAGTCATCACAAGCAATTTGCGGTCTGTCGCTCGAGCCAACTCGCCGGTCAGTTGGTCAAGGTGCCCCGATGCGGCATCATGCTCGCACAGTACGGCCTGAAGCGCCCAGAGCGCATGGCCTGCGCACTTTACCCGTCGCGCTCCAGACCCTACTCCTGGCTCAAAGGCGAGATCGTTCGAGAGATGAAGGCCTATCGTGACCCACTGTAGCGCACTGTCGACATCGCCGTTGTGATTCTCCCAAACCGCCCGGTAGGCCACTGCACGCGCCAAGTCCTCCATCAAGGACATATCCGAATACTTGGGATGCCCGTTCAGATCGCTAGGCTCAAAATAACCATAGAAACGACACATTTGTAAGGCAGCGCCTTCCTTAACCATTTCGAGCGCAGGCCGGGATACGTCAACGTGTCTCCCCAATTCGTTCCATTGCCCTTCCGTCAGTACGGCGCCAGCCTGTCCCGCGCCCAGACCCTCCTCACATGAACACGGAGACAACTTGCTCAGCTTCTCCCACGTACGCTTTATGGCTTCCCGGTCGTCCCACCGGATTCGCCGCAGCATCGCCTCCGCGTGCCGGTATGGGACTGCCGCGTTCTCCGCAATATCCGGCTGCTCATGGAGCAGTTGGAGGAATTCCTTCGCCCCGTCCGACGCGCGTATCTGCTCGCGTCGCGCTTCAAGCTGGCGAAGAAGCGTCTGGTCGACAATCGCATAGGTGATCGTTACAGCGATCACCAATGCGACAAGCAGTAATGCGACGATACGCCAACGCCGAATCGGCCACGTGACGCACCGAACAATCAGGACGGTCAGTCTTCGCATAACCGATGGGTCCGACGTCGACATGATGGTTCTCCCTTGGACATTGACGTAATGGGAAGGCGCCCCGCCCCATACCAAGTGCTGTGATTTCCAGGCCCCAAGCCTCGAAAGTATCGAGGACGGAGAGTAGCAAGTTCAATCTCGTGTAACACTTCCTTCTAACCGGTAGGCGTCATATCAGCGCTCGCCCCGAGTACTGCCGCGCTCGCCGAGCGCGGCAGTCCCGAGCGGCACGGCGCCTGCTCCAGCGCGGCAAGCGGTTCCGGGGGGAGCCCTATCGGTCACCCCCGGCTACTCTCCTATCATCCCTGCCGGGATTGAATCGGCCGTGGCTTTCGAGACGCGCGAAAATGTAGGCGCGGAGTCTCGCCGCGCCGCCGGGGCGCCATTACCCAACACTACACCCCAAAATACCCCGGGCGAGTCCGCTCCCCCCATCCGCGCCAGACGGGTTCCTCGCCGTCCCACATCTCGTAACGCCCAGCGCAGAATCCCGCGTCAATTCTTCGCGCACCACACGATGTCACCGTGCGTCCGGTCTTTGCGCACGCCACCGTCGTCAACCTGGTTTCGACCGACGCTGTAGATTTTGAACCCTTGGCCCACCTGCTTGTACGGATACGGAATTCCGCTGAATGTATCTAGAGGCAATTCTTTGATGTGCTTCGGGACGAGTAACGACAATTCTTCTGGATAGCTTCCTGCCTCCTTCTTGTACCGCTTCAGCGCGACGGCGATCTCGGCCAGATTGGTCTGAGCGATGTTGTACTCGAACGCATCCGTTGCCCGGAGTAGCGCTGGCGCGAGCAGCTTCGCAAGCGCATAAAGCCTGGACATCCTCGCGGCGTCAACCTCGATTGTTTTGTAGGCAGCGTTACGCTGCTGGATATCGTTTTGAAGCGCCGCGTCCACAATCCAACCCGAGAACTCGTTCATCTTTATTTGATTAAGAGTCATGAACGGCCGGCCAGGTCCGCCATGGAGGCTCATATTAGTATACGAGGCCGCTGAGTAGCAGCGTTCACCCTGAAAGGTCATCGCAATGAGTCTGCGGTCTGCCACGTGTGTCAATTCTCTGGCCAACTGTTCAAGCCACGCCGATGCGGCGTCGTGTTCACAAAGGACCGCCTGAAGTGCGTTCAGGGCGTGACCCGCGCACGCAACGCGCACCAATCCTGCGATCATGAACGGTTCGGACTCGAGACCGTTGGACAGGTGAAGACCAAGCGTTACCCACTGCAATGCGCCTTCAACATTGCCATTGTGACTCTCCCACATCGCTCGAGTGGCCGACTCGCGCGCCAACGAGCGAACGAGCGTCAGGTCGGGCAAGAAGGCGCCGGGATCAGCCACCAACGCTTCTGGCGATTCAATATTGCTAAACTGACACCCCTTCAGCGCACATCCTTCTTTCACCATTTCAAGCGCAGCCTGAGACGCCGCGACGTGTTCGCCAATTTCCTTCCAATCCTGTTCAGTGAACGCGGCGCCCGCCTGCTCCTGACCAGAGTCGTCCCCACAAGTACACGGCGCCACCGTGTTCAACCTTTCCACCGCTTTTTCCGCGTTGCGCGACGCGTGGATACTCGCCAGCAATGCCGCAGCGTGCCGGTACGGAATCGCCGCATTCTCCTCCGGCTTCAGCTTGGGCAAGTGCAGATCGGCAAACTCGACCGCGCCGCCCGCCGCACGAATTTGCTCGCGTTGCGCCGCAAGCTGTCGAAGAAGCATCTGGTCAACGACGGTGTAGACCACGACAAGGCAGATGAGAATGATCGCAACCACGCGCCAACGGCGGACCGGCCACGTGATGAAGAGAAAGAAGATTGAACCTATTCTTCGCAAGACAGAAGGATTGGTCGTTGTCATGATGGATCTCCCGCGGACAGTGATGTACTAGTGATACGCCCGGCGTCGAGCCGGGTCGTGTGAATGCCGGGGCCCAGGGGGAGCCGATATCGAGGATGAAGAATCGCCAACTCAACTTCATGACCCACTCCTTTCAACCCACCAGGTGCGGCATCGCGACTGATCTCAGGCGCCTGCGGCGCCCCCAGCCGCGCCATGCGCTCGCCGGTCCGGCGTTCCATCCATCCTCCCCAAACCTGAACCACCACCAGCGCCGCCAATGCCCAGCGCAACGCCATTTCAAATTGGGGCGGCTTCACCGGGGCGCCAGCGAGCTCGAGTACGGTTTCCCGAAGGTTTGCCGACGGCGCCGAAAGCGAATAGCGGCGCAAACGCGCCTCGATATCCTGCGTGGAATGATCCCTGGGTTCTTTCATGGCGCAAAGTCCTCGCGTTTGAGCGTGCTTCGGAGTTTGTCCACGGCGTAGCGGTAGCGGCTGGCCGCCGTGTTGGGTGAAATGTGAAGCACCTTCCCAATCTCCTCGAACGTCATCGCCTCGAACACTTTCAACACCACGATTTCCCGCTGTTTCACCGGCAAGGCCGCGAGCTCCGCCTCGACCGCTTCCAGCTCGCCATCCCGGGCGCCGGCGCCCCCGGACGGCGGCGCCAGCCAATGCGAGCCGTCAGCCCATTGCCGCGTGCGCAAGAAGAACAGCCGCCGGCGCCGCAGCCGCGAATACGCCTCGTTCCGCACCGCGCGAAACAGGTAGTTCTCCGGCTGGTCCGGCTTCCAGCCGCCCTTCATCCGCGCGTACAACTTCGTAAACGCCTCCTGCACGGTTTCCTCCGCATCTGACGCGTTCGACAACAGCGCCATGGCATACCCGTACACCCGCGCGCCGTACCTGTCATACAGATACGCCAGCGAATCCAACGCCGTGCCCGAACCCTCGCCCGTCTGACTCAATCGTTCCCCAATCGATCCGTGTTCCGCCCCAATAGACGCGCAACCGCGCCGGATTTGTCTAAGCCCAACAAAACCCCGTGCAACAAAGTTACCTTGTAGCGCCGGCGTCCTCGCCGGCTCGGTACCGACGCCTTGAAGCCGCCGGGACGGCGGCGCTACATGGATTGAGAGACGGTTTTGTCAGAAGTTCACATTTCCTTCCAGCCCACGCACTCCGGCGCATTCTCTTGCTACCAAGCCCAGCCCATCATTTCCCCTCCTCATCAATGTAGAACTGCTCGATCCCAATGTACCCCGGCGTCATCGTTTGGTAGCTGTGCAGAATATGTTCCGGCACGTTCCTGAACCGGTTCGACACGATGGTGATCAGGTCCGGACGGCAGACACCTATCGCGTAACACTCGTCCGCCCACTGCCCGAGGATGCGATGCCCGAGTTCCAGCCGCCGCGGTTCGTCGTTCACTACCCCGCGCAATTCGAGATACCAATCGAGGAGGCGCTGGAATTCGGCTGACGGCTTCACCCCGCTCCTCCCTCCACTGGACACGTACTGGCCGTACAGCGGCGCCACAAAGCTGATATTCTGCCACGGCACGTACCAGATCGGGTCAACCATCCAGTGCATTCCCGACGTGGCATACGCCCAGAAATCGCTGTTGCCATTGGTCTCGTTCAAGATGCTCAAGCCTTGCGCGTCCGTCTTGGTGACGAAGCCGAGCCCCACTTCCTGCCAGTAGTCCGCCACCAGTTGCCACAACTCGGCGCCGATGCCCGATTCCGCCGGGTGAACGTGAAGGATTGGACGAAATGGCCGTCCATTCGGCAAGCGGCGCATGCCGTCGCGGCCCCGCGCCATGCCCACTTCGTCCAGCAAGCGGTTCGCCAGCGCCGGATCGTATCGAATGTGTTCCTGGTCGTACTCCGGCAGGTAAAACAAATCGCTGTCCACTCCGACGCCGCGCGAAGGCCGCGCCATTCCCGAGTACACCAGGTTAATGAGCTCCTCGCGATTGATGGCCACGGACAACGCGATGCGAAACCGTCTATCCTGCAAAATCGGGCGCAATTCCTCGTCCCGGCTATATTGATTGATGTACGCCACCATCACATCCGTATGCGGGTCGCGCAAGACGCGATAGCCGCCTTTCGCGGCGCTTTTTGTGAATAGCGTGTAGTTCGCGGGGTTCATCAGGCGATCCTGGAAGTCCACTTCGCCCGTCATGGCCTTGATGTTCGCCATTTCCGCATTCTGCACTTCGGTGTATTCGACGCGGTCGATGTACGGCAACTGATTGCCCTCGGGGTCGACCTTCCAGTAGTACGGATTCCGCTCCGCCACGTACCGCCGCGCGGGTGGCGGCACGGTGATTCTGAACGGGGCGATGGTTGGACGGTCCGGATTCAGCAAGAGATCGTTCTTCGCGAGGAACAACTGAAGCCACAAATCGTAGCGCTCAGCCTTCGCCAACCGCTTCAATTCCTCGAGTGGTGTGTACGCGGGATGGAACTGCTTCAGGTAATGCTTCGGAGCGTAGACCTCGTTGCCGTGAAACGCCAGAAATTCGAGGAAGATTCCGAAGGGCTCGCGAAAATGAAAGACTACCGTACACGCATCCGGCGCGCTTACCTCGGGCGGAGCGCCGCCAATTCTGAGCCATCCGGGATAGACCGGAAACAACTCAGGATTGAGATACAAATCCTGCAACACAAACATCACATCGTCTGACGTGAACGGAGCTCCGTCCGACCAGCGCATCCCTTTGCGCAAATGAAATACGTACGCTTTTCCCCCGTCCTGGATTTCCCAATGCGAGGCGACGCCTGATACAACCTTCGTGCCGGTCCGGTCCCATCGCACCAGCGGCTCGTAGGCCATTCGCGTTGTCAGACCTAGGTCGTTCTTGCTCACCGCCACACGCCGCCATACGCCCCCGTACTTGCCGATCTCGTTTACCGGCGTAACCACCACCGGCTCCTCCGGCAACCGCTCCGACACCGGTGGCAGCGCGCCATCCGCCACGCGCTTCGCCAGATCCGGCGCTTCTCGATACGGCCCCGCGCCCGCCGCCGCGCTAACACACAGCGCCAGCGCCAGCAACGACAAGCGCCGCACGATATCGCTCCCTACCGGCAAGCTCGGCCCCACGCGTCGTCTCCGTCCGTTTTTCTACCGCTAACTTTTGCGAATACTCGCACACGACTCTGCCGACAGAGTATCGCCTCGCCGCCGAACCACGTCAACCCCGCCGCCGCGTCTCGACGCTTCACTATTCATTCCCTATTCGCAATTCGCAATTCGTAGTTCCCAATTCGTAATTCGTAATTCCTTGCGCTCCCTCCGCGTTCTGTGGTTAACTGACCTCACGCTTGTATCAATTGCGCCGCATACGCTGATTTCACAGGAGGCGTCGATGCTCAACAACAGCGCTCTCGTAATCCGGTCCCTTTGCGCCGTCACGCTCGTCCTCTCGCTCGGCGCCGCATCGAATGACCCCGTCCGCGGTATCCCCCTGAAGCCGGACCCGCCCCTCGCTATCGACGGCGACCTTGGCGACTGGACCAAAGTACCCAACGCCATCCCCGTCGTCAACGAGAACCAAGTAGTTTGGGGGAAAGGCTCGTGGCAGACGCCGCAAGACTTGAGCGGCACGGTCCACCTCGCCTGGCGCGAGGAGTATCTGTTCCTTGCGGTCGAAGTCACCGACGACAAGCTACATCAATCCCAGCGCGGCGGAGCCCTCTGGAAGGGGGATCACGTCGAGCTTTTTCTCGATACCCGGCCGGAGCAAGATCCCCAGCGCAACACACTTGGCGAAGGGCAGTTCCAGATCGCGTTCAGTCCCGGCAACTTTCTCAAGACCGGCGACCCACTCGTCGACTGCGCGCCGGAAGCGCATTTCTACCGGCCGGAAGGCCGCTCGACCGAAGGAATCATGGTCTCCTCCGCTCGCGCCGCCACGGGCTACCTGATCGAAGCCGCCATCCCCTGGAAGCTGCTCGGAATCGACCACCCCGCGCAGGGCACGCCGCTGCGTTGCGAAGTTGGACTCTCCGACACGGACACCGCCGAACCTCAACAAGAAACCATGATGACCACATCGAGCGCGGAATGGACTCAAACCCGATCCCGGTTTCCACTCGCGTCTCTCGCAGGCGCGGATGGCGTTCCAGCGCCAGTCGTTCCCGAAGTCACGGTACTTGACGACCTCACACTAAAACAGGGCGAAAAGAAGACCGTCACCTTCAACGCCCCCGCTGCGCCGCCGGATCGCAATGCGGTGTTGTCCTTGCTGGCCCGCCTGGATTACGCGCAAGTCGCCGGCTATTCCACCGCGCTCAAATTGACGCTCAACGGCCAGTCCATCACCGGGGATCGACTGCTGAACAAGCCCTTGAGGGCGAAGTCCCGCGGCGGCGCGATCTACTCGATGGCTGGCGCGGAGTTGTTTTCGGTCTTCTACAGTCCTGACTTCACCAGTCCGGACACGCATCCTCATTATGGCCTCGAAGACGGCCTCAAGGCGTGCGAGTTCCAACTCAAGCTCAATGGACTTCTGCGTGAAGGCGCCAACACGCTCGAAATCGAAGACGCCGCCCCGGACGCGGTGCAGAGCCCGCTGGTCATTTCCAAGGCGCGCTTCGGATTCCGCGTGCCGCCGCCACCCCCCAAGCCCAAGGCCGGTCCGCCCAGCGGCCCTCTCCAACGTATCGAGCCGCGCGCTGTACTCAAGACGGATTTCACCGCGAAGGAGCTGGCCGACGGCAAGATCGAGGTCGCGATTGGAGGCGAGGTGTTCGTGGTGGAAAGCCAGTTTTCCACTCCCAAGCCCGAATGGACCACCGGCTCCAATACGTTTTTCCGCCTCGACCGCCGCGTCGAATCCCAAGCCGAAGCGATCGTGGTTCACGACACCTTCACAAACCTGACGAAAGAGAATCTGCCCATCATACGCCGCCATCAAACGGCCTTGGGAGATCGGCGGAAGGGGCTATGGCTCGCCGGGCTCAAACAATCCGGCGCCGGGGGCGGAACGTCCGCACCGGAAAACCCGACCACCTACGCCACCACCGCGGCGCACGGCCTCGGGTTCGTCGCGCTCGACGATGTGTCGCGCATTCATGTCGCGAATTTCGCCGCCGCCGGCAGTGTGGGCGTCGCCGACAACAGCCTCGTCGTGAAACCCGGCGCCAGCGTTACCGCGGAATGGGCAATCGTCCCGACCGCAACGCCGGACTATTTCGAGTTCATCAACACCACGCGGCGGCTCTTCGACGCGAACTTCACCATTCCCGGCGGATTCGCATTCTTGCGCACGGATCCCCTTACGGAAAAATGGACCGACCAACAGATCGCCGACTTCATCCATTTCAAGGACGCCCGCTACGTTTGCGCTTCGATCTCCTATCCCATGTACAACGGGTACTACAGCCACGGTACGTCATTCCAGCGCGTCACGCACGACAACTACAAGAATGGATTTGAACGCTGGCGCCGGCTCGTGCCCGAAGCCAAGCTCCAGGTCTACTTCCACTGCTTCCTCGATGTTACCGAAGACGCCCCGGAACGTTTTCCGGATGCCCGCGTGATGCGGCCTGACGGAACGCAGGCGGACTACGGCAAATCCATTGAGCGCATCTTCTGTCCTACGGATAAGAATTCGTTCGGCGCCGCCGTCGCGAAGAATATCGACATCATTTTCGACGAGATCAAGAGCGACGGCGTCTACTGGGACGAGCACGAATACAGCCGATGGATGTACCATTACGGCGAACCGTGGGACGGCTGCTCGGCGGACATCGATCCCCAGCGCATGACCATCACCCGTCTGAAATCGTCGGTCACCCTGCTATCCGAATCATGGCGTCTGGCCCTCGCGAAGCGCATCCTCGCCCACGGCCCCCTGGTCGGAAATGGCGCGCCCTATACCCGCGCCATGGCCGAATTGAAGTTTCCGTGTTTCGTCGAGACGGGCAGCATTTCCAATTGCACGCAGGCCCAACTGTATTCGCCCATCGCCCTCGGCGATCACCTCACCGAACGCAACGAGCGCGACGCGTACAACGTGATGCTCGCGGCGCTCGACTTCGGCTGTGTCTATCATTGGTACGGCGACATGACCGTGATCCCCACGCACTACACGCTCACGCGCTACATGTATCCCATCACGCCCATGGAATTGCACGAGGGCTACATCATCGGGCGCGAGCGCATTATCACGAAGGTCAGCGGCCTGTACGGTTGGGGGGATGCTGCCGCGCATGAGGTTCACGTGTTCGATGACGCGGGCCGCGAAGCCGAAGGATTCTCCGCGCCGCAGGTCACCGTGGACGGCAAGACCTACACCGAACTGCGCATCGCCGAAGGCTGGTCCGCGGCCATCGTGCGGAAATGAATCCCATGATCACGCTCCACACGTTCAAGGTTGACGTAACTCCACCAATCGGCGGCTATCTCTGCGGCGGACTGCACGACACGGCGCTTAGCGTCGAAACCCCCTTGTACCTGCGCGGGATTGCCCTAACCGATGGGGCAACGCGTTGCGTCGCCGCCGTCATCGATTTCTGCTACCTCTGCGGGACCTCGCATACGCGGCTGCTGCGCGCCATTGCGGACGGCGCTCAACTCGAGCCGGATCGCGTCACGCTGCACAGCAACCACGTTCACGATGCGCCCTTGATTGATGAGGACGCCCACGCCCTTGTCGCCGAATATGCGCCGCAGTTTCAATTGCACGACGAGGCGTGGTTCGTGTCGCTTCTCGCAAGATGCCGCGACGCAGTTGCGCAAGCGCTGGCTGATCCAGGGACTCCCATCACCGGTGTAGCCTTTTCAAGCCACCCTGTCGAACAATTCGCCAGCACACGTCGAGTGCTCGATGATCGCGGCCAGTGCCAGGTTCGCTACAGCGTCTGCCACAACCCCGAAATTCGTTCCGCGCCCGAAGGCCTTATCGACCCCATGCTCGATCAAATCGTCTTCTACGACGCCGGGAACTGTCCCGTCGCATGCGCCAGCTTCTACGCGAGCCACCCCCAAGTGTCTGACGGGCGGCGCACCGTTTCCAGCGACACCGTCGGCGTCGCCCTGGACCTCTTTGAGAAGACCAATCCCGAAGTCTTCCCCCTCTATTTCACGGGATGCGGCGGCGACATCACCGCGGGCAAGTATTCGACGACTAACAAGCACTACAATCGACTCTCGTTCGGACTCCGCCTCTTCGAGGCCATGCAATCCGCATTCGACAAAGCCCAACCGTCCCCCATAGGCGGGCTGGCCTGGAAACACACCACTCTCGACTTACCCCTGCGAACCATCCCCGAAGACGCTAATCACTATGCGGACCAGATCCGCAGCGCCGACTGGCGTCCGGCAAAGTATCTGGCTGCAATGAAACTCCACCGGCTCCAACAGAACATTACGACCTATCCCTATCACCTCGCCCGGCTCTCGTTCGGCGTTCTCGACGTGCTCTTCCTCCCGTCGGAAATGTGTATTCCGTACCAACTCTACGCCAAGCAACGCTGCGCCGCTCCGCTCGCGGTCGCGGCATACGGAGACAGCTTCCTCAAATACATCGCCACCGACGAAGCCTTCGACCAGGGCGGTTACGAAGTTCAGCCCAACTGGACCGAAATCGACCGTGGCGTCGAGCCCATACTGAAACAAGCCATGGACCGCATCCTCCGTAGCGCCTGACGAATTCCGCGCCCTTGCTTTCTGGGCGATACCAACCGGGAGGGTCCGCGTCCTCGCGGACCGGCAATCATCAAGTCGCGCCGGGTCATTCCGGAACGGGAGGGTCCGCGTCCCCGCGGACCGGCAATCATCAAGTCGCACCGGGTCATCTCAGATCCGTCATCTCCGAGCTTGATGTCTCAACCGGCTACACGCTACAGTCATGGGCGCTGCGGAATTGGGTCTTGGCGGGAGAAGCGGAAGAGGAGCGGGAAATGCCTTCTAATTTTGGGTGGATTGACGGGGGTATTGTCGGCGTCTACTTGATCGCCACCATGGTGGCCGGAATCGCCGTACGCAAGTACGTCGGCAAAGTCGAGGACTTTCTCATCGCCGGCCGCGAGATGAATCTCTATCTCGGAATTGCCTCCCTCGCGGCGACCGAGTTCGGCATTGTCACCTGCATGTACACCGCCCAGAACGGATACGAGAAGGGTTTCTCGGGCATCATTCCCGGTATATGCCAGGCCGTCGCCATGTTCGTCGTCGGATGGACCGGCTTCTGCGTCAAACCCCTCCGCGATTCCGGCGCCATGACCATCCCCGAGCTGTTTGAAAAGCATTTTGGCGGCGGCGTGCGCTGGCTCGCCGGCGTAGTCATCGTGCTGGGCGGCCTGCTGAATATGGGCGTGTTTCTGCGCGTCGGCGGCGACTTCTTGATTGCCTCGTGCGGCATCAGCCCCGCAAACTATCATCTCGAGATCATGATGACCGTCCTGCTGCTCTCCGTCATGGTGTACACCGTCCTCGGCGGAATGCTTTCCGTGCTTGTCACCGACTTTCTTCAATTCGTCGTCATGAGCGGCGGTCTGCTGGTCGTGACCATCCTGATTCTCGTGAACGTCGGCTGGGAAAGACTCGTGACGACCGTCGAGACGCATTACGGCGCGGGCGGATTCAATCCCGTGGCCAATCCAGATATGGGCTGGTCCTACGTTATCTTTTACTCCATACAGACGTTGGCCGCGGTATTGACTTGGCAGACTACTATCCAGCGCCTCCTCGCCGCCAAGGACACCAAGACCGGCCAGAAGGTGTACACGCACACCAGTTTCTTCTTTGTTTGCCGCTTCCTCATCCCCTCGCTCTGGGGCATTGCCGCGCTGGCCGTCCTCACACCGGAAATCGTCGGCGGGAACACCCTGTCCGCCATGCCGAAGTACCTCGCAATCCTCCTTCCCTCCGGGCTCATGGGAATCATGGTCGCCGCCATGCTGGCCGCGGACATGTCCACCGATTCCTCTTACATGCTAACGTGGGCAAGCGTCATCTATAACGACATCATGGGCCCGTTCCGCAAGAAGAATACCACCGAAAAGCAGGGAATACTCTGGAGCCGCCTAATCGTCGCGGCCATCGGTATCTTCCTGATGATCTACGGACTATGGTACAAAGTGGAAGGCTCGCTGTGGGACTATCTCGCCGTCACCGGCGCCATCTACCTCTCCAGCATGTCCGTGCTGCTCGTCGCGTGCTGTTACTGGAAACGCGCGAACGACTGGGGGGCCTACGGCGCCATCATCCTCGGCGCGATCATCCCTGTCACCTCTCTGGTCCTCAAGAAAATCCCCGCGGCCGCTGAATTCGTGGCAAGCTTCGGCAAACAATACGACTCCTACTTCGGAATCGCGGCATTCGCCTTTGCCGCTATCGCGATGGTAGTGGGTTCCCTACTCAAACCCGCAAACTACTCCAAGGAGGCGCGTACGGTATGAATACGGGCGGACATTGGTTCTGGTGGGCCCTGACCATGGCCTGCGTCATCTGGTATTCCACCATCACGATCTACGTGGCGTTCAAAGGCGTCTTTGATATCAAAGGGATGTTGGCCCGCCTCGAACAAAAAGGTATCGACAACAAGAACGCCACGAAGTAGTTTGCCGGACATACAATCGCCCAGCGCATCATTCGGCGCCGAGATCGGGAGGGAAGATGTCCTCATCCGCCGGTCCAAGCGCATAGACCGGCGCCCAGGCGGTGGCGCTCTCGGGAGTGCGGCAAGAAGATCATACTCTATACGTTGAGATTGCGGCTCTGCCGCTTAAGGAGGAGATAACGATGCGATACCTGCGAGTCACGCTTTCAACAATCATGATGGCCGGCGCGTTCCTGTCCTGCGCAATGACCCATCCCGCGCACGCCCCTCTCAAAGCGAACTACAACCCCAGGCCCTCGGGCAACAACGAGGCCGCGGCGGCCCCGGAGGTCCAGAAGGTGACCTTCATAGCGATCACCCGCCTCGCCAACATCGACTATGACATCGTTGCGCAGTTTCCGCGCGACGCATGTCCCTCGTTCGATGTGAAGCGCGTTACCGTTAATGGCGCCGATCAGGCCGCCTACCTCGTCGAGAACCACGGCGTGCTCAACATGGGCCGCCGCATTCATGGCAGCGAGGATTTCACGGTGGCCGCGCTCGCCAACTGGGAGCCGGACAAGTCCTACGAGGTCGTCGTCGAGGGCACGTCAGACGCCGGCAAGCCGGTTCGTCTCGCCGCCGCACAAAAGGCGCCGACCCAACGCGGCGCCACCGCCACGGCGACCTTCGCGTCACCCACGCCGGAGTTCCCCTATCACAACATTGCCGTGGTCATCGCTAAAGAATCCATTCAACCGGGCAAGGTCGTCCTCGTCGAAGTAGACGGGAAGAAGAACCGCGACGCGCGGTTCTTCAATACCGGCATCAAGCACCCCGGAAAAGCCAAACTGCAAAGCGTCGAAGGCGAATCCTACGAAGGCGTCGTAGATGGCGCGCGCGACTTCAAAGTGGTCGCCCCCGTAAATTGGCTCAATGGCTCCAAGCACAGCATTCGCGTGAAAATTGCCGACGAGTCTAAACAGGAAAAGGCATTTGAGGCTGAAGCCACGGCGCCGGCCGCGGGCGGCTACTGGAACGCCGATTGGCCCAAAGCCAATTCGGTAGTCCTTACGGAAACGGCCGGGGTGCTGCGCCAGGGCGAGCCCGTCCATCTTAACCTCGGGTTCTTCGCCGACGACATCAAGAGCCCCGAGAAAGAAATCCGCGTCGTCACCTACGATCCGACCAGCCCCAAGGCGGATAAGGACGGATACGTCGTCGCCCCTTCGCAAGTCACCGCGAGCACGGTCTGGCGCGACCAAAAGATGCTCAACTCCGACGAGAAAGATCCCGAGACCCACGAGCGAGTGCATCGTTACGACGCGACAACTAGCGTCGAACTTGTGTTCCTGGCCGACTCCCAACCCTACCAGGAAAAGGTGTATCAGGTACTCTACGGCAACCCGAAAGCCGAGCCGGTCGCAACGCAAACAGATCTGAAGATCACTCCCGGTGAAGGACTCAGCCAGACCGTCGAGAATCAGAACTACAAGATCTTCACCTCGAAGAACAGCGGCTCCGTCGAGCAGGTCACTATCCTCGGTTCTGGCGAACCCGTTCTCCTCGAACACAAGCTCGAAACCAACGGAGCCGTCCACTGGAACCCGGACTTCTATTCGCCGCCCACACCCTGGGTACATGCGAGCGACTGGGAAAACCCCGTCTCCGATCAGATCACCGGACCCATCATGCACCGCACACGGCGCTACGCTCCCATGCCGCACCTGGACACTGTCCCGGCCAGCGTGTCCTACGAGTTCTACGCCGGCAAACCCTACGTTGTTATGTCCTCGTATATGGAAGTGCAGAAGGACATGTTCGTCCAGGCCATGCGCAACGGCGAACTCGTCTTTAATCACGCCGTGCTGAACGAATTCGTGTGGCTCGATCCCCTCGGCAAAGTTCAGCGCATGCTCATCGAAGGTTCGCGCAAACATCCCATCCACGCGCTCGAAATCCCCGCCGACACGCCCTGGATGGCCTTCATCAACCGCGAAAAGGGCGTCGGATTCGCGTCCATCAATCTGGCGTTCCAGACCGGCAACCGTTACGGTCAACCGGCGAGCGAAACTCAGCCCTACATCTACGTGCAGAACGGCCCCTGGAGTTATTGGGCGCGGCCCATCGTGTACCCCTTCGGCGGCATGAACTTCACGCGCATGATGCCGGTACGCGCAGGCAGCTTCTACTCCGAAAAATGCGCATGGGTGCCCTTCCGCTTCGACAAAGGGAACGACCCGTTCAAGAGTGTTGAGACGCTGCAGAAAGAACTCACTCATCCGCTGCTGCGCCACGAGTGGATGGCCACCGACGATCGCACCCCCGAGAAATGGGTCATGCCCATCCTCACCATGCCCTTCAACGAGGGCGTAGCCGGCGCGGTCAGCGGTCACAAAGAAACCAAAAAGTAGTCCGTTGTCCCGGCCTCAGCCGGCTCTTAGTGTTTGGCGCCTTAGAACCATAGCTCTGGTAACTACCGCGCGGGGCGATGATGCGCGCCCCGCGCGCCAACCAAGGAATCCGTCATGCTGAGAAGACTCGTATTCGCCGCAGTGCTATTGTCTGTTTTCGCGCCCGCGTTTCGCGCCGCCGCAGCGGCTCCGCGCTTTGCCGAGAAGGGCCGCGATGTCGGCGACGGCCAGGTGCTCTACGACATTCCCTACGACCCCAAAGCCTTGGCGGCGGTCACATTTGTCTATCCCACCGTGAACCACCCTTTCTACGAAATCGTTGTGCCCATGGGCGATTGGAGCGAAGGAACTTCGGCCGCTGTGCAAAAAGTCCGTGTCAACGGAATCGACTGCGATTCGTATTACATCTTCGTGGACGGATTCTCACACGTTCAGTCCGGATGGATAACCAAGAAAGCAGCCGCCGCCAAGAATGTCGTCCTCGTCGCGCGCGCGCTATGGCATAGCGGTGAATCCGTGTCCATCGAAGCCGATATCACTACAACTCCCGCGGAAGGCGCCACGAAAACCATCACCAAGACCTTTTCCGCCACGGCCCCTGCGTACGGCGGCGGTCCGGTGGGTTGGCGTCGTTACCAGTCCCTGCTGCTCACTGAACCGGCCGGTATCGCCCGCGTACACGAACCGGTCGAGTTCTCGCTCACCGTCCGCGCCGAAGACTGCGCCGATCTTGAGAAGGAGCTTCGGCTTTTCGTTGTAGATTCGCCGTCCGGCGCCCTTCAGCCGCTCCCGCTCCAGACCTTCAATGCCAAATCCTTCGCGGGCACGCCCCCGGGCACGTCCAACGCGAACTATCTGCAACATCCCTCGAAGTCCCTCGAAGCCGTTTTCCTCGCCTCCGTGCCCGCGAATGCTTCGCGCGTGTACGTTTTTGCCTATGACAACCCCGCCGCGCCCGCTCCGGAAGCCCCGCAAACCGATCTGGTAGTCGAGGGACCCGCGCTGGGCGCCAAGGTCGAGAATCGATTCTTCACCGTAGATCTCGATGACCGTTCCGGGCAAATCGCGTCTGTCGACATGAAGGGCCGTCCGAACAACCCCGTACCCCGTCTCACCAACTCGTATAGCAACGCGGTCCACTGGAATCCCGATTCCTTCTCCGACAACGGCAAGTGGGGTCACACCTTCAGTTGGAATCCCCCCGACGAGACCGTCGTCAGCGCGCGCGGCCCGCTCATGTTCCGCGTCACCAACGCCGGACGCATGCCCGAGTGGACCCCGCAGGTCCACGCATCGGTTACGTACACCTTCTACGCCGGCGTTCCGTACGTCAAGGCCGTAAACGTCAACGAGGTCCGCGAAGACACCAACATTTCGGCGATCCGCAACGGCGAAATCGTGCTCGATTCCGGTTTGGTCACCAACTTTGTCTGGAAGGAAAAGAACGGCAAGACCAAGATCATCCGCACGGGCCACGGCCCCAACTGGCAAGATGAATGGGGCGTTCGGGTCGATCAGGACGTCCCCTGGCTCGCCATGACCAATGAACCCGGCGCCTTCGGCATCGGCGAAGTTGTCACCAACTCGCTCGCGTACAGCCAGCGCCGTGGCGAAGCCACCACCCACCGCCCGGCGTTTTACCTGTACGCGCACCACTTCTGGACGATCCCCGTAACGTACTGCACCCGCGCCTGGGTCTACCCCTTCAGCGACTACCAGCGCGGCCCCATCCTCCCCGTCGACGAAGGCTCGACCTACGTCGAGAAACTCGCGTTCGTCCCGTTCTACCTGGAAAAGGGTTCGCGCCGCTACCAGGAAATCGAGACCATCAGCGAACAACTCCACCACCCGCTCCAACAACGCTGGGGAAGATAGAAGTCTGATAGGTCCAATGGGTATTGGCCAATACAGGACCCCATTCGGGGCGCCTAAGGTAGGCGCGGCGGGACTCCGCGCCTACCATGGCCGTACTCGATTACGTCTTCTTCTTGTTCTCGCACACTTCGTCTGCTCAACTACTTCGCCGCCTTTGCCTTCTTCGCCGTTCCGCCTTCGGCCGCATTGGCCTTCGGCGCGCCGGCGGCCGACGGATGACTGTTCAGATACTCGGCCACCTGATCCGTAATATTGACTGACTTGCTCGCATACAACACCGTGGGACTTGCGTCCACCTGGTCGGACTCGAGAACGACGTCGTACCCGCCGGCCTGGCCGACCTGCTCGACCGCCTGCAGATAATCCTTCACGATGGCCTCGAGCGACCGCTGACGCATGGTGTCCATCGCGCCCTGCCCTTTGGCAAGTTCCGTTTGGTAGTCGCGGTACTTGGCCTGCACTTTGTCCTCGAACGCCTTCCGCTCTTCCACCGACATCTTGGCCTTGTTCTCCTCGTATTTCTTCTTGTCGGCCTCGATGTCTTTGGACAGCGCGTCCACCGGCGCTTGCAGCTTCTTGAACTCCGCTTCCAGTTTCGCGGTTTCATCTTTCTGCTTCTTGTACTCTTTCAAAGCCCCCGTCCGGCTCACGGCCGCGATCTTGTTCCCGCCCCCCGCCGCCTTGTCCTCCGCCCGAATCACCGGCGCAGCGACCAAAACACCCGCTACCAACGCCCCCAAAACGAACGAAAACACCGATACACGAATTCGCATGATGCTAGACCCTTTCCTAGGAATTGATGTCAGTTGACCGATGCACAGGGACGACTGCCCCGTTTCCACCACATTTGGCCCTACGATACCATATCGGGGTACCGAGACTGGAACCTGCCTTGTTCCTCGCTACGTCCACCACGATGCCGGCTTTATTTCTCAATCGTCGGAGTTGATAATCGTTACGGATAAGCAATCAATCCGGCGAGACCGTTTGTCACGCGCTCTGGAGACAGCCCGTCTACAATGGAGATCCATATGAGACTATGTCTGCGCATCGCTTCCGCGGCTTCTTTGCTACTCCTGCCGGCGCCCTGGCGCTACCCCGCCGAGGCGGAACAAAGCGCGGACCGGAGCTGTACGGTCGTGATTGATCCGATCACGCGCTATCTGCATATCACCTACCAAGTCTCAGCGGGCGCGCCGGACGAGGTAGCCGTCACCTGCACATGGTCCCCGGCAGGAAAGAACGAATGGCATCCGGCCAAGGTCATGCCTTTCGTTTCAGAAACAGGCCTGGCGATGGCGCCCAGTGCGGACTGGGAACGCTGGCATAGCGGAAGATTGATCGAATGCCGCGCAGCCGGACTGCGGCGTACCGTAGTGTTCAATCCCTATCCCGAAGCTCAGGTGAGCGGGATTGTGGACGCCGACTTTCGCATTGCAGTTCAGACGACAGACGGCAAGCCTCTAGCGGAGTCCACCGCTCATATACAGGCGGACAATTCCAGCGTTGTCTACATTGAAGATTGGTCCAAGATCCTTCAGAAAGACGCGGTCGTGACCGATCCCGATCCCCAGGGCCGGAAGTGGTCCTGGCGCTCCGGCCTCGACGCAGCGTCCGGCATGTCATGCGGCAACGCGCTGGAGGGCAAAGCCAACGCCGATAACCCGCTACCTCAGTTGTCCTTTCCACTCGACCTCCATGGCGTATACGCCGTCTACGTATGCACCGATCCGCGCTTAGGCGGCGCCGGGATGCGCCTGTCCGGTGACGAACGCGCCGACTACCTCGCGTCAAGACACCCCGCCCAGGAGACGCTGTGGGCTTGGCGCCGCATGGACCGGCAAAACCTGGTCCTTCACGAACAGCACGAATATACGGGCTGGGCCGCGGCCAGTGTGGATTACATCAAGCTCGTGCCACTGGCGGAAGAACAGGTTCAGGAACTCGACGATCAATTCGGTAAGCCTGATAAGTTGATTGCCGGCTACTTCGAGCCCTACTCGTGGGCATTCCGTGAGAATGTGCAAGGAACCTTGCAGCACCGCGAACCGCTTACGGCCTTTGCCGAAGCGCGCATATCCCTGGTCGACATACAAGTCAACCGATTCGGCATGAAGGCCGTGTACGAAACCCGGCAGTCCGACCCGCTCTTGTATTCGACGATTGGCGATCCGATTGGAAGCGTCGCCCAGCCCACGACCGATAACGTCGGTCGAATGCAGCAGTTCACCAACACGCTCGACGCCGAATTGCGCTACACCCGCGAACTCGGTCTTCGGGCGCACGCCAACTTCGGCGCCAGCGCCTGCTATGTCGGCTCGCCGTTGCAGGGTGACTTTGCCAAGAATCACCCCGACTGGGTGCGGTCGGCATGTCTTCGCTACGAGGTCCCCGAGGTGCGCCAGTACGTGTTCAGCCTCTTCCGGGAAGCGCTCGAGATCGGCGCGCCGGGCCTCTCGATAGACTTCTGCCGCTACCCCGAATGCATCGACACGGCCGATACCTGCAACGCGTTTCTCGCTGAACTGCGCAAACTCGCCGACGAAGCCGGCTCCGCTCGCACCCAGCATGTGCCGATCCTCGTCCGCTTCCCGGGGAAGGGCGTGCGCCTCTGCGAAAACTTTGATTACGGCGCCTGGGCCAAACAGGGATACGTAGACTACCTATGCCCGAGCAACATCCAAGGCCGCCACATGAACATTGATATCACTCCATACCTCGAGGCCGTTCGCGGCACGAAGTGCGCGTTGCTCCCCTGTGTCGACGCCCTCGAATGGGGACTACCCATGCCCGGACCGTATCTGTGGCGGGTCGCGCGTCTATACGAGGCGGGCGTCCCCGGTATCTATATGTACCAAGCCGATGGCCGCGTTCTTGGGCGTCCGGAGGATCGGCGCTGCGTCCGCCTTCTCTCGAGCAGCGAAGCGGTCAAGCGTTGGTGGGAACGCGACCGCCAGAACCGCCCCAATTGCAGTAAAGGAATCTACATCACCTACCCGATGCAGATCCCCGGGTATCATCCCTGGGAACGGTTGCGCATCTGGCTCGAAGGCGTCGAAATGCGCGAAGTTGAGATGTACGTGGACGATAAGCTCGCTACGCGCGCCGATGCCCCACCGTACCTGCTGGGTACCGAAGAATACGCGTCCGACGGCGTGATTCCCCCAGGCAACCACACGTTACGCGTGCGCGCCAAAGACGGCGATGGCTGGCTGGAAAAGAAGTTCTCAATCGTCGGCGCAAGTTGAGTCCAAACTCAGAGTCTATTACTATCCGGCGTTATGGCAGGTAAAGCGATACATGGACTGAACGCCGTGCGCGAGGCGCTACGAACGGGTCACGGCGTCAACCGGGTATATTTCGCCAAGGAATCGCGCGCGCACGGCGCGGCGGAACTCATCGCCGAAGTGCGCGCCGCGCGGATTCCGTTTGATTTCGTGCCCCAGGCGAAATTAAACGAGTTGGCCGACACGCGCGAACACCAAGGCGTGGTGGCGCTTGTGAGTCCGAAGGACTACACGCCGCTCGAAGACTGCCTGGCCCAATGCACCCCTAAAGCGATTCTGCTCGTGCTCGACCAAGTTCAACACCCCAAGAACCTCGGCATGCTCGTGCGAACGGCGGCGGGCGCCGGGGCATCGGGCGTGCTGCTAACTGCGCGAGGCGGCGCCTTGCTCGACGACACGGTGCTGCGCGCCAGCGCCGGGATGATCTTCCGCGTGCCTATCGTGCTCTGCGCGAATCTCGCGCAGACGCTGCGGGCGCTTACGGCGGCGGGATTCTGGGTCTACGGATTGGACGCCGAAGGTCCCGAGAACGTATTTACCCTGCCTTGGGCGGACCGCTGCGCGCTCGTGGTAGGCAATGAATCCGAAGGGTTGCGTCCCACAGTGCGCAAGGCGTGCGATGCGTTGGTGAGAATTCCGTTGGCGGCAGGCGCGGACAGCCTGAACGTATCGGTCGCGGCTGGCATCGCGATGTTCCAAGTCGCGGCGGCGCACGAAAAAGCGGCGTCAAGAAGGGAGCCGTAGGACTGTGCGCGGCGGTTGGCCGGGACTTTTTCTCTACGACGCCTGAACGGTTACTGCACCTTCAACCGGAAGGTCTGTTGAGTGATATTCTGATCGACCGTGCCGTAGGCGTCATCAGAACCGACGTGTCCGATGCAGACGATAGTGCCGTCCTTCAATTGCAGGGCTTTCGGATAGTAAGGCGTGCCGGGGATATTCAGCCGCGTCCAGGTCTTCCCCACGTCCGCCGTCCAATACACACCATCCGTGGCAAGATGCAGAATGATCCCCTCTTTGGTATAGAGCACGGCGGGATAGCCGCTGTGCGGAAACGGAGCCGGCTCGCATTGACCGGGCACGAAGGTCTTTCCCTTCTTATGCGCGATGCTCTGCATGCGATCGCTGTAGCAATAGGATTGCGGAGGATTGGGCCCCATCTTTGCGGCCAGCGGAGACTTCGCTCGCTCGGTCAGATGATCCGGGAAATGTTCCGTCCGGTGGACCCAGAATAGGTCGCCGTTGGGCAGCTCGCAGAAATCGCTCTCTTCACACACGCCTTCGCTGGTGGGCATGAGCGTGATCGGCTTGCTCCAGGTCTTTCCTTTGTCCGACGAAACAAACATCATCTTGGTCATGTTCTGGCCGGGACCGCCGCCATTCTGAAGATCGCCCCGTTTCCAGCAGCCGGCAAACAGAACCAGCCTGCCGTCGCGCAACGGCCGGATGAGCGTAGGCCATGCTCGATATTCATCATGCGGCAGGAAGCGTATCTTCTCGCCCCAGGTCTTGCCGTTGTCCGTCGAGCGAACCACGTAGAAGGAGTCTTTCTCGTCCGATACCGACGACCAAACCGGACGAACCAAGGTCCC
>JACRLJ010000113.1:30593-43078 GCA_016215105.1 Candidatus Hydrogenedentota bacterium
ACCAAGGTCCCATCCCGTAACACGGCCATACCACGACAGCACTCCTTCGAGAGCTGAAAGATGCCTCCCCCCGTTCCAACGGCGCCCTCTGAAGGGCTATCGGAATTCACGCGGGTCCACGTCGCGCCTCCATCGCGCGATTCGAGGACGGGCGCCTGGGAAACAGGCTTCTCCTTGGGCCCCGTAATTTGGCGAAAGTCGCAGCGGAGCCGCCCGTCGGGCAACTGCCACAGCCCGACCCACGACGTATAGCCCGGCGTCTCCGGCGAATGGTAGATCACCCGCTCCGTATGACCAACAGCGTCCACGGTCAGCTTTGCGCCGTAGGATTCGGCGCCGATTGCCGCGAACATCGCAACCATGACAACTACGAGAGTGAAACGTCGTATACCTGACGCCCTTTCGTGTTCAAAAGCGAAGACGGAGGACGGCAAATTCGTATCAGCGATGAGCATTTCTGGTTAACCTTGTTTCGTCGTGCGTTTGAGTGAAGAAGTACAGACAAGCCGACGGTCCAGCGTGTTATCAAAGACTTTGCATGAGGCTCAGAGCAAGTTCACGAACAGGTTATACCACGTTTGCGAAACTTGGGACTATCGTGGCGAGAAGCAGGCAATGGGCAGGTGGATTGCGGGAACGGCGTTAGCCGAAATGCTTCTTGAAATACGCCGCGTCATCAATTCGCGTGAGGTCAAACTTCACGAAGTGGTCCACTTCGCTTTGACGGATCGGCGCTGAAACTTTGCCTCCGTGGCGCGCCGGGGCTTCGGAAAGTTCCGGCTCCATACCACCGTTTTGACGCTCAACTTCCGGCCCCCCGGCGTCACTGAAGTGTTCGCCGTCCGCTTCGCCGTGTTCTTCGCCCTCACCGGACGGACTCGGCAGAATTCCGGCTTCAAGAAATTCCGCGATAATACCCGCAATGTGCATCTTGCGCTCATCGAACGTGCCGTGCTCGATGATTTCACGGCTCAAGGCGATAACCCGGTTCCGGTAAAGGACAACCAACTCATGGCAGGAAGGACACGGCAAGACGACCACAACGTCTTTCGGCACCTTCGAGTGAACGATGCGATGATTTCCGCAATGAGGACACACCAGTAAATCCATGGAGTCGGTCTTTCTCGTTCGGCGGTCAGGCCGTAACCTCGTTAGATCAATTCTAGACGATACCGCTCAGCCTGTCAAACAATAGGCGTGATTCGAGTCATTTCCATGTCCAACCGCATCCTGCTCTTAACGGGCGCCCATGCGTACTCGCGCTTCTCTCTTGACGAAATGGACCCTTTTTCACATTGCCGAAACGATAACCTACGAATTCTGCAGGATCTCGGCAACTTCATCCAGGTTCCGGCCGGATGGGATCTCGACCACACACCGAAAACCAATCGTATCCGCCTTCGTTTCATACGGCGCCGAAAACCGCCAACTGAGCGGCTGCAAACCACCTCGGAAGTTGCTTCCCCGAACCGCAAGAGATGTCCCAAAATTGAACGCCTGCTGGTCCTCGCGTCCATCCTTTGCGTCGTATGGAAACGGCAGGCTGTCCGAACACTCCGAACGGGTCCACTCGGAGACGTTGCCTTCCATGCCGATGCACCCGGAAGTCGTCACGTCTTGCCCCTCATCCTGGAACGATGTGACCGGACAAGGCGCGTCGGTCGAACCGGAGTCTCCGCCGCCGACATTGGCGGCATCGGTCTTCTTCGCGTTATCTCCCCACGGATACAGACCGCTGTCTCCGAACGCGCCATACGCCGCCATCGCCCATTGCGCTTCGGTCGGCAGCGATTTTCCCGCCCACGCCGCGTAGGCTTGCGCGTCGTAGAAAGTAACCCTCACAACGGGACATTCGGCTATTTCCGGAGGCATACCGGCTTCCAAGTAGCGCGGCGGCCGCCAAACGGGCTTAACCCCACCGAGGAAATTCACATACTCCTGGTTGGTAACTTCCGTCTTGTCAATCAGAAAGCCGTTCAGGCGAATCTTCCCGGACCGCCCCTTCTCGGGATCGGCCAAGACCATATCACTTGGAGGAATGAACACCATGTCCTTGTACTTCGTCGCCTGCAACACAATGCCCAGATAGCACTGCAGCGCCTTTCGCCTGTCAGCCAGCGCCTGGGAAAAGTCTTCCCGGCTTGCGTCCTTCTGCGCCGATTTCCAGAAAAATCCGCCACGATCCAGTATGTCGCTCACCGCAGGGCTGCTCAGTGTTTTCGCTTTTACTTTCGCCTTGGACGCCGCCTGATCGACCAGATCGGACAAAGCCGAGAACTCGTCCTTATTGGGAATCGTGGCCACTTCCGCCGGTTCATCTTTGGCGGGGTCCGGCGCTACTACGACTGCGGCCGCGTTTGACGCCCGCCGCTTCTCTGCGCGCGATAGCCCCCAAACGCTCGCCCCGATCACCACGGCCAGCAGCAGCACGCCGGCGAGCTTTCGCGCGTTGCGCCCGCCGGAAGCCGGCGCCCGCCCCACGGCCGACGCGATGGTCTTCGCGCCCGCGCCGGAATCCACCATGGCCTTGACCGGAAGCAGCGCGTTACGCAGTTCCATGATGTTCTGATAGCGTTTGGCGGGATCGGGATCAACGCAGGTCTCAACAATGGGGTCCAGCGCCGGCGGAAGGTCCTGACGCAACTGCGACGCGGCCTTTGGAACCCCGGTTGGGAGGTTGCCGGTAAGAATCTCGTACAGCATGACGCCCAGACTGTAGATATCGGCCCGAGCATCCACGTTGCGGCTGTCCTTGAGCTGCTCCGGGGACATGTAATACGGGGTGCCCATTACCATCGAGGCGGAGGTCAACTGGTAATTCGACATCAGTTTCGAGATGCCGAAATCCATCAGCTTCACCGTCCCGTCCTCGATGATCATGACGTTTTCGGGTTTGAGATCGCGGTGTACCGTGTATTGGTGGGCGTATTCGAGCGCGGAGCACAACTGGTCGAAGATGTCCAGCACTTTCCGCAGAGGAAGCCGTTGGCCCGGCGCCTGCGCGTCGAGCAATCCCCGCAGCGACGAGCCCTTGAGGAATTCCATCGAGATATAGAGAACGCTACCGGCAATGCCAATGTCGTGTACTCGAACAATGTTCGGATGCGACAACTGCCGGGCAATTCGCGCCTCATTGAGAAAGCGGTCAACGACAATCTTGTCCTGAACGAACTGCGGCAGGAGCATCTTGAGCGCGACTTCCTCACCCAAGGTGTTGTCGCGAACCTTGTAGATGCAGCCCATGCCGCCGCGCCCCACAATGTCCAGCGCGGTATACCGGTTCGCTATGATCTGGCCGCGGCGAACCTGAATAGCGCCCGAAACGCCGGCGCCGGGCTCAGGCGCGCCCGAGGCGGCCTGCGGCTGAATATTGACCCTCGGCAACGGCGTGCGGCACCGGACACAGTTCTCCTGTCCAGGAGGATTCGCAAATTGGCAATTAGGGCACTTAACTTTGGTCATTGCCCGCTCACACTCGCTATCCAGTTCATTACAATCGACCGGTCGTTCGCGACCCGGCCCATCACAACTCGCGGCCGCTGGCGCACGCGCGCCCAACCACCGAATCGTTACACATCAGGACGCAAGACTCAAGTCTGCCAGTCGGTAAAACGGCGCCGCATCAGTAACCACAGGAAGAACGGACCGCCGATGATCGTGGTCACAATGCCGATCGGCGTTTCGCCAGGAAGGATCTTGCGCGCGGCAATGTCGCAAAAGCACAAGAACGCCCCTCCGGCCAGAACCGTCAACGGCATCAGGACGCGGTGACGCGATCCCGTCACTCCGCGAACCAGATGCGGCACGACCAGACCGACAAACCCGATGGGGCCAACCTTCGAGACGATCATGGCGGTAAGAAACGAGCCGACACCAAATGTAACCACTTGAAGCCGCGTCACATTAACGCCGCGGCCCGCGGCAATTTCCGAGCCGAAACCAAGTTGGTCAAACTTCGACGCCTGGGCCAGCAAGATGAGCACGCACGGCGTAACGCCGATAAACAACGGGATGACCTCTTTCTGGTAACCCAACACGTCCACCCCGCCCATGAGCCAGCGGTCCATTGAAACGAGGCGTTGCGGATCCGCGAGGTAGCGCATCAGAAGTATGCCCGAATTCGCGAGCAAGCCGAGCGTGACGCCGGATAGTAGCAGTACGGACGGTGATACCCGCGAACCTCGGGCGGACAGCAGGTACACGATGACCACGTCCCCAATCGCGAACGTGAACGCGCAGAATTGAATGGCCGGAATCCCGAGGAGCGATGAGGGCATCTGGTAGGCCTCGACCAGGATCGTCGCCGTCCATGCGCCCAGCGCGCCCGCGCTCGAAATGCCCAGCGTGTACGGCTCCGCCAATGGGTTGCGCAACAGCGCCTGGAAGGCGCACCCCGCCAACGCCAGACCGCACCCGACGATGAACGCGGCGAGGGTGCGAGGCAGCCTCTGCTGGACCAGGATTCCCAGGGTAGGCGCGGCGTCAAGCGGCGTCCCCGCGCGCCACTCCCTCCAGGCCTGGCCCATGTCGAGCCGCTCCGTTCCGATCAGCAGACTCGCGACGACCATGGCGCCGCTTAGCGCCACCAGCGCAATCACAATAACCGTATGCCGCCGGTCAGGCATCATATGGTTTCCCGTGGCGCTTCGGCGGTGACTAGCGGCGTTCCCGTAATGGGATGCGCGCACACCCGGATGCTCGCGGAATAGGCCTCAGACAGCAGGGACTCGGTCAGCACCTCCGCCGGCGAACCCGACGCAAGAAGCCCGTGACCGGAAGTCATCAAGACTAGCCGGTTACAAAACTGCGCCGCGAGATTGAGATCGTGCGTAACCACGGCGATTCCGTATCCGTCCTTCGCGAGACGTTTCAGCAACGCGAATATTTCAATCTGATGATGAATATCCAGCGCGGAAGTGGGTTCATCGAGAAGAAGAAGACTCGGCTCCTGCGCCAGGATGCTCGCCACCAGCACGCGCTGGCGCTCACCGCCGGACAGCGTGAGAAAATCCCGGTCCTTGAGGTCCGCGGTCTCCGTGTCGCGCATACAGCGGGCGGCCACCTCGCGATCGTGCGGACCAAATCCGCTAAGCGCGCCAACATGGGGATAGCGGCCCAGACACACCACCTCGAACGCGGTCAGCGCAAATGCGGGGTCCACGAACTGAGGCAAAAACGCGAGCACGCGCGCGCGCTCAAGAAGTGATATCGAATGCAGCGAGCGACCGTCGAGCAGTACCCGGCCCGTGCTTGGTTTGAGCAGACCGCACATGCAGCGCAACATTGTGCTCTTGCCGGAGCCGTTCGGTCCGACAATGCCCGCGACTTCCCCCGTATCGAGCTGCGTGGATACGCTGCGAAAAACCGGGCGCTCCGCGTCGTAGGCGAAGGAGATGGATTCCACCTGAAGGCTGTGCGTCATGACGCGGGTAATGTAACGTCGGGATGCAGAAACGATGCGAGACGGCGCGCCGTGAGCGAAACACGCGGACCCGGCCGAAGACCGTAGGAATCCATAAAAAGATAGATTCGATTGTTTTTCACTGCGGGAAGTGTCCCGAATTCCTTCCAATCCGCGACAAACGCCGCCTTTTCGGCTTCGCTCAGCGTTTCGCCCGCGTGAAACTCGACAATCACGTCCGGCGCCTGCACGACGATGCTTTCCTTCGAGGCCTCGAGGTAGTTCTTGGGGTTGTCTTTGAAAATATTCTCGCCCCCCGCCACGTCGATCAATTCGGAAACGAACGACGTCCCGCCGGCGGTCTGAAGACTGTTGAAGTCATGGTTCGTGCGCGTGTGCAATATGAGAACCTTAGGGCGCGGCTTGCCCGCAACGGCCTTTCGTACGGCGTCCAATTCATCCTTGATGCGCTGGCGAAGAGCGGCGGCCTTGTCTTCGCAGCCAAGCGCCTTGCCGATAGTCTCAATACCCTGATCAATGGTTTTCAGGCTATCCATATTCACATTCAACACCTGGATGCCCTTCATCGCCGCGAACTGCGTCACCTTGGGAGACTCGCCCGGCAGGATGATCATCTCGGGCCGCAAAAGCGCAATCTTCTCGAGTTCCGGATCGAAGTAACCGCCCAAGCGCGGCAGCGCGGTAACCTCGGGCGGATAGTCGCAGTACGAACTCACACCGACAACGCGGGCGCTTTGTCCCAAGGCAAACACAGTTTCCGTATGGTTCGGAGCGAGCGTAACGATTCCGTGTTTCGGCGCCGAAGCCGGCGCCGGGCCGCCGCAGCCCAAGACCGCGATCCCGGCAAGAAACGCCGCAGCAAAATTCACCGCAATTGACCAATTGCGGACCTTCGTTTTCAATCGGATCTGCTGCAATCGCACGAACGCCTTAGTTTCTACGATCACTGAAGTTTCGCCAACCGTTCCGCGACCTCTTTTCCGAACCGCGCGATGTAGTCTTGCACGTACGCCGCCGCGCTGCAACTCGGGTCGTCAATCAACGGCGTCAGGTCCATCGCGAACGAGAGACCCGTGGTCGCGTCCGTGCTGTGCGAGGCGTGATAGGTGGCGTGGGCGCGGCGGCGTCCCATGGTCGCCAGGTCGTAGCGCTTGCCGCCGGCGATCTGCGAATCAAACACGCCCAATAGCGCCGCCTGCAGGTTTTCGTGCGCCGAACAATCCAGCGCCACTTTGTCGGTGTCACACATCCAATCCAGGTCGCGCCATACCTCGCAACCGTATACCGCTTCCGGCCTTTCCTTCGCGTCCAGCCCGCGAATGGCCTCGATAACCTTGAGGGTCACGCCGACGTGCGTATCGTGCTTATCCGCCAGATTGTGCGTGTAAACGACCGTGGGGCGCGCCGCCAGGAGTATCGCGCGCACGTCTTCCACCGCGTCCTTATTCTTGCTGTCCTTGATGGCGCCGCTCGGATAGTCCAAGAGTATCTGCGCCGCGTACTCGCCCACCACGGCGGCCTTCTTCTGCTCCTTGAGCCGGACCACCCGCATTTCGTCGTCCGTGTAATTCTTGTAGACATCGTCCCGAGGCGAGCCGCTGCCGTTCGTGACCACGACGCCCGTAAACCACTTGGCTTCCTGCTGGAAGCACTTGATGATGCCGTCATACGCCATAATCTCGAGGTCGTCCTGGTGCGCCCCAAACGCGATGTGCGTCGTCCGCGCCAATGCTTTGTCATCTGGCTTGCCATCTGGAATAAACACGTGGGCGGTATGCAATTTGAGTTTCATGCGTTGGTCTCCGCGAGTTATATCTAATACATCTCGATGATGGTGGACTCTTCACTTGAGTCGTGAAAACTTGTGTCAGTCGCGTTCGTGCCGGTTATCAATAATTTGTATTCTTGACGTGAAGACAACCCGGTGACCGGGTCAATCTTGATAGTTCCTTCTTGCGTTCCCGTGACTATTGCTTTACTCCCCTCGATTGGCGCGATCGTACTTTGCTCATGGATTACGACTCGAGTTGGAGTTGTTTCCTTGATGGCGAGTCCGCGCGTGAGGAGTCCGTCTGCGTTTGTATCTTTGATTGGGGGAAGCGACCACGATGTGCCAGTTGTGGCGGGTCCCGGAGGTAGAACGTGAAACAATTCTTCGATATTCGCTTTAAATGATTCTTCACTTGCGTAATCCAGGTATCTGGCAGCAAACTCCTTTCGCTGTGCCGGTGTCCATGCTTCAGAATCCTTGATCGTGGCTAGATCTACTTCTGTCTCGAGCGCCTTACGAATCTCCGCAGTTCCCTTCATTGAAAGGACTTCTACCTTCGGACTCAGGACAAAAGAAAACGATTTACGGGCAAGCTTGTCCATAATCTCTCCAATCGGAGAACGGCCCCGTGCATTTTGGAACGGAATGATGACGCCACGACCGGTATCCGTGCTTTCGTCGAACGTAGTGGAGCTTATCACTGCGTCTATCATTGTGTTGCCATCGTTATCTACTCGGGCGACTTTGAATTCGTAGTGAATCTCCGATATCGCTTGCGCCTTGAGGGGTGTACCCTTAACGACGACGGTGTCCTTGGAGCGAGTGGTCCGCACCGCTGTGCGTTCGTCGCCGGGATGCAAATTCAGTGCAATATCGATTTGCTCTTTGTGGCATCCTACAGCCAACAGTGCGACAACTGTCACGATACCAGAATTCCACGTACTGACCCTATTCACGGCACCCCCGCTCAGTTTCATATCCGTCCACCAACAAGTTCAGATCGGATGGACTGACCAACGCGGCGGCTTGTCTCGTCGGGAAGCTGGATATTCACGCGCTTGGCCAACTCGGGGAATTCCGCGCGCAGGACTTCGTTGGCGCCGTCGAGGATTAGGGTCCCGCCCCGGCCTGAGGTGCAGCGTCCGAGAATGAGCACGTGTTTGAGGTCATAGAAATCCGCGTAATGGGCGATGGAGTAGCCCATGTAGATGCCCATGCTTTGCCAAATCTTCGTGGCGCCGTCGTGCCCGGCTTCCAGCTTCTCCTGAATCACCTTCAACTTTTCCGCGTCGGTAATGCCCGACGGCAATTCGATACCGGCCTTCGCGGCAAGACGGAACGGGCACTGCTGCGAGAAATACAGCCCGCCAACACCCTGGTCGCCGGACCACTCGTCGGCGGGGGCCTCGGGGCTGTAGTCCACCGGCGCAAAAGCCAGTTCGTTCAGCCAGCCCGTGATATTGCCTTCCATCGTTACGTAGCCGCCGGCCTCGCTCGATCCAAGCGCGATGCCCAGCACGCCGTTGTCTTCGAGGGACATCGAGCCCGCGAGCGCCGTCACCTCTCCGTCGTTCACGACCTCGAGCGGCACGCCCAGTTCGTCGCGGATGCGAAGAAACATGTTCTTCACTTCGTCAAACCGGTCTTTCGCCACACCCCGGAAGAGACTGGCGATCATCACGCGGTTATTAATATACACGCCCGCCGAACTTCCCCCGATCGCATCCACACGCGGCATCTTTGCGGCCGCCGTCTTCAGCGCCGTCATAACCTCCTTGTAGTGATACGCGGGATCGGAATTCTTGCGCGGCTCCCAAACAACCTCTTCGCTAAAAATGGCTTCGCCATTGACGACTGCGGATACCTTGCGGTCCGACGCGCCCAAATCGAATCCGATACGATAACCATCCAGATGCCGGCCCAGCGGCTGCGTGGATTCGCGTTCGGCGGGAACGTCGGACGCCGCGCACGACACCACCGTGAACGTGTGTTCATAGACGTCCTCGCCCATGAAATGGTAATCGAACGCGCGGGGACCATCGGAAGCATAGGACGCCGCGATGTGCTTCCCTATGCTTTTCGGACCGCCAACGTAGACCCTCCAACCGCCGCGCTGCCAGAGTAGAAACTTCACCAGTCGCTCGGCGTAGTAGAGGTTGGCGTCGGACCGCGGATGACCTTCCGCGAAAACCTGGGTCTCAAAGCGGGATACACTGCCGTCCGCGCGTTCGAGACCGAGCACCAGCGGGACGCCTTGACCCGATTCCTGAACTTCCTTAATGAACGCGCGGTTCGCCAGCGCCGGAGGACGATAGCCCTCTTCCAATGGCGGCGTGAACCGGGGTTTAACCAGATGAAACGCTTGCTGCATAGCGAAACCTTCCTAACACATCCAGGCGGCAGAATACTCTTGCTGCCGCGCCGTCCTACTCGTCCTCGAAATGCACAGGAATCCCAACACCTGTAGCCGCCTGACTATACCATACCGTCTCGCCGGCGTTCACTCGATGCGGATGCTCGCCCAGTTGGCCCAATCGCTATTATTCGTCTTGCCGGAATCCGTTACGAACTCGATCTGGACGGCTTGGCCGGCGCGGGACCGCAGATCCACCGTCGCGTCGTGCCACCCGGGCGCCTCAGTGAACCATTGCCACGCTTCCTCGCCATTGACGCGTATCGAAAACGTCACGCCGTCCGTCTCAGCCCCGTCGCCGAGGCCCGCGGTGAATCGAAGAGTTGACACGCCCTCGGGCAACGTCCCTGCCCACGGGAAGACCGTCTTCCCGCCCGCGGGCGGGTGCGCGTTAAGCGCGTCGCGTTCAACCCCGCCCGAACTAATCTTGTGAAATCCGCCCGCCCCGAACGCTGAGCCGGGTTTCGAGCCGGTGGCCTGCTCCAGGAAAGGTGTCGTCAGATCATGCGCGACGTCGTAAGGTAACGAACAAACTTGTGGTTTTGCCTTGAATAGGATGATCGGAGCGAACCCAGGCGCAGGCGCGACTAATCGGCCGGGACGTATTGCCTTCGCGCCTTTCGCGTGCGCAACGACAAGATCCTTTGGCGTGTAATCGATACACGTGGACGACTTCGCCCGTTTGACCGGCGCCGCGATGAACGGCTCGCCGAATAGCGCCATGTCCCACGACGGATCGTTCTTTGGCCCTGGGTGCGTGGCCAATTCGAGCGTCACATCACGTCGAGCGCCGTTCCCAAGCGGAAGTCGTACGTGCTCCCACTTCTTGTCCATATAGTGGCGCCGGAAGATTTCCTCGCCATCACGGTACACCAGAAATGTCGCGCCGTCAGTTTTTCCCGCGTTGTCGTCAATACCCATCCAGAAATCGAGTTCGGCGTCAACCGGTACATGAAGATGAAAGCGCATGCCCGTGACCCAATCCGCGTTCGGCTTGTGCCACGGTGGCAAGATGAATAGCGAGTCGTGACCAACGGAACCGCTCGTGTGGTCCTCGAACTGGCACACCGCGCCGTCCTCGATAGGCCGCGCCTCTTGGGCGTTGCGGCAGAACGTCTCCGCGGCGCTAAACGCGCCGGCAAGCCGAACCGCCGGCGGCGCAGGGTATTCGGCGAGACGCAACACGACCGCGTCAGGATAGTCCGCGATTTGCTGAATGCGCGCCGCGGCGCCGCTAATCGACGTGATGTGAAATCCGGATGATTTGGGCGCGAGTGGAGTGAGTAGATACCGGCCGCCAGGGTCCAGCCCAAAGGCCCCGCGCGAGTTCCACGCGGGCCAATCACCGCACGGGTACAGTCCCCTTGCCGCGCGAAGGCCGTGCCCGTGCCCCAGAATCGCTTTGCCATTCAGCGCAGTCACGCTCAATCCATCGCCGGATTTCACGCGTATTGTCCCGCCGTGGCCGCGCCACACTGAACGGTTTCCGTTCTTGACCATGGCGCTCACGTCCGGTTCGGTAAGCAAATCCTGGTGCGCGCGCGCCAGCGCGAAAAGCGCCTCAAGCGCCGGACCCGGCGCAGACAGTTCCTTTTCCAGGTTCTGTATGGGAATCGTTACCAGGAACCCGTTGGCGTCGTACTGTTCGAGATAGCGCACGTAGTCAACTTCCCCGAACGAAGGATCGGGCATGCCGAGATAGCCGTAGCCACGGCAATACGGCCAGTACAGCGCGGTCACGATCGGATGCGGATGACCGTTGTTCACCACCCAGCTTGGCCATACTTGCCAGAATCGTTCGTGCCGCAGGGTCGATTCCGTAATATGTTCGCCGCCCCAAACCATGCCCGGCAGCGCAGACGCCAGGTCGTCGTGCAAGCGCCGCGCGCCTTGCGGATAGTTCATGCCGTCAATCAACCCGCCGCCGTCATTCCAGGTGGGCGCGGATACGTCGAGGTGTATGGAGTCCGGCCCGACAACGTCTTGAATGCCCTTCATTCGGCGCACAAATTCGGCGCGGTAAATCGGAGAGGCCGGATTGATGAAGTAGAACGACTGCGGAACGTGCTTCTCGAGCCACCACCCGATGGGTTCTTTGGTCGCCACTTCCAGCAGCCGATGCTGCTTGACCTGCTCGTAGAACGGGTGCGTCCCGGTCACCCCCGGAAAGTCCGTGTGCAGCATCACGTGAAAACCCCGCGCCCGAGCCGCGCGAACCCTGTCCGCAACGCCCGGCGCCGGATCGTAGTCGGGATACATGACGTCATAATCGTGGGTGCGCCAACTGGGCACATACAGTAATGTCTGTTGTGGACGAACGCGCTTTGCCAGGAGGTCGAGACCCTGATCAGTCATGCCCCCAGGAAAGGTCGTAACCACGCAGCGGATGCCCGCTTCCCACGACGCCGGATCGAATGGCGTCAACCCAAACGCCTTTTCCATCCACTGCCGGTACTGCGCCGTGGGGGTCCGCCAATCGCCCCGATGCGCGGAAATGCGCCATTCCGGCGAGCGCAACGTCGAGCGCTCGGTATACGGCGCCTGGTTTTCGTTTCTAAACTCCGCGCCCCACGTCGGCCGCTTGCGGTCGAAGTACACCCACTTGAATCCGAATTCCGTGTCCGTGCTCCGTACCGAGACGCCGCCCTTTGCAGTCTCAAGCAGAGCCAACTGCGACTCCCAGGAGCCGGGATACATCTGCTCGACGTGCCCGACAGGCGTCGCGGGCGTGAGTTCCATTCCGCCCAGGATGGGCGCAATAAACGTGCAGGGCTCGTGAGACCCGCTAAACCCAGCTCCCGCCGCGCGCCCCGCTCCCAGCAACATGGCGCCGATAATCGTCGCCGCCGAACGCGACGTTCCGGGAATCATCGCCAAAC
>JACRLJ010000125.1 GCA_016215105.1 Candidatus Hydrogenedentota bacterium
CTCGTCGAGTCTGCATCGGGCTCTTTCCTCCTAAGCCCTGAGCTAAACTACATCCGCGGATCTGTCAAGAAAAAATCCTGCACGGGGTTTTTCAACGGCTCCTCTGTCCCTTTTTAGAGCGGACTAGGCCTTGAAGGCGCCCGAGGTGACGCCTTGGATGAAGGGTTTGGTGGCGTAGACGAAGAGCAGCAGCAACGGAACGCTGGACAGCAGATACGCGGCAAACAGCGTGCTGAAATTTGACGCATAGGGGGACGTCGCCAGCACATACAGACCGGACGCGATGACGTGGTACTTTCCTTCCGTATTGGTGATGAAAGGCCACAGAAACTCGTTCCAGGTGCCCAGGATAGACATCACCGCCACCACGGATAGGATCGGTTTTGATAGCGGCACAACAATGTGACGGTAGAGCTGCAAATGGCCCGCGCCGTCGAGACGGGCGGACTCCATAAGTTCCTCGGGCAGTCCATCGAAGAAACTCTTGAACACGAATATCGCAAACACCTGCCCGCCGGCGACGTACGGCAGAATCATGGCCCAGTAGGTATTGAGCAACCCCAGTTCTTTTACCAGCATAAAGCTCGGCACGAGCGTAAGCACGCCGGGAAACATCATCGTGCTGATGACATAGTAATAAAGCGCGCGAGACCCGAAGAAACGCTGGCGGGACAGCACGTAGGCTGTCAGCGATCCCAGTATGACAACGCCCGCCGCCGTCGTGAGGCTTACAAACAACGAATTGAGCATGTATGGACGGATCACCTCCCACGCATACCGGTACCCCTTGAACGCTACCCTTCCACTCAAGCGCACCGCTTCGCGCGGCGTGACTTGCCGGGACAGGCCCTCCTTGTCCTCGACCGTAACCGTCGCGTTCGAACCTCGAAGCGCCGCGGGCAAATTCCCGATGACTTTTTTGAGTGACTGCGGCGCCCCGAAAAAGGCGTGGTACTGCTCGGCATTCGTCCGCAACGAGTTATTGACCACGAAGACAAAGGGCAGCAACGTCGCCGCAGCAAAGGCGATCACGAGCGAGTGGAGGACGAACCGCCGAATACCGCTCATCGTCCGCCTTCCAATTCCTCGGTCGAGCGGAAGTATTTCATGTTCAACACCGTCAACCCGAAAATAAGCACGAATAGGCACACGCCGATAGCGCACGCATATCCCATGCGCTGGAAACTGAACGCGTTGAAATACATCCAAAGTCCGGGCACGGTGGTCTCGAATCCTGGGCCGCCCCGCGTCACAATAAACAATCCCTGAAAGCCCTGGACGCCGCCGATAAGCGTGAGGATGAGTATGAGCTTGAGTTGACTCAACACCATTGGAATGTCGATCAGGAAAAACTTGCGTATGCCCACGCATCCTTCGAGCCGGGCGGCCTCGTTTACGCTTTCAGGAATGTTGGAAAGACCCGCATAGTAGATCAGCACCTCGAACCCGCCTACAAAGGGCAGTCCGATGAGGGCAACCGCGGGCAGCGCAGTATTCGGATCGCTGAGCCAGCCCCGAACCAGCGAATCAAGCCCGACCGCCCGCAATGTCTCGTTGACCAGCCCGTTTTCGGCGTAGATCAGCCCGCTCCAAATAAGCTGGACGGCCACACCCGGCACAACGATTGGTATTAAGAATACGATACGGTAGATGTAGCGCCACCGCTCGGCTGGAATCGAAAGGACCAGCTTCGCAACAACCAGAGGAATGGACAGCCGCACGCACACCGCGAAAAGCGTCAGAAACACCATGTGCCCCAATGATGGCCACGCCACGGGATCTTTGGTCAGAAACTCCTTGTAATTCGCCAGGCCCACAAACGTGGATTCGCCGCCAATTTCGAATTGGTACAGGGACTTGGTGAACGCCCAGATCACCGGAATGTAGATGAACACGGTGAGTAGTAACACGGGAATGGCGACAATCGCGTAACACGCAAGCGTAGCGCGCAGCCGGTGCGCCGAGAATCCGCTTCTACTCATGCGGCAGATCTTTCATGGTTGCGCGCGCGGGAGCCTGTCGATCCCATGTGGCGCGCAATGCGGACATATCTACGGACTTGCGGGACACGAGATTCTCGCAGGCCGCATCAAGACTTTCCTTCTGCCACCCGAGAAAACCGTCTAACGTGATGCCGTCATTCAGATAGAGTTCGAGCATACGCCGCTGGATCTCGCCGAATTTGAGATCGAACGTGTATACCCATTTCGTCGTGGTATAGGGCCGCTCGAGGATCTCCTCGAACGGTTTAAGCGGTCCCAGCACGGGCACGCCGACGGTGTTGGGAATCAGGCAGGTGTATTCGTTAACGATGCGCTCGCAATTCTCCGGCACCGTCATGAATTGAAGCAGCGCCATCACGCGTTTGAGCCGCTCCGACGTTTTCGGGTCGCCCGTGTCCCCAAACGCGCTATTGGTAACCTCGATCTGATTTGCCGATCCTCCGATCACGCACATTGGCGTATGCGAGGCGTACGGCGAGGTGTTGTCGGTAAACTGAGGCGGGTAAAACACGCCCCACTCGAATCCCAACTGCGGATCGGCGAGCAAGCGATACGTGAAGTTGCTGGAATTCCAGTGCATGGCCCCGCGCTGGGTCACAAACTCGCGGGTCATATCGGTCGTGCTCAGATTCTTGTTTACGTACTGACGGAATTCTTTCATGATCCGCCACACGTCGCGGTATCGTTTGTCCTGCGGCGTGAAGAATCCTCGTTCATGCAGAAAACAAATTTCGTCCCAGTCCAGATAGCCCTGCAAATACGGTTCGCGCTTGGGATCCTTGAACAGATCGATGCCGGGCAGGGTATTGGAATACAACTGGTCAAAAAACAGGTCTGTACACCAATCGCTGAACATATCGACATTCATCAGCACCGGCGTGTATCCCGCCGCCTTGACCTTCTTGCACACGTCGAGAAACTGATCCCAGTCCTGCGGGACCTCAACGCCTACTTTCTTGAAGATGTCCTTGTTGTAGAAGAGCCCGGTCTCGATCATGTCGTAACTGAGGCAATACACCAGCCCGTCCGGCGCCGCCTTGCCGCGGCTGATCGCCTGGTAGCGGAAGATGTCCCACCACTGCTTATAGCCGGGCGCATTAGGATCGCCGCGTTCCACCACGAAGGGGTTGGGTTGCTCGAGAAACGGGTCAAGCGCGACGTACCACCCCTTCTGCACGTCGGTCCACACGTCCTCGACGTTCACGTTGATGATGTCCGGCGCGCGTCCGCTGCTCAATTGCGTCACGAGGTACTCGCGCACGCCGGGCACATTGAGAAACTCGACCTTGGTGTCCGGAAACCGCTCCTCGAATTCGCGCACGACCGTCTTGAGACCTTGAAGGGGTTTGCCGATACCGTAGGGAATGCTGTCCGGCATGAAGAAATAGCCCGGAGAGAATTTGATGACGTAGCGGATGTTGGCGGGATTGGACGGGGCCTTCTTGCTTTCATTGGAACCGTTCGTTGGGCTTTCCTGTGGCGCTGGCCAGAGCAGCCAAACACCGGCGGACAGAAACAGCGCCAGCGATACCCATCGCACGATCGAACGAGTCAAACTACCTTCCACGCCCTTATCCCCGTGTTACGGAAAAGCCAGGGCGTATTAAGGCACGGGAGGCCGCGCAATGTCCAGAAGGAATTTGCGCATCGGAGCCACTGCGCCAATCCGTCCACGCCAGTCGCCGCCGAGACCTATTTGAAATTGGCGCCGGCGGCGGGATAGCGGTAGACGCGTTGCGGCGCCGCCGGCGCGCGCGTTCCCATAATCGCAAGAAGAGCGAGAAGTAGCGGTTTCATGGGCGCCGCGTCAATTAACAGGTTGTCTGGCCGAACGCCCGGTTCGAGACCGGGCCCGTTGGACGTTCGCGGCGTGGGACGTGTATCGTCTACGGCGTCGGAAATGTCCAACAGGAAACGCGCAGGGTGGCGCTACGATCTCGCGAGGGAGATTCATCCATCGCGTCACGGCATCCGCCGGCGCAGTTGTCGGAACTGGATAATGGCGAAACTCAAACTCGATCTTCACGACATATTTAACGACGGCGCCCAGCTCGAATCAGAATTGAATCGGGTCATCCAAGAGGCCGTGCGCAAGCGCATCGAACTCGTGGAGATCATACCTGGCAAGGGCAGCGGCCAATTGAAGAAGCGCGTGCTGCGCTTTCTGAACCAGCCCGAAATCAAAGTTCTCTACCACCGTATCGAAAAGGACAGCAAGAACTTTGGGCGTGTATTTGTGCATTTCCGGCATTGACGGCCATGCGCCGAAATAAGCGTGTCACGTTGAGTTCAGCGCCTAAGGGTACACCCGCGCTCGATGAGCGCAGGCAGTCCGGGCGACCGAGAGCCCAGACCGGCGAGTGAGGACATTCGCCCTCCCGGCCATCGCGCGTTTGTCATACCGGTTGCTGAATACAAACGCCGCGCACGAAATCATAGACGAGTTGTGCGCGGCGTTTGTTAATACTTAGGAATCCGGCCAGAAAGTCGGCTTTCTGGCCGCGCCTCTAGGGCAACTACTTCTTGTCTTTTCCCGGATAGGTGTCGGGGACGACGCTTACGCCGGTGGTGAATCGGAAGGGCGTGCTAAAGTCCGGATTCGGGAATTCGAGTTCGATGAAGAAGGCAGTCCAGCCTTTGTCGGCGGGCTTTACGTTGGACGCGTATACGCCGGGCGCGGATTCCGTTAGGGGCGTGCTTTCAAATTTCTTTCCCAGCGTGGCGAGGCGAAAATCGCGCGCGTCGGGATTGTAGGCCTTCCATAGCTGGGCCTTGGTTGGCTTGGTTTCGCATTTAACGCTTAGCGAGCCATCGTCTGCGCGTTTCCACGCGAACTTCGGCAGCGGGGTCTTTGCAAGCACGGCTTCGTAGAACGAGGCGAGCAAGAAATAGGCTTCGGCGTTCAGACTGTGGTCGGCGTTGGGAAAGTAGCACAGGTATTTTTCGCCCTTGAGGTCATCAAAATACAATTTTGATGAGTCCAGCGTGAAGTACTGATCGCCCGATCCATTCATAATGTATTTGGGCATTGTCAGGCGATCGAGGTAACTGTAGGGGTCTACGACCTTGAGCAGGTTTTTCATTTCCGGCGTGTGAATGCGATCGACGATCTTCGTCTCGACGTAGTTTTCAATTGCGGGCGCCCAGAATCCGTAGACGTCGTGGTGATTTTGGAGAGATTTCTCGAAATTGAGGCAATCGATCACAACGGGCGCAATTCCGATAACCCGCTTGTCTACGGCGGCGACGTTCCAGGTAGTCCAGCCGCGTTTTGAGGCGCCGGCGACAAAGAATCCGTCGATTTTCGGAAATTCCTTCTGCGCCAAGTCCATGGCGCGAACGACAGCTTTGGTCATCGGGAGCCGCGGGAGCCACGCGGGATCGCCATTGGTCATGAACTTGTCCCAGCCGTAGGTAATGAGTTCATCTTCTCTTCTGCCCGACTCTTTGTACTTCGGGTCGTGTTCACCGACGAAATGCAGGGGTTGATTCGGAATCTGCTTGACGACGACCACAATCGACTTCGTCGCCACGGCGATCTTTTCCAGGGGGCCGTTTTCTTCGCCGAGTTTGTCATAACCACCCTCGTTGCCGCCGCCGCCAATGAACATCATGGCCTTCGTGTACTTCACCTCGGCCGGTACGGCGATCGTAACAGAATGTTCCCAAAGCGGCCGGTCCACTTTCGACTTGTCGAGCCAATTCTGGGAAACCATGTGGTAGATTGACGTCGTGGAGTTGGCCAGTTCCGTGTCTCCAATCTTGGTGTATTTGAATGCAGGGTCCGGCTTCGCGACGTAGTCGTCCAAAGGCGTCGCGATTGCCGCAGCCGCAGCGAAAACAAAAGCGAGCGGCGCCAACGCGGCGGCGCGCGATATCCGGCACAATCTCCGCGCGGCAGTGTCGGCTCTGACAACGTTGTCATTTCGGGTGGGCATGAAACAGACTCCTTATTGCTTTGATTGGTTGATTGGAGAAAACGCATGCCATTGTAATGGGACCATATCAAGTTTTCAAAGCATTCTCGGCGCCGACTGCAGCCGTGGCGAGTGGCGTCTCCGTTCTTGATGACGCGGCGGCCAGTCCCCTATAGTCTGGCAATAGGGTCCGGATGGGACAAGGCCGCGGACAACCAGGAGAATCGCTGTGGCGGCGCATGAATTCACTCGCAGAGCATTTCTTCAAACGGTCGCGGCGCAAGGCGCCGCCCTGGCGTTTGCAGGCGGGGCAGCGGCTCGACCAAGGGACTCGCGCATGAAACCGAACTTCGTATTCATCCTCATAGATGACATGGGCTGGCGGGACGCGGGCTGTTTCGGAAGCACATTCTACGAAACCCCGAACATTGACCGCCTCGCGTCAAAGGGCATGAAGTTCACCAACGCGTACGCGGCATGCCCGGTGTGTTCGCCTACACGCGCCAGCATCATGACCGGCAAGTACCCAGCACGCCTTCACCTGACACAGTGGCTAAGTCCGCCCCCCATGAAAAAGCGGCTCATTGATGCGCCCTGGATCGATCACCTGCCGCTCGAGGAAGTCACGATTGCGGAAGCGCTGAAGTCCGCCGGCTACGCGACTGGGCTAATTGGGAAGTGGCACACCTGGGTGGCGAAGCGTACTCCGCAGAGCGCCAGGGATTTGATGTGAACATTGCGGGCAGCGAACGCGGAAGCACACGAAGCTACTTCAGTCCATACCAGATGCAAAACCTCGAGGATGGCCCCGAAGGGGAGTGCCTGAATGATCGCTTGGCTGACGAGGCGGTTAGGTTTCTTCGCGGGCACAAAGATCAACCGTTCTTTCTGTATTTCGCGCACTATGCGGTCCACACGCCTCTGCAGACCAAGGAGGACTTGCGCAAGAAATATGAGGCCAAGGCGGCCGCGCTCCCGCCAACGGCAGGCCCCAAGTTCATCCCGGAAGGAGTTCGCCAGGTGCGCCAGATTCAGGACCACGCCGTGTACGCCGGGATGGTACAAAATATGGATGAATCCGTGGGCCGCGTGCTCGATACGCTGACCGAACTGGGTATCGCGGACAACACCGTGGTGTTCTTCATGTCGGACAACGGCGGCCTTTCGACGTCTGAAGGAGCGCCAACCTCGAACGTTCCGCTGCGCGGCGGTAAAGGCTGGCTCTACGAAGGCGGCATTCGCGAACCGCTTATCGTCAAGTGGCCCAGGGTAACCAAACCCGGCGCCGTATGCCACGAACCTGTGGTCAGCACGGATTTTTATCCGACAATCCTCGAAATGGCGGGGTTACCCGAGCGTCCGAAGCAACACCGAGACGGTATCAGCTTCGCGTCCGTTCTCAAGGAACATGGCCGCCTGCGCCGCAAGGCTATCTACTGGCATTACCCGCACTACTCCAACCAAGGCGGCGCGCCTGGTGCAGCCGTGCGCTACGGCGAATACAAACTGATAGAGTTCTTCGAGGACCACCACGTCGAGCTCTACTGTCTCAAGGACGATATTGAAGAGCGCTGCAATCTGGCCGAGATATTTCCCGACAAGGCAAAATCCCTGCAGAAGATGCTGGACAAATGGATCAAATCCGTCAACGGCGCCATGCCAACGGCAAACCCTGATTGGAAACCCGCGGCGCCAAGACAAACCTAGGAACAATCTGCGTACGGTCCGCCGTCATGGCGCGCCGTTGGCTGAATGGGAAGGATGTGAGTATGGTTAAAGGACATGTCCGCTGGTTTCTTATCGCGGTATTGGCGACCGCTGGTTTTGTAGCCGCGGCGGAGGAGGCAGAGCCATCAATGCCCGCAGTGATTCCCCGGCCGAGAGTGATGAGTTGCGAGGAGGGCGCGTTTCGCCTCACTCCCGATTTGCGAGTCGCGACTGCCGGTAAAGCGGTTGAGGCGCGCGCGGAGGCCGGGAAGCTCGTCGCGCGCTTGAAGGACGAATTGGGTCTGAGCGCCCGTTTGTCCCCTGTTGGCTCCGGAACGAATCGCATCGTCTTGCGCATCAAGAAGCGGGTGGAAGGCGTCGCCGAAACGTCGCAGGGCGATGAGGGGTACAGCCTGCGCGTCACCGAGAACAAAGCGGAACTGACCGCCCGCACGGATCGCGGACTGTTCTACGGCGTGCAGACACTGTTGGACCTGGTCCGTCGTGACGGCGCGGAGTGGTCGTTACCTTGCTGTGAAATCCGTGACTGGCCGGAATTCCCTGTTCGAGGGCTGCTCGTGGCGCCGGGACAAGGCTTCATGACGATTCCGGATCTGAAGTACCGAGTCGATCAGATGGCCGCCAACAAACTCAATCTCATGCACCTTCACTTGACCGATGAAGTGCTGTTCACGCCGCGGTTGACCAGCTATCCCGCACTGGCGGGCTCCGCCGCCAACCTGGAACAGAGTTACTCGCTCGACGACTTGCGATCATTCGTGACGTACTCTAGCGACCGCAAGATAGGACTCGTTCCCGAGATTAGCATGCCGGGGCACGCAACGCGCATCCTCGAAGTCCTGCCCGAATTGCGGTGTAAGCCCAAAGAGGGGGCGCCAAGTATGTGGGCCATGTGCATCGGCTCCGAAAGTACGTACGAGTTTGTCGAGCGCGTCGTATCGGAACTCGGTCCGATCTTTCCGAATCCGCTCTTCCACATCGGTACGGATGAAATCGAGTTCCTCGACATTCCCAATTGCCCGGTCCGCATCTCCTGGCGCGAGTGCGCGGTATGCCAAGACCGCATTCACAGCGAACATCTCAAGGATGAGCGCGCGCTCTTCTACTACTTCATCCGCCGCGTGGACGACATCACGAAGCGCCACGGCAAGCGCCTAATGATGTGGAACGACCAAATTGATATCGGCAAGCCGGACGAAGTGACGGTTCCGCAGGACGTCCTCATGCACTTCTGGAGAATCGCTGCGCCGGGCCGCGGCCCCGTCGAGAATTGCGACTACTTGGGATTCTTGAAAAAGGGGTACCAGGTCATCAACTCCTACTACCCGGAAACGTACATCGACTTTCACATCATCGAGAAGAATCTGCTCAAGTGGAATCCCTACAGCAGCCCCGAGGCCCCAGAGCAGTATCGCGCTCAAGTCCTTGGCGGAATGATGTGCGCCTGGTCCAACCACGATATGTATCGGCGCGTCCTGCCGTCTGCGATCCCGGTGTTCGCGGACCGCGTCTGGAACCTCGCGCCCATCGATGACCCACGGGCGTTCGCCCACGCGTTACCGCGTCATATCTTCGGGCCATCCGCGCCACCGGAGCTCGATACCTTGTTCGATGCCATGGGAAGCATCATTCCGCCGCTGGCGCTGCAACCGGACTTATTGGCGCACCTCAAAACGTCTCTTCCCGATATGGACGTGGCAAAAAAACTGGGTGAGTACCGGCGCCTCATCGCAGTGCTGGATCGGGAAGTCACCTCGAATCGTCTACGGTTTGTTCCAGCATTGACGGCCTACAAAGAAAGCCTGCAATGGCTCGTCGAGCAAAGCGAAAAGAAGTAGACCCGCGCCGAATGCGTTTCGTACTTCCGCTGTAGTACGAGAACCGCCGACTTTAGCCTCGAACAGGTCCATGGAAAAGGCCCAGCAGATGTGGGGCTTGGAGTACGCCAAGGAAACCCGGAACCGTTGGACGGACATAATACTGTCACAGACATGGTGGCCTGAACTGTCAGCCTTTTCGGCTTAACGGAGGAGGAACGATGAAACGCAATAGGCGGTTCGCTCCAGCAGCCTGGGTATGTCTATTTGCGCTTGCAGCCTTTCCGACCAGGGCCAGCGCAACCCGCGTGACGCTCGATGACTTTGATGCCAAATCGATGGAGTTTACGGGTAACGTCTGGAAGCTCACGAAATACGTGAAAACAGACCCCAAGAGCGGCGGCGATTATTGCTTTGTCCGCTTCGAAGCGGATGGTAAAGTCCTGCACGATTTTCGGTGCGGACCCGTCAAGAATTCAGCAAATGCCGACATGGACTGGACGCGCGTTTATCAATTCAAAGCGGAAGGCAAATGGCCCAGCCTGTTAGCCGTTCTATGGTACGAGGGAGGCGCGCACAGCGCCCACGTTCTGCGCTTAATCAAACTCGCTGATAGCTATCCCGTCATCTTCGACACCAACGAAACCAGCTTCCGTTACTTCGAAGATCTGGACAACGATGGCATGGCTGAGATTGTCGTGGATTCGTTCGCTTTCGACTACTTCTATGAGTCAGCCATCCATTTCAGCCACGCAGACTCGCCTTATGGAACGCTTGTCGCCAAGTACACTGACCGTTGGACGAGATACATGTGGGCGAACAACCTGTTCCCCGACCTGCTTCGTGTGCGGGAGGACGAGGGCAAGGAAGACTTCTTGAGGAAATGGCCCGGCGGCGAGAAGATTCCAGTCAGCATCGCCACGGAACAGTATTCGGATGCTGCGTATGCCTATCGCGCGCTAGTTCGTTGGGCGGTGCATGCTGCTTATGCTGAGGGCGAGCAGAAAGCGGATGCAATCATCGAGCAATATACCGATCCAGTTCTAGCCGTGTTTGCCAAGCACGAGTTCAAGCTCACACTGCGGGGCGACCAAAACTACTCCAATATGCTTAATAACCCCGTGAAGCGTTGAACGCGGTGTTCAACATGAAACCAATTATCCTGGGGTTGTTAGCGTTGTTCGCCGTCCTCGCGTCGTCCGCCGACTCTCTGCATGACGCCATTCTGCAGGCTGGGAATGCCGCTACCGACGAGCAGCGCCTCGCCATGCTCAAAGACCTCCGCGCTCGCGAGAGTCTCTCGGCGGCTAACGCCGCTGAACTCGACCGCGTGATCGCTCAGGTCGACCAATACATCACCGACCCCAAGCTCGCCTATTTCGATCGCGCCGTGCGTGACGGCGCTCTCTACGCGTTCGGCATACGGCCCGATTCGCCCTTCCGCCCGATCGAGCTGCTCTACCAGGCCCGCATGCACGTCTGGTTCACACTCGAGAACGGCGGGTATTGGAGTGTCCCCGAAACGCGCCGGGCCCGACTCGACGAGGTCCGCGCGTTGTTCGAAAAAGCCGCTGCGGCCCTTCCCGGCAATCGTCGAGTAGCTATGTACCTTGGCAAGCCCGTCCCTCCAGAGAAATCCTTTCGCGTTCCATCCAATGCTCCCGAATGGGCCGTACATCAACGCGAGGGACTCGAACGCCTTACCGATATCATCGGCTGGTGGATCGATCATCGGATGAAGCCCGACGGTCAGTATGGCGGCGGGTGGGGCGACGATTGCGAAATGTGGCGCTGGTGGGTTCCGGTGTTGATCGGGTTCGACGACCCCAAGATCGCGGACGCGCAAAGCCGCTTTTCCAGAGCCCTCATGAACCAGCTTCACATGAAAGACGGCTACACCACGCAACTCTACGACGTCGAGCACACTGCCGAGGATTCGGCCGACGCTATCACACCCATGATGCATCTCGAGCCCGGCGCCCCGGAATGGCGGGACCGCGCCCTGCGCCTCGCCGAACTCATGGAGCAACTCTGGACCGGAAGGAATGATAAAGGCCAGGTCCAGTTCAAGAGCACGTACTTCAGTGTCAACAAAGTCGACCTGGCGCCGAAGCGGGCCTGCGACACGGTTTACCACGCGCGCGCGGTTCAGCCCGCGCTGCTCTATTGGCAACGCACCGGTGACAAGCGCCTCGCTAAACTGTTCACCGCGTGGATGGATACCTGGGTTGACGCCACAAGCCGCGCCGAACGCGGCAAACCCGCCGGCGTCATTCCCAGCGCAATTCATTGGCCCGACGGCGTTGTCGGCGGTATCGGCGAGCATTGGTGGGACCCTGAAAACCACAACGCCGATCCGCTTTACGTCTGGCCCAGCGCCATGGGGTGCTTGACCAATACGCTTCTCCTCGCGTATCACATGACGGGAGACGAAAAGTACCTCGATCCGCTGCGGTCCATGGCCGCGATTCGGCTTGCGTATCTCCTATCGCCGCCCACGGACCAACCCGAACCGGGTAGCCGCGAATGGTGCGCCGGCAAAATGAAAGGCCTCGCGGACGCGTTGGCCAAATACCGGCTATTGACCGGCTCGACGGAGTTCGATTCGCTCTTTGCCCGAGACCCGGCCCCGTACCTCCGCTTTCGTTTGAACGGAGACATGGCCGGCCTGACCCAAGCCTTGCGCAAGAACGCCGACGCACTGCGGATCAATTTCCCCGGCTACACCAGCGAAGTGCGCTACACGGATCGCGTGCTCCGCTTCCCCTCGCTCTTCCAGAAGAACGGCATGTTCCCCGAGCCGGTCCCCGGCATCGCAGAGCCCGAACCGGCCTTGCTCTATTCCACCGTCACCGGCGACCCCGGCGACGCGGGATACTTCCCCCTCAACGCCGTCCGCTGGCTCACACCTCCACGCGCAATTGCCGCGCTCGTCACCGAATCCTCCCGCACGCGGTTCGAGGCGCGCCTCTTCCACTTTGATTCGAAGCCGCGACCCATGAACGCCGAACTCTATCTGCTCAGTCCCGGCGCCTATTCCTTGACGCTCGGCCGGATGGGCAGCGAGCGCTCCGAGTACCAGAAGACCGTCAATGTAACAGGGTCGCCGACGCGTATCCGCTTTGTGCTTCCTCCGCAACGCGAGTGTCTTCTGAGGCTGGTCCCCCGTTCGAAATAGTCGTATCAGACCGTAGTATCCTCGCCGGTGTGTTCCTCGCACGCAACGTAGACGACGCCCGCAACAAAGTCGTACCATGGCCTCATCAATTGCGGCTGCCCCGTTCAGCGGGTATCAAGGTACAGGAAGGAGATTGTAACGTGAAGAGAAGGTATGTCCTGGCCCTCGCGGGCCTGGCGAGTATGGCGATGGCGGCGTGCGCACAAGCGGAATCGGCGGCGCGTCCGCTTCCGGTCTCTCCGCCCGAGTTCAAGAAGATGACGGACCCGCAGACCGGCGCCGAATTAACCTTCTTGACCACCAATCCGGCCAAGGATAACAACCTCTATTTCCATCAGCGTTCGTGGTTTTCCGACGGGTCAGTTATTCTGTTCACTTCCGCGCGCGAAAAAGGCGGGCTAATGGGATATTTGACGGCCACCGGTGAACTGGTCCGTATCGATAGCGACGGTTCACCGTTACGGGGATTCACCGCGGCGGGAAATCGTCCCGCGGTGCTGGCGGCGCGCGACAATAATCTCCTCGAAGTCTCGCTGGAGATTGCTGCGTCTACAGACCCCAAGAATACACCGTCAAAGGTGACCGCGCGCGAGCGCGTGCTCGGTGCGCTTCCGGATCACGGCGATGCCGTCGAAGTTACCGAGAACAGTGGCAACAAGGTCGTGGCGGTGGGCAGCGACTGGAAAGGCATGGGAGGAAACGGCATTGTGCTTGTCGACGAGACCACCGGCAAAGTAAAGGATCTCTGCAAGGTGGACCCGGCGCTTGGATACGGCGGACACCTCCAGTGGAGCCACACCGATCCCAACATCATGAGCTTCGCCGCCCGGTCGGCGCGCTTGTGGATGGTGGACGCGCGCGAAGGCAAGCCAAAGAACTTCTACAAGCAAGTTGAAGGCGAACTCGTTACGCACGAGTCGTGGTGGGTGAACGATCAACTCATTTTCTGCGGTGGCACGCACCCAAAGCCCACCGAAGATGCCCACGTAAAGGTGCTCGATCCGCATACCGGCCTGGTGCGCGTCATCGGCGCGGGCGCGTGGTGGCCCGGCGCGACGCCCGAGGCGTTAGCCAAAGTAAACTGGTGGCATTCCGATGGCAGCGACGACGGGCGGTGGGTCGTGGCCGACAATTGGCACGGAGACATCATGCTCTTCGAAGGCAAGACCACTCGGCCGCATCTCCTTACTGCTGGCCACCGCACCTATGGGCGGGGCGAGCACCCTCACGTAGGGTTTGACCGCGCCAGCAAACAGGTCGTCTTCACGTCCGCATTGCTCGGCGATCCCAACGTTTGCGTCGCGACGATCCCGCAGGATTTGCAGGACAAGAACCCGTAGTCTCCGCAGTCATAACAGAAGCGAGCGCCGTGGCCTCGCGGCCGCGGCGCTCGAATCGAAGTCCTATGCTCTTTGCGAGCACGCTATCCAATGATGCCGTGAATCGCCTTGGGATTCACTCGCATCGGCTTTCTCATTACCAAGTCCCGCCGTAGCGTCCTATGGTTTCCGCCAGTTCCTCGTATCCCATCAGCTTCGCAATGCTCAACGGAGTCAGTCCGCCGGCATAGCCGTCGCGAACATTCGCGCGCGCGCCTTTCTCCAACAGTAACTCCGCCACGTCCTGATGGCCGCTCAACGCCGCCCAATGCAACGTAGTCATGCCTAAGTCGTCCGGAGAATCAGCGTCCGCTCCGTGCTCCAGCAAGAGCTTCACCGTCAACGAGTGACCTTGCCGCACAGCCTTGTGAAGCGGCGTCTCTCCCTGGCCGTCGCGTTCCGATGGATCGGCCCCGTTGTCCAGCATGCGCCGCACCGCGTTTTCAAGCCCCCAATATGCGGCGCGCTGTAACGGAGGCAATTCGGCGACCTTGGACGGGCGGCTCGCTTCTTCGTGTTTGATCACGAGGTCCGCCAATGCAACATGGCCGCTCTTGAACGCACGGCTCAGGGGTGTTTCACCCTGTTCGTCCATCTGGTAACGCCAGTCCGTGCTAACGGCTTCTGTTCCACCCATAATTCGAACCTCCCACGGTACTTCGCAACGACACACGCCTTAATGTAGCAATTCCGGCGCCAATTGGCGCGGACCGCCTCCGCCCCGGCGCGTTAAGCTTTTCCGCGTCCGTCAGTTATGAACCAAGCGCCCCTGCTACCGCGCGGCGGGTCCCTAGGTCGTTACTGCCACTACGGGATAACTTGTCTTGTCGATGTGACCAACACTTGACAGAAAACCCCTCAAAATCTGGCCGCCGCCGAAACCAGGGGTTTGAAACAACAAAAGACGGCAATATGACATCTCTGAGAAATAGGGGCCTCCGACCTGCCCCCCCGAGGACTCCCGTGACCTGTTCGCTTCCAGGGAGATTGCGTGACATGGGCCAACAAAACAGCGGTAATCCGCGGCGCCGCGCCAAATAGCCGGCTTTCTGGCCGAACTCCGAGGGGCTTGACTTATAACGATAAATACGATATGATATGTCTGGTTTGGCCGATTACCGGTCCCGCCACGGACACAGCGCCCGTATGGCGAGGACCGGGGACGCGCCGCCGTACATAACATTGTCCACTTCAGAAAGGAGTCAGTAATACCTCTTATGACAACCATGTTTTGCGACCAATGTGAACAAACCGCCAACGGTACCGCGTGTACCGACTCCGGGATCTGCGGAAAGAATCCCGATATCGAATCGTTGCAGAAGATTCTCCTGTACGGACTCAAGGGCATGGCGGCGTACAAGCATCATGCCCGCCGTCTCGGCAAGACCGATCCCGAAGTGGACGCATTTGTGGAAGAGGCGTTATTCGCCACTATCACCAACGTCAACTTCGATATGGAAAGTCTGCTCGGACTGGTCCTTGAATGCGGACACATGAATCTGCGCGCGATGCAGTTGTTGAACGACGGCCACGTCGAGACCCTGGGCCGTCCAGCGCCCGCCGAAGTCACTGAAGGGATCCAAGAAGGCCCTGGTATTCTCGTCACCGGTCACGACATGGTGGACTTGAAGGCGCTGCTCGAACAAACCGCGGGTACCGGCATAAAGATCTACACCCACGGCGAAATGCTGCCCGCGCACATGTATCCTGAACTCAAGAAGTATCCTCACCTCGCCGGTCACTTTGGCGGCGCGTGGCAAAAGCAACGCTTCGAGTTCGAGGCGTTTGGCGGCCCGATTCTGGCCACGACCAACTGCGTGCTTATTCCCGGCCCGGCAATGTCCTATCTCGACCGCCTCTACACGACACGCGTCACCGCGGTTCCCGGCGCCGTGCGGCTCACCACGGACGATTTCGCCCCGGTTATTCGCCGCGCACTCGAAATTGGCAACCTCAAACCCACAGCGTTGAAGAAGTCCATGACCGGGTTCCATTACACCACCATTCTCGATCTTGCAGGAAAAGTTGTCGAGGCCGTCAAGTCCGGACAGGTCAAGCGTTTCTTCTTGATTGGCGGGTGCGACGGCGCCGAGGTCGGCCGTAACTACTTCACCGACTACGCCGCGTCCGCTCCGCAGGATTCGATCATCCTTACTCTGGGCTGCGGAAAGTTTCGTATCCGCGACCACGAGTACGGTACCGTGGCGGGACTCCCCCGGCTGCTCGACATGGGTCAATGCAACGACGCCTACGGCGCGATTCAAGTCGCATTGGCGCTGGCAGGCGCTTTCAAGTGCGGCGTGAACGACCTGCCGCTTACGCTCGTCATATCGTGGTTCGAGCAAAAAGCCGTCGCCGTGCTCCTTACCCTGCTCTACCTCGGCGTCAAGGGAATCCGGCTCGGACCCGCCTTGCCGGCATTCGTAACTCCGAACGTGTTGGCGGTGTTACAAGAGAAATTCGACCTGCGGCCCATTGGCGCCAATGCGAAAGCGGACGTCGAAGCGGCCATGGCGGGAGCGTAGAAACCGCGTCCCGTAATTGAATTGGTATGTGTGGCGGCAGACGCCGTGTTCGGTTGCGCGAGGAGCATACCTCCGGTATGCTCCTCGCGAACTCACTCTGCCCCCGTGTGGATGAAGCTGATATGTTGAGCAAGACCTCAGAGACGGCAATACTTGCCCTGGTCTACTTGTGCCGTGAAGGCGCCAATGGACCGGTGGCGCCAACCCAAATCGCTGCGGACTTGGGCGCCTCCGCAAGCTACATGGCCAAAGTAAGCGCTTCGCTCACCCGAGCGGGCTTGCTTCGAGCTCACCGCGGCGTCAAAGGGGGCGTGACACTCAGCCGTCAGCCGTCCGAGATTTCGCTGCTCGCCATCGTGGAAGCCTGCCAGGGACACATTCTTGGCAACTACTGCCAGGACGACGACCGTGTGGAATTGGTCTGCGCCTTTCATCACGCCATGCTGGAGCTTCATCGCGCATTTGTCGGCGTGCTCGCCCGTTGGACTCTCGCGGATCTGGCGAGTCGCACACAACCGGCGCCAGAACTTGCCCGGGTCGTCAACTGCCGCATGGCCTGCCTGCACAACTCCACCGCTAAGAAGAAAACCTCCCCGAAGCGCGCTGCGGCGCCACGACGCCGCAACTAACCGCCTCACGAGTCTCGCATCCATCGCGATCTCCGGCGCCGCGGAGTTGCGTCGGCGCTCCTAAAACCGCACAATTGCCCGCGAACACACCTTTACCCGGCGGCCTTGAGGAGTCCTGCATGAGCTTTCTGACTATCAGTTCCAGCTTGCATCCCGATAGCCGAAGCAGTGTGCTGGCCCGAGCCGCGTTTCAGCGATTCCAAATCCTGGGCGTCGACGCCGAATACGTCGATCTGCGCGACTTGGCGTTGCCCCTGTGCGACGGCGCCGACTGCTACAAGCATCCCGCGGTGCTCAAGCTCACCGAGCAAATTCAAAGCGCTAAAGGCGTGCTGCTCGCCGTCCCCATCTACAACTACGGCGCCGGAGCCACCGCCAGGAACCTTATCGAGCTTACGGGAGACGCCTGGAGAGGTAAGGTCGTCGGATTCGCATGCGCCGCCGCCGGTGACGGCAGCTACATGGCGGTCATGGCGCTGGCAAACAGCCTGATGCTCAATTTCAGGACTGTCATTGTTCCACGCTTCGTGTATACCGATTCCGAGGCCTTCGACGGTGACGCCATCGCAAATCCCAAAATCCAAAAGCGCATGGATGAGTTGACGGAAACCCTCGTTCGTTTCGCCTCGGCTTTGCAGGGCATCATCTAGCGTTTGTAGGGCCTCGTTTCCAAAAGGGAAGATCATCATGACGACAACGCTGGATATTCGACACTACCTTCTCTCCCACAGTTCCTGGGTTGACCCGGACAATACCGTAGACACCGTGAAGATTGGCGACCCGAACCGCGAGGTCCGCAAGGCAGGCGTGTGTTGGATGCCGTCCATCGAGAATATCCGCGCCGCGCATCACGCGGGATGCGATCTACTGGTGGTACATGAGCCCACGTTCTGGGAACACGCCGCCTCCGAATTGGCTTGGCGTGATCAAGAGCCCGGAGTAGCCAAGCGTGAGTTTCTCGAAAAGACCGGCATGGTCATTCTCCGCGCGCACGACTCGTGGGATAATTGGCCCGACATCGGCATTCGAGATTCCTGGGCCCGCGGGCTCGGGTTGACGCGGCTCGTACGGGAAGGGTCCGTTCTGCGTTGGCACGCAATGTACGAAGTGCCGGCGCAGACGCTCCGCGACTTCTCCCGGTACATTGCTCAAAGGATCAAGCCCCTCGGCGAAGACAGCGTCCAGGTCATAGGCGATCCGGACAAGACGATCCGTTACCCTTCATTGGGCGTGGGCTGCGTGGGCCCCGACCGTGAGATGGTCGAATTCGGTTCGGACGTGCTCATCGTGTGCTTCGACGGCGCTTCGTACTGGTCCACGCGCGAACGCCTGGCCGAGATGGGCGTCGGAGTGATTGCGGTGGAGCACGGCACTTCGGAAATGTGGGGCATAGAAAACCTATGCGCCCACCTCTCCCAAGTGTTTCCAGAAGTCGCGTTCCAGTACTTTGCATCCCATCCCAGAACCTGGATCGCAAGCGCCTAGAGACGCGGCCAGAAGACCTCCGTATAGCGGTACTCCGCAATCGCAAGCACTGGTGTTGAGCAGCTTACAGACTCTTTCGGCCGCGCCGTGTCCGCTATGGCGAATGGCGTTGTAGCGCTAGTACACACGCCAGCCTGACGCATGACGGCGCCGGCGGAACGACCGGCTGGCCATCAAAATCCCCACTGCGCCGCCTTGCGCTTCCGCCCGGCGCCGCAGCTTGCGCACCGCTCGAAGTACGGCGCGATAGACCGACGAAGGGTGCGCGCCGAGAATCTCGCTTATTTCCCGGTAACTCAACCCGCGGAAATGGTAGAGCTCGACACACTGACGCTCGAGAACCGAGAAACCGCTGAGCATTTCCATGCGTACCCAGACCAGCAGCCTCTTCTTTTCACGGCCATACCGGAGCTTTCCCCGGATCTCACTTCGCGTCTCGAACCACGGGCCATCCTCCTCGCGGAAGTTCCGCCGCCACGCAGTGCGGTTCCATGCGCCAAATTCTTCCCAAACTCGTCTATCGTGCTCATGCATGACACTTCGCCTCCTGAACTTGCCGTGTACGCGTCACACGCCCAACGCGTCGTGACGCATACGTACAGTAGGAGGGAATAGCTCCAAAAGGCTTTTGCTGCCGTTGGTCTTTTTCTTTTCTTTTGACGGTCCTCCGGAAAACACCCGGAAAATGATCCGCATTCGAGCGGCATCACGATTGCACATAGACGCCGACGTGTCCGACCTATCCACCCCGTCCACTCTCTCACCGGCCCCCGTCCCAATTCGCCGCGTCTTCTTACGCTATCGGCCACGCTCGCAGCTATACAGTTCTTCAATGGCGGAAGGCCTAAGAACGGTATACTTACTACCGTTATAGCCCGAAGCCTTGACATCGGGGCGGCGCCGGGATAGTGTGGTGATACTCCAGTTCACCGTTGGACTTCGACCGGCTGAACCGGAACGCGATGAAGCAAGGTGCGCTTTCCGCGCCCTTAGCGTAGGGAGTCACGTCAAATGAAGCCCGTAGTGGTGGGCCTTGATAGCTTCGGACTCACCAAGTCCACGGTGCGGCGGCTCAAGGATACCCCCGTGACCGTCGAGGTGCATTTATTCACGCCGCCTTACGTGTACCCCAGTCCGTCCCAATTCCAAAAGCTCTTGCTCATCACCCCCCAAGAGCGGAGTCGGCTGGTTCGCGAATGGCGTGTGCAAACCCACAGAAAGCTTCGCGAGGAATTCCCGTTCGACGAATACAAGATTACATACTTCAACCGCGCTCCAGCGGGGCTGCGCGCAACAATCCCCGCAAGAGACGTCGAGAAGCTCTTCAAGCTTCGATACGCCGATGTCGTGGACATCCTGAGCGTCAAGGGGATTCGAAAGAAGAAGGTCATCGTCAAGCCTGAAGACTACTGCTTCTACGCGGTACGGGCGCTATTTGCAATTCAGATCGAAGGTCAAACTTCAGGTCTGCAAACCTACGAAGATCGCATTCTGCTGGTCAAAGCCGCAGACAAAAGGCACGCTGTTCGTTTAGCAAAGCGCGAATTCCGTGACTATGAGCAGATTAGTCTCAGGACCACCGGGTACTTCTGGCGATGGCACTTCGAGAGGATTACTGACGTATGGGGCACCTCATATAATTCAATTGGCTGCGAAGGTACCGAGGTCTATTCAAAGTTACAGGATCGCCGGATGAAACCCGAATACGAATGGCATCCGGCGAAATCGCCGCAGGCCTCCTCCAGCAAACGCAAGAACTCGAAAAGCTGATCCGTCGGGGTTCCTCAGACCTATCAGAGTACGCCCGCGCTCGATGAGCGCGGGCTGCCGGGGCGCCAGGGGCGCAGCCCATCGTGGCTGCGCTTGGCGGCCGAGTCCGCTGACCATGCGCTTACGCCGAAGGCGTCCCACTTCTGGGCAGACTTTAGAGAGCCGTGCTTTCTTGCGCTACCCCTCCCGCAAACGCTAGATTAGAGCCGACTACCAGGAGATCGTGATGAGCATCAAAGACCGTGTACAAGACGAAATCAAGACCGCCATGAAGAATAAGGACAGCTTCCGCCTCGAGTGCCTGCTGATGGTGAAGGGCGTGCTGCTGCTCAAGGAAAAGGAGTCGGCCGACGCTTTGACCGACGAGGTGGCCATTGCGGCGCTGCGAGCCGAGGTCCGTAAGCGTCAGCAGTCGCTCGAGATATTCCAGCAGCTCGCCAAGACTGACGAGGCCGCCGGCGCTCAAAAGGAAATCCAAATCATCGAGGAGTTCCTGCCCAAACAACTCTCCGCGGAGCAACTCGAAGCGAAAGTGCGCGAGTATCTGGCTGCCCACCCCGAGATGAACCACGCCGGAAAACTAACCGGCGCGCTCAAGAAAGAACTCGGTGACCTCGCAGACGGAAAGCTGCTCAGCGACGCCTGCAAAAAGGTACTCGGCGTTTGAGCGTTGCACGAACTTTCGCGCTCTTCGCCGTCGTGATCGGGCTAATCGGCGGACTGTTTCTACTCACTGGCGCCCCGCCCGCTCCGCCCGCCGGAAAGACGATTATCAATGTTTGGCATGCGTGGCCAGGTGACCAAGGCGAAGAGTTCCGCCGTCTTGTGGGCAACTTCAATAGCAGCCAGGACCGTGTTTTCGTTCGTCTGCTCTTCGTTCCCAACAATCTTTCCTCGAATCAAAAGTTGTTCCTGTCTATCTCCGCCGGCATGCCGCCGGACTGCACCTTCGTTGACGGACCGCAGGTCTGTGAATGGGCCGCCCGCGGCGCCATCGAACCGTTGGACGCCCTCATGGCCAAATACGGGATCAAAAACGAGGATTTCTGGGAACCCTGTTGGAGACAGAATCAGTTCTTGGGAAAGACCTACGCATTGACCTACTGCGCTGATCCCAATTTCGCCTTCTTCTGGAACAAGGAAGTCTTCAAAGAGGCGGGCGTATTAGATCAAGGTTCGCCCAAGACCATCGAAGACCTGGACCGCATGAGCCGCCTGCTGACCAAGACCGACGCCGGCGGACGCATCACCCGCATCGGTTCGTTTCCCTGGAACGTCTTTGGCAACGCCAACTCGATCTTCACCTGGGGATGGGCCTTCGGCGGGGAGTTCTACGACGAGAAAGCCGGGCGCATCACGTGCGGCGACGACCCGAAGATTCTCAAAGCCCTCGAATGGATGAAGTCTTACGCGGACGAGTATGGCTTCGTGAACATCAGCAGCTTCGCCGAAGGATTCGGCGATCAGCAAGACACACCCTTCCTGCGCGGCAAGATTGCCATGGCGGCCGGCCACGTGTCTAACGTGAAGTTGTTCAAGAAATTCGCGCCCAATCTCGAGTACGGCGCCGTTCCCATGCCCTATCCGGCGGAAATGGGCTCCGACCATAGCGCCTGGATGGGCGGCTGGTGCCTCTCCATACCGCGCGGCTCACGCCACCCTGAAGAGTCCTTCGAATTCATCAAGTGGATTTGCACCAACGAAGAGGCTGGCCGGTCCGAAATCGAGACCACCGGCACCTTCCCTGGCTACAAGAACTCGCCCGCTTTCGCGGTCGTCAAAGGCGACGAAAAGCTCGAAATCTTCTACGACGTGCTCAAGAATACCCGTCATCAGCGGCCCGTCATGCCCGCCCAGGCCTTCTACATGGGCGCGCTCGACCGCGCCGTCAGCGACGTCCTCAACGGACTCGCCACGCCGCAAGAGGCGCTGCAAAAGGCCCAGCGCGAGACCCAGAAGGAACTCGATCGGGTGATGGCGCCGTTTAGAAAGGAAAACCGCGAGAATGGATAGACTGGACACCCCTGCCAAACCTTTACCCGCCGGAGAGTGGCCGCCGAACTTTTTCGAGCGCACCGCGGGATGCCTCTCTGACGATCCCATCCGCCGCTGGCCACAAGAAGCGCTTGAGCGGGGTGAAGTCAAAGCAACTCAGCAATCGCAAGCAGAGGCTGCGGATCGAGAAGAGCCCCTAGAAGGGGTCGATGCAATCTGATTTGCGGCATGCGCTACGCAACGTGTCATTCTGAACGAAGTGAAGAATCTGCCTCACCTGTGGGAAGACACGGTCCCAAACGCGCGGTAGTCGCACGTTAGACGTAGATTCTTCACTTCGTTCAGAATGACACGTTTCGAAGTCGGTTCTCCGATGGATAGACGTTGGTTCTTTAGTGGGTCGCTCTCCGCTCCATCCAGCAGAAGCGGAGTTGCGGAACCGGTCCGTCCAGCCGGATGTGAGGACGCACTTCGGCCCATTCGGGCTGCGTGAGGTCCGCTTCGGCGAGCTTGGGGTCGTCGCGCCAGAACTCACCCGTAATGGCAAAGCCCGATTTTTCGTAGCACCGGATGGCGCGGGCGTTTGAGGCGGCTACGTCAAACCGAAGTGTGTCAAACCCGCAGCCAAACACCCAATCGGACACCAGGCGCATCATGCGCGGGCCAACGCCTTTGCCGCAGAGATCGGCCCTGACGCGCACGCCCATGTTACCCACGACGCAGGTGTGCCAGTCTATGTCTGCAAGTACGAGGTATCCGGCGCATGTGACACCGTCGGCGTCGACGGCCATGGCAAGCCGTGTGTCGGCGCACGCGCGGGTACGGTACCACTCGTTGTTTGCCTCGGCGGTCTCCCCGCCGAAACAAAGGCGAAACACGGCGTACGTTCCCGGATACTGCGGCCACGCGCGAATGATGTCAATGTCCCGCCGTGCAAGCAAGCGGATGGTGATGTCGTCGCAGCTCGCGGGTAGTCTGTCTCGAAGGTCCGCGGTATTCGTGACGCGCATCGTCACTCTCCTTCCCCGAACATCATAGCCTGCATGACGCGAGCAGTGCGAAGAAATCGCACGGTCATCCCGGTAACGGAACGACCCGTGGCTGGTATAATTGTTTGGAAAGAGGAGGCCTATCGATCATGATCATGAAACGCACCAAAGCGGTCACCAAAACCAAGTTATTCATCGAAGAACTGGAACGCCCCGCGTCAGCGGCCTCCAACGGCAACGTGACGACCCTGGCGATAGGCGAGGAAAGCCTTTTCGGCGGGAAGAAGATGGTCACAACGTTAGCTATCGGCGAGGAAGCATAGGCGCTCGCGGAAAGACTGCGCAGAGCGCCGCCGTCCTCATTCTGGGCGGAACAGACGACCCCGAGGCGGTTCGCGCTGCGAACGAAATCAGAGCGAGAAACGCCGGGCTGATCCATCTGGACTCACCCGCGTTTCCAGACACCGTCCGCGTGTCGTTCCGTAACGGTGTGGCATATGCGGATTCGCGGCGTCTGCCCACCCCTTCCTCCGTGTACGTGCGCGGGCTCGCGTGTCATCCCTTATTACCGGATCTCGCCGAGGATCTCGAGACGCGGCCCCGCGGCGTCATTGCGCAATGCGCCGAGAAACGCGCCATGTTGGAATCTCTTCTCCGCTGCTTCCAGAAATATGGCGCTCGTTTGGTGAACAGCCTCGAGGCCAACGCGCAGCACAGTCAGAAGCCGTTCCAGCTCACACTCCTACAGTCCGCCGGTCTGCCCGTCCCGCAGTGGCTCGCCACCAACAACCCCGAAGCGGTCCGGGAATTCGCCCGTCACGTCCGCCACGCCGTGTACAAGCCCCTGGCCGGCGGCGCCACGGTGCGCAAGCTTGAAAAAAGGGACCTCTCCACCAAACGCTTGTCGGCCTTGGCTGCCGCGCCCGTTTTGTTCCAGGAGTTGGTCGAGGGGACCTCCATACGCGCCTATGTCGTGGGCCGGCGCGTGGTCGCGGCCGCCGCGATCGACTCCACCGAGCTCGACTATCGCCGAAAGGAGGATGCGGTGACGCCAGCGCGGTTAACACCCCGCGAACGCCACGCCGCGCTCACCGCCGCGCGCGTCTGCGGCATGCATTTCACCGGCGTGGACCTCATCCGCTCACAAAAGCGTTTCGTCGTGCTCGAATGCAATCCATCCCCCATGTTCGCCGTCTTCGAAGAGAAGACCGGATTGGACGTCGCTGGGCCGTTGGCGGATTTTCTGATTCGTCCACGCCGACGCGCCTCTTAGCTGCGCCGGTATACTTCGCGGCGATGACCAATCTTGACCACGATCACGAGCAACTCCCCGTCTCTGACTTCGGAAACAATCCGGTAGACCCCTTGCCGGACGCGGTATTGCTGCTGAGCAGATAGCTTTTCGCTGCCCATGGGACATGGGTCCTTGCTCAAGGCTTGGACACGTTTGAGAAACCGTTTCACGTCCGTGTTGGGAATCGAGCGGAGATCTTTGGCTACAGACTCTTTGAAGCGAATCTCAAAGCTTGCCATGGGCTTTGAGATCTTCCAATAAGGCTTCGTGGCACACAGTAGATTCGGCGGCGCGGTCTTTGAACGCAGCGAGGTCCTCCCTGTCTTCCATCAAGGCTTGCCGAACCGCTTCGTTGACCAAGTCGGACAACGATCGATGCGTGGATGCAGCCTTCATTCGAAGCGCCTGATGGATCTCAGACTCAAAGTAGACCGTAGAACGCTTAGTGGCTCCATACATCGTGTTCGCCTCCGAGAGAGATTGTAGCATTGTGACGCTATAGCGTCACGGCGTCATAGCGTCGGCAGGCGGCATCTTTCCATTCCCGGCCCGCCGCAACAGACGAAATCGGGAGGGGCGGCGTCCTCGCCGACCGGTCCAGGCGAACTCATCGACGACGGCGTGGAAACCGCTACTTGCGCCAGCGCTAGGCACGGGGATATTCTTGCCCAGCTCACACGGTTCGCTGCTACTGGGGATTCTGATTTGTCATGACGCATGCAATAGTCCACCCGCCCATTTCGCGCATCGCCGAACTCGAATCATGGTCGCAGGCATTGACTCGTATCGCCGCAGAACCACTCGAATTCTGCCCCGGCTTCCCGCGCATCGCGCGGCGGTTCGAGGCGTGGTGGAACCAGGAACTGCTGGATCGGCCCATATTCATCGCTTCGACGAATAGCAGTCCGGCGCGCCCCATTCGGCGGCGGTTGGAACTGCTCCACAATCCCGCGGCGTGGTTTGAAGCCAAACGCGCCGACGTCGCGCAAACGCGCTACCTCGGCGATGCGATTCCATTTATCCGGACCGATTTCGGCCCGGTGTTTCTCGGCGCGCTGCTCGGCGGAGACCTCGAGTTTGGCGCCGACACCGGCTGGACACACGCCTTCATCAACGACGACTGGTCGAACGCGCCGGACTGGATTCTGCGCGAGGACAATCCCTGGTGGCTACGGCTTCGCGAACTCACCGAACTGGTCGCGTCCGACGCGCGGGGACGCTACCTCGTGTGTACGCCCGACCTCGGCGGCTCGGCGGACGTTCTCCTGAACCTTCGCGGTTCACAAGGCCTGTGCATGGACGTGATGATGGAGCCCGACCGCGTTCGCGCGGCCGTGGACGCTATCTACCCCGCCTGGCGCCGTGCGTTCTCCGAGTTGTACCGCATCGCGCTGTGCGCCGGCGCGGGGATCTTCCACTGGCTCACGCTTTGGTCGAATCGCCCCTACATGATCCCGGCCTGCGACTTCAACTACATGATCGGCCCCGAGCAGTTCAACGCCGTGTGCCTGCCCGACATCGCCCGCCAGGCCGCCACCGTCGGCCGTGCCGTATTTCACCTCGACGGCGCCGGCGCAGCCCGCCACATTGACGCCCTGCTCGAAGTTCCCGGCATCCAGGCGATCCAGTTCACCCCAGGCGAAGGAACGCCTTCCGCCCTGCCGTGGATCGACATGTTCAAGAAGATCCAGAGCCGCGGTCGCTCGGTGCTAATCATCGCGCCCGCGCACGAGGTGTTGCCGCTGTGCGACGCGCTTAAGCCCGAGGGCTTGGCGTTCTTGGCAACTGGCGCCATCGCCGGCGAATCGGACGAGGTGTTCGCGCAGGTATGCACGCGCTTTGGCGCGAAATCGTAGACCGTACAGATCTCCAATACGAGTTCGGCGCCTGGTAGTCCGGTTTTTCCAAAACCGGAGTTTGCCATGCCGCCGTGGAAGCCGGTAACGTACATCTACTTCGTCCCTCACCGAATCCGGCTTTAGAAAAGCCGGACTACCCGGTCCCTAGAGAATTTTGTTCTTTGCTTTTATCGCTGTCTCTGGTACTCTGGCGGACTGCGTGTCTTGGGCAAGGCGGCGGCGTTTTCGGGGACCTCGACTAAGGGCGCCGGACTGACCGCGAGCAACGGGGACGGACATTTCACATGCCACACATCGTCGTGGAGAACCTTGCCAAGACGTTTCAGGTCGCTGAACGCGATCCCGGGGTCTGGGGCGCCATCCGCGGTCTCGCAAAGCGGCGCTACCGCACCGTACACGCCCTGGACGGCGTCTCATTCTCTATCGAGCCCGGCGAACTCGTGGGATACATCGGCCCGAACGGGGCGGGTAAATCCACTACCGTCAAAGTCCTCGCGGGTATTCTGGTGCCCGACTCCGGCCGCTGCGAGGTCCAAGGCCGAGTCCCATGGAAGGATCGCATCGCCCACGTCGCCGATATCGGCGTCGTGTTCGGTCAACGCACCCAATTGTGGTGGGACCTGCCGGTCATCGAGTCCTTCGACCTCTTGCGCGACATCTATCGCGTGTCCAAATCTGACTACACCCGCGCGCGCGACGAATTGATCGCGATGCTCGATATCGAACCCATCCTCGATGTGCCGGTTCGCCAACTCAGCCTCGGCCAGCGCATGCGCTGCGACCTGGCCGCCTCATTGCTGCATTCGCCGTCCCTGCTATACCTCGACGAGCCGACCATCGGACTCGACGCCGTCAGCAAACTCGCCGTGCGCGAATTCATCACCCGCCTGAATCGCACGCGGCAAGTCACCGTGATCCTCACCACGCACGATATGGACGACATCGAGGCGCTCTGCACGCGCGTCATGGTCATCAACGAGGGCAAGATACTCTCTGACGGAACGCTCGCGGATTTGCGCGCCGGTGTTACAAAGGAGCGCTGGCTCATCGTGGACTTGGTTAATGGGGAGGACACCGTCACCGATTCGGCGGCCAACGTGGTTCGACGGGACGGCGCCCGCGTGACATTGGCGTTCGATCCGGAGCGCGTTCCAACGCCGGAGCTTATTCGCCGCGTAACGGCGAACCACGCCATCCGCGACCTCTTCGTCGAGAACCCGCCCATCGAGGAGATCATTGCCCGTATCTACCGGGAGACCAAGTCATGAGACCCTATTGGGCGATGCTCAGCGCGCGGTTCCGCACGCTCCTCCAATACCGCGCCGCCGCGTTGGCCGGATTCGGAACGCAACTCTTCTTCGGTGTGGTAATCGTCATGACCTATCAAGCCTTCTACTCCGCGAACACCACGCCCCAGCCCATGTCGCTTGAACACGTGGTGAGCTATATCTGGCTCGGGCAGGCGCTGTTTGCCTTGATGCCCTGGGCCCCGGACGCCGATATCCGCCTGCTTATACGGACGGGCGGCGTGGCCTACGAACTCCTTCGGCCCGTCAACGTATATTGGCTCTGGTTCAGCCGCGCCTTGGCGCGCCGCACCGCCCCCACGGTCTTGCGGTCAATTCCCATGTTCATTACCGCGATGCTGCTTCTCGGCTTGCAGCCCCCGGCATCGCTCGCGAGCGGGTTAGCTTGGGGTATGGCGACGGTGTGCGCCGTGCTTCTGGCCTCCGCGATCGCGACTATCTTCGGGATCGGTATGATCTGGACCATCTCCGGCGAAGGCCTCCATCGCTTGGTGTCTCCGCTCGTGATGCTCCTCTCGGGAATGTTGATTCCCCTTCCGCTGATGCCCGCATGGTCGCAGACCTTCCTCCGGGTACTGCCGTTTCGCGGCCTCGCGGACATCCCGTTCCGCCTTTACCTCGGGGACATCCCCCCGTCCAGCGTCGGACCCATGCTTCTTCACCAATTGACGTGGGTCGCCCTGCTCGCCCTCTTCGGGCATTGGTTGTTGAGCCGCGCAATGCGCCGGCTCGTGGTGCAAGGAGGGTAACCGTGCGCAACGCGCTCGTTCTCTACTTCCAATACGTTGGTGTCTCAATCCGTGGACAACTCCAGTACCGCGCTTCATTTGTCATGCAGTCCATCGGCGAATTCTGGGCCCACGTCACGGAATTCATCGCGATCTGGGCGCTCTTCCACCGCTTCGGCAGTATTGGCGGCTGGTCTTTGCCGGAGGTAGCGCTGCTCTACGGTCTGGTCAACACCCAATGGGCCATCACCGATATGATCGGGCGCGGATTTGATGCGTTTGACACTATGGTCAAGTCCGGCGATTTCGACCGCGTTCTTCTGCGCCCCCGCGCCACCACCCTGCAGTTGGCTGGTCTGGAATTCACCTTGCGGCGTTTAGGCCGGCTGGCGCAAGGACTTGCAATATTGGTCTGGGCCCTGGTGGCCTTGAATATCCTATGGACCCCGGGAAAGGTGGCGCTGTTCGTGCTCGCGGTGGCTGGGGGCGTATGTCTATTCTACGGTCTGCTTGTAGTTCAGGCCACCTTGTGCTTTTGGACCGTCGAATCCCTCGAGATCATGAATGTATTCACCTACGGCGGATTGGAGACCGCCCGCTATCCCGTGAGTATCTACCGCCCCAATTTCCGCCGCTTCTTCACCGCCGTGGTCCCCTTGGCGTGCGTGACATATTTCCCGGCGCTTGCGCTGCTGGGGCGCGCCGACCCCCTCGGCTCAACGCTGGTATTCCAATACGCGGCGCCGCTCGCCGGTCTGATCTTTCTTCTGGTGTCACTTCAGGTGTGGAAGTTCGGCGTGCGCCACTATCAGTCGACGGGAAGTTAACGCGGCTTGATACCGAGGTGGCCAAGAAACTCGTCACTAACGCGATCGGGATCGGAAGAATTGTACAAGACGAGATTGCGAAGGTGCTCAAAGCTGTCCGCGTCAACCTGGTCGAAGGTGATCGCCATTCCTTCCGCGTCGGACCGCGTTATCTGTCCTTTCGCCTCGACGGTCAGTATTTCGCCCCCGCCATCCAACCGCAGCCGCATATCGCATCGGGCGCCCACCGGAGCGCCTTCACTCGCCGCCAGGAGCAATCCGTTGAGACTCAAGTCCGAAACTACGCCCGTCAACACGACGCCGGAATCGCAGCGGACCTCCACCCCTACCTTAATCGGAATTCGCGTGAATTCACGCCGGTTACGACCTTCGGTCATGCGAGTCCTCCATTCCTGAACTGGACCCGGAGCTTCCAAACGCTCTTCACTGCGGCGCTCGGAACTGCGGAGACCTACGACCCCTCTTGCGCCACTTCCAACTCCGCCAACTTCTCGTTTGCGGTCTTCAGGCGGTGGCTTAGCGTCGTCACGATATTGAGCAGTATCTTAATCGCCACCGATTTGGTCATCAGCTTGTGAAACGTCTGTTCGTTCAACGCGAACAAAAACGAGTCTTCCATGGCGAGCGCGGTCGCGCTCCTCGGCTCAGCGTTAATCAACGCCATTTCACCAAAAAGGTCCCCCGACGTCAGCGACGCCAGTATCTTATGCCCGTCAAAGATGCCCACCTTGCCGCCGAGCACGATGTACATCAGATTGCCCGTTGTACCCTTGATGAAGATCGTCTCTCCTTTGGGAACGCGCATGGTCGTGCCGCGAGAGAATATCTTCGCCACATTCTCCGGCTCCACGCCACGGAACAATTCGACGCGTTTCGCTAGCACTTCGAATTTCGCAAGATCCGACATCGAACGCCACCTCCGCTTTTTGACTCGGGGCTTATACTACGTAGATGTACCGGCTGCAGTTCGAACACGTATGTATGTGGGCGGGATCCTGGCGAACGCGCTGCACAAACATCGACGGCAATTTCATAAAGCACCCTTGGCAGGTGTCCCCTTCGACCGGCACCAGCGCCGGAGCGCGGCCAACACAAAGCCGATCATAGTGGGCCAAGACGCGCGGCGCCACCAGACCCCGAATCGTGTCAATCCGCTGCTTGATCTGGGACTTCCCTGTCTTGGCCGCCGCGAGCATTTCCTGGCACAGCTGCAACCGCGCAAGCAGGATGATATCCGCCTGCGCGTCGCCCAGCTTGGTAAGGGCCGGATCGGTCTTCATCGGCCGTCCGGACACCTCGTGAGTCGCCGTAAACCGCTCCGACGCCCCGTCCAGAATCTCCAGCATTTGGTCCGGCGTCTTCGCCGCCATCATACCCTTCAAATGCTCCGGCTCACTGAGAAGCCTGGCGACGGTCGCCACAAAGTTGAGATAGGTCGTTTGCTCCGCGGGAGGATAGCAGATCAGGAAAATCAGATGTACCGGCTTGCGATCGACCGCCGTGAAGTCGAGACCATCGGGAATTCGGCCCAAAGCGCACGCCAAACCCTTCATCCCCGGAATGCGCGCGTGCGGAACCGCGATGCCGCGTCCGATGCCCGTGCTCTCCGTAATCTCGCGGGCCATGACTTGCGCCAATACCGGCCCGATATCCTTCACTTTCTTGCTTTCGCACAACAGATAGGTCAGTTCTTTGAGCGCATCCGACTTGTTCCGGGACTCCATCTGGGGAACAACACAGCCTGTGCTGATAAACTTCGTGGGTACCATAATTCCTCTCTTTGCTTCGCGATCGTGCGCGCGGCGCCCATTCTACGGGAACCAATGACAGTTCCACAGAGCAGCCCATGTCGTGTTTGATGATTGTAGCACCCGGCGGCGGTAAGCACAACCGCGATTCTGGCGTGGGCCGATTTAGTACCAGACCGAGGTGATTACCACCGGTTCCTGACTGCCCCCGTCATAGTGCCTCTCATACCCGAATGTCTGGGTCACCCGCGCCGGCGTGACATGGTGCGCTTCCAACCACTGGTTAATGTGCTCGTCCATCTGCCGCAACGCCTCAACCGTCACCTTCCCGATAAAGGTCTGTACCCGCATAAAGTAGTTCCTCCCCGCTCAACGGGCTTTCTTAGTCATAGAGCCACCATAAGACTACTCACTCTTCAAAGGCTTCGTTCCGTCTGTCTCAAAGCTGACTTTCTAGTCAAACTCCTGTCTGTCCGACCCGTGCGACCTGTCCGACTTGTCTAATCTCTCGAGGCCGGCCCGGGATATGCCGCCGCAATCTCGTGCGCAACTTCCTCCACGGTCCGTCCCTCCGTCGATACCACCAAGTCCGCCGCAGCCTGGTAGAGAGGAGTACGGGCCAAGAGCACTTCGCCAATCTCTTCCAGAAATGACTTGGCGCCGGTAAGCGAAGGACGATCCGTTGTGTCCTGGATCCGTTGCGCAATCACCTCCGCGCTGGCCCGTAACCACACTAACCGCCCGTTCTTCTTCAACACGGCTATGTTTTCGGGACGCAATACCACACCGCCTCCGGTATCGATTACCGTGTTCTCTCGTCCGCCGGCCTCGCAGGCTACTTCGCTCTCTAGATCGCGAAACGCTTCCCAGCCGCGCCGCGCCACGAACTCGGATATCGAACAGCCTGCCCGCCGAGCAATAGCGTCATCCATGCCAAACACGGAACGGCCAGTCGCCTCGGCGACAAGCCGCGCCACCGCCGATTTGCCCGTTCCCCGATAGCCAATGAGAACCACGTTCATACGCTAATCCGTATTCAACTCGGCCAGAAGCGCCTCGCGCATGACCGCATACGGCGCAGTTTCCCCAGTCCATGTTTCAAATTGCAGGGCGGCCTGATTAACCAGCATCTCGACACCCAGAATAGTCTTGCAGCCCGATTCCTCCGCGTCCTTGACAAACCGGGTCTTGAGCGGACGGTAAACCATGTCAAATACAACATGATCCGGCCGAAGCAGTTCCTTTGGGACGCAGGTTGCGTCTGGATGCGGATACATCCCAACCGGCGTGCCCTGCGCCACCACGTCGTGGGCCGCCATCGCCTGCGCCAAATCGCCGGCGAGATCTCCCCCCGCAACACTCACACGCGTCTTCGCGGGGAGGTCGCGCACGAGCGCGGCGACCTTCCCCGCGTCGCGGCCAAGGATGGTGATGTGCGCGGCCTCGGCCATGTCGGCAAACGCAAACGCGACCGACCGCACCGCGCCGCCAGCCCCTAGGAAAAGCACGCGCTTCCCGCGAAGGTCTACTCCGGCGTCGGCAAAGGCCTTGAGCGTGCCCAGGCCGTCGGTCGTGGACCCGGCAAGACGCCCGTCGTGATTCACAATCGTATTGACGCAGCCCACCTTGACGGCCATGGGATCGATCTCGTCGAGAAAAGGCATCACGGCGACTTTGTGCGGAATCGTGACGCTCATCCCGCGGAAACTGCGCAGCGCGCGCATGCCCGTGAGACAAGCCCCCACGTCATCAACGTGAAACGCGACATATACATAATTCAACCCCGCTGCCTCAAAGGCGGCGTTATGCATGGCGGGGGAAAGCGAGTGGCCCACCGGGGCGCCAATCACCGCGCACAATTTCGTCGCCGTATCGATTCGGGGCATTGGACGTCTACCCCGGAGGCCAGGCCATGGGACGGCCGCCTAAAATATGCACGTGCAGGTGAAACACGGTTTGGCCGCCCCACGCGCCACAATTGATCACGTAGCGGAAACCGTCCTTCGTAAGGCCTTCCTTCTCTGCGATTTTGTTCGCGACCAAGAGCAGTCTGCCCAGCAACAGCGCGTCCGCCTCCGTGGCGTCCGTGATCATGGGGATTGGCCTGCGCGGAACGACCAGAACATGCGTCGGCGCCCCGGGATTGATATCCCGAAACGCATAGAAATTCTCGTCCGAATAGACCTCGGTCGAGGGAATTTCGCCCCGCGCGATCTTGGAAAACAGTGTATCCTCGGGCATGGGAAATCTCTCCTTACGCCGTAGCCAGATGTGTTGAAAAGGGTATAGCACGCGCTAGCGCCAAAGCAATGAGCCTGAGTTTAGCTCGGAAACACTATCGCGCTATCGCTATGCGCCAAACTCGCCCAACTCGCGCAGAATAAGAGTAGCCCCCAAGATCGCCGCTGCTTCGGATCGATAGGTCACCGAGCCGAACGAAACGGCCTTGGCGCCGTGACGGAGCGCCGCCGCACGCTCCTCGGCTGTAAAATCCCCTTCCGGCCCCACCAGCAGCGTCACTTCCGAGCCCGTCACAGCGTCGCGCAACGCCGTTGGCGCCTCGTCCTTGGTGGCAAGGATTACGGCGCCGCGAGAGTTCTGCAGCGCCCCTTCCAGGCTCTCCGCCACGTCAAACGCAGGCAGCCACGCGCGGCCACACTGTTTGCAGCTTTCGATGGCGTACTTCAGCCATTTCTCCTCGCCGTGCGGCTTGCGCTCGGAATGCGTTGCCGGGAAAAAGCTAAACCGGCCTACCCCCAGTTCGGTCCCGCGTTGAATGATGGACTCGATGGCCTTGTCGCGTTTGATCCACGCCTGCGCCAGCGTCAAGCGCCAGCGCGGCCGCGGAACTTCGCGAACCGGCCCAATCGCAATCACCGCGTCCCGCCGTGTCGCATTGGCCACACGGCCGTCCCATTCCCGCCCTTGACCGTCAAACAGGGTCACCGCGTCACCCACCTGCACCCGCGCGACGTGCAGCGCGTGATGCGCCTCATCCGGCGGAAGCGCGACCTCATCCGCTATCGGGCTGTCTGGCGCGATATAGAAGCGAAACGCGTGTGCCATATCCCCGCGCCTATGGGCCTTTGCTCGTATCCACCGGCGCTTCCGCAGCCGGCGTCTGACCCGCCTGACCCGTCTGACCTGTCGGACCTGTCGGACTGGCCGGCGCCGCCGGAGCAGCGCTTGGCGCAGGGACCGGCGCGACCGCCCCGCCTTCCGGCGCGCCGTCTTTCTTCGCCTTTGGCGGCTCGTGGCCCTCAATCATCGTCGTGCTCTCTTTTGACTCGTGCGGCAGCGTGTGTTCTTGCGGGGTTTCCTTCGGACTTAACGGCCCGCCTTCCTTGCCGGCGCCCAGTCTTGCGTTCTTGATTACGTAGAAGAACTTGGTGTTCGGCCCTTCGTTCAACGTCAATGTTCCGTTAATGAGCACCGGTTCCTTATACAGACTCTTGACCACTTCGCCCTCGGCCATCTGCACCAATACCACGTCGTGCATCGGCGGTTGCTGGCAGAAATAGCACTCGAGCGGTAACGGCAGAACCATGAATTCCTTGATGTTCCGGAATTTATCCAGGCCCACCATGAAACCAATGATGTCCACATGGGTGTCGCGGTACGGCAACAGCTTCGGATCGAAGGTCGGACCGCTGCGCACGCCTCCTGTCGTCTTCTGGAGCAAGTTCCAGGGGAGCAGCTTGAGTCCCTGCCCGATTCGTTCTTGCTCTATTCGCTTGCGGAGCTTCTCCATCCGATCCCTGAGATCGAGGCGCCCGCATTGCATGTTCACAAAAAGCAGGGCGAGCAGCAACACGACGATGCCACCGATAATTCCAATTTCTTTCGCGGCGCGTATTCGCATCAGTATGTAATCCTATCGTTCGTGAATCACAGAAAGTTATCCTGAATTCGGCGGTTGGGCGGAACTGACTCCGTAATTCGCGCGGTAGTCTTGTGCGAAATACGGAGTCTGTCCCTCCCTTGTACTTCCAATGGCCGAATTCAGGGCTATAATTCCGCCAAGTCGCGCGCCACATCCGTCCGATAGGCCTGCCACGCCGGAATGATTCCCGCGAGAATTCCCACGCAGGCCACTGTCGCGAACGCCTGCAACAGTTCGCTCGGCACGTGAAACGCGTTTATGATTAGCCCGTATTGCTGTTCCAAGAACAGTCCAAAGCCCCAGCAAGTCACGATGCCCAACACCCAGCCGCAACCAATGCCGAGAATCGTAACTAGAAACGCCTCAATGATCACCGAGCCGAAGATCTCCGGCTTCGAGGCGCCCAGGGCCCGCATAATGGCCATATCGCGCTTACGCTGCAGGATCGAGAGATAGAGGCCAATCAGTATGGACAGCGCCGAGATCACTACGACCAGATACCCGATCCCCAGCAACACCGCCTTCGCAAACCCGAGCACTTGATCGTAAAGGTTCTTGATCTGTGTCAACGGATTCACCGCCATCGCGTTATAGGCCGTATTCACGTAGTCAATGAATTGGAACCGCAAGGCCGGACTCTGTAGCTGCACCAGCACCGCGGTTACGCCTCTGTCCATGCCCCGCTCATCTTCATCATCGTCTGCATGCGGCGCGGCGGCCGGAGATGCCGGGGTCCCCACGGCCGTGGGCGTGGCCGGCTCCTCATCGTGCTTGTGAATTTCCCACACCGACGATAGCGGGCAAAAGATGGCCCGATCATTGGGGGTGCCGGCGCTCTTGAGTATCCCCACGACCGTGTATGAGACATGCTTGTGCCCTTCGACCTGCGCGCCCGGCGCCTCGATCAACCCGTGTGTTCCGTAGAACTCCTTCCCCAAAGTCAGCCCCGTCTCCCTAGCGACCTCACTACCGATCACGGCCTCCATATCGTGCTCGAATGCCCTCCCTTGGGCCAGAACAAACGGATGCTGCTCCTCGTCGGTTATGGGATCGGTCCAGGTGTACGAAAGCAACTCCGGTGTCGTACCGACAATCCGATACCCCTGGTACGTGTCCCCCAACCCAATCGGATACGCGTGCGCCACGTCATCATGCGTCCGCAACGCCTCGTAGTCCGCGTACTTGATGTTGCCCGTCGGCGTGTCCATGAAGTACAGCGTGCTCAACACCAATTGAAGCGGACTCCCCTTGGCGCCGATCACCACGTCAAACGACTGTCCTTCTTCCTCGAAGCGGCGCTTCGTCTCCTCGCGAAGCGAAAGCACCGATGCGATAAGACCAACCGCTAGCGCGACCGACAGGATCGTCATGCTGGTCGTCAGCTTGCGGTTCCACAGGTAACTCCAGGCGATAAACCAGATACTCATAGGGTCACGTCCTTCACCAGCCCATAACAGTCGAAGCGCTCGGGCAGCCGTGCGGCAATATCCTGCTCATGAGTGACGACCAGGAGGCTCACCTCCTCTTCGCGGCCGGCGACGACAATCTTCTGATGATTCGCAAGCGCGCGCGCAATCGCCACGCGCTGGCGTTCACCAACACTCATCGTGGACGGTTTGCTGTGCAGGCGATGCTTCAAACCCACGCGTTCCAGCAAGTACGACGCCCGTGTTTTCCATTCCGGCTTCGGCCGCGTGTCGCTAAAGCGCATGCCCAGCATCACGTTCTGCAACGCCGTGAACGGCGCCAACAAGTTGAACGTTTGGAACACAAACCCCAGACGCTCCCCGCGGAACTGATCCAGCTTGGCCTCGCTCAGACCCTGAATCTCGACTCCGTCAACGGTGATTGCGCCCTCATCCGGACGCAGCAGCCCCGAAATCAGGTTTAGCATGGTGGATTTGCCGCAGCCGCTCGGGCCCCACAGCGCCATGTGAGCGCCCCGTTCCAGTTGAAAATCCTTACAGAAATATTCGACCCCCGGTCCGAGCCGCCGGCGGACGTTTTTCATCTCTATCATCATGGGTTTACTCCTGGGTAGACCGCTGGGAAACGTGACGCTGGGACGCCCCGCAAGGCCAATTCGTCTTCGATGTGCGCAGAACTAACTACAGCGATCGACTAGGCGAATGGCGGAGAATGCGCCCGGCGGGAAAGTCCAAGATGACGGGAGGCCGGCGCGTCGCATACCACCATCGCGCCGGCAAGCGGTCCATCGAATGACGAAATCGCAACGGCCGGTTCGGCGGTGGCGAGGGGAGTAGAGATATTGAACGCGCACGCCGGGCAATACACGGTGGGCAAGGGCTCGTGCATCAGCAGCGCGCCCGTCCGCAAGCAGGCGCACGCCGGCTTGTGCGTCACGGGCAAGACCGCGATCATCAACAGCGCGGGAACGCCGTACGTGGCGAACAGAAATGTTATCCAGTTTTTGCGTTGGCTCAGCTTCAGCATATCAACCGGCCCAAAGGCGCTCCATACGGCGCCATGCCAACTGAATCGCACTAGCGCGGTTCAGCCAGCCTTGAAGGGTAGCATATTACCGGTATCTTGTCCAGAAAGCCGCGCTGTTCCGGCTAAGCGCCGCCAGTCTTCTTTTCACGGTTCGACGGTCTTCCCTTTGAATCCAACGGATGACACGAGCATCCCGGGAAATTGGGCGAAAGCGGCATGGCTTCGGGGCGCAGCGCCAAGCGGCCTGCCTTGACCCACGCCTCACCGCGCTCCGCGAGATGTTCGACCATTTTCGAGCGCCACACTCGAAGCGTTCGCGCATGCCCCGTATCCCCCGCCAGGTCACGCTCTTCGCCCGGATCGGATTTCATGTCAAAAAGCTGCTCCTCTCCGTCGCGCGCGTGGAAGATGTACTTCCAGCGCCCGTCCGTCAGCGCCGTCCAATGGTTGCCCGGGTGATAGCAGATGTCGTGCTCGAGATCGATCAGCCGCCGCCAGTCCTTGCTCTTGCCCTCCGCCAACGGAATCAGGCTGCGCCCTTCCAGGCCGGCGCCGTCGCGTCCTTTGCCTGCCACCTCCAGCAAGGTTGGCAAGACGTCGCGAATCTCTACCGGCTGGTGTAGTGTCTGGCCCCGTTTTCCTGACACCAATCCCTCCGGCCAACGCACCAGCATGGGAATCCGAACCGAGGATTCGTAGGGGTACGATTTCCTCCAAAGATGATGGTCGCCGGTCATGTCGCCGTGATCGGACAAGAACAGGATGAACGTCTCTTCCAGCCATCCCCGCCTCTCCAGAGTCTCGACAATCCGCCCAATCTGCTCGTCCACGAACGTAACCGATCCGTAGTACCCTTGCCTCGAATGCCGGACTTGGTCCGCGCCGAGATCTCCCTGCCAGTACGACTCGCTGGAGCCACCTGGAGTCGCGTTTCGCCCCGCCCACGCGCCTACCTTCGCACGAGGCAAGTCCGCGTCTGCGTACATGTTCATGAGTCGCTCAGGCGGATCGTACGGACTGTGCGGACGCGTGAAGGAAACTTTCAAAAAGAACGGCTCCGGGCGCCGGTACGTCTCCAGGAAGCGCACCGCCGTGTCCCCCGTCCAGCGCGTAGGATGCAACTCCTCCGGCAACGCATACGCTTTCGCGCGGTAGTCGTTCCAGCCGATACCCGTTGCGTTGAAGTCAAGGTTCGGCGCCTGTGTCGCAAACCACGCGCGGTAGTCGCTCCGGAATTCGGGTGTCTCCTCCCGGCTCGATTCGTCCAGCAACAGCTTGTGAAGTCCGTGACCGTTTCGCTGCGGATGGTAGTGCATCTTGCCTATACCTGTCGTGTAGTATCCCGCGTCCCGCATCGCCTGCGGCAACTCCAACGGGTACTTCTCGGCCATCTTCGACATGCCCAACATGCCGTGCCGCCACGGACCCAGCCCTGTCAACAGCGCTGTGCGCGCCGGAGTACACGTCGGCGTAGTGCTGTACGCCCGGTGAAACCAGGCGCCTTCCTTCGCAAGACGATCCAGATTCGGTGTCCGGATCACGGCATTGCCATCCACCCCCACGCAATCACCGCGGTGCTGATCATCCATCAGGAGAAGAATATTCGGGCGGCGGGAAAACGTCTGCGCCCGCGAAACCCTCGGCGCCGCCATGGCAAACGCCGCGGCGCCCAACCCCGCCTTGATCACTTCCCGCCGAGTCAGCCCAACGCCATTTCTCTCTCTGCCCATGCCGTCCCTTTCATTCCATTGGTTCCCTCTGATCCAATCCTACGCCCCCGCCAACGCCGAATTGATAACCAGTTGCACATCCACCGCGTCAACACTCAATTCCAAATTCAAATCGGCGTTCACCCCCCCAATGTCGAGCCCCAACGCCGCGTTAATCACCAACTGCACGTCCACCGCATCCACGCCGCCACTGTGATTGACGTCTTCGGACAGCGCTCCGATTACGAACGTCATGGCCGCCTGCGAAGGCCCGACGTTCGTAATGCTGAGGCCACTCGCAATGCCAAGCTTCAGATCGCTGCTCGGGTTCGACAGCGCGTTCAAGGTAACGTTGTTTCCGCGGCGGTAGTAGTCCGTGTCGACGCCCCGGTTCGCAAGCGTGCGCAGCGCATCATCGCCGTCGGCTTCAATCAATCGAATGCCAGCGTCGTTCGGACTGTTATTGACATGATTATTCAGACGGACGTTCTCATCCGTCAAAATCAAGCCATCGCAATGATAGATTACCAATCCGCCGCGTGTCCCCGGCAGTCCGGCGTCAAATCCCGTGTGTTGACGGTTTTCGATCAGGAAATACTCCGGACTGGCCGGCACATTAATCCGCAATACCTCGTTGCCGCCATTTGCGGTGTTCAGCGTCGCCAGCCGATTGCCCGGTACCGTCACCACGGTCTCGTTCGCCCATCCCAGCCAGCTCTTGCAGAATCCGTCCATATGTACCGGCGACGCCCCGAATACGCCTCCCGCTGCCCCCCAACTGCCCAACGCCATCAACGAATGCTCTCCAAGCCCCTCCCAATCTCCTCCGCTCCCCGCGCCATCCACGTCATACAAATCCGGAAGCCCCAGATCGTGCCCAAGTTCATGGGTCATTTGGCCCATGCTTGCCATCATCGTGTGGTTGAACTCCGAACCCGCATAGCAGTAGCTCGTGATGTGTACCCCGTCTGAATCGGCGCCCGGCGCAAGCCCGGACAGAATCGGTGTCTGCCATTGCATGTGGCTCCACGCCCGCGGCGTCTGGCTCGACCCGTACGAACTCTCGTCACCCGCCTGATAAACGAGAATATGAAGCTCATCGGCCTCGAGCGTGCCGTCCAAGTTCGTATCATATGCCGCAAAGTCGATATACGGATTCGCCGCCTGAATCGCCGCCACCACCAGCGGTAACGACTGCCCGATTTGTATGTCGGTACTGAAGTTCAGCCCGGATACCGTCACCGGACCGATCACGCCGTCGTTCGCGGCGCCAAACGTTTCAGCAGCAGCTTCCAACCGGAATTGGCCATGCGAGACCTCGCCATAGTACGTCGAAATATCCTGAAGCCGTTGCGCCCACAGCGCCGCGTTCGGGTACGCAAACGGCGCGCCGCCCGCCGCGTTCTCGATCAGGATGATGACCGTAGGATGAATTCCAAAGATCGGAGGCGTTGGCGGCACGGACAGCCCCTTCGCGCGAGCATCCTTCCACGCCCGCGTAATCTTCCCATCCATGATTCCGTTGGGCCCGCTCCCTCCCCAAACCGGAACCGCGCCATCCCGCCCAACACACGCGTACGCCGCCGCCGCGAAGGCCAGCGCATAGACGCACAGCATCCTCGCCAGACACAACGACGCATGGCGCTGCCGCCGTGAAGCGTAGCTATCGTTCCAATCGTTCATAGAATATCGCCGAGCACCCAATCCACAAGGAAGCAACCCTACGATTCTACCATGTCATACGAAGTCAGAACTCAACGTTTCTGACAAAACCCAGGTGACTCTGCCGTTGCGGCCGGGCCGCCTTAGGGCATTGAGCTCCAATTGTTCACGGGATCGATAGATGGGTGTTCGCTAAAGTAGGCGCGGAGTCTCGCCGCGCCAGTCGGGGCGCAATTGCTGCCTGCATGTGTAGCGCCTGTTCTAGAGGCGCGGCCAGAAGGCCTCCTTATACCAAATCCCAACACAAGCGGGCGCTGGTGTCGACGCGGCCCTACCGCTGCACGTCCCCGTGCGGATACGACCCCAGAATCTTGAACTCGTTACAATGCGACGAAATCGTCTCGATCGCGTGTTTGAGCACCGGGTCGGCCGCGTGGCCGAGCATGTCCACGAAGAACACGTACTCCCACGCTTTCTTGCGCGAGGGGCGCGACTCGATGCGGGTCATGTTGACACCCTCCGCCGCGAGCGGTTTCAGCAACTCGTACAAGGCCCCGGGCTTGTCCTTCAGCGAAAACAAAATCGAAGTCTTGTCGTGACCCGTGGGTTTGGCCAATTGGCGGCTGATCACGAAAAACCGCGTGTAGTTGTGCGCCGCGTCCTCGATACCGGCTACCAGCGTCCCAATATTGTAGGTCTCCGCGGCTAGTTCGCTCGCAATCGCCGCCGCGCCTTTTTCCGACGCGGCCATACGCGCCGCTTCCGCCGTGCTGGGCGCCTCGATCTGCTCCGCGTGCGGCAGATTGGCCTTCAGCCAGTTCCGGCACTGCACGAACACCTGCGCCTTCGAATAGATCTTCTGAATCTCCTCGAACGGGCCGTTGGACAACAGGTTTTGCGCAATATGAAGCATCACCTCATTGACAATCTTCAGGTCCGACGTCAGGAAACGATCCAACGTGTCGCTCACTCCGCCGCCCATCGCCGTCTCGACCGGCACCACGCCGTAATGGATGCGCTCGCGCTCCACCTCGGTGAAAATGTCCGGCACCGCCGCCATCGGATGATACTCAGCCCCCGCGCCAAAGATGCGGATCGCCGCCATGTGACTGAACGTGTCGCGTGGACCCAGAAACGCCACGCTGATGGGCTTTTCGAGCGCGCGCGTCGCGCTCATGATTTCGCGGTAAATCGCCTTGATGGCGCGCTCCGGCAGCGGCCCTTCGTTCTTCGCGATCAGCCGGTTGAATACTTCCCGTTCGCGTTCCGGAACATAGTACGGCTGATTGTTCTCGCGCTTGATATGCCCGATGTCGACCGCGCACTTGGCGCGCTCGTTGAGCAACTCGAGGATTCGCGCGTCAAGCGAATCTATCTTGCCCCGCAGTTCATCGAGACTCACCGGCTTCCCTCCAGTATTTCCAGCGGCGTCGCGCTAACCATGAATTCCCGCGTGGGCCCGGTCGCGAACCGTATCCGCGCCTTGAGCTTCGTTCCAACGCCCGAAGTGTACATCACTGTCCCCACGCCAAACCGCGCATGCCGGACACGCGTGCCCATCTTCAGACGGCCCGCGTCGGCCTTCGGCGCCTCCGCGGGAACTCGCCGCGCCTTCCCGCCCGGCGCGCCGGCCCGGCGGTAATCGGTCTCGTCCTCTTCTTCGCCCAATACCTCGATCTGTCCGCTGGGAATCTCGTCCAGGAACCGCGACGCCTTGCACGGCCGTTTCTGACCATACACCATGCGCGATTCCGCCGCGGTCAGCGTCAGCCGCTTTCGCGCCCGCGTCATCGCCACGTAGCACAACCGGCGCTCTTCCTCCACGTCCATCTCGGAGTCTTCGGCGTTGGCGTGCGGCAGCAGACCTTCCTCCAAACCTACCAGGAAGACCGAATCAAACTCAAGACCTTTCGCGCTGTGACACGTCATCAGCGTCACCATGGGCTGACCCGCTTGGTACTCGTCGGTGTCCGAAACCAGCGCCAAATCCTGCAAGAAGCTCAGCAGGTCGCCGGACTTCTTCTCGTCGTACTGCGCGCACGCCGTCACGAACTCGTCCACCACCTCGAGCCGCGCGCGGAAATCCCGTTCGTCGCTGCTCTGCACGTAATCCCGGTACTTCGTCTTTTCCAGCAGCGTCTTGACCAGTGTCGCCGTCTTCGACGTCTGCGCCAGCAACGTCAAATCGTCAATCAACCGCACAAATTCCGCCGCCGCGTCGCGCGGACGCGGCCCGAGGCTCTGGTCAATCTCAATCTCGCGCAGCACCTGCATTAACGGCAGCTTGCGCTCCGTCGCATACGCTTCAATCCGCTCCAGGCTTACCCCGCCGATACCGCGCGGCGGCACGTTCAATACCCGCCGAACCGAAACGTCGTCTTCCGGATTCACCAGAAGCCGCAGGTACGCCAATATGTCCTTGATCTCTTTGCGCGCGTAGAACTTCACGCCGCCAATGACGCGGTACGCCAGCCCTTTCCGCCGCAGCGCCTCTTCAATCGGCCGCGCCTGTCCGTTCGTGCGGTACAGCACCGCGGTCTCGTTCAACGCCGTCCCGCCCGACGCGATCTCGTCGATCACGAAGCGGGCCTCGTCCTCGTCGTCCTTCGCCATGTAGAGACGTACCCGGTCGCCCCCTTGCGCCGCGGTCCACAAGGTCTTGCCGAGCCGTTGCTCGTTATTCGCAACCACCGCGTTCGCCGCCGCCAGAATGGCCTGCGTGCTGCGGTAATTCTGCTCCAGACGAAACACCTTCGCATCCGCAAAGTCGCGCTCGAAATCGAGAATGTTCCGGATGTTCGCCCCGCGCCACGAGTAAATGCTTTGGTCCTCGTCGCCTACCACGAACAGGTTCCCAGCGCCCTCGCTCAGCCGCTTCGCGATGAGGTACTGCGCGCGGTTCGTGTCCTGATACTCGTCAATGTGTACATACCGGTAACGGCGCTGGTACTTCTCGCGCACCTCTGGGTGCTCCTCGAGAAGCCGGGAGGTCAGCACGAGCAAGTCGTCGAAGTCCACCGCCGATGCCCGCGCCAGCGCATCGTGATACCGGTCCCACAACGCGCGATACGATTCCTCTTCCGGACTCGCCGGAGCGGTCGTCTTGTCCGGCGAAGCCACGTCTTGCTTGAGCCGGCTGACCCACTGCAACGCCTCTCGGGGGGACACCCGCGCAAAGGTCTGCGGCAAGTCCTGAACCAGCCGCTTCATCGCCGAAAGCTGGTCCGTGTCGTCGAATACGGTGAAACTCTTCTTGCGCCCCAGCCGGTCGATGTCGCGCCGCAGCACGTACAACCCGAACGAATGGAACGTGCCCAGCCACGCGCCCAGCCTATCCACACCCAGCCGCGCCAGCACTCGTTCCCGCATCTCTTCCGCGGCCCGGTTCGTGAAAGTCATCGCGAGGATATTCCGCGGATCGACGCCCCGTTCGCCTGCCAGCCACGCCAAACGCTCCACAATCACCCGGGTCTTCCCGGACCCGGCGCCGGCCAGGACCAGCGTGTGTCCGTCGCCATCGGTGATGGCGCGGCGCTGTACTTCATTCAAATCGCTCATATTGGGGTTTTTCTGTCAGATTTCGTAGTTTCGTGATTCGCCAAGAAAGGATTAGAATCCCCATACTACGGCACAACCCCAGCATTTTCAAGGCCAGTATTTGACCACACCACTATCCCGTGGTATCATCACTTTACAGGGACATCGGCGCCAACCGGAGAAAGACACATGCGTACCACGCGTTCGCGGGGCTTTACTCTCATCGAACTACTCACCGTCATTGCAATTATCGCCATACTGGCGTCTCTAACCGCCGCCACGCTGCCAAGGGTGCTCGAAAAAGCAAAAATCACGCGCGTCGAGTCCGACTTCAAGGCCATTGAAAAGGCGCTGGCCACGTACGCCACGGAATACGGCAGTTATCCCCCCGGCAAAGGCTTCGTGCTTCGCCGACCCGAAGGGCTAGGAAGCTTCGCGACGGACTACATGGCCACCCTTCAGTTGAAAGATGTTAAGGATGTCTATGATCGCTTCGCCGGTGGCAATCCGGCCCCCCCAGGCGACTACCCCTTCATCTACATCCCTGTGAATCTCGCCCAATTTGAAAAAGTGAGAAAGTATCTCGACGAACAGACGACCAATCCGGCAGCCCGGTACTAC
>JACRLJ010000126.1 GCA_016215105.1 Candidatus Hydrogenedentota bacterium
CCTTGATTTTGCCCGCGTACTTTGTCATAAACTCTTTCATGGCGTTTCCCTCCGTCGTGCTGGTTGCCTCTTGTTCACACAATCAGATTACGGCTTTCGGAAACGCCTATTCACTTTGGTTGCGGCTATGCCGCGGTGTGTCCTTTGCGTTCTCTTGCGGCCAAACGGTTTGCTTGCGGCTACGCCACGTTGTGAGACTCCGATGTGCTTTGAGTCCTAACGTTAAGGTACAGTTCTACGGTATCCTTCGAGCGGATTGTTCCTGGCACTTGGGGCTATTCGAATGTCGCAACGCATACTGGTAGTCGAGGACGAACCCGCGATTGCGGACACGATCACGTACGCGCTCCACACCGAAGGGTTCGAGGTCGAATGGTGTGCGACGGGGGAAGAGTCGCTGCGGATCCTGGCCGCCAATCCCGTCGATTTGATCGTGCTGGACGTGGGGCTTCCGGATCGGAATGGGTTCGATCTCTGCAAGGAGATCCGGAAGACGTCCGCCGTACCGGTCATATTTCTGACCGCGCGCACCTCGGAAGTGGATAGGGTGGTCGGTCTCGAGATTGGGGGCGACGACTACGTCGCCAAACCGTTCAGTCCGCGTGAACTCGCCGCCCGCGTCAAGGCGGTCCTCCGAAGGACTCCCTCGGTTCAAGGTGAATCGAATGCGGCGCGTGCGAATTCGCCATTCTTCATCGACAAGGATCGGATGCAGATTTTGTATTTCGGCAAACCGCTCGATCTTTCCCGCTACGAGTTCCGTATCTTGGAGGTGTTACTCCGCCGCCCCGGTTGGGTGTATTCGCGGGACAAGCTGATGGAGATGGTGTGGGAGGCGCCCGAGGCCAGCATGGACCGCACCGTGGACACGCACGTGAAGACGGTCCGCGCAAAGCTGAAGGCTATCAAACCGGACCTTGACCCGATCCTGACGCATCGAGGGGTCGGCTATTCACTGAGGGAATCGTGGTAAAGACTCGGACTCGATTATTCTTGGCGCTCCTGCTGCTCTTCGGGTTGGGTCTGTATCAAATCATCGACTGGATCCTTGACGACGTTCGCCCGCACTATTTGGAGACCATGGAGGAGTCCATGGTCGATATGGCGACTCTGCTGGCCTCCCATGTATCCACGCAGGTTTCCGGGGATCGGATTCCGGTTCAGGATCTCCGCGCCGCATTCGACGCTGCCAAGAAACGCCATTTTTCTGCGCGTATCTACGAGGTAACGAAAACACAGATCAACATACGGGTCTATGTTACCGACCGCAACGGAACCGTAGTCTTCGACTCCGACGGAGGCAAAGACGAGGGCCAGGATTACTCCCGCTGGAATGACGTGCGTCTCACCCTGCAGGGCAAGTACGGCGCCCGGGCCTCGCGCAGCGATCCGAACGACCCAATGACCTCGCTTCTTTGTGTTGCGTCGCCGATCAAAGTCAACGACGAGATCGTCGGCGCGCTCGCGGTCTGTAAACCCACCGAGAGCGTGAGGCTGTTCATGGAGCTTGCGCGAAGGGATGTGGTGATCCTCGGAGTTGTGGCGGGAGCCGCGCTGGTGCTGATCGCGGTGGTGACTACATCTTGGATCACGTGGCCGATCGAGAAACTGACACGTTACGTGCGGGCGATCCGCGACGGGAAACGCGTGGCGCCGCCTCGTTTGGGCCGAAGTGAAATTGGGGCGCTGGGGACGGCGTTCGAGGAAATGCGCGTAGCCCTGGAAGGCAAGCAATACGTCGAAGACTACGTCCAAACACTGACCCACCAAATGAAGAGCCCGCTGTCGGCAATCCGGGGCGCCGCCGAACTGCTCGAAGAGGACATGGCGCCGGAGCAGCGCCGGCAGTTTACCGAGAACATCCGATCCGAATCCGCGCGCATTCAGGATCTGGTGGACCGAATGCTCCAACTCAGCGCGCTCGAAAACCGAAGGCAGTTGCAGGACGTCGAAGCGGTGAACATGCCCGAATTCCTCGCGGAGATCGTCGAGGGCATGCAGCCGGTGTTTGCTGGTAAGCATCTCACCGTTCGTTTGACTGACGCCGCGCCGGTGACGGTCATCTGCGAGCGCTTTCTTGTCAGACAGGCCTTGACCAATCTGTTGCAGAACGCGGTGGACTTTAGCAAGGACGGCGGCGCCATTTCGGTGTCCGCGAGTACGAACGACGATCACGTCCAAATCGTGATCGAGGACGACGGTTGCGGGGTCCCTGAATACGCGCTCGACAAGGTGTTCGACCGCTTCTATTCCCTGCTGCGGCCTGACACTGGAAAGAAAAGTTCGGGGCTGGGTCTCGCCTTCGTGCGGGAAGTCGCAGCGCTGCACGGTGGCTTGGCGAAGCTGGAGAACCGCCCCGAAGGCGGCGCGAAGGCCACGCTCTCGCTGGCGCTGAATTCCACCCGATCCGCTCTCTGACGCGAATTTCACACCGAATTCACGCGCACTTCAAACCCTCTTCACATTCGCAGTGCATCCTTCTATCAGTGAAGCAAGACGCTGAGGGAGGGTACTGAAATGAAGAGCGCCGCGTGGTTGGCTGTCTTCCTTACCGGTTGCGCTACGGCATGGGCGAACGACGGAATGTTCATCCCATGGGAGGAATTCAAGAGTCTATATCGGCAGAGTGTCGAGCGGGAGCTTCTCCAGCAGTCGGCGGCGCCACAGAAGGCCGCGCAGGTATACTCGATTGACGAAGCCCGGTACAGGCTGATCGTCAGCGCGACCGGAGCGCAAGGCGAAGTCACGCTGTCCGGAAGGGTCGTATCCGGCGGTCCCGACCTGATTCCGATGTTCGACAACGAGATCGCGATCTCGGACATCCAACAAGTGGCGGGAGGGACATTCCTCACCACGCCCGATACGCGTCATCTCGCCTTTCTTCCCGATGCGAACGCGAAAGAGTTCCACGTCGTCGTAGCGTTTCTGCTGCGGCAGCAAGAAGAAAACGGCGCGCGCGCGCTTTCGCTCGCCATTCCGTCCGCGGCTCGCAACTCGCTCGAACTTACCTTGCCTCCGGATTCGCGGCTCGCCGAAGAGCCCGGCATCGCTGACGCCAAGGGTGTCTTTCATTTTGCCGCGCGTCCGCAGTTGAGCGTGAAGTACTTCGACAAGAAGCAGTCACTTGCGCCCGAGTCCGCGGTAATCGAAATCGACACCGTGACACGGATTCGCGTCGAAAAGCGCCGCCTGATGGTATCGACATTCTTCCAGCCAATGCGCCCCGCGCCCGAGTCGCTGGCCCTGCACGCGCCGCCCGGCGCGCAATACGTCGCATCGTCCCTGAAAGCGTCGCGATTGACGAAGTCCGCGGACGACCGGTATGAAATCGGTTTTCCGGCGAACGACCAAACGCCGTTCTCCATGGAATTCGCGATTGATGGATGGGTGGACAAGGGCGAAGTCGCCTTCCCGCTGCCAGTCATCGAGGGCAACACCGGCGCCGAGGGCCGGTTCGCGGTGGAAGAGCCGGATGACGGCCAGGTGACAGTCACCGCGGAAGGCCTGATTTCGCGGATTCCAGTCGAAAAGCTTGGCGAGGCCCTGAGCAAGAATGCCGGCAGGAACCTCTTCTACATGAAGGCGCCCCCGGCCGCGCAGATCCGTATCGCGTACAAGCCGTTCCAAACTGTCAGCGCGCCGGCCACGGTGCTCGATTCTCAAGGCCTGTTCGTGTCGTTCGAGGAAAACGGCAACGTGCTCTCGGTGCTGCGGATGGACGTTCCGCCCGAGGTGGGCGCCCGCATGAAACTCAAGGCTGTGCCGGACGCGGAGATATGGTCGTTGACGGTCAACAACGTGAAGCAAAGTGTTTACGCGGGTGAGCAAGGCGTGTGGATCCTTCCGCTAGACGGGACTCAGGTCTCCCACGTCGAGCTGGCCTTCCTTCGCCGCGGCCAGAAACTCGCCCTGCAAGGCGCACTCGAAGCGTTCATGCCGGAAACCGGTCTACCCTCCCGCGAGCTCTACGTCGGGATCGCGCTGCCCCCGCGCGTGAACCTGCTATCCCTCGAAGGCCCCGTGAGTCCCGCGTCCGGCGAGCAGTGGCAGCCGCCCGCGGAGTTTCTCGGCAAACCGCACTTCTTCTCGCGGTCATTCTATAAGGGAGAAGGCATAAACCTGACCATAGCCTACAAAGAGCCCGTCAACCCGGCCTCGAACCGGAATGGAGAAAAGCCATGAGCGTAAGACGAATCATCGCGATAGCGGTCATATTCCTGGTGGCATGTGCGGGGTGGGGTGTGCTCGGCGTGACCACTGAACAGCGATCAACTGAGTTCGACGGACGCCTCGGATCGCAGGTCGAGGCGCTATGGGGCGCGCCGCTGGTCCAGGAGAGCCCGTCATTGGCTGCGGACGTGCCGGGCAGTCCACAAGGCCGTTGTATTCTGCCTGCAAAGAACGAAATCGCCGTCCAACTTGCAGTCGACTACCGCAAGAAAGGGTTGATCTGGTATCCAACGTACACGTGTTCGTTTCAGGGCGCCTACACAATAACCAATGCGGAGAGCGTCGCGCAGAAGATTCGCATCCACTTCAAATTCCCCAGCCAGGGCGCCACCTACGACGAGTTTGCGGCGTATCTCGACGGCAAGAAGCTTCAGGGTACGATCAACCCAAGCGAGGGAATCGCGGAGATTCTCGAACTTGGACCAGGCACAAGCGCCGACTTTCAGATCGCGTACAAGACGCGCGGCATTCGCGAGTGGCGCTACAAGATGGACCCCGGCGCCGGGCGCGTACAGAACCTGAACCTTGTCCTCGACGCGGATTTCCGCGCCGTGGACTATCCCGACGGCTGTCTATCGCCGATGACCTCCCAGGCCACAGACCGCGGCATGAAGCTTACATGGCAGGCGACGGATCTGATCACGAAACAGGACATTGGCGTGACCATTCCCGAGCGGCTGAATCCGGGCCCGTTGACGGCGCGTATCACGTTCTTCGCGCCCGTGTGCCTGGTCTTCTTCTTTGTGCTCGTCGCCACCATCAACATCTTGTACAAAGTGAACATCCACCCCATGCACTACCTCTTCGTCGCAGCCGGATTCTTCGCGTTCCACCTGCTGCTGGCGTACATGGCCGGGCTTGTGTACATCCACATCGCGTTTCTTATTTCCGCGATTGTGTCCGTCGCGCTGGTCACGGCGTATCTCTCCGCCGCGCTTCGCGGACAGTTCCCCTGGAAGGTCGCCGCCGCAGGCCAGGTCTTCTTCCTCGTCCTGTTTTCCTACAGCTTCTTCCTGAAAGGTATCACCGGACTCACCGTAGCCGTCGGAGCCGTCGTCACGCTCGCAACACTAATGAAAGTAACCGCGCACGTTGACTGGGAGTCCGTGTTCACCAAAAGCGCCACAAACCACAAACCAACGCCTCCTCCCGTGCCTGCCAAAGCCAACCCTGGTTTAGACTCAGCACAGTGCTGATATATACATCCAAAGACAACCGGCGCCAGTCCTCGCAGCTACGTAAGCCGTTAGTCCCTCAACTGTCTCGTAGTCGCCGTCGCTACTCTCGGCCGACAAAACCACGAGGCGGTCGGTGAAAACGTAGCGCCGGCTTCCAGCCGGCAGAGTTTAGTCGCTACGATGCAGTCGGTATATCCGACGAATGAAGGTCTTACTAGGTGTTCTAAAGAAAGACTAGACGCGCCATCTGTTAACGTAGCGCCGGCTTCCAGCCGGC